>DLFD01000073.1 GCA_002482005.1 Lachnospiraceae bacterium UBA7729 | reverse complement strand
GTTTAAGACCTATCTGAATTAACAAGGCTCTCAAACTAAGCTATAGCCGCCTTACTCATCAGGATAGTTTAAGACCTATCTGAATTAACAAGGCTCTCAAACCTCAAATTTTGCCTGAGGCTGTCAACGGGCTGTACTGCTTGCGAAGCAGTTTGTTAATTCAAGTCAATTATGCACCTATCCTTATCAATAATCCAGGTTTTCTCCTTCTGGAGAGAATATTGGTTCACATTTCCAATGTCGACCAAGTACACTTTCTCATATATTGCAAATTCGCAGAGTTGATTCATTTCCGTTTCGGACAGATATAGCTTCAAATTCACTGTAAATATGACCGTGACATCGCAAATCTGGTGACTTGCCCGAATATAGTCAATAATCTGTTCCAACAGGGAATCATCCAACGTATTAATTCTGAGGTTGAAGTCTTTCATGAGTGCGACAAGGTCAATATCTTCATCGTAAGTAAGCGCATAGGAGGAACAGTTTGTCAATGAATCCAGATAGCGAAGAACCGCAGCGTGCAGTTCTGCTGTTTCTTTCTGGACGCATTCATAAGAAAGATTATTTAACTCCTTGTAAAGCCTGCCTATGATTCTACGGTCGTTTACATTCGTGTTAAATGGATTAACAATACAAACGGTTCTACTGGATAGTTTAATATTCTTTCCGTTTTCAGCGAGAAGGCACTCTCCCTCCCCGCCCATTGACTGATTCCAAATATCTCCGACGGTTCTGGAAAACAGTTCTGGTGCCTCAATCACAACAGACGTGATAACATCATCCTGCAACAATAAATCAAGTCCAAGATATGGAATGGTGAATCTCATAATATTATAAGCCTCTCATCTGTATTCAGGACCTGGCAGGATCTGTTCCCCGTGATAAACTGCATATTGCTGTATTGTTTTTCCGTAACCTTCAGGACCTCAATCAGACCTTCATCCACACGGTTCTTCCTCACGCTCTCGATAATAGAATCCGCAACGGATGCATTGGCCGCCAGTTTGCTGTACACGGATTCCTGTTCCATCAAGAATCCTGATTTTATCAGATACTTTCGAAAATGAACGTAGTCCCTCCGGTTCTTTGCAGTCAGAACGGGGAGATCAAAAAACACGATGACTCTCATAAATCTATAGCTCATTACTGTAGAATTTGATCAAAGACGTATCCTGATCGTTTAATGCATCAAAAACGCTTTTGCAGTATATCCTGATTGCGTTATTCACGAGTTCCTTTCTGTCTGCGATTCTGACTTCCTGCTGAAGCAGTTTTAAAACTTCCACCTTTTCATCATGTTCAAATTTTTCTGGCTTCGTATCCATCACGAGGCAGTCTACCAATGGCCGAAAGGGTTCCATCAAATCTGATGCGAGATTGAACTGATTGAACATGTTGTCATGAAAGAGTCCCAACTGGGTCAGGTATCCGTTCGCAACAATTTCACGCGTAAAGCAGGATAAAATAATACTGTATCCATAGTTCAGCGCCGCATTGATGCTATTATCTTCACTCCTCGTAAAAGACTTTCCAAATAATGCATTGAAGTATACCTTTGCCGCATGTCCCTCACGGTTTGTTTCATCTCCAAACTGCAGTTCCTTGATATAATCACAAAGCATCCTGGCTTCAGCTGGATGGCCATACTCCGTTAGTGTTTCCGACTGGCGTCGGATTTTTTCCGCCACAATCTCTGTCCAGACAGCTTTCTTGATATCATCTGACCACTTGATCTGCTCTCGGACTTTGGCACTGGTATCATGGCTTCCGTAATATGGTACAAGTTCAGAAGAAGGATTCCGTTTCTCGTCACAGAAGATAATTTTTATCTTTCTCTTTGTCAGTTCGCTAAGTAGCGCAGCTGTAAGGGAAACACCTGTATTCTCAATAATCAGAAGATAAATCTCCCCAAGATGTATCTTGGTAATCTCCTTCTGGCGGACAACGAGATATCCCATTTGGTAATCAAGTTTAGAACAATTTGATATTACAACCGTACGCCAGCTCATATTTTCAACAGATCAACAACCTCACAGAATAATCCTGTTATAGACTGATAATAAAGTTTCATCTCTGATGCACTGGAAATAGTCTTCGGAATTTTCATACGACCGGACCCCTTCTTCTCTCCAATCAATGTCAAGTCCGCCTGTCCGCCCACGACAATTGCCGTCGTCTTAATGATCTCCAGCAATGCAGTGATCTGATCGGTGACAGACAACGCCTCAAATACAGGCCGATCTTTCGTTAAAACGTCTCCAATCGGATTCGGTCTCCGTGAAAATATTCCATCTGTATGCTTCATTGTCAATTCATCATATAGCTCCAAATTATGTTCTTCTGTGATAGCCGTGTCTAGTTCCCTTTTCTCACTATACTTTTCTAGTTTCTTGATATACTTTACGCTCTCCTGAGAAAGAAGCATTTGTGTAGCATTTCTCACCGAAATTCTAGAATCATCATATTTCCCATTGATGTTAAGAAAATAGCCGTTCCATTTCACCAGGCTTTGAAGTTTGATCTTTCTAAGCACGATCACCGGTTTTTCAATCTTCAAAAAGTCCTTACAGTATTTCTCCAGTACGGATGAATCCTTTTCCACTTGAGATGCCACATAAATCGGAATTGCCTCCAGTGTACGAATCTTCTTCTTCCCTTTTACGGATTCCACCAGAATAAAATATGCAGTACTAGCGCTCGTCACTCCTCCATATTTCGTGACATCATACCGTGCATCTGTCCCCTTCAACGGGAGATAGATCTGTGGCTTCGACTTTTCCGCACTGTAGATTGTCTGATTCGTAAGACCGCCATGGCCAGTGAATGTGAGCCTTGTCATCAGAGGTGACGGTCTAGACAACATTTTCCTAACAGTAACAATTGTTCCTTTTTCCGGCTTCATATTTTCACTGTTCCCGTTCTGTTTCCCGGAGCCGATCCAGGCAGTTTCTTTCCCGTTGGAAATATCCGTCTCGAACAGTCTTGGCAGATTGTATCTGTCCCTTCCCTTCGAATACCGTTCTTTGATATAGCGATAAGGGCTGTCCGTGAATTTTACATAGTATGAATTTCCAACAACAATATTAAGATAAGCATCATGCGCGTGATGCAGATCATTCACCGCTCTGCTCTTGACGAGCCCATACTGATTTCGAAAATCAGAGACGGTATGTGCCTTCGAATAGATCACTTTGCTATCAGCCGGAAGTACGCACTTTAGTATATCTGCAACGGCTTTCGTGCCCTGGCTGGTTTCCACCAGCTGCCTGGCAATAAATCCCGCCAGCTGGTCATCTGTTAACGGCTCTGTTCCTGTCAGCCGCTTATATTTTTCATCGTTGATAAAGTGGCTTTGATGCAGGCTGAACCAGAGCCCCTGCATCTTTCTGCGCATTTCACCGGGAAGTGGATAGTTGTCCTGCTTCCTATTGTTCACGGTCTTATCCGTAAGGACCATATTATTGTCAAGATTGTCGTCCTTCGTTAAGCTCTGCGGATAGATATGGTCGATATCGTATCTCCCGCTGTCAAACAGGTCTTCCAAGGCAATCGGCTGACCTGTATATAGGTCAATCCCCTTTTGGTGCAGGTACAGGTACATCTTCTTGCTACGGATCGTCCCATTCTCTTCTGACCGTTCAATCAGATCCTTCCACTCCTGTTCGAACTCACTGCCCTGGAACAATTTCAAGAACTGCTGCTTCCGACTAACTGTCCGCTTGCTCTCCTGATGTTCTCGAGTAAACTCCACGAACACCCTGGATGGTGCAGCGCCAAGTACTTTTTCCAGCTCCTTCATGACCAGTAGCGTTTGCCATACCATCCGCTTTACCGGTGCCGAGAAATACATCTCGTCAAGATCATCAAAGGTAACATCCTGAAGCACGCCAAGCTGATTGTTTATCTCTCTGCTGAGATTTTCTTTAAAGGAAAACTCATCGCTGTTAATCAGCTCCATTATGTTGTAAGGTGTACGCCAGAGTGCCTCAGACAATGTCATACATTCATTTGCCCCGTGCTGCACTCCCTGGAGATTCAGGAATGCCCTGGAAAGTTTTCCCCAGTCGGTAAATTTCAGAGCAAGAATACGCTTCATCGTGTTACGGTCAAGACGATCACCATATTTTTTATTCAGTTTTTCCCGAAGAAACTTCTTCTCATCGCCGAAGATTGTGCTGAGATAAATGATATCTTCCACCATCTCTCTGCAGGAATCTTTCTTCAATTCATCACCGAAAATATTATAAAACCGACAATAGGAAGCGAGTTGACCATGAATCCGTTCATCGATACCGGATATCTGGTTTTCATTCTCAATCAATCCTCTGCCCGCCAGATAAGATGCTAGCCTCTTTCTTGTAACTCCCTTCCCGCCGAGGAAAAGTTCTTCATAGATTTCCTGTTTGAGTGATGTGTCCAGACGTTCCCCGTCAATTCGGATATTGTTCAGCTCATTTAGGAGAGAGAATCTTTCATAGGCAAGAGATGCCTTCGGAAGGACTTTCTCACCTGCCATATAT
Source organism: Lachnospiraceae bacterium UBA7729 (assembly GCA_002482005.1). Taxonomy (GTDB): domain Bacteria; phylum Bacillota; class Clostridia; order Lachnospirales; family Lachnospiraceae; genus Porcincola. Next base: position 16,900 of record DLFD01000073.1, on the reverse strand, counting down.
GTGCACCTCCGCACCATACGTTGAATAAATTCTTCTGAAGTTGCTGCAATATCTACCTTCTTGTCTAGATTCCAAGGGCGGACCGGCCCCGCTTCCTTTCGAATAACCCAGCCATTTCCTCCATTTTTCTTGCTCTGCTCTGTAAGAGGTCCGATATAGTAAGGAATTTTGAAGCTGAAGATTCTCAGGATTTCTTCCTTCTTCGTCAGCCCACTCTCAGGATTGATATTGTTTAAAAACTGAAGATAACCTGATGCGTTTTCAAGAATGGCTTTCAATTCCTTATAGTGAGCCTGGAAGGGGATAATCCCATTCGATGCAGTAAGCTGTTTCGGCATGAAAGTTCCAAGTTCAATCTCTGAGAGAATATACCTCACATTTTCGTCATCCTGGCTACAGTCCTTCAGTACCTTTTTCACTGCACTGTAAAAATCTTCTGCCGTATGTTTTGAACCTCTGCGGCGGTGTTTCTCCCCCGAATTATAGGAGCCCACATAGTCCCCGTATGAGCCATCGGCGTCAGATCTGAAAAATCGATCATAGTCTTCTGGCGTCTTATACTTGCGGAAAACTGATTTTAATACTTTTAAATCTTTCTTGTGCTTATCATAAGACGCGATCCTGGCTTCGGACAGATACTGATATCCATCCATGATCGTATCCCAGGCACAGGCATCAAAGATCTGCTTCATACTGCCGAGGATGGAAGAATCATCATCTCCAATCGCTGCCTCGAGTTCTGAAAGCTTCTCATCATATCCTGCATCAGAAAAGCAGAACTCCAGTTTTTCTTCTGTTTCAATAGAAAACAGCTTTGCCGCGCTGCTCTTGAGTCCAGCCAATGCGCGCAAAATTTCCAGTTTCTGTTTCTCTGCTTTCTCCACGCCAAAAAACTGCTTCAATGCTTCAAAACGCTGTGTCCGCCCTATTCGCCTGCTGCACATAATGCTCCGAAACAAGGTCTCGTCAAATGCGTTCGGAAACTGGATTTCTGTATAAGTATTGAGCATGTTGCGGAAAACGGAATACGTTTCTGTAAGATCAATTTGTGTGCCACTGACGGAAAGCGACGGATTCAGAAAGTTTCCTCTGTGTTTGAAAATATTTAAGGCAGCAAGATACACCAAACGCACGTCATGTGGGCTGGGGTCTTTGATTAGTTCGCAACGCAGGTGAAATACCGTCGGGTACTGACGGTTGTAGTCCGCATCTGTAAAATTCTGATCGTTAAAGAGAATATTTCTGTACTGTACTTCAGAGTCTTTGTCCTCAATCTTGAAAAAGCTGTTGTCTAGCCGCTGATAGAAAGACGGATCCACTTTGTCAATCTCATCCTTAAAATAGTCCTGAAGAAGACCAATCCTTGCTTTCTCACGCTGCCATCTTCTTCTTGAGGTGCGTGTGGCTCTTCGATCCTCCGCAGAACAAGCTTCATCAAATTCACGGATTCCCCACAGGTCTTTGCCCTTTGCACGGAGAATATGATACTGCCTGTCTGTTACTGCCCAACCGACTGAATTTGTTCCCATATCCAGGCCAAGATAGTATTCCATTTTCCCTCCTGTCCAATTGACACATGCTCAATCTGATGTTAAGATTAGAGCGAATTAACAAGGCGAGTTCAAATAAGGATTATTCCGAAACCGCTTTATAGTCTGCATTGTGCAGGTTCTCATTGATCCGGCGAAGGCCGGATCTTTATTTTTCTTAGCAGAATTATATCATAGTGTCTGCTCAATAATAGCTTGATCTTTGAATTTGATGATTCGCAGTATCGTGAAACAATAATTTCCCGTACTGAACGTACATCTTATTTCTGCCTCCCAGGAATCCGGTTCACAGTGCTTCGTGACAGCCCCGTAGCTGTCACGATATCACATACTCGCATCCCGGCAGTCCCCATCTTCCGAACAACCGCTCTATTATCGGCTTCAGTTTTCGGCCTGCCGGCATAGTGCCCGCGCTTCTTGGCAGCTTCCATGCCTTCTTTAACACGGGTGCTTATAAGGTCCCACTCAAGCTGAGACAACCCGCTCATGACAGTCAAGAGAAACTGCTGGTATGGATTGTTCGATGTCGTATCAAGCCACGTGTCCTTGAGGCTTTTTATCCCCGCCTTCTTCTCCTTGATCTTGTCGACGATGGCAAGAAGGTCTTTAGAAGACCGACTGATCCTTGTAAGGTCAGCAACAACGACAACGTCTCCTTCCTTCAGCTCTTCCAGCATCCGATTCAGTTCCGGGCGGTCGCTCTTTGTGCCAGATATCTTCTCTTCGTAGATGTTTCGCTCATCCACACCATATTCTATAAGCTGGTCCAGCTAGCGATCATACTTCTGGCTTGCCGTACTGACTCTGATATATCCTATGAGCATATTGCTGTCTCTCCTTATGTATCAAAAAGGCTTTTCATATGTATCATATTGCTTTTTCCTTTATGATACATTAACTAGATCATCTACTTTATTCGAAAAACATTTTTCAAAAATCACCCATTTGGGATATTTTATTCTGACTTCAACCCTTATACTTGCAATATCAATCAAAGGAGGTGGTGCTCATGGCTAAGAATTCAAAAACCTACCCGTATTCAAATCTTAGGGACCGCATAAAGAGTGAATGGATCATCTACCTACTTGCTTTTCTGTTCATCCTGATCGCGGACTCGATTGGACAGATCAAGATTCCCGTATGGAAGGGAACGTTCATCATCTTTCCGATTTTCTTCTCACTGGCGCTTGGGCTTCTGACCGGTCCGAGTGTTCTGAAAATACTCGATGACAAGAAAGTAAAGGCGGCTTCCGGGCTGGTCGGTGTCGCAATACTCCCATTTATTGCAAAGCTTGGAATAAATGCAGGAGCAAACATCGTAACGGTTGCATCTGCAGGGCCTGCACTGCTTCTTCAGGAATTTGGTAATCTTGGGACGATATTCCTATCACTTCCAATCGCGCTGATGCTGGGACTTAAAAGAGAGTCGATCGGAGCCTGCCACTCCATTAACCGTGAAACAAATCTTGCGCTGATGCAGGATATGTTCGGAGCGAGTTCACCGGAGGCACAGGGAAGCCTGTCCGTCTACATTGTGGTCGGAATGGTCGGAACCATCTACTTCGGATTCATGGCATCTATGTTTGCCGCCATGGGAGTCTTTCATCCTTATGCGCTTGGAATGGCATCTGGCGTTGGAGCTGGCATTCTGATGTCCTCTGCTGTCGCATCACTCTCAGAACTGATGCCGGTGTATGCTGACAAAATTGCTGCTTTTGCTGCAGCGAGCGAAACGATCTCCGGAATCGACGGTATCTATATGGCAATCTTCATCGGTATTCCACTCTGCAACTGGATGTACCGTAAACTTGAACCGAAGATCGGCCGCATCACGAAATATGGAAGGAGGGAGCTGTCATGAGAATCAGGGACTGGCTTTTTACACTCGGCGTTACCGGTGCCGGAATGCTTCTTGCTAATAAGATCGGTTTCAATGCTTCCGTCACAGAATCTCTTCCGGGCGTTCTTGTTCTGTGTGTGATTGCACTCTGTGCGGCAGGGCTCAAGGCCATTATTCCGCTCAAGCTTCCTACCGTTGCTTACTGCTCAATTCTCGGGTTGCTTGCGGCATGTCCGATATCACCTATTTCCAAATTCGTGATCGATGCCGCCGGTAAAATCAACTTTACCGCCCCTCTCACGATGGTCGGGGCTTATGCCGGAATGTCGATCAGCAATCAGCTGAAGGCATTCATCAAATCAGGATGGCGTTATATCATCATTGCTCTTCTTGTCATGACCGGTACATTCCTGGGATCCCTTCTGATCGCGCAACTGGTCCTGAAGCTGACAGGGGCTATCTGATATGACTGTTTTGTTTTCGATTGTCACTGGCTGCTTTCTTGTCGGCCTGTGCATAGGCTGGTGCGGGGTCGCCGGTTTTCTTCTCCCGATTCTCTTTATGGGAAAATGTGGCCTCTCTCCGTCTCAAAGTCTGTTCCTTGCATTTCTGTGCTTTGCCGTTTCTGGTATGATTGGTTCTGCAGGTTACAGCAAGCGGGGAGAACTACCGAAAAAGGCAGCATGGATTCTGGGACTGAGTTCACTTGCAGGAAGCCTGGCAGGAGCGCTGCTCGGACGACAGTACGTATCCGCATATATCAAAATCGTTCTGTACCTGGTCGTCCTTATCTCCGGCATCATGATCTTGGTACAGGAGGCAATCTTGCGCTCACGCAGTGACCGACCGGTAGTCCCATTTGACAGCCCTGCGGTCCTGGCGATGATTGGATTTCTCTGTGCCATCATTTGTTCATTGTCCGGAGCAGGCGGTCCTGTTCTGGTTATGCCCCTTCTGGTCCTGATGGGTTTTCCGGTAAGAACTGCAGTCGGGACCGCATTGTTCGATTCCATCTTTATCGCCATTCCTGCTATCATCATATATGGAAACCAGGCGGACCTTCATGGACTGGCAAATATCACACTCCTTGCAGTCATCTCCCATGCGGCCGGAATCTGGCTCGGGAGTAGTACCGCAGGAAAGATTCCGCAGAAGGCACTGAAGCGGGGAATTGCTGTTTTTTCCATCGTGTTTTCTCTCGTCATGCTGCTGCGGTAATGTCAGGAGGATTTCATCATGTCAGCTACTTTGCACTGCGATATTCTGATCCGGCACGCCTCTGTCCTTACGCCGGAGATGAAGATTGCCACAAATCAGTTTATAGCCGTTCAGGATGGAAAGATCCTGATGACAGGCCCGGATGACAAAGTACAGTTTTCTGCAGAAGAGACCTATGACGATGACGATCTGCTTTGGATGCCGGGACTGACAGACGGGCATATTCACACCAGTCAGCAGTTCCTCAGGGGACGCCTTCTCGATGTCAAACCGGTGATTTGGAAAAGAGTCAATGTTCCTTTCGAGAGCAGATTGACAGAATCACTGTCAAAGCTGTCCGCTTCGCTTGCCGCACTGGAGATGATATCCTCAGGTACAACTTCATTTGTCGATGCGGGAGGAAAATATCCGGAAGCCTTTGCTGACGTCTATGAAAGGTCTGGACTTAGGGGATTTCTTACAGTCATGACCAATGACAGTCCGCACGCTCCTGAGAGCCTTCGGGCACCTTCTGTTGATGCAGCCATTAAACGGCTCAGAGAAATGAAGAGCGCTCTTACCGGCTGCAGTGGAAGAATCACTCCCATCTACTCTGTTACTACTCCGACGGCTGTCAGCGAAGACTTGCTGCGGGCCGTCATGCAGACATCGACCGAGGACAATGTCCCGTTTGAAACGCATCTGAACGAATATGCTTCGGAAGTAACTGAATTCATTGAGAGATACGGAGAACGCCCATTTATTTGGATGGAGAAGGAGCAGCTGATTCCGCAGCGAATGCTGGCAGCGCATGCCATCTTTCTGTCACAGGATGAAATTGATGTTCTGCGCGAATACAATATTCCAGTCGTCCACTGTCCATTCTCAAACTGCGGAAAGGGTGTTCCGCCGACTCCCCAGCTTTTGCATGATCATATCTCCTGTGGTTTTGGTTCAGATGGTGCGGGTCATGGTGGACTTGACCTGTTCCGTGAAATCCGACTGTTCAGAAGCCTGATGCAGGTCGAACGAGGGGTCACAACTGCTGACTCCTCTGTCATGCCGGCAGAAACACTTCTGAGTATGGCTGTCCGGGGAGGCGGAGCTGCGCTGCGCGGGGCTCTCGATGGCAGCATTAAGGCAGGCGCGCCTGCTGACCTGATTGCTATTGATATGGATTGTCCCCGTCTGTGGCCGACACAGAACATGGTGCACACACTCGTTGAATGCGCTTCTGGATCAGACGTAAAGCACAGTATTATCGACGGAAAATCAGTTATGAAAGACCGTAAGATTCTCACAATGGACATGGAAAAGATCAGATATGAAACCGGGCACGCTGCGGATGAGAATCCCTGGCTGACAAACTGGATCTGACAGGAAGCTATTTGACAGCTTCCGTGTGAAGACTATAATCTGAATCAGAGAACTGCAATGGCGCTGAGGAATTTCCCAGCGCCATACTTATTATCTGATGAAGGAAGGTCCGATATGACTTACAGCGAACTTCGATCTAAATACCCCGTGCTGGACCAGATCGACAAATCTATTCCATCAAAGCTGGACGGACAGTTTCAGCTGAAAGTATATGAACCTCACCAGACAATCTCACAGAAAGACACCCCTCTTGTCCGTATTGGTATTCTTGTTCGGGGAACGTTTCGTGTGGTCAACGAGCTTGAGAATGGGAATGTCTTTATGATTGAGATAAACGACGCACCTTCATTTGTCGGGGAAGTGACCCTTCTTGCCGGCGAAACGACTACTTCCGTTACGATTGAATCTGTCACTCAATGTCTGGTAGCATATCTTCCAGTTGAAGTTTTTTCCTCATGGATGGATGCCGATCCTGCTCTGCTGCGCTTCGTCAGCAGCCATGTTGCGCATAAGCTCTACTTCTCAAGCTACAACCGCGGCGAGCGGAACTTCTATTCTGCAAAATATATTCTGTTGAAATATATCCTGAAAAACATAGTTTCCAATGTAAGACCTGAACAATCAGCTACTCCTGCATCTGTTGTCAGAAAAACACGCCAGCAGATGAGTGAGGAGATCGGCATGTCCATCAACACCATCAACCGAAATCTTCTCTCCTTCCGGAAAGATGGACTCATTTCCATGGAGCATGGAAAAATAACCATAACATCGGAGCAGGAGAAAAAAGCGAAGAGTGCTCTTGAAGTTTATATCGTAGAAAACCGAAACGGTGCCAGGAATCATGGATAAGCCATAAATCATACGGCAACCTCTCTAATTCTTGTTTGCACTTTCCTTCTCAGGGTTCATCTACTCGGTAATCTGCGGAATGTCCGTTTTGTTCATCGTCTGTGGCATTCTGAGCCTCCTTTTTGTCGTCTACGACTGCATCCTGATCTCCTGGCACAGAGCATTTTCATGGAATGGGAAAAGACACTGCGTGTTCTGAAGAAGGGAGGAACATTTGCGATTCATGATATCTTCTCGAAGATGATTCTTCTTATCGACTTTGCTCCAGTCAACACAAAGTCCCAGTCTCTTTTTCAGGAGCATATCGAGCCAGATACGTGTAGATCGCCCATTCCCTTCCATAAAAGAGTGTGCGACATTCATCTCAATATATTTATCCATTATCTGATCGTAATCATTTTCGGGCATATTCTTTGGACGGATCTGTCCCGCAAAATCATATAGTCTGCCGAAGAGATAGCCATGGATTTGCTGAAGTCCTGTGACAGTTCCGACTTCAGATACTTCCAATAATTTCTCGTCTTCTGATAATCATCCTCGTCTCTTAAAACCGAAACAATATCAAGCACAGAGAAAAGCCATCTACTGTCTTTACCGTCCCAGACAGCCCGTACTTCGCGGTCGTTAAAAAATCTTATCGATATCTTTTCCTGCATCTCTATCTTCTCCCGGCTCCGGTCAAACAAACGATGATTCTCGTATCCGACCGACAATTATTGAGTGTCCTGCGTGGGTTCTCTGCAGTCTTCCTTTTCCGGATAAAAGGCTTTACAGTCTTACCTGCTGCCTTTCCTCCGCATGAAGAGACAGATACTTTCCGTCTCTTACTTCGTAGTGAAGAGACCGCATGTAAGAAAGAAATCCTTCCCCAAATGCCACAATTTGTGGCCATGCCAGAAATCGCGGTTTTTCTGACTTTTATTCTGAATACAGTGTATTGACATCAAATAAGTCAATCTGTGTGCCGTGGCCGTCCTTATCCTGATACACCCAGGATGATTTGGAGCACCATCCCTATCCTGGTTTCCACCGTATTAGTGAGTCCTGCCTGCTTCCTTACAGTTTCTTGTGCAGCTTCAGCATCTCGATCAGCATCTTGTCCCGATACTGCTCCAGAGACTCATGCGTGTTTCCAATCTCCGCCGGCCGGTCCGCAAGCTCCGCCCTGACACCCTCCTGGAGAATCTTCGCCGTCTCCGGCGGGAACTCCTTCCAGTCGGCCATATCATTCAGCCACAGGGATATAGAGTCATGCAGATGGGTCATCAGGCCTGCGACGCCATGCTGTCCGCCGCCGAGCTCAAAAACCAGAGACGGCCCCATGATTCCCCAGCGGATGCCCGGGCCAAATGTGACTGCCTTGTCCGCATCTTCCACGGTGCAGACTCCGCTGAGAACCAGATTCACGACCTCACGGTAGAGAGCCATCTGCAGCCTGTTGCAGATGAAGCCCAGTGCTTCCTTCTGCAGGACGACCGGCTCCATGCCGATTCCCTTGTAGAATTCCTTCGCCTTCTCCACTGCCCAGTCTTCCGTCTTCTCTCCTTTTGTGATCTCCACCAGAGGGATCAGGTGCGGCGGATTATAGGGGTGTCCGCCCACGAAGCGCTCCGGATGCCGGGCATATTTGGCAATCTCCGTCACCAGAAGGCCCGATGTGGAAGACGCGATCACCGTATCCTCCGGCGCATATTCCTCAATCTGTTTGACAATCTCATGCTTCACATCATAGTGTTCAGTGGATGATTCCTGAATAAAGCCCGCATCCTTCACTGCTTCCTTCACAGAGGTGGTGAAATGAATTCTTGCCAGAATCTCCTTCTCCTGTTCTTCTGTATATACCCCATTGGTGACCAGAGAATTCAGGCTCTCCCTGACCCTTTCCTTCGCGAGTTCGGAAGACTTCTCTGTCCGGTTCTGCGCCCAGACCTCATTTCCCCCCATGGCGAATTTCAATGCGTAGCTGTAGCCGATGACTCCGGCGCAGATCGATGCTGTTTTCATGCTTAAAACCTCCTTTTCCTGTATCCTGTTCTGCAATTCATAAGCAGCGTCTTGTACCTATCAATATATACCTTATGTTCTCCAAAAATCTCCTCAAACACTATCTCCATGGAAGATTCAGGCCAAATTAATATGAAGCTCTTTCCTGTTCCATAATGTCTCCTTTCAAACAAACAGGATCTTCAGGTTACCTTAGATACTTTACAATCTCCTCTGCTACGATTGTCCGTATCTTCTGAAGATCCATGGCTGAAAGAGTCGGGATGAGGTGAATCTCCTTCTGCAGGAGCGCCTGGTCTTCCACGGCCCCGGCGAAGAAATCCGCGATAGAGGGATACCGGCTTTTATCCCTTTCTTTCACCTTTTCGTACATAGCTCTTTGAGCCGGCTGTCCCAGATCAACACGGAACTTCACCCATTTGACCTGGCTCTCAGATGATCTACCCATATATATCCCTTTCATATCGAATATCGACGATTATAGAAACTTTGTTCGGGGACCTTTCCGTTATGATATTTCCCTGGGAGACTGCCCTGCATGTTGTCATGGGAACCCGAAATTTTGTCATAGGACCGGGGTCATTACCAGTTCAGCCTTTCCAGCGTACATATGGCATCCCTCCTGACCGAGTATAATTTTGGAGAGTTTAGGTTGCATCTTGTCTTACCTCATATTGTTTCCCTGCATCCTGTATTGTTTTATCCTGTTTCATCTCATCCTGATTGATTCCCGTCTGTATTCTAGCCCTCCCGGACAATTATTTGACCTTGTGAATTTTATGCTTGACATAGCTTCCGGTGCGTGATAGAAGAGGAAGTAGCAGAAACAGATCGGTATGTAACCTTAAGAGGGCATGAACCGTATGGCAGATGTGGTGAAAAACATACATTTGCCTTAGGTTTATGTCCTCTTTTCTGTTGCAGCCAAAAAGAAGGGAGTGTATGAAATGAGTAAGAAAAAAGACAGCGGCGGGGGTGCATTTGCCGTACTCCAGAGGATCGGACGCAGCTTCATGCTTCCGATCTCCATCCTGCCTGTCGCCGGGCTGCTGCTCGGTCTGGGCAGCACGTTCACGAACGCGACTACAATCAAGACCTATCATCTGGAAGGGGTGCTGGGAGACGGCACAGTCCTTCACGGGCTGATGGTGATCATGAATGCCGTGGGCAGCGTTGTATTCGACAATCTGCCCCTTCTATTCGCTGTAGGTGTTGCGATCGGCATGGCAAAGAAGGAGAAGGAAGTTGCCGCCCTGGCAGCTATGATCGCCTTTTTTGTCATGAATATCTCGATCAACGCAATGCTGCAGGTCAACGGACAGATCGATGCGTCCGGAAGTATCATCGGTAATCTCCGCGAAGGCGCTACCACCAGCATAGTTGGCATCACGACCCTGCAGATGGGTGTGTTTGGGGGTATTATTGTCGGTCTGGGGGTCGCCGCGCTGCACAATCGCTTCTATAAGATCGAGCTTCCGGCGGCGATCAGCTTCTTCTCAGGTTCCCGGTTCGTGCCGATCATATCTACGGTTGTCTATCTGTTTGTCGGCATCCTGATGTATTTTGTGTGGCCGATCGTCCAGACAGGCATCAATTCGCTCGGCGGGCTGGTCACTTCCAGCGGATATGCCGGAACCCTGATCTTCGGCCTGATCAAGCGGGCGCTGATTCCGTTCGGCCTGCACCATGTGTTCTATATGCCCTTCTGGCAGACTGCAGTCGGCGGAACCATGGAGATTGCCGGCAAGGTTTACGAGGGCGGCCAGAACATCTTCTTCGCCCAGCTGGCCCACTCCGCTGATATCACCCACTTTTCCGCGGACGCATGCAGATACTTCTCAGGGGAATTCATCTTCATGATCTTCGGCCTTCCCGGCGCTGCACTGGCCATGTACCAGACCGCCAAACCCGAGAAAAAGAAGCAGGCAGGCGGACTGCTGCTTTCCGCGGCGCTGGCGTGCGCCTTCACCGGAATCACGGAACCGCTTGAGTTTTCTTTCCTGTTCGTCGCACCGATCCTGTTTGTCGTCCAGGTCGTTCTGGCTGGAACCTGCTACATGATCGCCCACATCCTGAACATAGCCGTCGGACTCACATTTTCAGGAGGACTGATCGATCTTATCCTGTTCGGCGTCATGCAGGGCAACGCCAAGACCAGCTGGCTGCGCATCATCCCGGTCGGCATCATCTACTTCTTCCTGTATTACTTCATCTTCCGCACTCTGATCCTGAAGCTGAACCTGAAGACTCCGGGGCGTGAGGATGATGACGTGGAGACAAGGCTCTACACGAAGGCAGATTACAAGGCAAAGCAGGGTGGACATGAGGACCCGTCTTCCGCGTCCTCTGCGCTCTCCGCTGAGGACCAGCAGAGCGACCAGATCATGAAGGGACTCGGCGGCAAGGCGAATATCTCGGATGTAGACGCATGCGCGACCCGTCTGCGCTGCACGGTGAAGAATGCTGATCTGGTATCCGACCCTCTCCTGAGAGCGACAGGAGCTTCCGGCGTCGTCCATCATGGTGAAGGAATTCAGGTAATCTACGGGCCGCGGGTTGCCGTCATCAAGTCCAATCTGGAAGATTATCTGGATAAGGTACCAAGTACGGAATTCGTTCCGGAAGGTTCTCCGGCTGCAAAGGCTGCTGCGGCCGCATCCGGATCTATTGCCGGCAAGGCGAAGGCATCCGGGGATAGTGCTCATGCAGGAGACAATGCCTCCGGAAAAGCAAACGCAGCTTCGAATGATGCAGGTGCTGCGGACGCAGCAGACGTGTCTGCCTCCGGACAGAAAAAACCTTCCGGAAAGCTGGTGAAAACCGTGGTACTGGGCAGCCCGGTCAACGGTCAGGCTGCTGAGCTGTCCACCTGCCCGGATGAAGGCTTTGCCCAGGGCATGATGGGCCTTGGCATGGTCGTCACTCCGGAAGATCCCCTCGTTGTGGCGCCTGCGGACGGCGAGATCGGTTTTGTCTTTGACACCAGGCACGCAATCGGATTTGTCACTGACGACGGAGAGCTTTCCCTTCTGATCCATATGGGAATCGATACCGTCAAGCTTGGCGGAAAAGGATTCACTGTCCTTGTCCAGGAAGGCCAGAAGGTGAAGAAGGGCGAGCCTCTGATGAAGATCGACATCGATTACATCCGTCAGAATGCTCCTTCTGTTGTATCTCCTATCCTCGTCACAGACATGGACGAAGAACATCAGTATATCCGCGTGCTTCACACTGGCTCTGTCCGCGCAGGCGACGATCTGTACGCAGTAGATATCTACGAGTGACTATGAGGAGGATCTCATCTGCCCATGCAGGAAGTACGCGTAACTAAGATCTTAAACCATAACGCCGTACTGGCGATCGGAAGCGGTCAGCGTCAGTATCTCATTCTCGGCAAGGGCATCGGCTTCGGCAAAAGAACGTCGGAGCGGTTCACTCCGTCATCCGACTGCAGCATATACTCTCTGAATGAGCTCACGGACCGGGGCAATCCGGTATCGATCGTAAAAGAAGTGGATCCCGTGTGCCTGGAAGTCGCAGGTGCCCTCATCGATATGGCACAGGAAAAATTCGGAAAAGCCGACCGGTCGATCATATTCCCGCTGGCAGATCATCTGGAATTTGCGATACGCCGCCTGCGCACCGGAGAGCCATTTGACAATCCCCTGAACGATGACATCCGCGTCATGTTCCACAACGAATATAAAATCGCAGAACAGGCCCGGGGCATCATAAAAAGGCGGCTGAACCTGCAGCTTCCGGAAACAGAGACCGGCCTTCTGGCGCTGCACATCCACTCCGCCATCGAAGACGAGAAGGTCACGCAGGCTATGCAGGAGGCGCAGGTCGTCCGCCGGTGCGTGCAGATGATCGAAGAGAGGAGCGGTAAAAAGCTTTCCGTCACCAGTCTCGGTTATAACCGGATGATGAATCACATCCGCTATATGGTTGCGCGCATGCGCACCGGAGAACAGATCCGGATGAATCTCAACGATTATATGAAGGGCGAATACCCCAAAGCTTTCGAAAGTGCGCATCAGATCTGCACAGAACTTTCGAAAGCCCTGGGGCACCCCTGCTCCGATTCGGAGATCGGTTATCTGGCCATGCACATCGAACGAGTCAGCGAAGACGCGGAATGATGCGGATTACTTCACGATCGATACGCCGGTCATGTGTGCGGTCATCGTCACCGAGCGTCTCCAGAATATACCTGCTGCGCTCCGCCACGATACCGACATGGGCAAGACCATGCTCTGTAAAACCCAGTGCCTTCATGGCCTGGTTCTGACACCTGACATAAGTCCTGGCATCCTCGAAGTGCTTTACCTTATGATAAAGAGGAAATCGCTTTTTATTGTCTTCATTCTTCATGTTCTGAGCCCCTTCTGGTTTGTTCCGGATTCCTAAAACATCATGCCATAACATTCATCCGTCAGTTTAAGAATATGAGATCATAGTGATGAACGAAGCAGGTTTCACAGATCAGGGGAATAGTCGCCCCTTCATCAGAGACTGCATTGTGCTATACTGCTTCTGTATCTTTCATCAGTTTTTATGAGGGTCACCATGGAAAAAAACTGCGATGTTTCATTTGTTCTGAACGGTCAGACAGTCCGTGCGAATGTGCCGGACCGGATGACTCTGCTGAAATACCTGCGCAATGTAGAATGCCTGCACGGGACCAAGGAAGCCTGCGGCATGGGCCAGTGCGGAGCCTGCAGCGTACTGATCGACGGAAAGCTTGCCCGCTCCTGTGTGACCTTGATGAAAAATATCAGCGGAAAGTCAGTGGAAACGATCGAGCATGAAGCCAGAGACGGTCATCTGAGCGTGATCCAGAAGTCTTTTCTGGACGCAGGAGCGGTACAGTGCGGCTTCTGCACGCCGGGCATGGTCATGGCAGCGAAGGCGCTTCTCCTGGAGAACCCCTCTCCTTCGGACCAGGAGATCCGCGAGGGCATGAAGAACAACTACTGCCGCTGCACGGGATATGTGAAAATCATCGAAGCGGTGAAACTGGCCGCGGCAAGACTCAGTGGCCAAAACCCGAGCCTGCGGAAGGTACAGACCTGCGATCCCACCGAAATAGTCGAAATTTCCACAGTGCCGGTTCCCGCCGGCCGCTATGTGGGTGCGTCCGTATGGGATGTGGACGGTCCGGCCAAAGTGACCGGAAGCCTGAAATACTGCGATGATCTTGACGCAGATGCCTTTGGTGAAAATGAGATGCTGCACGGGGCTTTTGTCTTCGCTCCGCTTCCTCATGCCAGAATCAACTCCGCTGATTACTCAGACTGTATGAAAGCGGAGGGTGTCGTTCGGGTCGTGACGGCCGCAGACGTGCCCGGTCTCAACGAAACAGGGACCTGGGACACAGACTGGCCGGTCTTCTGCACGGACGAGGTCCGTTTTCTGGGCGACCGCCTGGCCATGATCATAGCAGATACCGATGCCCATGCCCGGGCAGCTGTCCGGCTTGCCCGGATCGATTATACAGAGCTGCCCGGCCTGTTCAGCATAGCGGAAAGCGTCAAGGCCGGAAGCTATATCGTGACGACCGGACGGGAAAGCGGCGATGTGGATGCCTGCAAGACCAATCCTGACCTGATTAAGGTACGTGTTTCAAAGGAGATCCAGCCTCAGGACCATGTCTGCATGGAGCCGGTCTCCGCCATCGGCTATGCCAAAGACGGAAAGGTGACCGTCTTCAGCCCCACCCAGGCTCCTTTTGAGATCCGGCGGATGCTGGCAAAAAATCTTGCTATAACAGAAGATAAGATCCGGGTCGTAGCCACTCCGATCGGCGGAGGCTTCGGCAAGAAATGTGACACATTTCTGGAGGGCCCGATTGCTGTCGCTGCCCTGACCGTGGACAAGCCGGTCAAGATCACCCTGACCCGGGCGGAGGATATGGTGGTCACAACCCGCCGGCACGGGTATCATACGGATTATGAGGTCGGTTTCAGCAAGGACGGAAGGTTCCAGTATCTGGACAGCAAGATGTTCTCGGACGGGGGGCCTTATACCTGCGAAAGCTACGGGACCCTGATGACCGGCTGTCTTATGTCCGGAGGCCCCTACATTATTCCACATGTTCGTGTTGACGCCCGGTGCGCCAAAAACAACAATCTGCTGGGCGGAGCCTTCCGCGGCTACGGGATCAATCAGGCAGCCATATCCATCGAAACAGCTGTCGATGAGATGGCAGAAAAACTTGATATGGACCCTTTTGAAATACGGAGAAAGAATGCCCTCTATCCAGGCGCTTCTACAGTAGGCGGCGAAGTTCTCGAAAGCAGCATGGGGCTTCAGGAGACCATCGACCGCTGCGAAGCTGCCCTGAAGGAAGAGCTGAAAAAGTACCAGACACGCTACAGGGGCCGCATCAATGCCGGAAAAGCAGGGGTGGAACTTGCCAGGAAGAAAGACTTCAAGGTTCTTGGATTCGGAGTGGCTTCCGGTTTCAAAAATTCCGGCGTCGGCAAGGGGATCTTCGTAGACGACGGTGCCTGCAGACTGACCCTGAAAGGGGACGGACGCCTGTTCATGCTGGTCTCCGGAACCGATATGGGACAGGGCTTCCGCACCGCCATGACCCAGATCGCAGCAGAAACCCTGAAGATCGACCTGTCCAGGATCGACATTGCGACCGGAGACACAGACCTGACCATCCCGACGGGAGAAAGTGTCGCCGAACGGCAGACCCTCTGCGACGGTCGCGCTGTCTATGAAGCCTGCCGCAATCTGCAGAAGGAACTGGAAAAGAACCCCTGGAAACCAGGAGAAGAAAGAAAAGCGGAAGCCTATTTCAGGGCTCCCGAGTGCTTCCCGATCGGCGATTTCAAGTCAGCTGAAGAAAAGGGAGTGAAATACCGCAACTTCCCGGCTTATGCCTATGCAACCCAGGCGGCCATCGTCGAGGTGGACGTTCTGACCGGCAAGATCCGGGTGCTGAAGGTGATCGCCGCCCACGATGTGGGCCGGGCGGTCAATCCAAGGATCATAGAGGGGCAGATGCAAGGAAGCATCTCCATGGGACTGGGCTACGCGCTTACCGAAGGACATCCGACAAAGGACGGCTACCCGGTCAAAAAAACATACAAGGCACTTGGCCTGCCCAGGTTCACCGATACGCCGGACTACCACCTGATCCTGGTCGAAGACCCGGAGCCCCTGGGACCTTACGGCGCCAAGGGCATCTCCGAGGTGGCAACTGTTCCCATCACCCCGGCCATCCTTAATGCAATCAGCCGGGCAATCGGCGTCCGCATCAACAAAGTACCCGCCAGTCCCGACGTGGTCCTGGATGCGATCCGGACCGGAAGCTGCCAGGTAGAGACCATGGAAGTACAGGCTGGGAAAATCCCGAAACCATAATATGAAGAAGGAGATTTCACATGATTTCGCTGCCGCCGCCCTGTTCGGTTTCTCGGTCTCCCATTCCTTCGCGGCATTGTGCATCTGGTCCAGGACCATTTGGTCTTCTGCGCTTTGATGAATGCCATGTAGTGCTATACCTCCTAAAGGGGCTTCAGAAGAAGTACTAAGTAGAACTACATTATATGCCTATTTCCACATTCATTGTGATAGACTCTTTTTTCCAAGCCTTGCCGACTCAAGCATGAATACTGTCAGGTGAATGATCAATAGTGCGGATACCGCGATGATCGACAGCACATCCAGATGAAAGAGCATGATCAGGAGGAAGCAGGCAATCAGAACGATCCCCGAGCTGGCCATCGTCACATTGAATGCTTTATATCCAGCCTTGTAGGCAATCAGCTTCTGTGCTTCATCGCAGGATGCCATCCACACCTTGCGGAAATGAATATCCAGCACATTTCCTCTCTTCTCCGGGTTAAGTTTCTTTTCCATTCTGATCGCCAGGATCTGGATGATCAGAGATGCGACGAGTGTGATCAGGTAGAGGGCAAATCCGACGGCGATCAGGTTCAAAGCGCGGTCATCGGCCACCTTGTCAAGCTGATCTCCGACTGCCATCATGCAGAGAGCCAGGCAGGTGTCAGCAACAAGTGCGACGTTTGACAGGATTGCCGGAACGTTCAGCAGATCTTCCAGC
>DLFD01000025.1 GCA_002482005.1 Lachnospiraceae bacterium UBA7729 | reverse complement strand
AAGGAAGGCCGTCAGGAACACTCCGCACAGTCTGACAGTCTCAGTGCATTTATAAATCTCTTTGCGATTCCGCCGCAGCCAACAACTCCAAACCGTATCTTTCTTGTCATTGCTCTCCCTTCCGTCATTCAATTTTCCGAATAATACAAAACTCAATGAGCCAAAGACCCATTGAGTTTTGCCGGATATATTGATATGTTGATTTACAATTGTGCTATTCTGAAAGTTCTGCCTTCATCAGAAGTTTTCAAGAAGCTCGATTCTGCACTTCAGATCTTTGTGCAGGGACAGATAGATATATTTTCCTGTTCCGTCTCCATAATTGCCTGCCTGTTCGATCACAGCATCGTAATCCTCGATCAGGATCTTGGCCGCCTCATCTGCATCTTTCACGGTAAATGCAATATGATGCAGTCCTTCTCCTTTCTTATCCATTTCATCACGCCATACGGAATGCTCTTTGTTGGGCTCAATCAGTTCAAGCTGCACACCTGGGACCAGAGTAAAAAAGGCAAGTTTGGAATCAGCAAGCGGAGCGGGTTCTCCAAAAACGGTTGTCTGCGTAACTGCATAATCGCCGCACGGATTTGTTGGAGGGACTTCCACACCAAGGACCGAAGCCCAGAGCTTCTTTACTGCTTCAATATCCTCTACAACCATTGCTACCTGAGCGAATTCTGCACTTTCAAATACTTTCCTAAGACTCATGACATTCTCCTTTTTGTGTTATTGATAAAGTATATTGCTGATACTCAATTGCTCTCTTCTATCTGCTTCTGAATCATTCGAATCGTATCGGAATTATCCCGATCTATCTTTATATTCAGCTCCGTTTTCAACGCATCATATGTATCATAAAATGCATATGACTGATGCGGATAATAGCCTATATGATACGGTGTACCTGAGCATCCAATCTGCCGAATCGTGTCTTCCGCCTCTTTTTCATCAGGAGATAAGAACGCGATATGCATCAGTCCTTCTCCATGTTTCTCCAGGAAAGTTTTCCATGGACTAGGTTCATCTCCCGGCTGACAAACCTCCAGTACGATATTGTCCAGTTCAATGACTGAGATATAGCAATTCTCATAAAGCTGCGGCTTTCCATCTGTCAGTACCGGAGCCACGTCCGGACCCGGAATCTTCCAGATACGCGGTTTATCAATTCCCAGCAGAACCGCCCAGTTAGCCATCACTTTTTCGATATCCTTCACTACGAAGGACATATGAACAACCCTTTTTGTTCCAATCGACATAAAACCCTCCTTCATCAAAGTGGCATCGGACGGCCAAGATAGTCTATAAACCAATGCCTATCCGTATCCACCGGAATCTTTCCTTCCAAAATATCGCTGATACCTGCCGCTGCTTCCTCTGGTTCTATCTGAGCTGTCGTTCTCCCCATGCCGGTGTTCATTCTCCCTGGGTGAATAGCAAAGATATCCACATCTTCTTTTCTAATTGTCTCTCTCAAAACCTGGACATACTTGTTTGCCGCAGTTTTTGAC
The DNA here is from genome assembly GCA_002482005.1 of Lachnospiraceae bacterium UBA7729. Lineage (GTDB taxonomy): Bacteria > Bacillota > Clostridia > Lachnospirales > Lachnospiraceae > Porcincola. The sequence goes on along the minus strand of DLFD01000025.1, from coordinate 51,114 downwards.
ACACTGTACCCCGGGAAGAGACTTCCGGCAAGTGAAAAACTTCCGCCTTCAGAGGTAACAGCCAAAAACCTTCCTCCGCCGCTTAGAACCGGGTAAAATGCCCGGAACGCCCTTACTATTCCTATGGCATTCACGTCCAGCTGCCTCATTAAGTCTTCCTCTGGTTCGTCCATCAGCGTACATGTTCTGTCCGAGTCCAGTAGAATTCCCGCGACATCCACTACAGCGTCCACCTTTCCGGCTGACTGCCGTATCGCGTCTGCTGCGTCGATAAGACTTTTCTCATCCATGACATCCATCAGATACTCCGATAAGGAATTATCAGCAGTCTCCGGAAGGCGATGATAACCCGCTTCTACTGTATGACCACGTTTTCTAAGTTCCTGCACAAGAACAGCTCCAAGGCCTCTTCCTGCCCCGATCACAACAATATTCATTGTACCTGTACCCTTTTTCTCACATATTGAATGCTTTGAATATAGTCCTCATCTCTGTTCAGATGTTCGATAATAACCGGTGCTCCCGGGCAGTATTGATCAATCAGCTTAATATAATGCTCAATTGGAAAATGCCCGTCCCCGCAATATGTTTCCTTAAGCTGGAATGTAAGTTCCGAAAGGAGTCGGATATCCTTCAGATGGCAGCTTATTACCTCACTTCCTATCTTCTCAAAACACTCATCCAGGAATTCCTTCATATGAAAATATCTTTCCGGACAGTTGATCATGTTTACTGCATCCAGATGGATGCCAAACTGCTCGCGATCTATATCACGCAATATTCTAAGGCATTCATCAGGTCCGGTTGGAATCATCCATGGCATCGGTTCAAGACAGAACCGGGTTCTGTGAGGTTTTACTTCATCAATCAGTGATTGAATGTAAGTTACCGTTTCACTCCAGCATTCAGGTGAAAAGTTCTCGGCATATCCTCCGTCCCACTGCGGTCCGCCATAAGTTCCAGCTGTATTGACGCAGCACAGAGCACCAATCTCATCAGCCAGTTTCAGCTGTCCGGCTGCATATTCTCTTGCTTCTGCTCTCTCTCTTTCATCCAGTGCAAGTACATTTTTCCAGATCCCAACTTCTGCTATCTGGAGATTTTTCTCCCTTGCCTCGTCTACATAGTCTGCGATCTCACTGTCGCGGGCTCGAAAGTCCAGTGGAAATACCACGGCGCTAAGCCCTAGTTTTTTTTGTTTCTCTGCCCACTCAGAAGCAGATCTGTGAACAAGCGATGACGAAATTCCAAGATTCATATGCTGCTCTCCTCTGAATAACTTGTACTAAGGGATATACTCTGGCCAGTTTCTCCCGAATGAATGATTGAAAGCATACCGTCAAGTACGTGGATGGCGAGATCGATGTTCGCGCTGCAGCGGACACCCCTGGAAATAGATTCCGCCAAATCATTTACCCCAATCCCCCGGACATAGTTTCCTACATTCTGATACACTTCGGGAATGGAATACGGGCTGTCAGAGATAGTCCCGGCATCAAACAGCGCCCCAAGTTTCTGCTCCTTACGGAATACTTTCGGAGTTCCCCCATACATATTGGGATCTGGAATTTGCAATGTGCCTTCCGTTCCATATACCTCCATGAATGGTAAGGAAGAATTCCAAATATCAAAACTAATATTCATCGTCACGACAACGCCGCTCTGCATCTGAAGAATAACTGAATAAAAAGTCGGTGTCTGCACCTGGAACTTCTTTCCCTTCATGGGTCCGCAGAATGCTTCCCGTTCAGAAAAACCTGTCCTGCTGCAGGAATAAACCTCCCGGATTGAACCGAACAGCATAACCAGCGCAGAAAGATAATATCCCCCCATATCAAAGATGGGGCCACCGCCAGCCTGATAGAATGGGACTGGAGCCGGGTGCCATGTTTCAACTCCGCAGCTCATCATATTTGCATTGACATATAGAGCTTTACCGATCCAGCCATCTTCGATCAGCTTACTGCAGGTTTTGATGGAACTTCCCATGAACGTATCTGGAGCGCACCCGATCTGCAGTTTCTTCGTCTCCGCTATCTTCTTTAATTCAAGGGCTTCATCCAGTGAAAGCGATATCGGCTTTTCACAGAATACATGTTTCCCGGACTGCAGAATTTTCTTGTTCACAGAATAATGCATCTTAGGGGGAGTCAGATTGATTACGATATCGATATCTTCTATATCGAGTAACTCATTCGGAGTACAGAATCGATTTATCTGAAACTCTTCGGCTTTTTCCCTGGCTTTTGAGAGATCCGTATCCGATACTGCAACGATATCGAGATTGTTCTGGAAAAGTCTCTTAATATCTTTGATATATGTTTTACTGATCACTCCGCATCCAATAATTCCCACTTTATAGCATCTCATCACTGATCCTCTGGCTGATTGAATTTGAACACCTTGAACAGAACTAGAATAATCGCCATAGCTACCAACAGCATGATCCATGCCTGTGCTGAAGCATAGCCCATCTTAAAGAACTGGAATGCGTTCTGATATAAATACAGGGAATAGAACATGGTTGCATTGCTCGGTCCACCCTCTGTCATAATATAAGGTTCCGCAAACCACTGAAAAACACCGATAATCAATGTCACAACATTATACAGAATCGTTGGACGAAGCAACGGAATTGTGATAGAGTTTGCAGTTCGGAAAAATCCTGCACCATCAATGGCTGCCGCATCATATAAGGTAGCAGGAACATCCTGAAGGCCTGCCAGATATATAATAATCTGATTTCCGCAAGTCCATATCATCATCAGAATGAAGGCAGGTTTAGCCCATTTAACACTTGAAAGCCATCCTGGTCCCTGAATACCAAAGTATCCAAGAATAGTATTTACAAGACCAGTATCAGGCTGCATTACCCAGATCCACAGAAGGCAGGCAACCACCGTTGGAACCAGAGTCGGTATGAAAAAGACAACTCTCATCCAACCCGTGTGTTTCAGCTTCTTACTGTCCAAGAAGATGGAAATCCAGACAGCGACGAATGTTGTAATCGGCACTCCAATGCAAATCATATAAAGGGTATTCTTACAGGAAGCAAGAAACGTCTTATCCTTAAACAAATTGGTGTAATTTGACCACCCGACAAATGTCGGCTTCCCGATTACAGAATAGTTGCAGAAGGAATAATACAGAGAACTCGCAATCGGATAGATTGTAAAAAGAGCCAATCCAATTATCCATGGAAGAATAAAGAGAAGACCGTTTCTCGCTTCTGCTTTGCGCATACGAGATGTTTTATTCTTATTGTTCATGCTATCACCCTTTTACTCCACCCATAGTGATTCCCTGAATGAAATATTTCTGAAGTACAAAGAACAGAATAAGGACCGGAATAACCATCACTGCCCCAAGTGCCAGCAGTAATTCCCAGTTCGGGTTGAGGTTAGATCTCAGCATAGATGCAGCCAGAGAAAGTGTATACAGACGGTCATTTCCAAGAAAGACGAGCGGCCCCAGGAAGTCATTCCACGCTCTCATAAAGGACATAATCGCGACACTGGCGAGAGCGGGCTTTGATATTGGAATAATCACACTCGAGAAGATTCCAAACTCATTCGCCCCGTCTATCCTTGCAGCTTCGGATAATTCTTTCGGAATTCCGATCATAAACTGTCTCATGAGGAATATATAAAAGGCGTTTCCAAAAAAACCTGGCACGGTAAGTGGAAGGAATGTTCCTACCCAGCCCATCTTTGAATACATCAGATACAGAGGAATCAATGTAACTTGATAAGGAAGAATCATGGTTGCAATTACAATCATAAATACCTTATCTCTCCCCGGCCACCTCAGCCGTGAAAACCCATATGCGATAAGCGAGTTTGATATGAGGGCTCCGATGATATTGACCACAACAATTATCATTGTATTCTTCAGATAGCGAAAGAACGGAATCTTCGTGAAGACCTGCCTGTAATTGTTCAATGTCCAATGTCTTGGAAGCCAGTGAAATGGTTTTGAAAACAATTCACTGGAAGTTTTAAAGGAACCGGTAAACAGGAAAAAGAACGGCAGCAGAAATGCCAGTGCAAACAGTAGGAGTATCAGGTATATGCAGAACTTTCCCAGAAACGTTTTTACTTTATAGCCATTCATTTTGTTCATAACAAGCTGTTGCCTCTACTCTTCCTACTCTTCCATTCCTTGAAAGATTTTCAATAGATGGGGGAGTAAAAACTCCCCCCGAGTTTCTGAGGTGACCCTTCCTTACTTAGCATCCAGCTGGGACTGCATCGTATCCTGCAGCGCCTGCAGTGTTTCCTGCGGATCTGCTCCACTATATATAACCTGTTCCCTTGCAGTCTGGAACTGAGTAGAAAGTTCTGCTGAAACAGCACACAGTGCAGGAATGCCATTCTCTGGAGAATTTGCAATCTGTCTTTCAAGCAGATACATAGGATCACCGTCTTTGGTCAGTCCTACATCATCAAATGCAGCATCGATTACAGGGATGGATCTCCATTGAGTGAAGTTATCTTCATTAACTGAGCCCTGTTCACAGAACTTGATGAACAACCCAGCCAGCTCAGCCTTTTCCGGATCCGTATTCGCAGGAATTGCAAAAACATTGCAACCGAACGTTGTGCTGTTTGCCCTTCCTCCTTCCGGTACAGGAACCGCACAAACCTTATAGTTCACATCAGGAGCATACTGCCGGAGTGCTTCTGAGAACCAGTTTCCTGTAATTGTCATGCCAACTTTCCCTGTCATAAATGGATGATCAGGCGAAAACATTCCGCCGAGTCCTGACGTGAAAGCTCCAATCTTCTCCGGGTCATATTTCTGGGAAAAACTCTGAACCCATGACATATATTTCATCATCTGATCGCTCGTCAGATCAATCTTTCCTGTTTCCTTGTCATAAGGATTTGCCCCGAATATGAACGGAATAACAAATGCGTCATTTCCGGAATCCAGCCACGGAATCAATCCAAATCTGGAGTAGCTTCCGTCATCCTCCTGGACGGTCATTGCATCAGACCAGGCATTCAGTTCATCCAGAGTCGTAGGCGGATTCTCCGGATCAAGTCCACACTCCGTCGCGATGTCCGGATTATAATACAGCATGATAACGTTGGTATCCTGAGGCACAAGGTAGCAAGTATCGTTATAGTACATAACGTCTTTACAGCCATCGAAGAATGCGCTGACGTCAAGATTGATCTTCTGAAGAGTCTCATCGAGAGGCATAAAAGACCCTTCTGCCACATACTGGTAAGCAGAAGTCGGGTTATCCGTGATTAACAAGTCCGGAGCTGTACCACCTGCCAGGGCAGAAAGCAGTTTCCCATTGTTGATTCCAGCGCCATCGGGTACAAACTGGACATCACACTGAATTCCCAGATCCGCATAAGCCTCATTGAATGCATCTATTCTTTCCTGGTCCCATGTTGCTGAATCCCCAGTAAAGCATGACCAGTATGTAAAGTTTCCTTTGATTCCAGGATCTGTGACCTCAACCTGAATCTCTCTGTCTCCCATATGAACTGTTTTCATGTTTTCAGCCGCAGCTGCGTCCTCTGTTTCAGCATATACGGATGAAGACATTGTCATTGTCAGCATCGCCAAAGCAGTCAACATGCTAATCGTTCTTCTTCTCATATGATCCTCCATTGTCCAAATTTACTTGTTGATGTTACTTTATTATTGCCCGGGCTTTGTTTTTTTCATTTGTATTTTTAATGTACATTATTTGTCAAATATTTACTTCGCATATTTTTACTATCTTCCTTCATAAATTTACCTTCTTTAGACAATACTTCTTGTAATTATTATTATTCTGTCAATAATACCGAACTATTTTTCAGCATATTGGTAAATTTGTACAATATAATGTATAAAGGAACGTATTTCTATTGTCGGAAAGAATTTATTCCTTGCAATTATTGAATAGTCATTATTTTGTGTTATACTCATAAAAATTGGTAATAATTGGGAATTAATTAGAGGTTCAAATTATGACTGACCGTTTCGAAAATCTAGAAGTGCAGCAAAAAGCCATCATTATGAGCGAAGTATTTCATTTTACACAATTCCCCGCTCACTGGCATTCTTACGGAGAGATTATCATAAACCGTGGAATGTCTAACGCGTATGTCATTAACGGCAATATATACCATCTTGTTTCGAATGACGTTCTATTAGTCTGGCCTAACGAGCTTCACTCAACGGAGAATGCAGACCCTTCTACGTACTATATCATCCAATTTGAGAGTACTCTGCTGAATCAGCTTCACGATCTTCGTTCGGCATCGAACAATATAAAGCTTCACCACCATTATAACTTTGAAAAGTATCCACAGTACTATGGTTCTATTGTTGGCCCCCTTGACAGAATCAGATCACTGTCAGCTACGTCTGATGATTTTTCTGAAACACGATGCTGCATTGAACTTTATAAGTTTTTCATTAACATATTCTCCTTTTTCAGTACCATATCTCCTGCTCATAGTGTTCCAAATAACATATCAGAGAACCAAAAGCTCCTGTTGCTTCTCTGTGATCATATCAAGGGAAATCTGGCAGACGACAACAGTCTATTGACTGTGTCTTCTAAGATAGGAATGAGTGCATCGTATTTTTCCCGCTATTTTAAAGATACTATGGGGTTGGGGTACAACGAATGGATCAATGCCCAAAGAGTGAATTATTCAATAAAACTGATGGCCGATAATGACCGCAAACTAACTGATATAGCATTCTCAGCTGGTTTCGGAAGCATCTCAGCATTCAATAGATCTTTCAAAAAGGTTAAAGGGTGCACACCCGGTGAATTCCGTACATTGCAACAATTATCACGGTGATCTTAATGGTGGCGGACTGCCCACAGATGCTAATCAAGCTTTCTGAGATATTTGAGACTTGTATTAGACTCATGTCTTGTATCAGTAAAAGTCTGTATGATTGTGCCCAGCCGTCAACTTTAAAAATCGAAAAAGCCTCCGAAGCGGCCGGCCGATGTTACAGCTGACGCTCTGAAGGCTTTTTTCAAACTGATGCAGCTCAGGTTTTACCGTACCTGCGACCCTACCTTGACCGGCTTCTCCGGGCTGACCAGGACCAGATTCCCCGCATCGTCCTTCGCACAGAGGATCATACCCTCCGACAGACAGAAGGCCTGCCAGCTTTGCCGGCTTGAGGTTGGTGATAACCAGGGCCTTCTTGCCGGGCATCTCCTCAGGTCTGTACCATTTCTTGATGCCGGACACGATCTGGCGGGTCCTTGACCTGACCTTCACCTGGAAGCAGAGAAGTTTCTTGCTCTTCTTCACTTCCTCGCAGGAGACGATCTCCCCTACCTGAATCTGCAGCTTCGCGAAGTCGTCTATTGTGACTTCCTCCGCAGGTTCTATGTCCATGACGCCATCTGCGCTGTTCGTATCGTCTGCACCCTCTGCGGGTGCTGCCGCGGCAGATCCGCCTTCCGTCAGCTTCTCATCCGTCTGACCATTCTTGCCTGAAGTTTCTCTCAGGCCTTCTTCCTTCAGATCTTCTTTCTGGCTGTTCTTCTTTGCAGCCTCTTCCGCTTCCGCCTCAGCCTTCGCCATGTTTGGATGTCTCTTCTCGACTTCCTTCATGACTTCTGCAAGGTCCTATCTCTGGAACAGGGTCTCCGGGTTCTCCGTGACCATATTTCCGGACGAATACAGTCCGAACTGATCCATCTTGTCCAGTCCGCGCTTTTCCGTGCTCAGCTGAGTCAGGATCTTCGCGCTTGTCTCAGGCATATAGGGCTCCAGCAGTTCTGCTCCGATGGCGATCGCTTCGGTCAGATTGTACAGGACCTCCTGAAGCCTCGCCTTTGTCCAGTCGCTCTTGGCAAGGACCCACGGCGCAGTCTCGTCGATGTATTTGTTCCAACTCTTGAAGAGATTGAAGATCTCAGTAATGGAGTCCGTGACACGAAGCTGGTTCATCCTCGCCTGAACTGTCTTTACCGTATCAAGGACCACTTTCTTAAGATCGGCATCCAGTTCTTCCGCCGTCTTTGCCCCACCTTCCGCCGTCACGTCCACGATACCTCCGGTGGTGCATCCGCTCTTCGTCACGATTCCGGCGAAGTACTTGTTGGTCATGGTGATCGTTCTCTTGACCAGATTTCCCAGTGTATTGGCAAGGTCGGAGTTCAGTCTCTCGACCATCAGCTCCCAGGTGATGACACCATCATTCTCAAAAGGCATCTCATGAAGGACAAAGTAACGGACCGCGTCGACTTCGAAGAACTCCACCAGTTCGTCCGCGTAGAGGACATTGCCCTTGGACTTAGACATCTTGCCATCACCCATGAGCAACCACAGGTGTCCGAAGACCTGCTTCGGAAGAGGTTCTCCGAGGGTCATCAGGAAGATTGGCCAGTAGATGGTATGGAAGCGGATGATATCCTTGCCGATCAGGTGAAGGTCGGCGGGCCAGTACTTCTTATAGTCGTCGCTGCTGCCGTCCACGTCATACCCCGCGAAGGTAATATAGTTGGTCAGCACATCCAGCCACACGTACACGACGTGCTTCGGATCCTAAAAGTATGATTTTATATACTCAATATCATGTGCTCTGCACGCCGAGTCGTTCAAAATATAGCTGATCGCGTAGGGTTGCCTCTGTTGAAAATCGCCTCGTTCGTAACGCGGAGGAAATCTCAACAGTTTCAATGACATCGAACCACTGCATCTGAAGGTAGAGCGGAGTGTTGTCCAGCCAGGACTTCAGTTTGGATTCAAGATCCAGGTTCTTTTTCAGGTCATGAAGCGGATCTCCATTCGGAATTCCCAGGGTCTTCTTCATCTGCCGAACCTGTTCGCTTAGATACTCGTAGTAACAGAGGGCAACAAACTGTACGAACATCCGTCCGCGCAGCGTATCCGGATCCCAGACCCTTACGCGCATACTGTCTGCATGCTGCTTCGAGGAGCGGAAATAGTCTTCGATGTGCTCGCGCTTGCGATATTTGCGGAGAGCTTCGAAAGTATCCTTCTCTCTGCTGGCTATCAGAACGAAGTAACCATGGTACTTCTTCGCGGCTGCACAGGCTTTTTCATTGAACGATACAGTAGTCTTGCTGCCCCAGGTCCGCAGGATCAGATATTTAGCGATCTTCTTCTGTGCAGTGTCGTTGAAATCAGACACCGCAGCACCGCTTTCGATGGAACCCTTTAGTGTGAGAAGCTCTTTCTCAAAGCAATGGTCCTCGTCGACTTTACGCTCCGCGTTGAAGAAGATATGGATATACATCCTCTGGGAAAAGGTCTCTTCGTCACCACGTGAAAGGCCGGACTTTTTACTGGCCCGTTCGCGTACCCGCGTAAACTTGTGCATCGTCATGACCGTTATGCCATGCGTCTTATGGTCATAAGGGCAGACACTGGAGAGCCGTTCCAACTCGGAAGCATGACAATCGATCTCCGGCCGGATCCATTTGATGTTCGGCTTTGAAAGCGTGATAAAGTCAAAGTGCCTGTGGAACAGTTCCGAGAGGTTTGACTCAGAATAGTAACCATTCTCCGTGATGACTTCTGCACTTTTTACGCCGATAGATAACAGTTGCTGCAGGGCATTGCCAACAGTGACCACATCAGGGAGATTGCCATCCTGTTTGGTGAATGCGATCGGCTGCCTGGACTCCAGCGAATACAGGGCGAGATATTTAATAGTCTTAAGCCCGTCGACCGCTTTATTGAATCCGTAACGCGACTCGTTCTGATCTTCCGAATAGGTGGAGTATGTCGTGGAATCATATGCGATACCGGCGGATGCTCCGACTGCCTCATATCTGTCCCGGAAGAAGTTCTGCTGGAGACTTTCGTCCAGACCGATCTCGGCGAACAAACGATGATAGGTATCTTCGCTGATTCCTTCTTTATAGGGAAGTGGGTGGGTATATTGCCAGGCAGCGATTCCGGGAAGGCTCTGACCATCGGTGCAGAACAGGTATCTCGCCAGCGAGATGATCTTCTGCGCAGTGCCGATATCTGTGTGGGCATAAACCGCATCGTCGATCCCGGATGCTTTTCCGATCGTGCGACAATTGATGTCCGAAATCATTCTGTCAGACCATCCTAAGTATGCTAAAATATAATGAGGTATTTCCGATAATAGATTTCTATCATTCCCGATATATGAGGTATGAGAGGTATGAGACACGAATACTGTGAGAAAAACGGGGTTATGATCACATACTCGGATGAAGACGTTGCTTTTGAAGAGATTGATAGCGCCAAGGCTATCTTAATTTCAAATAACGGCACAATCCTTCACAGTAATTTTGAAGATGACCCTGCGAAAACCCAGAAATTTCTGAAAGATTTCCAAACCATTTATCCGACCGTATGCTATTTCCGGTCACTTGACCAGATGGAGGATGCTGTCTGATGCCAGTATATGTTAGATACAGCGGATGGTATGTATTCTTCTGGACCAATGAAGGTGCCGAGCCAATTCATTTTCATATTGCGGAAGGAAAACCTGCAGAGAATGCAACGAAAATCTGGGTTCTGAAGAACCATTCTTTCAGGCTTGCAAACAATAACAGCCATGTTCCACCAAGGATCCTTCGCCACATTCTCGCGGTCATGCAGGCATCCGTAGAGGAATATGAATCTTTTTGGAAGATGTATCAGAAAAAACTGCATTACATAGACGAATGATACCAGCGGCCATTACGGATATCGCACTTCCCATGTAAACATGGGCGGTTTTATTTGGCTTATAGTCTATTACCCGGCCAGTGGTTTCCCACTGACTGGTCTTTTTGTCACCTGCTCTTATTCAGGATCGAATCCAGCACGGCTGCTGCATGCTCGTCCACCTTCTCGAGCTGGTGAGCGTAGATATCTTCTGTGGTGGAGGTTTTCGAGTGCCCGAGGCGATGGCTGACTTCGACGACATCCAACCCTTCTGAGATCAGCAGAGTCGCAGAAGTATGACGGGTTCCATGAAAATTGATGTCCGGGATATTTCCATGATGCTCCTCGTTATATGCTTGAATGATCTCATGAAACTTATGGCCGACGGAGTCCGGATAGATGGGACGTCCTTTTAAGTCCGCAAACTTAATATTCTCCCCGTCATAATGCTTCCCGGATTTTACCAGCTCTTCAAATTCAGCTGCCGCGAGCTCTACTTCTTTACGGATAGCTGCAGGAGTTGTGGCCTTTGGGAAATAAGTCTTATATTTACCTTCTTCTGTTTCTCGAAGATCCATTTCTCGCACAGGACTCCATGTTCACCTTTCCTTATGTAGTAACCCTTCTCCGAATACTGTCTGGCGGTCGCCCACCGCGGATCTGTATAGCCATGCTCAATAACCATGGTCATTAGCCGCAGCCGGTTACCGCCCAGATGCTGCACCCTTCTTCTGAAGTTTCACTTCATTTTTCTTACAGGGCACACTCCAGTGTACTGCATCATACTCAGGGCAGAAGTTACCATTGAGGATCATAACAGATACATATCTGCTATTATTCTCACCCACATAAAGATTTCCATTATCCTAAGCCTGCTGTAATACTTCCTCAGATGGATACTGATCAACTTTCCACCCAATATCATGGATGGTGCCGGCATTTCTGACAATGATGCTGTTGTAAAAATCCCGTATTGATTTTTTCTCTTTGCTATTGGCCACTCTTATTTTCATAGATTACGTTTCCTCGCCCGGAAAATGTTCAGATATTCTCATTCAATAGTTCATGCATGTCGTACCAGAGCATGGCGTTATCGATCTGCTTCATCTTCCGGTACTCCTGCTCTGTCAGATCAGAGCCCAGAAACTTTGTATACAGGACGGAAAGCAGATGGTCTTCCGCTTCCCGGTATTCTGGAAGGTTTCTCTTGAAAGGTCTCGGGACATCCGACATATAGCATTCGGAGGCATCATGGAGCAGACAGGCAAGAACCATCCGGTTCGGGAGAGACAAGGCTTCCGCTTCCCTCGCGCAGTTGATGCAATGCTGCCCAACGGAGAAAAAAGTCTTCACATGACCATTTCCGCGGCAAATCATCGGCAGGGCATGCGCAATGTCCCCAATTCGGAAATCTTCCGGCTTGGGGTCGAGCGGATTCATATGGATTCCACAGTATGTTGTGATGCAGTCAGCCTGGTCCGTCATCTTAATTCACCCTCATGAAAATGTTCTCCCGGTCGATATCCTGATTCAGATACTTCCGTACGCTTCTTCTTGTCTTGATACACTCGATTGCATCCATACTCTTTATCCTCAGCGAATTCCTTTATGTCTGTGATCATCGCCTGTATTGATGATGCTGTGCTCAGATTCCTTCGAACAAATATGGCAGCATCCTGCTGCCTGATTGACACAGATTATTATTCTTGCACCTGTACATCCTGCCAGTTCGGGTTCGTAAGAATCTCGGCGTTTTCTCCGAAGAAGGCAGTGCCGGCTTCCTCATTATTCTGAAGATAATACATGAACCAGGCTGTCATGTAGCCATCCGCATAGCGCAGCATATCGCCGTGATCCCTTCCCTTCTCCCGAGCCATGACCTTGGGCACGCCATCCGGGATCGCATCAAAGTTTTCCTGCAGGGAAAACAAAGAGGCTATGCCGACATTCTTACTGCCTTCCACGCCGTCGCCTCCGTCCGCGATTCCGGTGCCGGCGACCATCATGTAAGGTATGGAGACCTTGCTGACATCATAGGTCCAGTTAAAGCCTTTTGCCAGTTCCAGGTGCGGAGCACTTGCCGTCCACATGACTTTGTACTTGCTTCCATTGTTCTGGTCAGTAACCGCATTGATTGTGCCGGCGCCGCCCTGAGAATGTCCGCCAATGCCGATATTCTCTGCGTCTACATGCCGATAAAAAGGACTGTCTTCCGACTCGTTTTCTTTAAGCATGAAATCCAATGTCTTTGCGGATGAAACTCCGTTGCCAGAAGCCGCGTCCTCATTCCCCGCCACGATAAAACCCCAGGACGCCAGGTGCTGAAAGACTTCCATATAGGCGGATGCCTTGACGCCGGTACCATTTACCATAATGACAAGAGGATATTGCTTCCCGCTGTCTTTCATCTCTGACGGATACCAGACTTTGTACTTTTTGAAGTCCTCTCCGTCTGCCGCCTGCTCAAATGAGGTGACTTCCAGAGGTCCCATAGTCGTATATTTTTTCTCGATCTCTCCTGCTGGAGTGGCATTCTCATAATAATGCTTATTCTTGTAACCGGCTGCCAAACCCAATACCACAACCCCAAAAAAGATCAGCCCTATGATGATCAGAACAATGATCCCTGTTATTTTCAAAATCTTCTTTACCACTCTTCTGTTTCCTCCACAGATCGTAATGATATTTTTCCGGGACCAGGTATCCAAGTCCTTTCCTCCCGCATCTCCAGTTCCGTCAGCGATACGATGTCCCCTTCATCGGTGATGCCGTACTTTTCTGCAAGTTCTTCCCTTGATGTCCTTATCCTTTGCCATCTGTCTTCTCTTTCCTGATCCGATCAAATTCCCGGGTCATCTGGTCGCTGTCCATCGTCAGGGAGTAGAGGTATTCCAGTTCATCTGCTGTAAAGCCGTCCTTGATTGCCTGAGCGATCAGGCTGACTTGGTCTGCGCTCAGCTTCCCCTCCTTGATGATGTCCAGGATACGTTTCGATGCGTCAGCGGAAGTCCCGGCACTCTGCTGGTTCGCGGTCTGGCGGTAGCATATATGTATGCTGTCGGAATGGGACGTTAAAGGCCAGACAAGGTGTTTACTGCACTTTGTCTGGCCGTTTTTCGTCTTTTCTATCATATTTCCCGAGGCTTCTGTATTAGTCCATATCACTGGTCCAGGTAATCTATGATCTTCTTCATCGTCTTATAATTCGGCATCTGCCCTACCTGTGTCACGGTCTCCTCGATCCCGATTCCATCGTAAGCGGACAGGTCCGCGCTTCCTCCGGAGACGTCGGTCCTGAATCCATGCTTCTTCCATGCCAGATCCTGGATCTCCTCATCCTGGAGAGCATCGACCGCACCGGATGCCTGATCATCCAGAGCAATCAGCACATGGGAGGACCACACGGTCGGCACCGGATACAGCATCACGACATCATCCTTGACCTTGTCCCATTTTGAAGGCTGCTGGGACGCGAACTCGAGGAGCTGGTTTTCATAACCGACAACAAGCGGCTTGGCTCCCATGCCCATCTTCAGAAACTCGCTGAAGATATCCGCCGAGGACGATTCCATGTAACCTGACTTCTCGAAGATCGACTCGATTTCCGGCAGATATTCGTCGATATTGCTTTCGGTCGCGACACCGCCTGCCAGCGTGTTCGCGAGTAGTCCCGCAAACATGTTTCCTGAGTTGGACTTTGTCGGGTCTGTCGAAGAGACGGTCACATTGCCATACAGCTGAGGAAGCCCGACCGATGACCAGGATGTTCCGTCTTCCACCATGCCGACCAGCTTCTCTAGATCGACCGTATAGACATCCGCAGAGCCTGAGAGGCCTGCGCTGACCGATACGACTCCTTCCTTCTTCAAGGCGTCAGAGACAGCCTTCCTGGTGTAGATGACGATCGGAGTGTTGAAGATCGTGTCGCTGCGGACCGGTTTTCCGACCTCCTGCTTGTAGAGTTCCAGTGCCGTCTGGCTGGACGGCCACAGAAAATCCTTTCCTTCCTTGTCGGCGGTCACCATATCGAGTGAGCCCGCCTTGGAGTAGTCCAGGGTCAGATGGTACTTTTTCTGCAGCATGTTCGCCACATCTTCATCCTCGAGGAACCCGATCTTCTCGCCCCCGACGTACCCCTTCAGAGTAGTCAGGCGATTCCGGTCGCTGCTTGTTTTATAGCCGATTGCCACCCCGATGACGCCACAGACTACGATCAGTCCGATCAGTTTTGCCTTCATGAGTCCCCCTCCATCTTGATCACATGTCTCAGCACCTCGATCTCCGACTCGACTTCCATCAGGTCACCCTGCATCAGCCGATTCAGCTGATTCTCGAAGGCTGTGTTCAGGATCTTCAGCGCATCCCTTGTCTTGACCATGACGCTCTGCGGAGAACTTTCCTCGATCTCCATTCCGAATGGAGACCTGGCTGCTGCCCCGGCGGCTCCTCCTGCCGGAAATGTTCCACCGGCTGCTGCCCCGGCGGCTCCTCCTGCCGGAAATGTTCCGCCGGCAGCCGCCTCTTCCGGCACCAATTTCTGCATCTGTACGTAGATGCCGGTCAGTTTTTCCGCCATGTCCAGATAGTAGTCGCAGAAGCGGTGGGCATCGGCGATCCTGTCCGGATGTTCGGTCAGATAGACCAGGATCTTCCGCCCGGTCCGGGTCAGGCCCGACACATACCCGGCCGTAGCCGGATCCTTGATCAGAGGCATATTCTTCTCCATGGAAAGGATGTCTTTCTTCGCTTCTTCCATAAGCTCCAGGGAGTTTTCGCCTCCCTTCAGCTTTTCCACTTCCACTTTGCCGATCTTCGAGGAGGGCTTCAGAAGGAAATACGCCCCTATATACATTCCCACTGCCAGCGCCCCCGATACGAACATATTGAAAGAGAATACCTTGTTCAGCAGGAAGAAAAATGCTACTGCCAGCAGGACCGCTCCTGTGGTTCTCGTGATTTCCTTTGTCTTACTCAATTGTAGCCACGCACTTTCCGGAAAGCTCCGATCAGATCTTCTCTTCCGTCGAAGACTCTCGCATTGGTAAGCTGAGCCAGCTGGTCAAGCTGACTTGAGTCCGCATCGCCGTACATGATGGAGAAGACCGGAATGTTCCGTCCGTCCTCTTCCCAGGCTTCCCTGAACTCGTTATAGTAGTCCTCCGATTCGCCATCCGTCATGACGATGAAAGCGGTCGTGTACTTAGAAAGGTCATACTCATCCAGAAGGTCCAGACCCCTTTCCATGGCGTTGTACATGTCGGTTCCACCCATGGGCTCCAGTTTGTCAACCGTGTCGTAGAGGTCCTCCAGCTCCTTGCCGTTGCCCTCCGCCGTGAAAGTTCCGATCACGCTGCTTTCAAACGGGATCAGGATGGTCACATCATCCGGGGAAGCCTGTAGATAATTCTCTGCAGCATTTTTCTGGATCAGGACCTGCTCCATGGCCGCAACCAGCTGCTTGTTGCCTTCGCCTTCCATGCTGCCGGAGTAATCCAGGCAGTAGACGGTCAGGGACGGCTTGCGCAGGACGGTCTGATAGAGGTTCAGGCACTCGTCCAGAACATCCGCCTCCGGCATCTTGAAGGGTGAAAGCACCCGGTCGGGCTGAAATCCCCATTCCTTCCGGAATATGACCTTGTTCTTATCACTGATCCCGGTGTAGGTGGTCCGCCGTCCGGTCTGCTGGATCCGGTCCTGCGTGTCGTCGGAAAGGAGGTATTCCTGGAAGTCAAGAAAACGTTCCTCCGCTTTCCTGTCGCCTTGATCCACATAGGCAAGCGGGGAGTCCGCGATGCTGAGTCCGTCATATGGATAGATGATGTAAAGCGGGTCTTTCTTGGCCGCCTGAAGCTGCTCGTCTGCGTTGATCATCAGGCACTCATAGTTGACCATGGCATCGTAATCGCCCTTCAGGAACATATCTTTCAGCCAGTCGGAGCTGCCGGACGAACGGTCGATCCCTGAGAGAAGTTGCGCCAGCTTCTTCCGCATATCCTGATCCTGCAGGTCATCCATGGTGATGACGTCCGGGCTGCCGAGCAGTGCGTGGATGAAGCCGATGTAGGCGCTGGCTCCGGAGTTGGACTGGGTGGCCGAAGTCATGCAGAACTTCAGCCTGCCTGCCAGGATCGCCTCCAGGATATCATTGACTGAAACTTCCCTGTCCACGAAGCCCAGTTCTTCCGCCAGAGGCTTTCTGATGCCAAAGACGACCGGGCTTTGGCATACGGACTCCGCGTGCTTTACCCTGTGCAGGGTGTCGCCGGCGTTCATCCAGATGCTGGAAGCAGGCCAGACGGCATCGTAGCCAAAGTTCTTCTCACCAAGCTGCCGCATGATGTCGAGAGAACCCTGATAGGTCATCTCGATCTTCACATGATTCTTCTTTGCGTACTTCTCGATGATCGGCTCAAGTTCCTTGTTCTCCGAGCCGGAGAGAATGCGAAGCGTCTTGCTTCCGGATCCGAGGGTAGACTGCGCGGCTAAGTCCGAAGTGCCGCCGCTTTCCTCGCTCCCGCCGTCCGACGAGCCGCAGCCGCTGAGTCCATAGATCATGGTCATCAGAACGACCGCGATCAGGATGGCCAGCCATCTGAGCTTCTCTGACCTTCTGCTATTCATTGCCTCGTGCATAATTGCCGCCTTTCGCACATTTTCATCTGACCATGAGTGTGCCCAAATTCCTTTTGACACCTGCGTCATCTGATTAAAGTTTTCCAAATGTATCGTACAATGCAGAAGAAAAATTCTTGTGCGTGGCGGGTAAAGTGTTTGTAAATAAGCGATGTCTACTGTCGCCACACCTGGACTTTCCCACCCGGGACATTTTCATTTTTGGTATATCAGGACATTATCATTTTTGTCTTAACAGGCGTAAAGGCCGCTGGCAACTCTCTCCAGCGTATCCGCAGCTTCTCACGATGTCCCTCTGCCGCACCAGGATGTCCGCAAGTGCCAGAACCTTGACCGGCATGTCAGCCTTTTTCAGGTCGGAAATGAACTGACGATGTCTTACTTCTTCGTCAAGGTCTATATGTCTCAGATACACATCGAGAAGATCCGCGACCTGATTTCCGAACTGCCAGCGGATCATGTCCGGTGCCTGTGCCGTCTGTTCTGCAGCGTGGTACAGGATACCCGCGATCATCACGGATGGATCGACGACAGCCATGTTCATATCGTTCAGGATGTGCATCATTTCCAGATACGGATAGGAGAAGTTGCCGTCATCGCCAATTCCCTTCGGTGCATAGAATTCCTCTGCAAACTTCAATGCTTTCCGGATCATCTTGTTATTAAATTCCTGGTCATCCCTTTTGGCCTCTCTCCTCTCGAAGACCTTCCAAAGCAGCTCCCGGCTCAGCCTGCAGCGGTTCCCGTCCGGGTTGATCTCCATCCCGGCCAGATCAGGCTGCTCAAGAACATACTTGACCAGGGAGTCAATATAGAGCTGTCTGGTCTCCACAGCAGATGCTCTACTTCCAGCAGCCTTAAGCTTTTCTCCGCTGCTCTCATCTTCCTTTTTCAAGCCTCCGGCATTATTGTCAAACGACACCTTACAGCTGGTGTAGACGGGAAGGAACCGGTTGCCCCGGTCATCCTGCGTCATGGTGACGGTCAGTTCTCCGTTCTCTTCCTCTGCATTCGATGTCCCATATATGTATAGCCCCTCATCCGCATCGATTGCCGACGCGAGTAAGCTAACCATCTCTTCCCGAATATCCATCTTGGGGTCATCGATACTCTTCCGGATCAACTCCTCAATTGCATTTCTTTTATCTGTCATCCGCGTTCCTCCTTCTTCTGACTCTAATCGGATCTCCCCTGTTCCCGGCAAGGCCTCCCGCCGTGGCTTTTGGAAGATCTCTTTCTTTCCTGACAGTCATAACGATACGCTTTATAATCGCCTGCCAGGTAAAATGCCAGGCGACATCTGCATAATCTTTCCTTTCGGCTACGGCCCGGCAGCCCTTCCGGAGATCGCCAATAGAAAGAAAAGAGCCTTGCGGCGACCGGGATCAATTTCATCCCGATGCGGCCACAGGGCTCACAGACAACACTATTCTGTTATGGATGGTAATCTAAAGTTCCGTCAGATGGCTCATTGAAAATCCCGTCACTTCCAGTCACTTCCGAGCTGGTCTACATGAATGTCGAACAGGTAGGAATTCACCGTATCGATATTGTAGATTCCGGCACGGATAAAGGCTCTGACGACCACGTCCTGGACTTCTCCGGCAGCAAATGCATACCCTGCATGTGCGAGCAGATCATTTGTCTCGCTGATGTCCAGCTGCAACGCAATTGCCAGGGCAAACACCATGGGCTTTGTCGTCTTCGCGCCTTTCCTCGTGATCTTGCTGAAGGTCTGTCTTGAGATATTTGCACGGCGATAGACCTCTGCATTGGTCATATCCTTCTCCCGCATCAGGTTGAACAGACGCTCCTGAAATGTTTCGCCGATCTGTTTTTTCAATGCTGCAAGATCCGGCTCTTTCCGGATGTCGATCTCAGGCAAAGTATCTTTCGGAAGATAGGATGCCGCAATTTCCTGGCTTTCATGCAGTTCTTTTTCTACCGCTGTTTCTGCAAACTGTTTCTTCCCCAGGCGTCCCCGTCCGGACTCTGACCGACGCCTGCGCTCCCCATATCTTCTGCGTCTCTCTTCATCCGGCGTACTCTCTGCCGGAAGTCCGCCGAAATTTCCATAGGGTGACGTACCCAAACGGCTCTCATCGGTCTCGTACTCTGTATCCAGAGCTGCTGCCGCATACTCATCGTCGATAAAAGCACGGACCCGCTCTTTGATCTGCTCCGAGATCTGGAAGGAAGCCCGGTCGAACACGACCAGCGTTACCTCCATGTCATGCTCATTCAGATATGCCCCGATTGCGCCGAGTGCGATCGAAAGTGCCTTATCCTTGGGAAATCCATAGACTCCGGTCGAAATCATCGGGAAGGAAATGGACTGGCAGCCGAGTTCTTCCGCCAGCTTCAGAGAGTTTGCGTAGCAGGATGCCAATGTCTCAAACTCCCCGTTCTGCCCGCCGTCCCATCTAGGTCCGACCGTGTGGATGATGTACTTCGCGTGAAGACCAAAAGCGGGAGTCGCAGCTGCCTGGCCTCTGGCAATCTTCCCGATCTTTTTGCGCTCTGCAAGAAGCATTTCCGCCCCGGCAGCTTCATAGATCGCACTGTCCGTCCCGCCTCCGATGACCGGATCCGGATTCGCCGTATTCACGATCGCATCCGTATGCATCCGCGTGATATCATTTCTTACAATATTGAATGGCATCTGCTTTGCTCCTTCCGATCATCCGTCCTTCATTCCGATCATACGCATCTGCACTCAGTATTACCGGGTATGTTTCGTATGCCTGCCTCCCGCATGCCGTCTCCGATAGTCTTCACGGACCGGTTCCAACATCTGATCATCGTCCATGACAGCTTCCATCTCAGCCGCGGAACATGCCTTCCTGACCCTGCTCACGACATTGGACATGACCTCAAAGTTCAGCTGTGTCCCTATGGAATCATGCTCATAGTTCACAGCATGTGATGCGCCGATCCCAAACCTGCCGGCAACTTCAATGGCGTCAATGTTGGCTCCGAGGAACATGAACTCCCAGTGGTTCTTCTCCTTCTCCTGCTCCACCATCCTCTTAACACGGCTATAAGAGTACTCTCTGCTGGCATTCTCCATACCATCCGTTGTGATGATGAACAGGGTCTTCTCCGGAACGTCCTCTTTCTTCATGTAGTGATGGACCCGGTCGATGTGGTGAATCGCCCCGCCGACCGCATCCAGGAGAGCCGTACATCCCCTCACATAGTACTGGGTATCATCCATCGGCTCAACCTTGCGGATATCTTCCCGGTCGTAGAGCACCTCTGTCTGGTCGTCGAACAGAACAACCGATACGTATGCCTCCCCGTCTTCCTTTCTCTGCTTCTCAAGAAGACCATTGAAACCGCCGATCGTATCCGCTTCCAGACCGGACATGGAACCGCTCCTGTCAAGGATAAATACAAGCTCTGTGGAATTTGCCTTCATACTGACCTCACTTTCTGGTACCCTGGCGTACCTGCATCCGCTTTCATGTTTCTTTGCTTTGTGAGGCCAGTATAGAATTTTCTGAAGCCGGGAAGGGAGCCCGGCAGGCGACAATCACTGGGCCTGTGAAAAGTCGAAGAAGATCTCCGCCGTTTCACTGATGTGCTTTTTCTGAGTACTGCCAGACCAGTTGTCATAATGATTTACGAAGTACATCCACTGCATAGGCAATTCTCCATACCCGAATCCTTATTGCTATCCCCGTATCGAATTCTATTATTGTTGCGACGATCTGCGGAGTTTTCTTGAGCAGATATCCAGATAATTCCAGGCATAATCCGTCTGTTTCAATGCGTAATGTTATATGCAGCAACAAGAAATAAGATTCCAACCAGCAAGACGATGAAGCCAAAAACATAGATGCCGGTTATCCCGTTGCCGTTGTTGATTACAGCACAGCCGATAATAATCAGCAGTCCGCCTATTCCTCCTGCAATACGGCTTGCTTTTTCAGCAGCCTCCCTCTCTGCCATATATTGCTGCATCTCCCGGTCCAGCTTTTGCTTGAACTGACTTGAAGATGACTGGCTGCTGCCCATTCCCGAATACTCCGTATCAGAATCATCTGAACTTCCCGACACGGGATTTTCATCCTGAAGCATTCGGTTGCGGAAATCATCCTTCAGGGCATGTTCCATAGGTGATAAATGGCCATCATGATTCAAATCGAATCTATCGTTCAACCAATCATCCATCATAGCTTTCATCCTCTACATTCGGAAGTTTCACGCTGCACAGGACACTCAGGTGCTCACAGTCTTCGCAGGTATATTATCCATATAACTTTCTCCCACCCAAATGTACAAAAGCATTCAGCCATCTTTCAGTCCGTCCCGGTCTAACATCTTTTGTTATAAACTGCCTGTCGACTTTATAGTTACCGTGTTCCATAGTAAGCTTCAATGTGTTCGTCTTGAGAATCACCGAGGCAAGACCTTCTTCTGTTAGGTCGGTAAAATACCTTCCATTTCTTTGACCTTCAAAATCTCCGTATTTGAAGGACAAGTACAGTGTGTTCGGCATTTTCAGCATTCCTGCAAGATGGCTCAGCATGACAGGAATCTCACCTTTATGAAGATGCAATAGTGACGCACATGCCCATACTCCGTCATATTTCTCTTGCGTCTCGAAATCGAGGAAGGTGGAATGGATTGCCCTCTGCCCTGTCAGTTTTTCACATGCTTTGCACATAGCATCAGATCCGTCCACCATGGTCACCTCGTATCCATGTTGCATAAAATAAAGACTATCGCGACCGGAGCCTGCCCCAAGATCGAGGATATGTGCCTGTGCCGGAAGGCAGGCCAGAAAAGCATCCTGCTGCAGGTGCATATTCGCCGCAATAGTATTCTGAACAAAGTCATTCGCATGAGTATTGTAATAATCAATCGTCTGGTTCATCTTCATCACTGAACTACCCCATCTTTTGCTTCCGCATACCGTCTCCGATAGTAATCCACGGTCCTGTAAGCGATGATATCCCTGTAATGCTTCTGAAAAACCGGGTTCCGGAATGCTTCCCTCAGGTCATCCCGCATGGCGATTGCATACCCTTCCTTTTCTACAAACATGCCTTTACCGGACGCAATCAGGAAATGAATCGGGTTCTTTTTGATATTCTGCAGATGCTGCCTGTCCGATATCTTACGGTAATCCTCAATGGTGAGATCCTTCTCCGCTTTCCCATTCTCTTTTCCGCTGAGAAGATCTTTCCAGTTCATTCCCTGATCAAAGAAATCCTTCCAGGCCTTCAGTACCTGCTCATCAGTTACTTCTGTCCTCATACCATCCTCTGTAAGAAATGAAGACAGGACCGGCATCTTGTATACCTTGGTCATGCTGGTCGTGGAAATCAGATTCAAAAACTCACGTCCGATTCCATCGTAAACCTTCTTTTCTTCCATCGTCAGAAGGTGACGACGGTGCAGGTACTCCAGATATCTTCGAAATGGGTTCTGCGCGGTATGTGCCAGGCATAAGGTATAGATGGCATCATCCATCTCAGAAAACAGTTCCATCCTGGTCGGGACATGGCCGACCTGCTCTCGGATCCGGTCGAATTCGGCATCGATCCGCTCCCCGATCCCGCGGGACTTCTCCTGCATCTTTTTAAAGAGATCAATTAACTTCATATCAAAGTCTACGATGCAGTCATCCGGATACAAGGTTGGGTCATCCCTCTCTCCTGTGGTTCCCTTTCCGCTTCTGCCACCATCTCCCCGAAGAAGCTGCGGTGCTGCTCCTGCCTTCCGGTAATTGCCAATAAAGTCAAGGACATTCAGATAAGGCTTGTTCTTCGCACGACGAAGCCCCCGGCCCAGCTGCTGGAGAAAGATGACAGGTGATTCGGTTGGGCGAAGAAAGAGGACTAAATCCAGACTGGGGACGTCGATTCCTTCATTGAACATGTCCACGCTGAAGATGATCTGCAAATCACAGGAACGTAGGCGGCTCAGTGCTTCCGATCGCTCCATGCAGAATTCTTCCTGCTCTCCGCTGATCACAGCTGCAGCTTTTACTCCGCGGCTGCAGAACTCCCTTGCCATATCGACCGCATGATTTCTCGACGAACAGAATCCGATTGCCCGCAGTCTGGAATACTTTTCGTAGTACCGGAAGATCAAATCATAGCGACGTGCATTACCGATATAGGCCTTGTCCAGTTCATCTGTATCGTAATGCCCTTTCACCACATGCAGCTTCGAATAATCGGTGTCATCATAGATCCCATAATAATGAAATGGGACCAACATCCCTTTATTAATTGCGTCCCTCAGGTTCAGCTCATATGGCACGTTGTAATCGCACAGAGCATAGACATCCCTTCCGTCCATGCGCTCCGGTGTAGCGGTCAGGCCCAGCATAAACTTAGGATGGAAGTAATCCATGATCTTCCGATACTGAGCAGTAACACCATGATGCATCTCATCGACACATAAATAGTCGAAATCATCCGGTCTGAAGTAATCCGGGTTCAGGTAAGTCTCCTTGCCAAGTGACTCCACCATGGCAAAGATGACCTGGCCTTCCGTATCATGCCGATTATTCCCAAAGAAGCCAAAGTCATCCGTCCCACGCACATTGTGAAAAGCATCCGCTGCCTGTTTCAGGATTTCCTCTCTGTGAGCAACGAAAAGGACTCTGTGGAACTTCTGTGAGTCGAACGCCGCGATATAGGTCTTTCCGACCCCTGTTGCCGCCTGGACCAGAGCCTTGGATGCACCTTCTTTCCTGCTCTGTTCCAGAGCATACAAAGCTTCGATCTGCACTCCTCTTGGGAAGAAAAGTGGATGAACCTTCGCGGATTCCCTTTCGGTCTCTGCAATACCTTCAGAGGCTTCCTGCTCCCGCAATAATCCTTCTGCATCGCCATACCGGTCAAAATCTTTATATACAGCCGGCCTGTGCCAGCCGGCGGAATAGCGCCTCAGTTCTTCGTCATCGATCCGGATTGAATGATGTTCAAAGAGATTCTCAAACGTATCGTAAAATTTGCTGTAATCTTCCTTGTCTGTCCTGCTGGAGAAACGAAAGTTCCACTCGATCCCGGATGTCAGCGCGCTTCTGGAAACATTAGAAGATCCGATGAAGATCTCGTCTCGGTCTTTGAAATGAAAAATATAGGATTTTGCATGGAAGGACCGGTTTGCTTCATTGTAAAAACGCAGATCTATCTGGTCTCCCAGTTCCTTCCTAAGCAAATACAGGGCCGACGGCTGAGTGATTCCAAGGTAGTTGCCAGTGAGAATGCGGATTCTCGCTCCTCTCATGACAGCTGCCTTCAGGTCATTCAGAATCATCCTCACACCGGATTCCATGAGGAAGGAAACAATCAGATCGACTGCTTCAGCAGTCTGCATACTGATCTTCAGCTGATAATAGAGATACCTCCGCTGATCATCCCCACCAGTTGTGACATTTGTAAGCGGAAAGCGTCCAACCTCATCATGGATATTCAGATTAAATGAATAATCTGTCATGCCAACAGCCCCTGCACAATATTCGAAAGTCTCAAGTATGCTCCAGAAATTATCTCTATTTTAATTCCGGGTGGATCTAATGTCTATACAAGCAACATTTCAAAACCAATAAGTTCAAATATCAGACCATCGTCTTCGGCGCTTTCTTTCGTTCTTTTATATCAGAAACTTTCTGACATAATAAGAACGGATAACACTTTGTGATCGCCGGAGACTCCTACATTGAGCATCCGGCTTTTTTGTTGGAGGAGAGACGATGCTGTTGGATGTTGCGGAGAACGTGGAGCCGCAGTCCATGCAGCGGTATCTCTGATTGCCTTTCCTGTCATGAACGTTGCGAACGACATGGACGCATCCACATTTCGGGCAGACGAGGCCGTCCTTGAAGCGCAGTTCGGCGGCATCGTTCAGGGTCGTAGACTTTACGACCCGTCCGAGCACGATACGTTTGAACTTCTCCTGATCATCGTCAGAGAGCAGGTCGTAGTCAGATATTACGGAGATCAGTGTGGGCATAAGAAGATCCTCCTACGCTTAAGTATAGGAGGACCTTCGATGTGTGTCGCTCAACCGTTGGTTTAAAACGGCGATTTTCATCACACTGTTGTGACAGAGCCAAAATATTTGAATGACTGGTTTTAGAAGTTGGCTTTCTTTTTGATAGATTCTGCCCCTGAAGCTTATGATATGCTTATTCTGTCGATTCGATCAGCGGCAATTTCAAGATTTTTTCTGGTGAGTGCAAAGTTGATTCTGATAAAGCCCCGTCCATCCGGGCCATGGTCCAAACCATTGTTGAGTGCGATTCCCGCCTGATCCATGAAGATGCTATCAATATGATCAAGATCTGTATCCATTTCTCTGCAGTCAGCCCAGAGCACAAAACTCCCTTCCGGTTTGACAGGATGGATTGGAAGCCCGCTGTTCTCCAGCCGGTCACACAACAGATCCCTGTTTGTTTTCAGATACTGATTCACAGCGGTGAGCCAGTACTGGCCTTCCCTGCTCGTTGCGGCGGTAACTGCCGCAAGCGCAAAGGAATTCGTCGCATACTGAAAATCAAAAGGAAAAGCATATTGTAGCCATCTTGCCTGAAGAATGGGATTGGCGCACATCGTAAGGGCATGTGGAAGGCTCATGAGATTGTAGCCCTTTGAGAAACTTACAACCAAGAATGAAATTTCTCTCGCTTTTTCTGATAAAGCAAGAATCGGTATATGATTGTGGCCGTCAAAAGTCACAAAGCCATGTACTTCGTCCGATATGATCAGCACCTGGTTCTCTGCACAGATAGCAACAAGCCTGTTCAGTTCTTCAGTTGTAAAGACTCTACCAGTCGGGTTCTGCGGATTGATCAGCAGAAATATAGACGGGTGATACTTCCTGATCTTCTCCTCGAAATCTTCAAAGTCCAGTTCATATCTTCCATTTACCAGTTTCATAGGGTTCAGCAGCATCCGACGGCCACTTTCCGTGATCATCATATGGAATACATCAAAATACGGAGACTGCGTAATGATATAATCTCCCGCATGAGAGAAGGCACCGAAAAGCATTCTGATCGCGGCAAGTGTTCCCGGGATGTTGAACAGCCACTCCTTCCGGATCTCCGTGTTAAACCAGTCTTTATAAAACCGGATCAGATTTTCATAATAAAGATCCGTCTTCATTCTGTAGTTATAGGTATTCTCTCTCGCCACATGCTCCACAGCGTCTCTGATTGCCGAGGCACACTCGTAGTCCATGTCAGCAGTACCCATTCCGATGATATCGTCCCTGCCTTCCGGCTGTGCCCATCTGTAAGAATGGTCATATCGGTGATCCAATGTCTGATCAAAGTTGAAATTCATATTCGATCATCCTTTCATGCATATGTTTATGCAGCTGTACTGTTCTCCTTCGGTCTTCTCCAGAGTGGACGGTACTTGATCGGATCGTTTTTCCTGAGCAGCCCGATGCCAAGAATATTATTGACCAGGGCGACAATCGGGCAAAGGAAGCAAAGGAATGTGTATGGGATGAATTCCATCGGTGCTGCGCCAAGCACGACACCAATTCCGATGACCCAGGCATTCCATGGGATAATAGCCGCAACCATAGTTCCAACATCTTCCAGTGTTCGTGAAAGCACTCCGCGGTTGATGTCCATCTTATCGCATGCTGTCTTGAACGCAACTGCAGTGATAGCGATTGCGGAGTACTGTCCACCTGCGATGCAGAGGAACAAAGCCACAATCATAACACTGACCAGGAGTCCCTTCGGAGACTTGATCTTGTTCGTAATACCGTTGACAATCCCATCGAGAATCTTGAATTCATCGTAGAGTCCATTCATCAGTCCGCATGCAATCATGATTCCAATCAGGGAAAGCATGCTGGAGAAGCCGCCGCGATTCACAAGCGTGTTCACTGCTTCAACACCACTATCCGCAGAAAAACCATTCATCAGAAATCCAAGATTTTCAATGAATCCGTATCCTTGGAAAATCATGGACCAGACAAGACCAGCACCGATTCCAACGCCAAAGGTAATAAATGACGGAACTCTCTTAAGTGAAAGGACCAGA
The DNA here is from genome assembly GCA_002482005.1 of Lachnospiraceae bacterium UBA7729. Taxonomy (GTDB): domain Bacteria; phylum Bacillota; class Clostridia; order Lachnospirales; family Lachnospiraceae; genus Porcincola. The sequence goes on along the minus strand of DLFD01000025.1, from coordinate 23,816 downwards.
ACAAGAACAATAGGGATGATATTCAGGATACTGATATGGAAAAGGCCTGAAAGTCCGTCAGTCAGCTGATTGACAGCGGCCGTATCGATAGAACCGGAAGCACGCACACCAAGTATGATATAAAGCACAAGGGATATCAACGTAGCCGGTATCGTCGTATAGTAACATCGAGGTGATGTGATCAAAAACAGAAATATCACAGGATGCGGCCGCAAGCAATGTTGTATCGGAAAGGGGACTCATCTTGTCACCGAAATATGCTCCGGATACGACAGCACCTGCTGCAATGTATACTGGGATCCCCATCCCTGCAGCCATACTGCAGAGGACCACACCGATCGTACTGATTGCTCCCCAGCTGGTTCCGCAGCATACGGACATGAAAGCAGGAAGAAGAAAGCAGATTGGAAGAAATGCCTTAGGACTAACAATTTTGATACCATAATACAGCAGAGTCGGAATGCAGCCGGATGACATGAGTACCGCTATCATACAGCCAACCAGAAGCATGACGATCAATGCCTGCCCTATGGAGCCCAGGCCATTTGACATTGCTTTCTCGACCCTTTCCCACGGATATCCCATCCAGCAGACAAAGATGACAATAAGAAATACAGCTGCGATGGTTGCAATAGCAACATCTGCTCCGATCAGAATCAAAGCAACGAGCAGGATGATTGGGGCAAGAGAACCAAATAATGCTCTTCCGGCAGTCATCTCTTTCGGGGTACGTTTTGTTTTTTCGTTATTAGTGCTCATGTGAATCTCCCTCCTTCATAATTTGTGACAGTTGACAGTTGTATTTTTACTTCTTTTGGGCATAACCACAATGGCATATCTCAGTGGATGGTAAATGTCCTGAAGTCTGCCACATCTGTTCCCTTATAGATGAAATACAGGGCATGGGTGCCGGGCGACACTTTCAGTTCAGCGCTGCCGTTCACTGGCACAACGGCAAGCTCTTTTGTTCCGTCTGACACAGCAAAGCTGCCGCTTCCCTTCCCCTGGACCGAAATTTCCTTTTCGCTTCCGTCAAAGAGGAAGTACTTGAATCCCGCCATGGCGCCGCTTTTCATATTGGCGATATACTGGTCGCCGTCGGATTCGCGGTCCTCTCCGGTCTGGGTGAAGAAGGGATAGTCATCCCTGCTGTCGTGAGCTTTTGCGTATTTGTAAGTACCATTTACGCCCATAAGATTGCAGGCGATCCGTGCCTGGTAAGTTCCCCTGGCAGGCAGCGGTCCCCGGTTCAGACCGCAGGAGGTCATCTCCACCTGCGGGATGCTTCCGTCCGGAAGAATTTCAATCTTCTCCGCACAGCCCTGCCTCGCGCACATCTGCTGGTTTGTATGGCGGTGGTAGAAGACGTACCACTGGCCATCCACCTCCACCAGACCGCCGTGGGTGTTGCCGGTAAAATTCCGAGCCTTATCCGCCGTTACGCCTGGAAGTCCGATGTCTCCGTTACTGACGATGGTGCCGCCATAATGCCAGGTCCCCATAGGACTGTCGGACGTCGCATAGCAAAGCTCGTGACTCTGTACGGAGGAATAAACGAGATAATACCTGCCATTAATCTTGCGGGGACTGCTGGCTTCGAAGAAGCCATGGCCTTCAAACTCGGTGTTTTTTGCAAAAATTTCTCCCGGAACCGTTGCCTTTGGCGTCCCTTTGATCGTCAGCATGTCTGTTTCCAGCTCCGCAACCGTGCCGCTGTCAAAAGCGCCGCCACGCAGCTTCATGACCGTCCGCAAAAAGCCCTTGTCCGGAGAAAAACCGGTATACATATAAATTCTGCCGTCGGTATCCGCCAGCATGCCCGGATCAAAGTTATAGGCATCTCCTTTTTTCTTTCCATAGAGCGTGCCGTCCGGATGCTTTACATGGCCGTAAAACTCATACGGCCCGGCAGGCTTGTCCGCAACCGCCACAGAGGTGACAACTTCGCGGTGGAGCTGATAATAGAGATAGTAGCGTCCGTCCGCTCCCTGACAAACGTCCGGGGCATTCATATGTTCCTTTCCCTTCGCGTTCAAAGGATCCTGCTTTGCCCTGTAGATGAAGCCTTCGAACCTCCATGCGCCCAGGTCGTCCAGCGGCGCGGAATAGGCCACATAATCATTCACACAGAATTCCGGACCGTTGAAGGCATCATGACTGCCGAAAACATAAAGGCGGCCTTCAAAAATATGCGGCTCCCCGTCGGGAACATACTCATAGCTGGGAAGATAAGGATTAAAAGCTGCTGTCATACACACACCTCTCACTTTTTATTCACTGTAATCACTTTGTCCGGCTTTTCATGACCATGCCAATTACGTATTTTGTGTTGTCACGCAGGATATCGGCAGACAGCCGTCCGTCTTTCACGGCTTTCTTCAGGATTTTCACGTATTTTCTGCCGCCTTCGGTGAGCCAGCTCGTGCCTGCACGGACGATTTCTACCGGTTCGATGGTGTCGCAGGAGTTCCAGTCGGTCATGATAAGACCGTCAAATCCCCATTCACCCCGTACCAGCGTCTGCAGGATTTCCGCGCTTTCAGCAGGATAGATTCCGTTGAGTGCGTTATAGCTTGTCATAACGCAGCTGGGCTTCTGAACGTCAAAAGCAAGTTCAAAAACCCGGAAGTAAAGTTCACGCAGCGCGCGTTCGGATACAATGCTGTGGCTGCCCTTTCTGGATGTTTCCGAATTGTTGCAGAAGAGGTGCTTATAGGTACTCTGCGTCCCTTCCTCTTCCAGTCCCCTGGCGTGACAGCCTGCCATGAATCCCGCCAGCAGAGGGTCCTCGGAAAAATATTCCGGATGTCTTCCGCACAGGATATTCCGCTGAATGTTCATAGCCGGACCGAGGTTGACAGCAATTCCGTTTTCCTTTGATTCCTGCCCGATCACTCTGCCGACTTGCTCTGCCAGTTCCTTGTTGAAGCTGGCAGCAATTGTGCAGCTGGATGGGAATCCGGTATTGGGCTTAACAATATTCAGTCCCGTATTTCCGTCAGAAACTCTGATGGCAGGAAGGCCGTATCTGGAAATCTTAGGCGTTCCTCCTGCCGTTCCATCTCCCCAGGGCATATACCAGTCCGCGCCTGTGCTGACATTCAGCCGGCAGAGTTCAGACGTGCTGAGCTGTGCTGCGAAAGGATCCAGAAGAGAAGGATCCGATTTCAGTTCGGAAAACGAGATTTTGCTCTTTTGTTTCTTCTTTAGGGTTCCACTGAGGGACATAGCCGGAAACTCTTCCCGCTTTGCAGGTACCGGAATTCTTTCGGAAAGCGGAACAATGCATGAGTCTTCCTTCACAAAGGGTTCCGCCTTGCTCATGCGATGGAAGGTCTCTACTGGTCTGGCCACCGGTGTGACTGTCCGGAGAGTAACCGTTTCCCCGATTCGGAATTCTCCAACCTCTTTTGCCTCCGCAAGGCTCTCACCCAGCCAAATGGTATAGGTACCGGCTTCAAGTATATAGCTGTGACTTTCTTCGTCGTAAGAGGCAAACCGCATAGGCTCCGCTTTCAGAGTCAGCATCTGCGCTTCGCCTGCCTGAAGGAACTTTGTTTTTCCAAAATCGACCAGCACCCGGCGGGGCTTTTCCAGCTTTCCGTCCGGGGCCCCCACATAGAGCTGCAGGACTTCTTTTCCGCTGCATGTACCAATATTCCTGACCTTCGCTGAAACAGAAACTCCCTTTTCCGAAACGGAAGTGCCTTCCTGGCCGCCTGTCACGCCCGCCTGTAAAGCCGCAGCCCAGGAAAATTCCGTATAGCTGAGGCCGTGCCCGAACGAATACTGGACCGGCTTTTTGAAGGTGTCAAAATACCGGTAGCCGACATAGATGTCTTCCTCATAAAATATACGGACCCCGTGGCTTTTCTCGCCCGGCACCGGGTCCCCTTCCTGAAAGTTCGGGAAATTGTGAGCGGAAGGATAGTCATAATAATCCAATGCCCAGGTATTGGGCAGCCTGCCGCTCGGGCACTGGCGGCCGTCCAGCAGTTCCATGAGGGCATAGCCTGCGCACATGCCCGCAAAGCCGGTGTAGATCGCCGCTTTGATCTGGTAGGTCTCCATCCAGCGCATGTCGATCGGGTAACCGGTGTTGATAATGGCCAGTGTCCTGTCAAAAACAGCACTCACCGCCGCAATCATTGCCTCTTCTGCATCTGTCAGATAATAGCCGCCCTTGATGGGCTTGTTGTCCAGAAACTCTCCCGACGTCCTTGACAGGAAAATCAGGGCTGTATCACTTTTTTCCCTTGCTTTTTTCAGCTGTGCTTCTGTGGGAACAACATCCTTCAGGCGGCTGTAGAGGCTGCTTACCTCTTCATTTACCGTAAAGCAGCTGTGCTCCCTGACCGATTCGTGGAAATTTGCCTGCCAGCGGGGATTAATGAGCCCCGCGCCGGTCGCACTGTTTCGGAAGATATACTGTGCTGCGCCGAAGCAGTTCAGCAGGGTATCCGGCTTAAGAGGCAGCAAATGGTCTTCGTTCTTCAACAGGACCATGCCCTCGGCCGCCGCCTGAAAAGCAGCTGCGTCATGCGCAGCATACTTCGGGTCCTTCTTCCTTCTGGGCAGAGTCCGGAAGCGGAAAGACTGGTTTCTGAAGGCGCTTCCGTCATCCGCCTTGAAGTTGCGGAAGGAAATCGTATACTCCCGGTCATACTCTCTGGCTACTTCGCCCACGGGAACCAGCATACAATTCACCTTCACAACGGAGTCCATGAGAAATGTTTTTCCCGGCTGATCTCGATTCCGTCCACCTCGACCGTCCCGTATCCGTCTTTGGCGAGCGGTCTGGACAGGCGGATCGGAAGCGCATAGGTGCATTTGGCGAAGGCACTGTATTTGCCGTCCGTCTGTTCCAGATTCAGTGTTTTCTGCATGAGTGAAAATCTTGCCATGACGTTTTTCTCCGTTAAAGCGAGATGAAGCTTACATCTCGGTTTCTTTGTTTTAAGCAAAGTGAAGCACACCTCAGGTAAAGGAAATCGACAGCAGGTCTTTGTTTCCGCTCCCCTTATAGGTCAGGTACAGGGGCGCTTCTTCTGTTGGAAAAACAATCTCCCCGCTGTCCGCCTGCCACTCCTCTGCTGAAGTGACGCGGATGCTGCCGATTGCTTCTCCTCCCATCTTTGTTGAAATCTGAAATTCGCCCGCTCCCTGACCCCGCGTCTCAAGCGTCAGCTTCTGCTTCCCTGTAAAAGAGAAATACCGGAAACCGATCAGGGTATTGTCCATAATGCCTGTAATGAAATGCTGGTCTCCCTGATTGGTGTGATTGGGGTGTTTTTTCCTGGGAGAACCATTGCCGCAGTGTTCCATGTGACCGTCCGTCAGCACGCAGGCAATTGCGGATGGGTAAGTTCCTTCTGCTTTGAGCGAACCGCGGTTCAGGCCGCAGCTGGTCACCGGCACCTGACGGATGGAGCCGTCCGGCTCAATCGTGATTTTCTCCGCGCAGGCCTGACGGCTGTACGCAGAGTTGTGGGTCATACGATGGTAAAACACGTACCATTGTCCATTGATGCATTCGATGCTTCCATGCGTCGTTCCTGTATGGTTCAGGCGATCCTTCGCTTCCCTGCCGTCAAGGCCGATATCTCCGGTGGAAATGATCGTGCCGCCATACTGAAAATCCCGGTCCGGTTTCTTGCTGATTGCGTATACAAGCTCGTGATTGAGCAAAGAGGAATAGATAAAATAATAGGTATCTCCGACCTTCCGGATCGAGCTTCCTTCAAAAAAAGCATGACCCGCAAAGGGCGTCTTTTTTGTCTTTGTCGGAATGATGCGCCTGGCTTCCCCGCGCACGGTCAGCATATCGTCCTCCAGCTCCACCGTAACCGCGCCCATCTCTGCCTCACGTCCGAACATCGTTCTTTTTACTTTTGAAAAAACAAGCTTGTTCAAAACTTTTCCATACTCATCGAAGGGATAGCAGGTGCCGTAGTAAAGCCGGATCGTCCCCTGGTCGTTGATGACAGCAGGATCAAAGCACACATAGTGAAGATAAGGCTTCCCGTCCGGAGTCCGTACAAAACCCAGATAGCTGTATTTTCCGTCCGGTTTGTCAGAAACCGCTACACTGACAGGGTTCCGGTAGCCTCCGTCTCCCTTGAAACCGGATAAACAGTAATAGAGATAATAGCGTCCGTCATTTCCCTGCACCACGTCCGGCGCGTAAAGAGAACAGTTTTTACCTTCCTCATAGAGCGGGTCTTGCCTGGCCGAATAAGTCACGCCGGTATTGGTCCAGCTGCCCAGATCATCCACCGGTGCGGACCATACCACATAGTCAAGCAGGCAGAAGCTTTCGCCCCCTTCTTTGTCATGTGACCCGAAGAGATAGACCCGGTCTCCGAACACATGCGGTTCCCCGTCCGGAACATATTCATTCAGAGGTAGAAATGGGTTATAGCTCTGCTTCTCTGCTTCTGTCATATCGGAATCTCCTCTTAAATCTGTCTCCATTCCACCGTTCCCGCATTATTTTTTTCCGGCCTTCGCCTCTGCCTTCGCTTTCTTTGCAGCGAGTCTGGCCTGATATTTTGCTTCCTCTTCTTCAAAGGAAAGTCCTTTTCGGCGGCAGCGTTCCTTCAGCTCTGCGATCCGTTTCTCTTCCGCTATGCGGTCAAGCTCCTCCTGTTCCAGACGTGCCTTCTCTTCCGGTGATACATAAACTTCGCCGCGTGCTTCCGCTTCCGCCTTATGACGTGCAATGATATCCTTCTGCATCTGCGGCAGATCTTTGTCCAGCTTATAAGGCAGCAGAATCAGGAGCATAATGGCAAAACCGATGGCTGGAAAGAGGAAGACGCCCCAGGAGAAAAAGTTCTGGGCGCCGGCTGTCTGCGTCATGGCGGCAATCTGCTCGGCAGTGCCTTCCGGCGCCACATATCCCGTAGCGCTAAGCCTAAGTTGAACAGTCCGGCGCTTAAGCCCGACATGATGGTAATAATGATACTCTGTATGGAGGTGGAAAAACCATCACAGCGGAATCCATTGATCCATTCTACATGATCGAGAGCGTCTGCCAGCATACCAATCAGAACATATGTAATAGGAATGGTTCCGATTGATTTCAGGACAAGACCGACAAGCACGATTCCCACACTCCTCACATTAGTCAGAGCCAGTACGCAGCCGACGATTCCGATGACAAAACCCCCGATCATTGAATTTCGCTTGCCAAGTTTTTTTACAAGAGGCAGCATGACAAGGGCGCCGGTACCCAAAGGTCCCTGGCCGATTACGTTCAGCATAGTCAGAGTGACGCCGTCATTGTAAGTTCCAAGTACCCAGTTGGAATAGTAAATAATACTCGTTGCCTGTAAATTGTTGTAGAGCTGAAATATCATCATGATCAGCATGATGGAAATCCAGTATTTGCTTTTCAGGCAGCCTTTCAGCTGGTCTCTGGTCGAAACCGTGAGCAGTTCTTCACTCTGACCGTCGGTCTCCTCTGTTACGCGCTCCCTCGTAAATAGTACTCCAGCATCACAGCAGGCAGTGCAAGGATGGACAGAACGGACATGACTAGCATCCACTTGCCCTGGTCAATTCCGATAGCCGGAAGGACAAAGGTCGGAAAAATAAAGGAAACTACGATGCCCGGAAGCAGAGAGATCCCCATGGACGCCAGAACAGCAAGTCCGTCACGCTGTTTGGAATTACGGGTGGAAAGCGGCACCATCAGATTATGTGAGATGTTATACATGGTGAACGCTATACTGAAGTAAAGATTGTAGCTGACGGTAACCCAGATGACCTGAACCGCGGTACTTGCTTTCGGTACGCTGAACAGTAGAATAGAAGATACGACCAGAAGCGGGCCGGAAAACAGAAGCCATGGACGGGCCTTTCCGTGGCGGGATTTTGTGTGGTCTATGATCCAGCCCATATAAAGGTTGGTTATGGCATCTACAATTTTTGAAAGAACCGGAAGAAGGGTCAGGAAGAGACCGCCCCACACGGGCGTCAGCTTCAGAACATCCGTATAGAACATGTTCAGATAGCTCTGCCCGGAAATATAAAACATACTCATGACGAAAGCCGGTCCCAGCAGAAAGCCGAGCAGGCGTTCACTGTTCTGTACATTTGCAGACTTGATACGAGTGTCAAAAACTTTGCTTCCAAGAAGCCGGTCCGGTCTGAATACCATAATGCACCTCTCTAATAAAATATTTTTTTCTATAATCTTTTCCGACCGATTATAGAATCTTTTGCATCTGATTAAAGGATAGCAGGCAGGACGATGCAGACGCTATAATGATACTTCTTGATTTTTGTAATATTCTACGATAAAATCTGCAATAGCAGGATAATGTTCGGTTTTTTCTATAAAGTTTGAGGAAGCGGGGTGCATGGCATCATGGCAGATTCCTACAAAAGCAGCTTTCATTTCGGCGTGCCGGGCTATGATTTTTCTTCCGGCAGCCAGGTAAGCTTTCAGCAGGCTATGCAGCTGATCGACAGCCGCTATCAGGCTGAAAATGCTCTGCTGCAGGCAATCGCTTCCGGTGACGAAGATGCGACCATCCGCGCTTTTTATGACTATGAAAGCCTGATGAGTTCTCCCCTGCAGGAAGCTTTCCCAACCTCTGCCGATCCTGTCCGTGACTTCAAGAATGCCGTTCTTGTAATGAATACCCTCTTCCGCAAAACTATAGAAGAGCAGCATGTCCATCCTATTTATATTCACGAAGCTTCCTCCCGTCTTGGTGCAGCCATCGAACAGGCAGAGAGTATGGAGGATCTTGCTGAACTGATTCGGGAAATGGTTTCCACCTACTGCCGTCTGGTGCGGGAATATTCCCTTTCAAACTACTCGTCTCCCATCCGGCGCGCCATCCTCTATATCGACCTGAACCTGGGCACCCCGATTTCGACACGGGATATCGCCAGGGACCAGTTTCTGTCGCCCAATTATCTCTCCAGCCGCTTTAAGCAGGAGCTGGGCGTCAGCATCTCCGATTATCTGCTGGACCGGAGGATCAGGATGGCAAAGCGCTTCCTCAAGTCCTCCTCTCTTTCTATTCAGGAAATCGCCGCGCAGGTTGGCATTGAAGACGCCAGCTACTTCTCCAGGCAGTTCAGGCGGATCGTGGGAGTTTCCCCGCTTCAATATAAAAAGCAGCAGCAGAGACAGGTGGCAAAGTGACAGGCACCTTGCCACCTGAAATCATATGATTTTTATGCTCGTATCTGCGTGCATCCCGCCGCCTTCTACGCAGATCGTAATTTTTCCTGGTTCTCCTGCGCGTACCACAGCCAGTGCCTGTCCATGATAAGTCGTAAAGCTGCCCTCGTCATAACGCTCCTCCGTACAGGGAATCGCACTGCCGAACGCCAGCAGTTCTCCGCCTTCCACACTCACATTGATTTTTGTGTCAGCGTTCGATTCGATCACGTCGTTTTTTCCCCGGATACTCACCGGAACATAGACGATCTCGCCGGGCCGGGCGCAAAGCTTTTCGGGCTGAATCCTAATGCTCAGTTCTCCTTCAGCACTATGCAGCTCGGTTCTGCCCAGTTCTTGTCCCTGCTTGTTATATACGGCCGCGCAGAGGGTACCGGATGCATAGCGCACCGGGAATATCGCTTTATATTCTTTCATTTTTTTCCGTCCGAGGCTGCGCCCGTTCAGCAGAAGCTCTGCCTCAGAAGCCTGGGCGTAAACTTCGACCAGGGTCTTCTTGCCCTCGCATCCCCTCCAGCTCCAGGAGAGGATGGCATTGCTTGCCCGCCAGACAGATTTGCTCACGCGCTTTTGGGGAAGGTTAGCAGGACGTACCGCGATCACCGGTTTTTTCTCCTTGCCCCATACCACGCCTGCGTATTTGCAGGAGCCATCCGGAATGCCGTTGATATCGATTACCCCCGCACCGGAGAGCAGCCACGGATAAGGGCGGTTAAAGGGAACGGACCCGTCGCAGCTCCAGGCGCCGATACCTGCCTCGCCCAGGTAATCCCAGCCTGCCCACAAGAAATCTCCGATCAGGTAAGGATAAGTCTCAACCATTTTCCAGTTTTTGAAAATATCCTGGGCAAAGGTTTCGGAGCCAAAGATCACACAATCCGGGTGCACCTTTCCCTCCAGCGGGTAACGCCCGGATGCATAGTTGTAGCCCGCAATGTCCAGCATATCCAGGAATGGTGAAGACAGCCTGTCCACTGCCCTGGAATTGCCCGCCTTGTTCATCGCTGTTCCGATAATGGATGCAATCATGTTAAAAAACAGGCTGGAATTCTGTACTTTTCCCCCGGCTTCCACACCGGTCTGTTTCTCCTGTCCGCCGTCCTGATAGATTCCCTTCCCTTTAGCGGCACGGGAGAGGATCATAAGATTGGTTCCGCAGGTAACGGGACGGCTGGGATCCAGCTGATGGATCAGATCGATCATCCCTTTTCCTGCCTTTAGACCTTCTTCACTTGCGGGTTCCGCGACCTCGTTTCCGATGGAATACAGGATCACGGAAGGATGATTGCGATCTTTTCTGACCATAGCCTGTGTATCCTGCTTCCAGTTTTTCCGGAAATCACATCCATAGTCGAAGGCTGTCTTGCGACTGAACCACATGTCGAAGCTCTCGTCCATGACATACATACCCAGCCTGTCGCAGGCATCCAGAAGGGCTTTAGAAGCTGGATTATGCGCGGACCGGACCGCGTTAAAGCCATTTTCCTTCATAATTCGGATGCGGCGAAGCTCTCTTTCTTCATATTCTGCCGCGCCGAGAATGCCATTGTCATGATGGATGCAGCCGCCGCGGAGCTGAGTCCTTGCCCCATTGATCAGCAAGCCTTCTTTTGACCATTCAATCTTGCAGATACCGAAGGTTTCGACCATTTGGTCCTTCGGATCCATTTGGCTTTCGTGGTCCATTTTATCTTTTGGATCCTTGTGGTCTTTTGGATCCTTTTGATCTTTTGGGGTTTTACCGGCGCTGAGACGGCAGGAATACAGATGAGGGGTTTCCGCGCTCCAGAGCTTCGCTCCGGGAATTTCCAGTTCAGCACTGGTTCCATGCGCCTTCGCCAGACACTGCTCACCATCGAACACCTCAATTTCCGCATCGATAGGAGACTCTACTCTTATTCTTGGCGGAATTGCAGACAGTGTTGTGATCTTCACGCACTCCGGACGAAAACCCTCCAGCTCACAGACATAGAGCCAGACCGGACGGTAAATGCCGCTGCCGGAATACCAGCGGGAATTGGGCAGCTTCGAGTTATCCGCGATAACATGAATGCAAACCTCCTCGCCCGGTTCCAGTCCTGGGAGTTCCACGAAAAAGCCGGTGTAGCCATATGCCTGAAAGGCAAGCTTTTTCCCATTGACCAGAACCGTCGCGTTTTTGTAGATTCCTTCAAATTCCAGGATCAGCTGCTTCTTCACCCATTCCGGCCGGATGGAAAATTTTTTCTCATAATGATAAATCCCGCCCGGAAAATAGGCATGTCCTGCATTGGAGAAAGCGTCACTGCGCTGTTCATGGATCATCGCGTCATGCGGAAGGGTAACGGCCTGCTTTTTCGGAGAATCTTCCTCTTTCCAGAACGTCCACTCCTTCGTAAACAAAAATTTTTCCATACAAATAAGCTCCTTTCCGAACCCGGCATCCTTTTATGAAAAGCATACCAAGCCGGACAAGAGCTTTACCATAAGGAAACCGTCTGGTTTTTGTATTATTCTACGGTATTTATGCAAAATATGGGCTCAATCACAAATTCTGTGTGATGTGGGCTTCCGATCGCAGCCCTTTCGACAGAGATGGACCTCGGGCAGACAATGACGGATTCCTGCCAGTCTCCTTTCTTCCAGAGCTTGAAAAGCTCAATTTTAATATCGGTACACAAGGTCAACTTACAGGTCTCAACCCGATACACGGCAGGATTACCGGAGAGCGTATTGACATCGAACTGGAATACCATGTTTTTCGCCCCAATATCTCTCATATTCTTTACACGATCTACATTGAACAGGATACCGCCTGAAGCGTATAGTGGATACAAATGGATTCTTTTAAGAGATGAAGGAGCATCTGCCATGAGTAAAGCGGTCGTCCAGATCGATGATCTGGTCAAGCGATACAAGGAAAAAACCGCAGTGGACCATTTCTCCCTGACGATCAGGGAAGGCGAGATCCTGGGCCTGCTTGGGCCCAACGGGTCCGGCAAGACCACCACGATCAACTGCCTGCTCTCCATCCTGCGCTATGACGAGGGCCAGGTCCGGATCTTCGGCAGGAAGATGGGTCCGGGGGAAAATGACATCAAGCGGGACATCGGTGTCGTCATGCAGAATGTGGCGGTCATCGACGGGCTCACCGTGCAGGAGAATATCGACTTTTTCTGCGGCCTTTATGTCAGAGACCGGGCAAGACGGAAAGAGCTTGTCCGCCAGGCCATCGAGATGACGCAGCTTCAGGATTACACGAGGTATCTGCCCAGGAAGCTCTCCGGCGGCCTGCTGCGGAGGCTGAACATCGCCTGCGGCATTGCCCACAGGCCGAAGCTGATCATCTTCGACGAGCCGACGGTCGCCGTGGACCCCCAGAGCCGCAATGCCATCCTGGACGGGATCCGCAGGCTGAATGAAGGGGGCGCGACCATCATCTACACCTCCCACTACATGGAGGAGGTGGAGGAGCTCTGCTCCCGCATCGTCATCATGGACCGGGGAAAAGCGGTCGCGGAGGGCACCGCCGACCAGCTGAAGGGCATGCTGAAAAATCAGGAGACCGTGACCATCGAGGTGCGGGACATTTCCGTGGAGATTCTGGACGGCATCCGGAGGCTGGACCATGTCAGCGAAGTGAAGAAGAGCGGCGAAAAGATCGTTGTCCGCTGTGACGGCGGCAGCGGCAATCTCGTGCGCATCGTGGGCTTTCTCATGGAACATCATGTGTCCTTTGGCCGCGTGAATTCGGAGCTTCCGACCCTGAACGACGTATTTCTGCAGATCACAGGAAAGGAGCTGAGAGACTGATGTTCCTGCACCTGCTTATCTACCGCTTCCGCGACCTTGTGCGGACGAAATATGTGATCGGCTGGACCCTCCTCTTTCCGCTTCTTCTGGCAACGGCATTTTACGCCGGCTTCGGCGACCTGATTCGGACAGAAAATGGCTCTTTTGACCCGATCCCCGTGGCACTGGTATCGGAAAATGGCGAAGAGGGCATCTTCTCCCAGGTCGTGGAGAGTCTGGCTGAGGAAGACAGCAGCACCGGCTCAGATACGGATTTGGGCGCAGACTCTGGCACAGACGCAGCTGCCGGAAATGAAGCAGTCCGCCCCGCATCCGGTCCTGCCCTCCGCGTGACAAAGGCCACGCAGGAGGAGGCTGAAGCCCTGCTGAAAGCCGGAAAAGTGAACGGCATCTACACCGACAGGGGCTTATTCCAGGAGCCCTCCCTCACTGTCAGCGGGTCCGGCATGGACCAGACGGTTCTCTCGGAGGTCCTGCGGGTCTACCTGAATGACTACACCGTGTCAGCGGACCTGATCAAAGGAGCGCTGACCGGATCATCAGGTGCCTCATCCGATGCTTCTGCGGATGAGGCAGAAACTTCGCCTTCTAAAGGCAGCGAAACAGTCGGCAGGGCCTCGAAAGAGCAGGCGATCTCCTCTCTGCCCGGTCTTCTGTCGCGGATCCGAAAAGCCCTCTCTGCTCTGGACGAGCTTAAATCCCGGGACGAGAGCCTGAGCAGAGTTTCATTTCGCGAAGACCCGGTGAGCTCCGGCATGCAGTACTTCTTCTCCCTGCTGGCGATGGCCTCCCTCTTCTCCTCCTGGTCAGCGACCAGCTTCATGAAAAGCCTGCTCGCGGACCAGTCCGCCGCCGGCCTCCGCTTCGAGTGCTCCCCCGCGCCAAGGCTGACGGCAGCGGCCGCATCCGCCCTGGCGGGCATCCTCCTGCAGGCGCTCAGCGGCTTTCTTGTCGTCCTCTACATCGAGTATGTCCTCGGCCTGTCCTTCCATATCCCCCTGGGCTATATCCTCCTTGTGACGACCCTGGGCGGGGCGGTGGGCGTCAGCTTCGGCATGGCCATCAGCACTCTGACCCATGGAAATGAAGCGCTGAACGCGGCCATTCCGCTTACGGTGACCATGACCTGTTCCTTCCTGTCAGGACTCATGGTCGGCAGCATGAAACAGATCATCGAAAATGCTGCGCCCATCCTGAACCGGCTCAACCCGGCGGCCGTTCTGACGGATGCTCTCTACTGTGCCGGGACCTACGGGGTCGGCAGACAGTACTGGTCCGACGCGGCTTCTCTCGCTGTCATGGCAGCCCTGCTTCTGCTCTTTGCAGGGATACGGATGAGGAGGCAGAATTATGACCATCTTTAAGACATTCTTTCGGCTTCTTCAGCGGGACATGGGGTCGCTTATGATCTATCTCGGCATCTTTGCCGGCATGGGCATCGCCATCGCTTCGAGCAACGCCAGCACTATGGAAAAGACCTTCTCGGAGGAAAAAATCTCCATTGCCGTCGCGGATCTCGATCAGAGTCCCCTGTCCCGGGCGGTCGTGGAATACCTGGGGAAAACGGGCGACGTGACAGAGATCGGCACATCTCAGGAAACGGTGCAGGTTCCTTCCTCGGATACCGGCGCGGCAGACAAGGCAGTGCACAACGCCACGGCATCTTCATCCGGCTTGACTGTTTCCCCGCTTCCAGACAGCACCCTGCGGAAACTGAACGATGATGTTCGCTTCGACCTGTATGCCTACTGCCTGATCCTTCCAAAGGGCTTCGGACAGGACCCGGATACCTTCACGCCCCGGTACATCTCCTCCGCCTCCTCCGCTGCCGCTTCTCTGGCGACGCAGAGGGTCGAAACCTTCCTCAGAGACGCCGCGGCATACCGGAACGCAGGGCTAAACGAGGCGGATGCTCTGAAGAAAGCATCACAGGCAGCCTCCCGGAAGCCTTCTGTGACCCTGCTTTCCGGCAGGTCCGAATATGGCTTTTCCTTCAGCTATTATCTGTTCAATTTTGCATCCTATGGCTTCTTCATGATGATCTGCCAGATGATGGGCATCGTTCTCCCGAAGCTGCGAACAAAAGAAATTGCCCGCAGGATTGCCGTGTCCTCCTATGGATTTCTGCGGCGAAACCGCGAGATCATCCTGGCGGTCCTTCTGTCCGCCCTCCTGCTCCTGCTTCCATTTCTTGCCGTCTGTGCGATCGCCGGACGGAACCAGAGCGGCTTTGACCGCTACGGCAGCTATGCCATGAACCTGTTTTCCCTGGTGCCCTCTGCCATCGGCCTGGGCTTTTTCATCAGCGCCGTCTCGGAGAACGGCAACGTCATCAGCATGATGACCAACTCCATCGTCCTGGCTATGTGCTTTCTGAGCGGGGTCTTCGTCCCCCGGGCCTACATGAATCCCGCCGTCCTGTCGGCCGCGCACTTTACACCCCTGTACTGGTTCGTGGAGGGAAATGAGATCATAAACGGCTTCTCTTCGGGTTCTTTCCCCTGGTCCAGCCTGGCATCCTGCATGCTCATGCAGCTTCTCTTCTGTGCCCTTCTTCTGTCCGCCGGCATGATCCTGTCCCGGCTGCGGGAACAAAAGTAAAGCCCACCCGTTCCTTCTTCTTTGCCGAAGCTGTCGTCTGATTTCTTAATGTACTCATGTCACCCATAATACCGACTTAATGTACTGTGTTGTTTAACGCGGCAAAGGGAGAAATGATAAAAAAGGATGATGTTCCATATGTGCAGCCTCCTTTCTCAGTTATCATAGCATACATATCCGCTATTTGCAGTTGATATTCCTTCCCTGCTTCCCTGACACAGTTGGTGCAATGCTGCCCCTCCTGCCTGAAGGTTTCAAAACCGCATTGCTCAAGCAGCAACAACTGCAGCGAAATTAGTCCGTACGACTGCATAATAATCTGCTCCCAATATATCACCGCCGGAAACGCTACATCAATCAGCATTATCAGATAAACATTCTTTCTTCGGTACTTCTGCCCGTCCTTCCAGGTCCATAAGTTCTACAATCTATCACATATTATTCGGCATGATAAACTTTTCACTGCTTATCGCATATCCGCTTCCCTGCCTGACTGTGACATACAATGTGCCATCCGAAGTATTCAGCTTCACATAGGCATATCCATCCTTGAACTTGTCTGTAATGTCGATCTTCTGGTCCATGTAATAAACATATGTCCGTCCGCTCTTCTCGTCTAACTCGACGTCCGGCGAATTGATATCTTCCAGAACTTCCTCGGCGGTCAGCGGGCGCTCCGATCCATCCCGTTCATAGGCAACACCGCCTCCTCCGACCTCTACCGTCTTTCCGTCTGCACCCATGTATGACATCTCATAACCGGTCTGATTATTGTCAGTCGTAATCGTAACTTCCGCAGTCGTCATCTGTCCGTGTGTCCAGATTTGAAGCGTACGCTGGATTCCTCCTACGTTATTGGCATAGCAGACTCCGCAGCCCGCCATGACCGCAGCCGCGGCGATCAGAGGACGAAGTGCCCTAAGAGCTTTTCGATGGCTTCTGTGCGTTTTCCCTGCAGATGCATCCATGCTGACAACCTTGTTTGCTGAAAATGTTCCATTGTCCACATCCATAGTACTTCCCTTTCCGGTCCGCTGAGCGGCGATCTTTCTGATTCTGTCAGCAGTGATCGATTCGGGAGCCTTGATATGGTCAAAAGCAGCTCTGTATGATTCCTGATTTGTCATGGCCTGTCTCCTCCTCGTCAAGCACATTTCTCAGCATCCTTCTTCCGCGGGCAAGCCGCGTGCGAACACTGCTGTCTGTTATGTCCAGGATCTTCGCAATCTCTGCGGCTGTATATCTCTCGTAATAATAAAGGTGAATTACTGTCCGGTACTTCTCCGGAAGCTGCAGAACCTCCTGCACGAGAGATCTCTGCTCCGGAGTTTCAAAGTCCACTGACTGGATGTAGTCCTCCCAGGACACTTCTCCTTTTGACCGAAATCTCCGTCTCAGGTCATGTGCCTTGTTCACCGTGATCCGGATCAGCCAGTACTTTAGCTGTGATTCATCTTCAAATTCTCTGTTGTCCGTATAATATTTGATCAGTGCTTCCTGCACAGCATCCTCGGCATCTGCCGGGATCTGACTTGCGGAGAGCGCTGCCGCATACAGAGAATTTCTGTATTTCCGAACAACATCTTCAAGTGATAGCCTCATCGACTGCTCCTTTGCATTTCCTTTTCTCTGAAGAGCTCTTCACTAATAAAACGTTTCAGAGAGCAAAAATGTGACAAACCCAGGAAAATATTTTTTCATGCAGTATCTTTAAATATAGCAAACGGAGATAAATTCATAGTCTACAAATCTTATCTCGTAAAGATTCCTGCCGGTGCCTATGACGGAATGAAGATCCGGCTTCAGGGAGCCGGCCAACCGCTGCATTTTATTAATTAAGTTACTGCTTTTACCATCCTGATCATTGCTTCCCGTGATATTCCCTCCATGGCATCGATTGCATATGCATATCCATCCTTTGAGAATTCAGCGAGATTCACCTGATCCCTGTCACCTTTTATTGTTACAGAAACATTCCCAATAGTTTCTTCGGATACAGCACCGTATTCCGTATAGTCCCCTGAGATATCTGTTCCGTCATCTGCTGCTTTTGAGAAGGTAATCACCTCTCCTTCCGGGCTGGTATAGTCAATTCTGGCGATCCCGGCAGCATTGGAGTACGCAGTCTGCTTCACGGCAAACGGCAGGTTTTCACTAAGCGTCTCGGCTTCCTTCATGGAAAATCCGACCGCATCTTCAAGCTCTTCCGGGGATGAATATTCTTCTATTCCACTGTATACCAGATCGATTCCGGAAGTCTCCTCAGGCTGCGGCTGGATCGGGCGCGACTTCTGCAGCACGATTCCACACACAAGAACCAGACAGGCTGCCATGACAGCAGGGAGATATCTCCAGAGAGGCAGGACCTTTCTGTTTCCGCCAGAAGCCCTGCTGCTTCCTTCCGTCTCTGCCTTCTCCTGACGGTGCATACGGACATTTTGAATCACCCGCTCCTTCATCTGAGGGGTGACTGTAATTCTGGACATGAGTTCATTGTATTTCATCGAAGTCGTACTCCTCCCTCAGAATATTTCTCAGCCGGTCTCTTCCTCTCTTCAAATGGGACCGGACGGTGGATTCCTTTTCTTTCAGAACTCGAGCGATCTCTGCAGTAGAAAGGTTCTCCTGGTAGAACAGATGAACCACCTCCCGCTGCGAAACCGGCAGCTTCTTCACACTCTCCCAGACGAAGCGCAGGTCTTCCCTGCTCTCTGATACAAGCTCCTCGTTCAGTTCATCGGTCTGACGAACCTTGTTGTAGTCGATTCGGTTCTTTGAGAGATTTGCTGCAACCCGAAGCAGCCAGGCACGCTCGTGGGACTCACTGGCAAATGATGGTGCTCTGTCCATGAATCGGATCAGCGTATCCTGGAGGATATCCTCTGCGTCCTCCATGCTGTGCAGATAAGAATAGGCAAGACGGAGGATACTGTTTCCGTATGCATCAAAGGCTGCGGAAACCTCTTCATCGGACTTTCGCCGGGACGGATACGTGAAAACCTTCTCGTCCGCTGCAGTCACTTTGCCTGCCTTTGGGCCGTCTGCACCAGTGAGCGCAGTATCTGCCATACGGCAGACTTGACCGTACATAAGGACAGCCACCCAGTATTCAATTCGGGCACTCATCGCAATGCGCATGTAATTTTCTTATCCCCCGTCTACCGAAATCAAACCTGGCTTTCGTCAATTCTGTCAAGCTTCTGTATCTGCCTCTGTCTCCGAAACATCATCCTGTGCATCGATGGATACGGTCTCGGTATCCGTGATCTCCGCATTTCCATCCAGATCTTCATAGACAGTCACCAGATCAAATTCCGGCTCTGCGTCCGGGACAACAGGGGTCACCCGCATCAATGCTGCATAATTGAATCCGGATACGGTCTGTTTTCCAAGGTAGGCTACAGGTTCATAGTCCGCGCCATCCAGAGTCTCAATTGCCTTATCGAAAGCTGCTTTCACATCTTCATTTTTCTCAAAGCTGACATCGCCCTCGTTGACAGCATATCCTCCCTGCGCATCACTATCGCCGTTGAGGATTTCCTTGTCTCCGGTGATCTCTGCTTTACCGTCAAGGTCCTCATATATGGTGATGATCTCAAACACCGGCTCTGCATCCGGTACTATTACAATTCCTCTGCATAGAATACTGTAATTTGTCCCCGCGACGACCTGCCTGCCGAGAACCGCAATTGGTTCATAATCATATCCCTCAAGGCCATCAATCGCCTTCTCGAAGGCTTTCTTTGCATCCTTGTTCGCTTCATCATCGATGGAAAGCTTGTCTGAATTCACTTCCCATCCGCCAAGAAGAATGGATGTGGCACTGTCAGCGCCTCCGATAATTGTCACTTCCTCTGTCTGTGCCTCTGTCTCTGCAAAAGCTGCCGGAGCGACCGCCAGCGCTCCTGTAAAAGCCAGTACCATAACCTTCTTTACAAAATTTCTGTTCATCATGTTTTTTGTCTCCTATCTGAAATAAGTGGTTTTTCTTTCCTTCACTATGTATACAGATCAGCAGCCAAAAATGTTGCATCTCAGATTAAAATATTTTCTCGTACCGTCTCATCCATTCTATTCACTTCCCCATAAAAAAACCACCCCATCTCTGGAGTGGCCATATGGTACTATTCGATAAATATCGGCTTTTTGATCAATGAATCGTTGAATGCTCTTGTCATGATTACCAGCGCCTGTTTTGTTTCCTCCTCTATCTCGTTGGATACTCTCCTCCTTGAGCTATTCCCCTTTCCAAATAATATGGTCGACCCGGGGCTTCAGCATAAAAGAGGTCCAGATCTATATGGGACTTTCTTCCGTCCAGTCTATCTATAAATGGGAAGCCGGTCAGTGTTTTCCGCAGGCTGATAATCTGCTGGCCCTTGCAAGGTTCTATCACGTCAGTCCATTTGACTTGCTTTCATATTTCCTTGCTCTTAACGTCAGGAAGCTTAGCGAGATAAAGACCATAACCTATTGCTGTCAGGATCGTAGCCGCTATATATACCCAGGTCATTATTGTAACAACATGACTTCCTGAATCTACTGAAAATTTTGAGAATGCATCAACAAGACCATGTGCGAGGATTCCCGGAAACAGGCTTCCGCTTTTATAAAACACATACGTAAAGATGAAGCCCCAGGCAATCGCAAAAAATACAGTTGCCACTGCCTCCACACTTGCCTGACCTGCAAACAAGTTTACAATATGACCGATTCCGAATGTAACAGATGAAATGATGATTGCCGCTTTCAATCCGTCCTTCGGTATAAGGGCCTTAAAGAGAAATCCCCTGAATATCAGTTCTTCAACGTATCCGATCAGCAGCATGGACGCTACCGCATATACCTGGTTCATTCCGCTGTAGGCGATGCCGACACCGCCCCACAGATTTCCGGTCGACAGTATCCACATTGGGATAAAAAACAGGTACTTTTTTGTATCCTCTGGCCATCCTTTCAGTCCATATTTCTCTTCCAGATGATATTTCTTTACAAAAGCAGTAATACCGATTGCTATGGCAAGAAGGGCGATTGTCATCAGACCGCTCCCGTCGCCAAGGTTTCCTCTGATTGGAATTGTTAACAGGCAGTAGACGATAATCCAGCATACCGCAAAAAGTACCTCATTCTTCTCATACAGCTTCTTCATGAAAAAGTCCTCCCTTGGAGTTTCAGACTGCAGACTTACATCAGCGATGTCTCATTGATAATGAGATGGAACTTCAGTCCGAGATAGTTTGCCGCGCGCTTGCACAATAGCATCCGATCCATGAAGATTTCAAAGTATTCTCCGATCTCTCCATAGCGGGTATCTATGTGAAGCTTCAGTTTAATACCGGAGTGATCCTTGTTGATCTTCATCTCGGAATCGGTTGCTGAGAAGTTCACCCTGTCGTGGATATCAAACTGATTTTTGTTCTCCTGCTGGACACGACTTCTGCGGACATCCGACTTATCTGCGAGGATCAGTGCTGCGCTGATACGGCTCACCGGTACTCCATTTCCCTCATCGTGATTCCCGATCGCACAGATGATCTGGGCAATGTCAGGTGCCGGAACATTCAGATCATTCAGCAGATGAAAAGCCATCAGTGCCCCGGACTGGCTGTGTTCTGACCGGTTCACAATGTTGCCGATGTCGTGCAGATACGCAGCTGTAAGTGCCAGATCGACGGTATGGTCATCGTCTCCGAGCGTCTCAAGAATATACCTGCTGCGCTCCCCTACGATACCGACATGGGCAAGACCATGTTCCGTGAAACCCAGTGCCTTCATAGCCTGATTCTGGCACATTACATAAGTTCTGGCATCCTCGAAATGTTTTACCTGATAGTAAAGCGGAAAGCGCTTATTATTGTCTTCTTTCTTCATTCTCCATACCTTGTATCATTCAGGAAACTGCTCTTAGTGGCAAAAAGAGACTTGGTTCTCAGGATATTCATCAGACTTTCGCCCTTTGTATATTGATAGAGGGAATCTCCCTGCTCGATCTGGTTCAGTTTGAGATATTTGCTGATCATCAAATTCCTCCGGAAGCGCTTCGGGATCGTCGCAGATTCCGCCAGAGATGAAGTTTCATTATTCATTACTGAAACCAAACGCCCGATCCGTTTCATATTATTCTAGTTTACGATTATGGAAGTCCCCCATCTATCGTCGGCATGAAAAATCTGTGTAAAATTGCATACCAGATATAGGTTTCCTCGCAAACAAGATCAGGAAATTTTTCATGGGTACTCAGCCTGATTCTTGAATGTGTCGACAGCAATGTTCCTTTCCGCTTCGAGATGACCGGCTCAAACTTCAGGAGAGGGAATGAAGTTTACTCTCTCAGCAAAGAAAACCAGTCGGCACAAGCCATGAAAGCCTGCGTCAACTACCGCGTCTGTGGCTGATTTGGCCAAATTTGTTCATAAAGTCATCATCACTTGTTCACATACTCGTCACATGGGACCGGTATCCTGCAGTTATCAAGTCAAGGAGCTGACGAAAAGAAATGAAATCTTTTCAGAAGAACGAATCAGCAGACACTTGTTCCATATAAGGCAATAACAAAACTTTTCATACTCAAGCCGGCAGGCGGCTGAGTCGCGCGCGCACCGCGCACGATATCAAAACCTGCCGGCACTCCCTCCCAAGACCAATCCTCTGCTTCGGCAGGGGTTTTATTTTTCTTTTGATCAAGAACAATCTCTGCCCCGCGTCTGATATACTATATGAAGGTTTTTCAGAAAAGTTTTACACGACAGAAAGGCATAGAACATGAATTACGACGAAGCATCGAGATACTGGACTTCAAGACAGCATATTCTCTTTTGATATTGCCGGACTGTCAGTCGAGCAAGTAAATCGAATCGGCCAAGGCAATAGATAACAAATAAGCGGGAGGTACAAGCGCCTATGAACGGAACCGTTCAGCTTCATACTAAGAGACTGCTCCTTCGCAGAGTCACCTCTGAAGACACAGCTATCCTTCATCGTGAACTTGGATGCAATCCCGAAATGATCCGATACACCTGTTGGAACCCATATGCAACTCTCGAGTCCACCGGGGTCAAGGTTGAGAATGATATCCAGGGATACGAAAAAGAAGGCTGTTACGCCTGGATCATCCAGTATGGAGAGAATGTAATCGGCACAATTGGGGCTTACGGATATGATTCGGGTATGTCCAGCATCGAACTCGGTTACAGCATTTTCCAAAAATATTGGGGCCTCGGGTTTGCATCGGAAGCAGCGGCTGAAGTGGTTCGGTATCTGATTATAGGTGAAAAGATCAACCGTGTTCATGCCTGGTGTCATGCGGACAATGCTGCATCAGCCAAGGTTCTTATGCATGCAGGTATGAAAGAAGAAGGTCTTCTGCGTCAGGCAATGAAAAATCCAGACGGCTCTTACGCAGATCAAAAAATCTTCGGGATTGTCCGGAAGGACTATACAGGCTGACTGGCAGAAACTGCTCGTCAACGATTCTATCTCTAGACGCAAAGGGCCCAGAGACTTTTGTGGTCTCTGGGTCCTGTTATGTGAAAAGGCTACGAGCCACAAAGCGCTGCCCATGCTTGCATGGGGAGGCGCTTATGTGGCGCCATGAAAATGTGCCATGCATCAAGCGGTTAAGCCGCTGGCAGGGATCATTCGAATACAAATATTAAAAGAATAAGGACAAGAATAGCCAGAATAGAGGCGGCAACTCCCCAGACAATCATTACTTTCTGGTGTGGAGTACTTCTGTGCTCAATCTTCCTGTGAATTAATCCGAACAGATGACTCTCCTCTTCATAGGAAACATCTGTGACATTGTTTCTCAGGATGATAAACGAAGCAAAAATCGCAATGAAAAGAGTCACTATTATAAGCGAAGTGCAGATAATGATTCCTTTAAGGTTATCGTCTGAAGATAAAACCCCTATCGTAAAAACCAATGCACTTACGGGGGCAACGATTAGCCAGGCCACAAGCCATGCCAGATTTTGCTTCCTTCTCTTAGTATTTTCCCTGTCTTCTTTTTGCTTCTGATATTCAAGCTCGCGTAGTTTTGCCTCGTTATATTCATGGTGTTCACTGTAGCTGTTCTGGTTGATCGTGATCGTACGATTGCCATCATCAAACAGCAGCTGGGAGCCACAATACGGGCAGGTGTTGGCAATATTGTTAATGTCTATTTTTAATGCTGCCCCGCAGTTCGGGCAAGAAACGGTCAACCAACTCGGCATCACAG
>DLFD01000002.1 GCA_002482005.1 Lachnospiraceae bacterium UBA7729 | reverse complement strand
AGATAATAATACGAAGCTATGAATCAAAAGATAGTGAACCTTGCAGAATGATTTGGAATCATGTGGTCGAAGAAGGAAATGCTTTTCCTCAGCTGGAGGGACTGTCCGAAGAAGAGGCGGATGACTTTTTCAAATCGCAGAGCTATACCGGTGTGGCGGAAGACACGGTGACAGGTCAGGTGGTCGGCATTTATATCCTTCATCCGAACAATGTTGGCAGGTGCGGGCACATTGCAAATGCCAGCTATGCAGTCAAAAGCGATATCCGGGGTGAACATATCGGAGAAAAACTCGTAGTAGACTGCCTGAAACAGGGATCGCTTTTGGGCTTCCGCATCCTTCAGTTCAATGCCGTGGTCGCAACAAATGTTCACGCTATCCACCTGTATGAGAGACTCGGTTTTCAGAAACTTGGCGTTGTCCCGGGTGGTTATTTCATGGATGACGGGCACTATGAGGATATTATTCTCTACTACCATCTTTTGAAG
The DNA here is from genome assembly GCA_002482005.1 of Lachnospiraceae bacterium UBA7729. Taxonomy (GTDB): domain Bacteria; phylum Bacillota; class Clostridia; order Lachnospirales; family Lachnospiraceae; genus Porcincola. The sequence goes on along the minus strand of DLFD01000002.1, from coordinate 7,682 downwards.
CAGGATTGAGAATATAGAATTATCTTCCATATGCGGAAATGCCAAATAGTATCAGATGAGACTGAGGACAGTGATGTCCGAGGTCTCTTTTTTATACCCATTATCAGGAGGTGATGCCCTTGCGTCAGATGAAAACAGCTATGGATGTCCGGATCCGTCAGCAGAAAGGACTGTCTTTTCAGAATCCGGACATGCTGATCCGGCAGGCTGAATCGATGCGGATCAGAGGATCCTTTGCCCTGCGCGAGGAAGTGATTGCGGAACTTCCGGAGAGATACCGGAAAGCTCTGATGTCCATGCCGTACAGACAGCAGGAGAAGATTCTATCCGAGATAGAGAAGAGAATTGACCGAAAGGTACAGAGTGGAGCCCTGGCAAAGACAGCGGCACGGCTGGATGCGGGTGAGCAGGCTGAGATTCGGAAGATGGCTTCCCCCGGTCAGAGTAATGAAAGAAAGCAGGTCGCCATCTCGAGATACCGCCTTCAGGGAAAGACAGGAACTCAAAAGAGGATTCACTTATTTGATTCGTCTTCATTGCCGGCCGGGTTATCTGATGAGGGTACATGGCAGGTATCCGGATCAGGGTGGAATATTGATCCGAACACAAGAGCCGCGCAGATGAAGCGCCTGCATGTTTCCAGAGTTAAGGGAATACGGGCGAAGCAGGGCAACGCAGATATGGGATGGATCAATGGAGAGCAGGATGATTTTCAGGAAGCAGGGCTTTCTAATGAATCGGAGACCATGCTCCCTGAAATAAAGGCTAGGTCTACTGGTCTTGAAAATGTTGATGTTGCGACAAAGAGAATGCGTCAGGGAGAGGCTGCAGCCAGAAATGTCCATAGAAATTCGACCAGAACGAGAGCGGGTCCGGAGAGACTGTCTGAGAGAAGAAACATATCGATAAATAGCGAAACGACACAGAATAAAATATCGATAAACAACGATGTGTTAAGAGCTAACACTTTCCATGCCTCTCCGGAAACTATCTCTTACCAGCAGCGTTTGCTTGCCGGTGCAAGAACAAAGAAAGAGAAAGCTGAGATTCAGAAGGCCATTCGAGCTGTGTCAGCCGGGAGAGCGGACAGAGCAAACAGCAGGGCTCTGCAGAGGGCTGCCCTTCGAACTGCTTATCTGGAGAGAGGAACTTCCGGAGCCTACGATCAGATTCTGAAGGATGCGGGTTTTGCCGGGAGTGGAGAGAAGGCCGCCGCTCAACTGGCTTATGAAAAACAGATCCGAAAAGCGCTCAAAGGAGAGTACCGGAAGCAGCTGACAGGAAAACTTTCCAAACTGAAAACCACTTCAGTTATGAAGAAGGCTCAGATGCAGAAGTTTCGTCAGGAACAGGCGCAGGAAGATGAGATGAACCGCGCCATGACCGAACAGACAAGGGAGTCTTTCGGACTGATGGCCAAAGGAACCAAAGTCCTGAAGAAGCTGGCAGATGACGCTGCAAAAGCAATCCGGACTCTGATCCGGAAGAAGCTGGCGATTCTTGTTATCCCGCTATTGCTTGCTATGATGATCCCGTTTCTGATGATGCTCATTCCGATCCTGGGTACGGCTACTGCGACATCTTATGAGGATAATGAAGTTTACGCCTATGCGGATGCGACAGAGCTGATCGAATACGCAAAACAGTGGATCGGCAAGATTCCTTATGTATGGGGAGGTGGTCATGGTGGCAGTCCAACTGCCTGGCAGAGCGGATGCGATTGTTCTGGTTTCGTGCATGGGGTATTCAACCATTTCGGTTATGAAATTGGCGGTGATACCGGTGCCATGGAGAACCAGGCGGGAACACACATCGCCTATGATTCACTGGCCCAGGCAAAGCCGGGGGATGTCCTGATCTACTACCGGACATCTGCACACGTAAAAGGGCAGCCGAACGGAGCCGGGTCAACGCATGTTTCCATTTACATCGGGAATAATCAGATCATCCACCAGTCAGGAGGTGTCCACATCTCAAATGAGTACCACCAGTACTTCGAGGTGAGACGAGTGCTGACACCCGACGTAGGCGGACGGGGGAACATTTCCGGAGGACTCGGAGGCATGGGAACTTACGGACACCGGACGGATGCCACTAACTATTCCCAGTCGGATTTGGAACTGATCTGGGCAATCGTTGCTCAGGAGGACAACGGGTCCTACAAGGGAGCACTTGCGGTCATCTCATCTGCTATGAACAGGGTCGAGTCGCCAACCTGGAGCTATGAAGGGAGCAATGCTCTGGCACAGCTGACTGCACCCGGCCAGTACTGCTACAGCAACGATACCTACTGGCAGGCGAGACTGGGAGGCAATGTACCGGACTACGTGAAGCAGGCGGTCAATGACTGCCTGAAGAAAGGCAAGCGGAACCACAACTATACGAGCTTCCGGAGCACAAAGGGAAAGACGACCGGAGCTGATGCCGTGCAGATCGGCGGAAACTGGTTCTTCGGTCATTAACACGGAAAGGAGCGTGCAGAAAATATCATGAGATTCAAAAGAATAACAGCGTTGCTTTCAGGAGCAGCCGTTCTCATGACTACGGTCACGGGCGGCTGCTTTTCTGTACCCGCTGCGGAGACGGAAGCGGACAGGCAAGTTGTTGCAGAGAGCATATCTTCAACGGAAACACTGCCTGTACCGATCACGGAAGGCCTGCCGGAAACGCAGCCAGTCGGACAGACGGAAGACAACTCAGAAGAGGAAGCGGGGAGAAATGAGACAGCAGTTACGGAGACAAATCCGCCTGTCCCGGAGGAGACAGGTCCGCCTGAACAGACGGCAGCGGAGACGGAGCAGAAAGCAGAGACGGAAACAAGACCGGAAGATCATACCGAGAAGGAAAGCGGAACGGAGAATATTCCGGAGACCGAACAGCAGCCTGGAAGTGAAAAGGCGACGGAATCTGAATCAAGCCAGACAGAGAAGGATCCACTGAATGAAAGAGAAAGTGAATCTGATACGGATAAGGAATCGGAGACAGAAAACGGATCGGAAGCCACTCACGAAACGGAAACAGAACCGGAAAGTGAGCTTCAGTCAGAAACGGTAACGGAGATCTCTCTCGAAGAGGAAACGGAGACAGAAGACGAGACAGAATCTGAAACGGAAATCTTTCTGGATGAACTGCCGGAGGAGGAATCGGAATCCGAAACAGAGGAGGAATATTCCGATGACAGCTACTACTATAACGGCAGCTACTGGGACCCAAGCTGGTATTTCAAACGCGACTTCCGATTCTCTCAGGTGAAGAAGGAGTACGCGATCGCCCACGGCGACAGGAGCAACCGGATCTACGAACAGCCGGACCAGAAGTCAGCCATCGTCGGAGAGGTTTCCTTCTTCGGCCTTGTCTGTGTGCTGAAATCGGTCGGCGACTGGTCCTATGTGGAATCCGGCGATGTCCGGGGATTTATTCCTTCTTCTGAGCTTGAGTCCGGGAGTGATACGACGGAAATGGTGGACCTGATTGGAGAGAAGGGATTCGAGACCGCGACACCCGATATCGAGATCGCGGACAACATGGCCTTCACTTACACGCAGACGACTACGAAGGATGTCCTGGCTGATAAGGATTCCGCTCTCGTTCTGACAAAGGCAGAAATTTTGGAGTACCCGAAAGAGAACGCCAGAGCTGTTGGCGAGGTTCAGTCAGGGAATCTGGTCTACATCCTCGCAAAGCCGCAGGACGAGAAGGACTGGTACTTTGTAGAGTCGGGGGACGTTCGGGGTTTTATCCGGAAGTCAGACCTCTTCAGCGGAGGCAGCGTGGCGAGTATCCTTCGGGATTCGGGAAATGAGAATCTGGCGACTGAGCTGATCAGTCCGGAGGATAATCGTTCTCTTTATTTTTCACTGAGTTCGGTCAAGCCTGCAGCATCCTCAATGGGGGAGGAGATAGCAGAGTACGCGACGACCTTTGTCGGCAAGATTCCTTACATCTGGGGCGGCACAAGCCTCAGCTATGGAGCAGATTGTTCCGGCTTTGTGCAGAGCATCTTCGGATCCTTCGGAATCAACCTTCCGAGGATCGCACAGGATCAGGGAGCCAATGGAGAGATCGTCCCGGATGTGTCGGACGCTCAGCCGGGAGACATTGTCTACTGGGGCAGCAATCCTCACGTAGGTATCTATCTGGGAGACGGCAAGGTGGTCCATTGCAGCGGACATTCCTATAACACTGCTGAGAATCCGGGGACAGGTCCCATGATCAGCAACATGGACTTCATGCCGATCACTTCGATCCGCCGCTACATCATCCTTCAGGACAATAGCGAAGGAATTGCGGAGACGGGCTTCCGAACCGATGGAACGGAGTATTCGCAGAAACAGATGGAACTGATCTGGGCAATCGTCGCGCAGGAAGATAACGGGTCCTACCAGGGAGCTCTGGCAGTCATTTCCTCTGCCATGAACCGGACTGAGTCCGGCAAGTGGGGATACGAAGGCGGCAATGCACTGAGCCAGCTGACCGCACCGGGCCAGTACTGCTATTCGATGGACAGCTATTGGAAGCCGAGACTGAACGGCAACGTCCCGGACTATGTGAAGCAGGCAGTCGATGACTGTCTGAGGCGAGGAATACGCAACCACAACTTCACAAGCTTCCGGAGCAGAAAAGGAAAGACGACCGGAGCAGGTGCAGTACAGATCGGCGGCAACTGGTTCTTCGATACGTGAAAGGAGATAACGCATGGATAAGAAGAAATTGCAGAGTTACATCCTGATCTTCTGCATTGCCGTTTTGATCTCGGTCTATCTGCCATACCTGATCGATCTTGGATCGGACAAACTGGTGGACAGTCTTGATACAGAGACGGAGCAGACGGAAGTCCTGACGGAAAGCGGACCAGGATATGCAGGAGCATTAGGCGGTGGAGATGTATCTGAAACAGAGAACGATGACAGCGCGGGGAGACCGAAAGAGAAGGATGATGCAGGAGACCATGAAGAACAGACTCCTTCCGGATCCTCCGATTCCGGCAAAGTTCCGGCTACAGATGAGGAAGTCCAAAAGCAGAAGGAGGAGCAGGACCAGGGGCTTCAGAAGTTCCGCCAGTCTTTCCATCCGGAGATCATCGAAGCCTATTCCGGTGTGCAGGAAGCTTTTATCGGAGACCGGGCGGTGGAGTTTGACCATGCCATCGCAGATCATTTCTATCAGGCCTACGGAGACCTGTACACCGTGACGAAAGTGGAACTGAAGGAAATGCTCGATGAGACGGACGATGAGATCCGCTGCATGGTCAGAGTCTACACGCAGTCCGGGAAGAAGTCTTATTCCCAGGACTACATCGTCGTTTACAGCAAGGCATACGACTTCTACAGCGTGTATGCCTACAACAGATGAGGAGGGGACAGACATGTATCCGAACAGACCAAGCAACAAGCCGGTTATGATCACCGGCATCGTAATGGCTGCAGTCGTGGCGGGGCTTTTCACACTGAACTTTGTGATGAAGAAACCGAAAGCACCAGTAGAGACAGAGGCGGCAAAGCACAGCGTTCTGATCTACAAGAGTGCAGACGGCAGCATCGAATATGACAAGAAACTCTTTTCCAAGGAGGACGACGAGAAACTGATGCTTTCGGTCACTCCGCAGGAAATGGTCGCCCTGGTGGTACATCCGGTCGAGGGGAAGTACTTCGATGACGTTTCGATCAACGCCACTAATGACATTTCCACCAGCTATTCCTATCTGGTGAATGACGCAGATGACAACAACAAGAGGATCAACTTCGTCATGCCGGATGAGGATGTTCTCGTGAATCTGAAGTTCTCGGACGAGGAAAAGAAGCCTGAGGAGCAGAAAGTTCCAGAGCCATCGACGGAGCCGGAAACGATGATGGAGACACCAGAGACCAATCCCTACAACCTGACAATCCACGGGCTGACGGCCGCTATCCTTCAGTCCTACAGCGGACAGTTCGATGACCAGAAGTTCCTCCAGCAGCTGGGCGACCAACTCCACATCAGTTCCGCCATGTCCGAGTACCAGGGCGTAACGGACGTGACTTTCTCCGAGGAGGAGTACAAGGGAGAACAGGATGAGAATCAGGTTTACCACTATATCTATTTCAACAACGACCCGAGGTGGGAGGCCCTTGCTGTGTATTACCCGAAGGAGAAAAAGTATCTCTTTACCGAAGTGGAAAGGGAAAGTGAGAATTCCCAGAGTGAGACCGCGGCGCCAGTCGCAGAGGAAACACAGACTGGGACCGGAACTTCAGCCGGCGGCTCATCCGGGAGCTACGGAGGGGGCGGTTACTCAGGTGAGTCAGGCGGGACTTCCCAGGAGGTAACGACTTCCTTTGACATCCTTCAGGTATCAACGAACCTGATCAAGTTTGTCGGCGGAAAGGATCACTTCTATGATTCAGCATTTGATTATGTGCTGAAGAGCGGCAAGACCGGAGAGCTGGTCGGGACCCTGAGCAGCTACGAACTTCAGCCGGAGCAGAACCGGGCACTGTTCACCATCGAACTGAATACCGGAGAGACGATCGAAGGAACCTACGACAAGACTGCTGACACATTCAAGTTCAGCGGCCTTTGACTTTCGGGAGGAACGGCCATATGGACAAGAATATGAGAAATGAAGCTCCGGAGGATTTCTCTCCGGAGCAGAGAAAAGGCTTAAACACCAAGTCCGAGGAAAACAACGTGCGGCGAGGAACTCCGGAAACCATGAGCCATCTTGATCCCGACTTATTGAAGAAGATTTCTGTAGATGCTCCAAAACCACACAGGAGCCCGCCGACAAAACGGTACAGACAAAGCAGCTTTATCGGTATGAATAATGAAGAGGCTGGCAAAGCAGAAGATACTGAACTTCCCGGTCTTTCTGATGATCGGCGCAAAACCATCAGGACAAAAAAGATCATGACACTTGGCGCTTCGGTCATCTTTATCCTGAGTCTTGCGGTCGCTGGAGAGATGGCAAAGCTGCCGGATCCGGAGAGCAGTAATCGACAAGCAACTCAGGTGATGAGTGAGCTGAACGCTGCAGAGAATTCCGGGGAGGTGGGCCTTGCTGAGGCAATCGAAACGGAAGAACCCGATGTACCCGCTGTGGTATCTGAAGAGGAGAAGGCAGAACTGATTAGTCAGGGCGAGGATTCCATGAAAGTGCAAATCTTCGGAAAGGAAGAGGACCAGGGAATCAGTCCCTATCTCACGATTACCGGGATGACGGACAAGGAGAAGCGGGACGCAGGATTTGTGGAGACAGACTTTCTCCGGGCAGCCGGACTTTTTCTCAAGGACAGAGGAATCAGCACAAAACGGATCATCGTGGAGAAAGAGGTCGAATGCTCACTTCCGAACGGGATGGCCTTTCAGGGACGCCTGGAGAAAGTGGATGGCAAGAGCTTCCGTTTTATACTTTTCCCAGACCTTCCGGGCGAGTACATCTTCATGATCGAAGAAGATGAGAAGGAGGTCCAGCCGGAGACGCTGGCGACCGAGGATGCCTCGGATACGGAAGAACAGGCAGCCGGGACTCAGACGCAAGCAGCCGTGCAGACACAGAATCCGCCGCAGACCCAGTCCCAGCCGCAGAGCCAAACCTCGCAGGATACGGACTATGACGCAAGAAACATTTCCATCAGCTCCGTTCCGGAAGAGCTGCTCAACTACATGGATAATCGCTACGTTTTCCAGTACAGCCTTTACGACTA
>DLFD01000052.1:1313-51788 GCA_002482005.1 Lachnospiraceae bacterium UBA7729 | reverse complement strand
AAAGATTGGGTAATAAATATGAAAAAACTTAAGATCCTGAATTCCCTTCTTCTGTCTCTGCTGCTTTCGCTTGCCATGTGTACTTCTCTGGTCTATGCAGAGGAGGAAGGATCAGGTAATGGGCTCACGAAAGATCTTGTCATCCTGTTCACCAGCGATGTCCACTGCGGAGTCGACCAGAACTTCGGGCTGGACGGTCTGGCCCAGGTCAGAAAGAACTACGAAGACCGTGGATGCTACACGCTGCTCGTGGATGACGGCGACTTCATCCAGGGCGAGCCGATCGGCACGATGACCAAGGGCGAAGCCCTGACCGGGCTGATGAACGCAGCCGGATACGACATCGCCATACCGGGAAATCACGAGTTTGACTACGGGATGGACCAGTTCCTGGAACTGACGAAAAAGGCCGATTTCCCGTATATCAGCTGCAACTTCACCAAGGATGGAGAACTTGTATTTGATCCCTATGTGATCAAGGAATTCGACGGAGTGAAGTTCGCATTTGTGGGCATCACGACGCCGCAGACCATCACCTCTTCGACTCCGGCTTATTTCCAGGATGACCAGGGCAATTTCATCTACGGATTCTGCCAGGATGACACCGGCGAGATGCTCTATGCCAAGGTCCAGGAAGCGGTCGATGCGGCAAGAGCGGAAGGCGCAGACTACGTCATCGCCATGTGCCACCTGGGCAACGAAGATTCCGCTTCCCCATGGCGCTACGACCAGGTGATCTCAAACACGGAAGGGATCGATGTCCTGCTCGACGGTCACAGCCATGACACGGACCAGGTCGTCATGAAGAACAAGGCAGGCAAGGATGTCATCCGCAGCGCCTGCGGGACAAAGATGGCCTGCATCGGGACCGTCACCTTCGGGATGGACGGAAGCATCAGCAATAAGCTTCTTACATGGGGGATGGAAGACTCCGCGAGAAACATCTTCGGATATACGAATGATGTGCAGACGGCTGTCGATAATGCGAAGAAAGAACTGGACGAGAGTCTGAAGCAGGTCGTCGGACACAGCGATGTGGACCTGACGATTGTCGATCCGACCGCAAAGGATGAGGCAGGCGAACCGATCCGCATCGTCCGCAATGCAGAGACCAACCTCGGCGACCTGACCGCGGACGCATACCGGGCTGCCGGCGGCGCCGACATCGGATTTGCAAACGGCGGAGGCATCCGGGCGAGCATCCCGGCAGGCGATATCACTCAGGAAGCTCTCCTCACGGTGCAGCCTTACGGCAACATGCTCTGCGTGATCGAAGTCACCGGACAGCAGGTCCTGGATGCCCTCGAATGGGGCGCGCGCACGGTACCGAGCGAGAACGGCGGCTTCCTGCAGGTCTCCGGACTGACCTATGAGATCCATCCGGATATCCCGGATGGCTGCACGCATGACGAGAACGGACTCTGGACCGGACATGAAGGCGAATACCGCGTACAGAACGTCATGGTCGGGGACAAACCGCTCGACCTCGATGCGACCTACACCCTCGCATCCCACAACTACATGCTGAAGTCCCAGGGCGACGGCTACAACATGTTTGGCGATGCGAAGATCCTTCAGGATGAGTTCATGCTCGACAACCAGGCACTGATCCAGTACGTGACGGACGACCTCGGCGGCAATATCGGCGAGGAATATCAGGATCCGTACGGCCAGGGCAGGATCGTAGCAGTGGAAGAAGGCACAGAGACGGCTACCGAAGCCGGATGACAGTCCACCTGAGTTTTTCAGATCTTCTGAGATCAAGACCCTTGCTCATAATCTCCGCCTTTCCTTTATCCAATGCCGGAAGAAAGCCAGGGTAATCGTACAATACAGTAGAAAAGGAAGCGTCAGGATAGAGTAAGGGACAGATAAAGAAAAAGGGGTTCCGGCCGTGCCGGAACCCCTTTTTCTTCTGATTCAGTATTCGAAGGATCTCAGGAATTCTCTTCCTCTTTCGGTCTCCGGCCGCTCGAAGAAAGCTTTCGGATCGCTGCTCTCTTCTACGACTTCGCCTTTCTCCATGAAGATGACTCTGTTTGCGATCGCTTTCGCGAAGGCCATCTCATGAGTGACGATCAGCATTGTGCTGCCGCTCCTTGCCAGCCCGAGGACGACTTCAAGGACTTCATGGACCATCTCCGGGTCCAGGGCTGCCGTGATCTCATCGAGAAGAAGGATCTCCGGGTGCATGATCAGGGCACGCACGATGGCGATACGCTGCTTCTGGCCCCCGGAAAGCTGACGCGGATAGTCGTCTTTCCTGTCGGCAAGTCCGACTCTGTCAAGCAGCTCAAGAGCCTCTTTCCCGGCTTCTTCCCTCTTTCTCTTCTGGACCTTGAGCGGAGCCAGGAGGATATTCTCCATGATGGACTTATGCGGGAAGAGATCGTAGCTCTGGAAGACCATGCCGATCTTCTGTCTCATCTGGGATGCATTCTTCGCATCCTTGCGGATCGGCTGTCCTTCGATCAGGATCTCGCCGCCCTGGATGTCCTCCAGCGCGTTCGTGCAGCGGAGCAGGGTGCTCTTGCCGCAGCCGGACGGCCCGATGATGACGATGACCTCGCCTTTCTTCACGTCAAGGCTGAAATCCTTCAGGATCACCTTGCCGTCGAATTCCTTGTGGAGATGTCTGATGGAAAGAAGCGGCTTCCCATCTGCCCTCTCTGAAACATTCACCTGTGACTCTGCCATGTCTGTAACCTCCGCAGCGGCATTGCCGCCGGAATCTGTCCTTCCGGAAATGGATCTCCCGGGCGTCTGTCTATTGCCGTAGTGTTATGCTGCCCATCTTTTCTCAAGGTATCCGGCAAGTCTGCTGACCGGCCAGCAGATCAGGAAATACAGCAGAAATACGACTGCAAACACTCCGAATGCCGCATTCGGGGAGGTTCGCCGGTTAGCCTCGATGATCTGCTGGCCTACCTTCAGCACCTCCACGATACCGATCATCAGGACCAGGCTTGTCGTCTTGATCATCCTGGTGACCAGATTGATGGAGAGCGGTATCAGACGTCTGACCGTCTGCGGCAGGATCACATAGAGATAAGTCTGCTGTTTTGTCAGTCCGAGCGCCTCCGCACTCTCATACTGGATCTTCGGAATGCTGATCAGAGCTCCTCTTACAAGGTCGCCCATCTCCGCGACCCCCCAGAAAACGAAGACGATGACCGCCGATGCTTCCGCGTCCAGATTCCACCCGAATACCCTCGTGGTCCCGAAATAGACGATAAACAGCAGGACCATCTGCGGCATGATCCGGACGATCTCAAGGTATACACGGAAGGCCGCCTTCAGAACGATATTCTTCGATGTCATCAGAACACCTGCCACAAGGCCGAGAAGAATACTGATCACGACCGAGATCAGGCTGATCCGGACGGAGACCCAGAGTCCTTCGAGAAGTCTCAGGAAATTCGTTCCCTTGAAAAGAACATCAAGACCCAAACTCTGCACGGCGCATCCTCCTTTCCACGATACTGCCCAGAATAGAGACCGGAAGAAGCATGATCAGATAGAACACGACCAGAAGGAACAGGCATTCCACCGTCTTCGCATACATTCCGATCAGATCCTTTGCCGTGAACATCAGGTCCATCAGGCTCACGGTGGAGAAGACCGAGGTCTCCTTCAGCAGGAATATGACATTCGCGACAAGTCCCGGAATGCTCGAGGAGACAGCCTGCGGCAGGACCACATAGCGGAAAGCCTGCATACGACTCATGCCAAGACTCGCGGCGCTCTCAGACTGGATCAGCGGGACATTCTCCAGACCGCTTCGGAACGTTTCCGCCATGTAGGCTCCGCCCAGAAGGCCAAGTCCCACCATGCCGCACAGGGCCGGCGTGATCCTCAGTCCCACCTTCGGCAGTGCGAAATAGATGAAGAACAGCTGTACCAGAAGCGGTGTATTGCGGAACAGCTCGATGTAGAAGGATGTGAGCTGCCTCAGGACCGGGATCCGGAAGTGAAGGATGATCGTCGCTGCCAGTCCGATCACAAACGCAAGCAGGATTCCCTGCCAGCCGATGCGCATCGTCAGAAAGAGTGCGTCCCGGTATAGCGGAAGATATTCATGAATCGCTCCAAAGTCCATCTGATGTCTCCAAGATCTATCACATGACGCAAGTGCCAATAGGGACTTTTGACACTTGCACCATTACATACACACAAAAAGCCCGCCGCCGGCGGCCTTTTTTGCATCCCATGGGATAAGAAATGCAGTGTCCGAACCGTCCGCTGCCTTACCGGCATCGTACCTCTTCTGGCACTGCATCTGATATTACCACACATTCCGCCGGAATGTGTTACTGTTTCTGATCACTCTGCCTCGGTTGCCGCCTCGGTCTCTGCAGCAGCCGCCTCCGCTTCGGTGGAAGCCTCCGCCGGCTGGCCGCCCTCGATTACCAGGGTATCCTCGTAGTCTTTTCCGTAAGTATCCAGCAGGGTCTCCTCATAATCCTTGTGGAAGAAGTTGTCCTTGCCGAGGGAGACGATCTCGTCATTCAGCCAGTTCAGGAGAGAATCATTGCCCTTGGACACTGCCGGGGCGATCGTATCGTTGCTGCCGAGAGACGGGATGCCGACGGTATAGCCCGGATTTTCATTTGCGAATGCGATAACCTCCGTATTGTCGTTCGCCCACGCGACTCCGCTTCCGTTCTCGAATGCAGTCTTCGCTTCCGCGTAAGCGTCATACTTCTGAAGCTTGATCTCCGGGTTGTTCTTGACCAGGTAAGTCTCAGCGGTCGTGCCGGAGATGACGATGACCTGATCATCCTTGCCGATCTGGTCAAGGCTGGTGATCACATGATCATCAGGAGAGACAACGCCAAGTGCAACGTTCATGTAAGGAAGCGCGAAGTCGACCTCCTCTGCTCTCTCAGGGGTAACCGTGAAGTTCGCGAGGATGATATCCACCTTGCCGGTCTTCAGGTATTCGACTCTGTTTGCCGCCTCGGTGGAGACATAATTGATATCGACGCCAAGGTCCTTGCCGATCTGGTTGCCGAGATAGACATCATATCCCTGGTAGTCGCCGTTCTCATCGACATATCCGAACGGGCTCTTGTCGGAGAAGACACCGATGTTGATGGTTCCGCTTTCCTTGATCTCATCGACCGTACGGTAGACCTTGTCGCTGTCTCCGGCGAATGCCGTCATGGAAAGTGCGCTCGTAAGAGCAAGTGTAAGTCCGAAAAGCGCTGCCTTTGTCTGTTTTTTCATAAGGATCTCCTTCCTGCCTGGCCGGGGTCTTCCCGGGGCACTCCTCTGCCGGATCTGCCGGCGCTGATCATCAGGAAATACTCGCTGCATCTCTGGCTCTACGGCCTGCGATGGCACATCTACTCTAGTACTCCTATATGATTAGTATGTTTTTGTTCATTGAACGTATCATAGAACAGATAGCATACTATGTCAATAGGTTTTATATACTTTTTGTATCCCATGAGAAAAAAAGCAGAGGACCGAAACTTCCGGTCCTCTGCTTTCTCATGATCTTATAAAACAGGAATGGTACCTGCCCCTGATCGGATCAGTGACGGAACACGATCTCCCCTGTCCCGGGATCCATGCTCTCGACGATCGCCAGAGATTCCACACGGATGCCCAGGTCACGGATCTTCTTTCCGCCTTCCTGGAACCCCTTCTCGACCGCTATGCCGACTCCCTCTACGGTCGCTCCTGCGCTGCGGATGATATCGATCAGGCCGAGGCACGCGCAGCCATTGGCAAGGAAGTCGTCGATGATCAGGATGTGGTCATCCGGGCTGATGAACTTCTTCGCCACGATGACGTCATAGGTCCTCTTGTGGGTGAAAGACTCGATCTTCGCGGTGTACATCTCGCCATCCAGATTGACGCTCTGGGACTTCTTGGCGAATACGACCGGTACATGGAAATGCTGCGCGGCGATGCATGCGATCCCGATCCCGGATGCCTCGATGGTCAGGATCTTGGTGATCGGTGCATCCGCATACAGGCGCCTGAATTCTGCACCCATCTCGTTGAACAGATCCACATCCATCTGATGGTTCAGAAAACTGTCGACCTTCAGGATGTTCCCAGGCTTTACGACACCGTCTTTTCTGATGCGCTCTTCCAGTAATTTCATTCTCAGCCCTCCTGCGCCTCCCGGCACAAACTTTATGCTCCCTCAGGCAGACCTCATGTCTGCCCATCTCAGTCAATACCAATCGATGTCAGTCGATATCTTGCGTTCCCCGGATCTCCAGGGCTGTCAGCCTCTCTCAGGCTTCTGTCTCCGCCTCAGTCTCTGCCGCAGCCGCTTCGGTCTCAGGCGCAGGCGGAGCGACATATACGCGGTCGAATGTCAGCTCTGCATAGGCCTCTTCGTTGGTCTCGAACTTGGCATCCTTCTCCCAGTCGGTGTACTGAGCATCGACTGCATCGTACTTTCTCTGCTCGACGATCTCGTCCTTCTTCTCGTCGGTCTTCTCCCGGTCGAGCTTCTTGTCGACATGGATGATGTAGTAGTTGCCGTTCGCAGCAACGATATGGTCGATCAGCGTGTTGTCATCGACATCATTCGTAGCCTCGATGATCTCCTGTGCCGGATAGGAATCATCCTTGCCGAAGGAGATGGTCGCAGCGGTGATCCCCGGCTTCAGATCATTGTTCACTTCATCCACATATTCGGAGAAATCCTTCCCGGACGTCGCGATCTCTCTGAACTTATCCTCCGCCATCCTGCTGTACTTCTCCCGGGCTGCCTGCATCTCCGGGCTCTCGGTCTCGGTCTCTCCCTCGGTCTCGGAAAGTACGATCTCGCTCTGTGCTTCGGTATCTGCAGATCCGGTCCTGTCAGACTTCTCGGTCTCGACAGCTGCAGTCTCGGACTCTGCCGCCTCCGGGGTCACGGCTGTCTCAGCCTCGGTCTCTGCCGCCTCCACAGTCACGGCTGTCTCAGCCTCGGTCTCTGCAGAGAGGACAGCTTCCGCATTCTCCGCGTCAGCCTCAGTCTCTGCCTCGGAAAGCCCTTCGGACTCAGCCTCGGATTCCGTCTCAGTGGTTGGTGTATAGCAGAGATAGGAGATCGTTCTCTGCGCAGCTTCCTCATCGCTGACTTCCGTGTCGACGGTCTCCTCGATCTTGTCCTCGACCTTCTTCTGGATGGTCTGAAGCTCCAGGACCTTCACGACCGTATCCTTGTCGGCCGACATGGCATCAAGAGTCTCCTTGTCGTTCGCCGCTATGAACTTGTCCGCGGCATCGGAGATCTTCTTCTCCTCCTCCTCGGTCAGCTCGATGTCATAATCCGCAGCATGTTCCTGTGCGACCATCATTCTCTCGAGCAGATCCTTGAAATCATTCTTGAACGTGTCTCCGTAGAGCTGCCCCTGTCCTGTGAGGTCCATGTCCCAGACGCTCTGTCCGCCGTAGTACTGGGCGAGCATCTCTCCGTAAACTTCGTCAAATGAAGCTTCCTGCAGACGGAAAAGGAATGCAGCGACATTATTGTCCACCGCTTCTCCGTTGTATGTGAACATATCAGCAGCTTCTGCTTTCTTTCCGCAGCCGGTCAGCATGGAAGCTCCGAGTCCTGCGCAGAGGAGAAGCGCAAGGCTTCTCTTTCCTAACTTATTCATCGTGATGATTCCTCCAAGCTTTGTTATTTCGATGAAGCCAATTATAAACAATCTGCCATATATCTGCAACCGGAAGACATTCAGAACAGTTCTTCCTTCATCTCCCCGATCAGCCTCTCCGTCACCGTGAGGATGTCCTCCGTCTTTCCGAACTTTGCCGACAGAGAATAGGCAAAATAAGGCTTCTTTCCGACGACGAACTTAAGCCGCCCGCCGCATTTCTTCAGATAAGCTCCGACTTTGTCTGCCTGAAGCGGAGCCTTGTCGTCGAAGATAAAGTGAAGCTCATTGCCTGCCTGCTTGAGTTCGCTGATGCCGATTACATGTGCCTTCGACTTGAGAAGAGCGACCTTAAGCAGATTCTGCACGCTCTTCGGCGGCTCTCCGAAGCGGTCCATGAGCTCATCGAGCATGTCTTCGTACTCGGCCTCGCTTCCGATCGAAGCGATCCTCTTGTAGAGGTTGAGCTTCTGCATCTCGTTCTGCACATAGGTCGGCGGGATGAAGGCATCCACATCGATATTCAGCGATGTATCGAAGTCAAGCGGCTCCGTGTCCTCTCCCTTCTTCTTCATGACCGCCTCGTTCAGCAGCTTGCAGTAGAGGTCATAGCCGACCGCGGCCATGTGGCCCGACTGGGCTTTGCCGAGCATGTTGCCTGCGCCGCGGATCTCCAGGTCCCTCATGGCGACCTTGAATCCGGAGCCAAGCTCCGTGTACTCGCGGATGGCGGAAAGCCTCTTTTCCGCCGTCTCCTTCAGCTGCCGGTCCCGCTTGTACATCAGGAAAGCGTAGGCCGTACGGTTGGACCTGCCGACCCTTCCCCTCAGCTGATAGAGCTGGGACAGCCCCATCCGGTCCGCATCGCAGATGATCATCGTGTTGACATTCGCGATGTCAAGACCGGTCTCGATGATGGTCGTCGTGACCAGGACATCCACGTCCCCGTTGATGAAATCGTACATGATATCCTCGATCTCATTCGCGGTCATCTTTCCGTGTGCGAAGGAGACCCTTGCCTGCGGTACCATGTCCTGGACTTTCTTTGCCATATCGGCGATCGTCGCCACGTGATTGTAGACCAGATATACCTGGCCGCCTCTCGCCATCTCCCTCGTGATCGCCTCACGGATGGTCTCCTCGCTGTATTCCATGACAAATGTCTGGATCGGCAGTCTGTCCTGAGGCGCCTCCTCGAGGACGCTCATGTCACGGATGCCGACCAGGGACATGTGGAGAGTCCTCGGGATCGGCGTGGCCGTAAGAGTGAGGACATCCACATTTTTCTTCATCTGCTTGATCTTCTCTTTGTGGGTCACGCCGAAGCGCTGCTCTTCGTCGACGACCAGAAGGCCAAGGTTCTTAAACCCGACATCTTTCGACAGCAGCCTGTGTGTCCCGATCACGATGTCGCACATACCCGACTTCAGGTCCTTCAGAGTCTCGGACTGCTCCGCTTTCGTGCGGAAGCGGCACATGAGGCTGATGCTGACCGGATAGTCCTTCATCCTCTGGACGAATGTGTTGTAGTGCTGCTGCGCCAGGATGGTGGTCGGTACGAGGTAGGCCACCTGCTTGCCGTCCTGCACGGCCTTGAAAGCCGCCCGGATGGCGATCTCTGTCTTGCCGTAGCCGACGTCGCCGCAGACCAGGCGGTCCATGATCTTCGGGGACTCCATGTCCTTCTTGGTGTCCGCGATCGCCTGCAGCTGGTCCTGAGTCTCCTCGTAGGGGAAGAGTTCCTCGAACTCCTTCTGCCACTCGTTGTCCGGAGAGAACCGGAAGCCTTTCTGGTTCTGGCGCTCAGCGTAGAGCTCCACCAGATCATCCGCAACTGCCTCGACGGCCTGCTTTACCCTGCCTTTGGTCCTCTGCCACTCGATGCCGCCAAGTTTCGAGATCTTCGGCGGCTTGCTGTCGGCGTCGGCATATTTCTGGATCATGTCCAGCTGAGTCGCCAGGACATACAGGGTCGAACCGCCGGCGTATTCCACCTTCATGAAGTCCTTGCGGACTCCGTCAACATCGATCTTCTCGATGCCCCGGTAGATCCCGATCCCGTGGTTCTCGTGGACCACATAGTCGCCGGGGTGAAGATCCGTGAAGGACGCTATGGTCTTGCCCTTGAATTCCTTCTTTTTTCTTGGTTTTCTTCTGGCAGTCCCGAAGATGTCGCTTTCCGAAAGCACGGCAAACTTCAGCATGGGATACTCATAGCCTCTGTGGGCAGCGCCTGCGGTGACCATGATCTCCCCCTTCACCAGGGTCCTGTCCTCATCTTCCGTATAGAAAGCCGGGATATCATTATCCATGATATCCTGGGCCAGCCTCTTTCCTCTCGTTCTGGAAGCAGACAGGAGAACGACTCTCCATCGATTCTTCCGATAGCGCTGAAGGTCTTTCAGAAGCAGGGTGAAATCGCTGTTGTAGGATCCGGTGCCCGCCGCCGTGACCTCGTACTTCTCCCCTTCCGGGAAGCTGCTTCTGCCGCCGGTCACGATGCTGAGGGCACAGAGATGCCGGTCGGACAGCGCAGCTATGATCTGCTTCGGCGTAAACAGGATATTGCCCTGGCCTGCGATGGCGTATCCCTTCTGAAGACGGTGGGTGATGCTGTCCTGAAACTCCTTCTCGATCTCCTTCGCACTCTCCTCCGCCCTCGCCGGCTCATCGATGAAGACCGGCGCATTCTTCGGAAAATAGTCCAGAAGGGACACTGCCTCCGGATAGAAATAGTCGCAGAAGCCTTCCATGACGGTGGTGTCCCCGAAGTCAAGAAGACGTTCCCTGGCCACCTCACAGATCTCGGACACCCTGTGGGCTTCCTCGCTCATGTGGTCCTTCCGGAACTTCTTCTCCGCCTTCGCCGTATCCTTCGCGATCCGCTCAAGGCCCTCCTTCGTGATCTCATCCGTTGTGACGAACTCTGCCGCCGGATAGACCAGCACCTGAGAGATATTCTCGATCGTTCTCTGGGATTCCACGTCAAAGCTGCGGATGGAATCGATCTCATCTCCCCAGAGCTCGATCCGGACCGGATTGTCCTCCGTCAGCGGGTAGACATCCAGGATGCCGCCCCTGACCGCGTACTGACCAGGACGCTCCACCTGCTCACACTTCTCATATCCGATCCTGGAAAGCTCTTTCTGTTCTTCCGGAAGGTCGATCTCATCCCCTTCGCTGAAGGAACGGATGGCATCCACCCACATCTCGGGAGGCATGCAGTGACTCATCAGAGCCTGCAGGGTCAGTATGATGGTGATGCCATCCTGGCCTCCTGCACTGCCGCCGACGGACGCTCCCTCTGCCCTGTCCGTCTGCGCAGGCTGCGTCGGTGCAGACGCCAGGGCTTTCATGACCCTGACCCTCTCCGTCGTCAGCTGCGCGCTCTGTACATCTGCCTGGAAAAACAGCACATCACGTGCCGGATACAGATAGACGTTCCTGCTGAATACCTGAAAGTTCTCATAGATCTCCTTCGCCCGCAGATCATCGGCGGCGATGATCATCGAGACCGGATACTCTCTTGCAAGACATGCAATCAGATGTGTTTTCTGGGAATCGATGCATCCAGAGACAAGGTGCATCCCGGGGCTCTTCTTCAGATCCTCCCGGAGACGTGTGAACTGTTCCAGCTCCTCCATCGGAGCATATAAAGCTTTGATCATGTAACTATTCCCTACGTAGTACTATGCTGCAGATGATATCAGGCTTCTTCCGCGGGTTTCCGGTTGTACTCGCTCATAACCTGCTCCGCCGGTTCGGTCAGAAGTGCCGCTGCCGCCCGGGAAGCTCTCTCAAAAGATTCCGTCATCGTCACCTGAACGGCTGACGGGAAGCGTCCCAGAACGTAATCCGCAAGGTCCCACCCTTCCGGCTTGTGGCCGGTCCCGATCTTGACCCGGTAGAATTTGTCGGTGCCGAGCATCTGGATGATATTCCGGATCCCGTTATGTCCGCCTGCGGAGCCCTTTCCCCTGACCCGGATCACGCCCGGCTCAAGGCTGATGTCATCGTAGAGAACGATCAGCTGGGCAGCCGGATCTGCCTTGTAGAATGCTGCCGCCTGCTGGACCGCCTCTCCGGACAGATTCATGAAAGTCTGGGGCTTCATAAGGAGGACCTTCTGTCCTTCGATGGCGCCATTGCCGCAGAGCGCCTTGAACTTCCGGTCGGATACATCGATGTGATAGCGCTCCGCCAGGATATCGATGACCTCGAAGCCGCAGTTGTGTCTTGTGTGTTCGTATTTTCCGCCCGGATTGCCGAGCCCCGCGATGATATACAAATTAACTATCCTCTTTCTATTATTTTGTCAGCTCTTCCACGATCCTCGAAAATCCCATGAAGTGGCTTGCCTTCACCAGCACGGTGTCCCCCGCCCTGATCTCTTCGTCTTTATGGGCGAAGAATGTGTCGACGTCCGGATACCAGACTGCCTGCAGAGCAGGGTTCTTCCTGAGTGCAGCCTCACAGAGCTTCTTCGACAGATCTCCGATGGCGATCAGTCTGTCGCAGCAGCCTGCCGCAAACTCGCCGACCTGCTCGTGGAGCTTCTCTTCCTCTGTTCCAAGCTCGCCCATGTCGCCGAGAACGGCTACTCTTCTTCCGCCCTCCGACTTTGCGTCTCTCAGCACGGACAGGCTTGACTTCATGGATACCGGGTTCGCATTGTAGCAGTCGTCGATGATAGTCCTGTCCTGCGCCTTCAGGATGCGGAACCGGCCGGAGATAGTCTCCATGGACTCGATTCCTTTCCGGATCTCGTCAGATGTGAGTCCGTATGTCCTTCCTACCGCAGCAGCCGCTGCTGCATTCGTCACATTGTGGATGCCGGGGACAGGTACCCTGACCTCGAACTCGCCCTCCGGAGTCCGGATCGTGCAGAGGGAGCCCTCAAACCCGAGCGGACGCACATTCGCGGCGCAGACTACATAAGCAGGGTCAAGATCTCCCGGAAAGTCCATTTTCTCACCGACACAGAGGTCCTCTGCGCCTTCCGTGTCCGAGGAGACGCCGAAAAAGACCGGCCGTGCGCCGTTCACGGCATCGATCGTGCGGAGCTTGTCGTCATTGCCGTTCAGGATATAGTGACCGTCCGGCTTCATATACCGGAAGACTTCGGTCTTGGCGCGCAGGATACCATCCCTGTCCTTCAGAAATTCCAGATGACAGGTTCCGATATTTGTGATGACCATGGTATCCGGCCGCGCGATCCTGGCCAGCTGGTCCATATCTCCGAAGTGACTGACCCCCATCTCGAGGACCGCGATCTGATCGTCATCTCCAAGGCGGAAGACGGTCAGCGGAAGCCCGAGGCCATTGTTAAAGTTGCCTTCGGTCTTCAGTGTCCGAAAGTGTTCTTCCAGTACGGATGCAATCATCTCCTTGGTGCTGGTCTTGCCCACTGATCCGGTGATCCCGACGACCGGGATCTTCAGGATCTTCAGATATTCCTCTGCAATGGCGCGGAGGGCTTCCTGGGTATCTTCGACCTCGATCCAGCAGCGATAGAGAGAGCCGTCCGGAGTCACACCGGGGATATCCCTTCCCTTTGCCTGCTCAGCCCTGGCAAGTTCTCCCAGCGGTCTCGCCTTCTCCGTGTCCTTTGGGCCGCCCTTCCATGCGGAGACCGGGCTGCTGCCCGCCCGGATCGAAGAGAGCTGTGCCTTTGCCTTGTCCGTGAAAAGATCGTCCCTGTCAAGATGATGCTCCGCCAGGACACAGACTGCTCCCTGGTCGTACACCTGAGGGATAAAACGATGCCCGTCCACCCGCTCGCCGACGATGGCGCCGAACAGACTGCCCGGGCCGGCCCTGCGGCTGTCCGTCACGATGGAGCTTACTTCCGAAACCAGAGCCCGCTCGTAGATCCAGTGAGCCCTGGGGCTTCCTTTCCTGATGTTCGCGCGGTCAAAGCCTGCAAAGATACCCGCACTTGTCATGACGGAGATATGCAGAACACCGCCCGTCACTTTCTCGATCCTCTCAAGGGTAAGACCTCTCATACTCGTTTCCTTTCTCCGCCTGGCCCCGCTTCCGCGGGCAGGCTTCCGCCCTGCACCGCCTCCGGCATTCATTGCCTGCGCAATCTTCAGCCTCTGTCTCTCATCGATACCGTGATCAGATTCTCACACAGGGTCGGGAAGTCGATTCCGAGGGCTGCCGCCTCCTGCGGAAGCAGGCTGGTCGGGGTCATGCCCGGCAGTGTGTTGGCCTCAAGGCAGTAGACATTGTCATTCTCGTCCATCATGACGTCGATCCTGCCATAGCTGGTCAGTCTCAGCGCATGGTATGCTGCCACGCAGGCATCCTGCATCTTCTTCGTCAGCTCCGGGGAAAGGTCCGCAGGGCAGGTCTCAACCGTGGACCCTGCCTTGTACTTGTTCTCATAATTATAGAATCCCTGCTTCGGGGCGATCTCGATGACCGGATAAGCCACCCCGTCGATGACGCTGTCGGAGAACTCGCGGCCTTTTATATACTGCTCGACGATCAGAACGTTCTCATAGGAGAAGCCTTCTCCGACCGCCTTCTGGTATTCTTCTTCCGTCTTCGGGATATTGACTCCGACGCTGGATCCTCCGCATGCCGGCTTGACAACGCACGGAAGACCGACACCGTTCTCAGAGGACGGAAGCACCGGATCTCCCTTGTGAAGAACGATCCCGGCCGGGGTCGGAACACCATTCTCGCGGAACATCTGCTTGGTCAGCTCCTTGTCCATGGCAAGCGCAGAGCCGAGATAGCTGGAGCCGGTGTAAGGGATCCCAAGCAGCTCAAACGCCGCCTGGATCTTCCCGTCCTCGCCGTTGGATCCGTGAAGAGCCATGAAAACGGCGTCTGACTCCCTGCAGAGCTCAAGGACATTCGGCCCGAAGAAGACCTTTCTCTTCTTCATCTCATCGATTCTGTCGTTGAAGGAACTGATGTAGGCAGCCTCCGCCTCCACATCGTACTTCTCCGGAAATGCGCTTTCGTCCACTTTCTTAATACGGTCGTCTCCGCAGAAAACATCCACAAGAATGGCCAGATGGCCCTTCTTCCTCAGCGCCAGGCATACCTGGGTCCCTGATACGATCGAGATGGTTCTCTCTGTGCTGGTTCCTCCGCAAAGTACTGCGATCTTCATCTGAATCACTCCTCCCGCCGGCATGATCTTCCGCCTGCCGGCTATCTGATAAATCTGGAAAATACTGTTAACTGCTGATCTTTTCGTCAGCTTTCTCTCCGCCATACGTAGATCTCTGCGCTCTGCGGCTTAAGGATCCGGTCCAGCCTTCCTCTGCTCACTGCCTGTGTCTCCACAGCCGTACTGTACCCTTTCTCATCCGTATAGAAGACCCTGGTCATCGAGCATTCCATAGGAACGCCCGCCCTCCAGACCGGCAGGGACACGTGAGGCTTCTCCTGGCCAATGCTGAAGGCAGCCACCAGCACCTCATCACGGCTGAAACGAGCGTAGGATATCACATTTTTCTCCCCGTGAAGGAAACGGATCGACCCTGTCTTCACGGTCGGACATGCTTTCCTCAGCCGGACCGCATCCCGCATGAAGGCGATCATATCCTGGTCCTCATGCCCCCATGGATAAGTCCTCCGGTTATCTGGATCCGTGAACCCGCAGACTCCGGCCTCATCTCCATAATAGATGGTCGGAGCTCCCGGCCAGGTCATCTGGCAGAGGACTGCCTCACGCATAATAGCATAGTTTACCCCTTCCGAGGCGGCATCATGATCAAAATTCCCGACTCTTCCTACCCTATGGTTCGTCCTGGTCAGGAAACGCGAGTGGTCGTGATTGGACAGCTCGTTCATCGCCGTCTCGAGCGACGGCTCCAGGAAGTTGGACATATGGTAGCGCATCGAGCCGAAAAAGCTGTCCGAGTTGCCGACCTGGTCCGGCAGGAACTCGTCAGAGTGCTTCTCCATGCCTGTAAAGAACCAGCTCACCGGCTCCATGAAAGCATCATAGTTCATGATGCTGTCCCACTGGTCCCCCAGAAGCCAGTCCCTCGCGGAACCATAATGCTCCGCCAGGATCAGGGCATCCGGGTTTGCCTCGCGGACCGCCTGCCGGAAGGCTTTCCAGAAGCGGTGGTTGAACTCAGCCGAATGGCCAAGATCTGCAGCCACATCCAGCCTCCAGCCATCGGCACAGTAAGGAGGCGAGACCCATTTTCTTGCGACATGAAGGATCTTCTCCACAAGCTCAGGCGACTCGTCATAATTCAGCTTCGGAAGAGTATCATGGTCCCACCAGCCCTCATAAGAAGCATTGTAAGGCCATGCTTTCTCGTCCTTGAAATGGAAATAGCTGCGGTACGGACTCTCTGCGCTGATGTAGGCTCCCTCTTCCCAGCTGCCGCACTTCTCATAGATCCTCTCCCGGTCCAGCCAGCGGTTGAAAGAGCCGCAGTGATTGAAGACGCCATCCAGGATGACTTTCATGCCCCTTCTGTGGACTTCAGAGACAAAATCGGCAAAATATGCGTCCGCTGCCTCCAGGTTCTCCTTCGAAGTTGTCCTGCAGATGTAGCGTTCCGCCTCGCGGTTGTCCGTCACCCCCTCGGGCAGCAGCGCCCCTTCGTCTCTGACAAGCCCGGTGAAGTGCGGATCGATATGTTCATAGTCCTGAGTATCGTACTTATGATTGGATGGGGAGACGAAAAGCGGATTGAAATAGAGCACCTCGACCCCGAGATTCTGCAGATAGTCCAGCTTCTGCCTTACACCCTCAAGATCGCCGCCATAGAAATTGCCGACGTCCATGGCTTCCGGCAGTCTGTCCCAGTCATCCACATGGCGGACCGGCTTTCTGATATAGCAGTACTCATCCGTCATCGGATCATTAGCCGGATCGCCGTTGCGGAAACGGTCTGTGTAGATCTGGTACATGACCGCTCCCTTGGCCCAGTCCGGAGTGTGAAAGCCCGGACAGATCCGGAAGAAACTATGCTCATCGGGCACATCCGATACCCCGAACCTGAGCAGACATGTGGAAACGTTACCGCTCCTCACCTCAAAATAGTATTCCAGGATCTGGTCCGTCACTCTGACCGAGATCCTGTAGTAGTCGAAGACTCCTTCGGAGCCGTCCGGCTCCATGAGCTTTTTCTCGCCCCCGGATACGAAGAAGACCTCATCCACGTTCGCCCTTGCCGTCCGCATACGGATCGTGACAGTCTGTCCCGGATCCGGCTCAACAGGGCTGATGAAATTCCCGGTCATATCGGAAAAAAGAGCGTCCACATTGAGCACGGGAAGCATGTTCATGACATACTTCGCGCACTTGACCGAATCTTTGTATGTTTTACCTTTCACCGTCTGTTCACTTCCTGGCGGAGGACTGTTCCGCCTGGTGCCTGCCTCTCAGTATCAGCGCCTTCTCCCATGCCCCCAGGGGGACTAGCTTCGCGCCACAAGCATGGGCGTCGCTTTGCGGCTTTCAGCCTTACAAAAGGGCAGCGCAGACAATGCTGCCCTGCCCTGCTTATGCTGTCGCTTACTCCGCGAAGAGAGCTTCAAATTCCGCCCTTGAAAGTTTTTCTTTCTCCATCAGAAGAGCAGCCGACCGGTCGAGCACACCCCTGTGTGAAGAGATGAGCTCCTTTGCCTCCGCATATGCGGAGTCGATGATCTTCTGTACTTCCTCATCGATCAGAGAAGCGATCCTCTCGCTGTACTCCCTGGTATGTCCAAGATCTCTTCCGATGAAGATCTCGTTGTCCTCCTGCTCATAGTTGATCAGGCCCAGCTTCTCAGAGAAGCCGTACTTGGTCACCATGGCGCGGGCTGTGCGGGTTGCGTCCTTGATATCCTGGGAAGCGCCCGTCGTCACATCGCCGATCACAAGCTCTTCGGCAGCACGTCCGCCCAGGCTGACGACGATCTCCTGGTACATCCTGCCCTTTGTCTCATAGAGCTCATCCTTCTCCGGAAGAGGCATGGTATAGCCGGCCGCTCCGCGTCCGGTCGGGATGATCGAGATCGTATGGACCGGTCCGACATCCGGAAGCAGGTGGAACAGGATCGCATGCCCGGATTCATGGTAAGCAGTGATCCGCTTGTCCGCCTCCGACATGACCCGCGAATGCTTCTCCTCGCCGATCCCGACGCGGATGAAGGCATGGTCGATATCCTTCTGGGAGATATAGCTGCGGTCTTCCTTTGCCGCAAGGATCGCCGACTCATTCATCAGATTCTCAAGATCGGCTCCTGTAAAGCCCGCGGTCGTTCTTGCGACCGTCTTCAGGTCGACATTGTCCGCAAGAGGCTTATCCTTCGAATGGACTTTGAGGATCTCCTCACGTCCCCTTACATCCGGGCGGCCGACCGTTACCTGGCGGTCAAAGCGTCCTGCACGGAGCAGTGCCGGGTCCAGGATATCCACACGGTTTGTAGCCGCCATGACGATGATCCCCTCACTCTTTGAGAAACCATCCATCTCGACAAGCAGCTGGTTCAGTGTCTGCTCTCTCTCATCATGGCCGCCGCCCATGCCGGTGCCTCTTCTGCGGCCGACAGCATCGATCTCATCGATGAATACGATACACGGCTGATTCTTTCTGGCTTCGGCAAACAGGTCCCTGACACGGGAAGCGCCGACGCCGACGAACATCTCCACGAAATCGGATCCGGATATGGAGAAGAACGGAACTCCGGCTTCTCCCGCGACCGCCCTTGCAAGAAGGGTCTTTCCGGTCCCGGGAGGCCCCACAAGTAGTACGCCCTTCGGGATCCTTGCGCCAAGCTTCAGAAACTTCTCAGGGTTTGAGAGAAACCCGACGACCTCTCCCAGGTCCTCCTTCTCCTCCTCAAGTCCTGCCACATCCGCAAATGTCGCCTTCTTTGAATCCGGCGTGAACATCTTTGCGCGGCTCTTGCCGAAATTGGTCATGGCAGAACCGGCCCCGCCTCCGCCCTGACGGTTCAGAACCATCAGGAAGAAGAACAGCATCATCACCATCATGATGACCGGATAGACATAGGAAAAGACTGTCCCGCGCCTCGACACATCATCGATGATGACCGTCACATCATACTTCTCGATCTTCGCCTTCGCATCGTTGACATCCGTCACATTCACGGTCAGGATATCATTATCCGATGTCGTAACCATGAGAGACCCGGTAGGGACCTCCTCATTCTGAACAATCTCCACCTCGGAGACCCTGCCGTCATCCAGCATCTGATAAAGTTTCTGTTCCGTGATATCGCTGCGCCCGTTGAAGCGGTCCCTGAGCGCAAAGATCAGGAAGATCAGGATCAGGCCAAGCAATATATAGAAACTGACGCTTCTGGAATTCTTATTCAAATTCTGTATACTCCTCTGTTATCTCCCCTTCACTCTTCACTGAGGTGCATGACCCCGATGTAAGGAAGGTTGCGGTATCTCTGGTCATAGTCAAGGCCGTATCCGATGACGAACTCGTCCGGGATCTGGAATCCCTGATAGTCTACATAGACATCCTTCTCGCGTCTCTCCGGCTTGTCGAGCAGGGTAGTCAGCTTTATGGAAGCCGGTTTTCTGCTCTTCAGGTTCTCCAGCAGATAGCTGAGGGTATTGCCGGAATCGATGATATCCTCAACGACGAGAACATCCTTCCCCTCGATCGGATCGTCCAGGTCCTTGATCAGCTTGACGACACCGGTGGACCTGGTGCCCGATCCGTAGCTGGAGACGGACATGAAATCCATCGTCACCGGGATGGTCATACGCTTTGCAAGCTCGCACACGAAGAACACGGACCCCTTCAGGATCCCGATCATATGGATCGTCTTCCCTGCGTAGTCGCGGCTGATCTCATCAGCAAGCTGCTGGATCCGCTCCTCAACCTTTTCCTGCGGAATCAATATGGATACTGTCTCTTTCATGCCCATCCTCCTGTTTCTCTCATACCTCTGGTCCATCCCGGGAAGTCTCCCCCGCATGAGGCACACACCTTACTTCCAGATAACGTGCCTCCGGCGTCACTTTCGCCCCTTCGCTGATCCTTCCTCCGACCACCCAGAGAACATGGCTTCCCTCTGTGAGAAGGATGACCCTGTTGCGCAGGCTTCCTGGCACCTTCCGGTCGGTCAGATAATCGGAGATCTTCTTTCTGCCCCCGCCGGCTTTTACCAGGAGAAAATCTCCCGGCCGCCTTGTCCTGAAACAGACTGTTTCCTCTTTGTTAACCGATATTGTATCATACGCTATCCGTTTCGTGAACTGTTTTTCGGGTATGGAGACCGGTCCCGGCCCCTCCTGCCTGCAGCTGAGGATGAAGTCAAAGTCCCCGATTCGGATCGTCTTTTCTCCGGAAAAAGGAACCCTTACGGAGATCCCATCCGTTCCCGAAGCAGAATCCGCCGGAAACAGCGGGACAGCGTCTTCCCCCGCTTCATCGGCGTCCGCTGTATATACAGAATCTTTTCCGCCTGCCTCTTCCTTCTCCCTCAGAAAACGGATGATCCCATCCTCCCTGATAGCCGTGACCCCCTTCGGCAGGCTGACTGCTTTGCCGCCGCCGGCGCCGGCCAGTCTCATCAGGTCATCGACGTGGACTTCGCCGATATCCTTCAGACTTTCCCCCGGCATCGCCTGCCGGATGCATTCCCGGAGCACCCTTTTCCGGATGACCGGATCTTCCTTCAGAAATGGTTCCAGCAGGAGCTTTTCTCCCTGGATGCACCGCCCGGCAGCCCGCTCCGTGACTCTCCCGAGATAGTCCTCGATCTCCGACAGACTTTCCGCCGCCATGGCGATGTGCTCTTCTGCCCGGGCATTCAGTTCCGTAAGTCCCGGCAGGATATCGAGCCGGATCCGGTTGCGGGTAATCGCCTGATCCAGATTGGTCCGGTCGGTCCTATGCGGGACACCCTTCCTCCGAAGATATTCCTCGATCTCCTCACGGCCGGCACACAGAAGCGGCCGGATGACGAAGATCTCAGATCCGTCTGTCTGTGCCGCAAGTTTCCGGACCGGACGGATCCCGGAAAGTCCCCGGATGCTGCTGCCCCTTGTAAGATTCCACAGGACCGTCTCCGCCTGGTCCTTCCGGCTGTGGGCGACCGCGACCCTGTGGGCCCCGAACCTTTCGGCGGCCTTCAGAAAGACCCGATACCTCTGGACCCTGGCCTCCTCCTCGACACTGCGGCCGCTCTCCGCCGCCAGCTCCAGCACCCTGATGTGCTCCACAAGGAGCGGGACTCCGTAACTTTGGCAGAGCTTTTCCACATAATGCGCATCGGCAAGACTTTCCTCTCCGCGGATCCCGTGCTCCACATGGACGGCAGCGACCTTGATCCCGAGCTGACCTGACAGTTCTTTCAGCACCGTCAGCAGGCAGACGGAATCCGCACCTCCCGAGACCGCACAGAGGACCGTCTGACCCGGCGCCGTCATCTCATTGCCGCAGATCATGGCCAGGACATTCCGTTCAAACTGGTAGATGAAGCTATCCTTCCTTTTCCCTTCCCTCTGCGTCATGAAAGGTTCCTCCCTGAACAGTATCTGCCTGCCCGCTGCGCAGCCTTCCCATGCAAAAAGCCTGCCACTGGCGGCCTTTTTGCATCCTATGGGATACGAAAGAAGCGTTCCGCAGGCATATACCCGCAGAACGCTTCTGAAAAATCATCCCTGTGATCCTCTCGTCAGCCTTCCTGGCGATAGATCACTTCATCCGGATAGACCAGTCCGAACTTCTCACGGGCCATCTTCTCGACATAGGAATCCGAATCGGTATATTCCTTGTACGCCTTGATCTTCTCGGTCCGTCCTTCTTCTTCGGTGATCTGTTCGGTAAGCCGCTCGATCTCCTCCGCGTATGCTGCGTTCTTTCTCGAAAGTGCAGCACTGCGGACCATCAGAACGATCGCAAGGATCGCGATGATGATGACGATCAGCACCATACCGCTCCGATTCTTCTTCGGAGCAGAGCCACTAACCCCTTTTGACATGTATTCTCATTCCCCTTGATCCCCGCTTTATCCGCCCTTAACAGACAAAGCAGTTGTTTTTCTCCCGGCAGTGCGTATCATGCGCACTCGCTATAAGTGCTTCTATTCTAGCGTGCTTTTTCTCCGGTTTCAACCTCTCAGAGAAAAGAATCTGTAAATGTAAAACTAATGTAACAATTAGAGGTAGCGGAACATCTCCTGGGCTTCCTCCTTGCGTACGGTGTCCTGGACCGCGAGGACCTCTGCCTTCACGCTCCTGTTTCCGAATGCGATCTCGATGACGTCACCCACCTTCACATCCGCAGAAGCTTTGGCCACCTTCCCGTTCAGCGTTACGCGGCCGGCATCGCAGGCCTCATTTGCAACCGTCCTTCTCTTTACCAGACGGGTCACCTTCAGATATTTATCAAGTCTCATGCTTCCACCCCTGTGTCTTCCTCCGGCTGCACAGAACAGCATATCTGTTGAATCTATTATAACAGATAAAATTGCCCATCTCTTTCTACTATCGGATAAATGTACGGACGGGATACAAAAAGCCCGCCACCGGCGGCCTTTTTACCGAGACCCTGTTGCTGCAAAAAAGAAGCCCCGACATCGCGTCAGGACTCCCTCATGATATCACTGATTCTCATCGATCAGTTCAGGCTCTCCTTCAGAGTCTTGCCAGCCTTGAACTTCGGGCTTCTGGAAGCCTCGATCTTCATAGCCTCTCCGGTGTACGGATTGCGGCCTTCTCTTGCTGCTCTCTCGGAAACTTCGAAGGTTCCGAATCCGACGATCTGGATCTTCTCGCCCTTCTTAAGTCCCTCTGCCACAACATCAGTAAATGCCTTCAGCGCTGCCTCGGTATCCTTCTTGGTAAGTCCGGACTTCTCGACCATAGCTGCAATAAGTTCCTGCTTATTCATAGAATCCTGCTCCTCTTCTCTCTTTGTCAGTGATGCTGTCTGCCTCTTCGCAGAGGCGAAATACTTTAATACTTATATAACCCTGCTCCCTGTTTGTCAAGGAGAAGGTATGGTTCTTCTTTCTTAGGCTCTTTACAGCTCGGTATCCGCATAGATCTTGATCACCTGGGTGTACCCGGCTTTTGTCAGGGTGTCGATCTGGAACTTCGCATTCTTCTTCAGCGGCTCTACCGTGACCGTCCTGCCGTCCGCCCGCTCTGCAGTCGCCTTCGCGAAGACTTCCGGTACCCTTGCGGACGCGCTCTTCAGATCGACCAGGTAAGCCTTCTTCTCCGACTCAGACTTCGGAGCCCAGTTCAGGTCCTTCAGGATCGTGTAGATCCTCTCAAAACCGATCGAGAATCCGCACGCAGGTGCATCCTGTCCGGAGAACTTTCCGACCATCTTGTCGTAACGTCCGCCGCCTGCGATGGAGAAGGAATAGTTGTCGATCGTGATCTCGAAGATGGTTCCGGTGTAGTATCCCATGCCGCGGACCAGGGTCGGATCGAACTTCAGGGTAATATCCTTGTCGATCATTCCGCCTGCTGCCTGCATGATGGTCGCAAGGCTGTCAGCAGCGCCTGCTTCGATCTTGTCCCCGCAGGTCCTTGTGATGAAGTCAGCGATGATCTGCACCTGCTCTTTCCCTTCCCTGTCCTTCGGGATATCCTCAAGGTCTGCAAAGTAGCCGATGTAAGTATTGACAGCAGCTTCATCGTATCCTTCCCTTACCAGCTCTTCCTTCACGCCGTCGATCCCGATCTTGTCCATCTTGTCGAGGATGATGAAGACCTCCCCGACGGACTCCTCCGGGAAGCCTGCGTTCAGTGCCATGGCCCTGAGGATCCTTCTGTCGTTGACATGGACGGTGAAACCATGGACATTCACTTCGCTGAAGATTCTGGTCAATGCCTTGGAAGTGGCAGCGATCAGCTCGATCTCCGCCATGTTGGAATTATCGCCGATGATGTCGATGTCACACTGGGTGAACTGGCGGAACCTTCCCTTCTGCGGCCGGTCGGCGCGGAAGACATTGCCGATCTGAAGAGCCTTGAACGGGGTCGGCAGGTCGTTCTTGTGGCAGGAATAATAACGGGAAAGCGGGACTGTCAGGTCGTAGCGGAGCGCTGAGTCCGCAAGCTCGTCGCCTTCGCTGGCCAGATTGCCGTTCTCGTCAGCCTTTACCTTTGCAAGGCCGCGCTGAAAGTCTGCGCCTCTCTTCAGGACTTTGAAGATCAGCTTCTCGTTCTCGCCGCCGTTCTTGCCGGTCAGGTTCTCGATGTGTTCCATGACCGGAGTCTCGATCTCGTTGAATCCGAACTGTGCATACGTCCCGCGGATGATCGCCAGGATATGCTGGCGCAGTTCCATGTCGGACGGGAGAAAGTCCTGCATTCCCTTAACCGGGGTCTGAATAAATTTCATGTCTTATACTCCTTATGTATAGGAAAATGTTTCATGCCGCGCATATGCAGCATGCTCAAGTATAGCGTGAAACCGGGCTTCCTGCAAGACTGGGCAGAGGCGGTCGGCCCTGGGCAGAGGCGATCGATCCCGGGCAGAGGCGGCCGGTCTCGGGCAGAGGCAATCGACCCGGGCAGAGGCAATCGGCCCCGGGCAGAGACGATTGGTCCCGGGCAGAGGCAATCGATCCTGCAGCCTGCGGACAAAGCCGCAGTGGTCCGCACGGCTTTGTTCTCGGAAGCGCTGGCAGTCAGCCAAGGTTCAGCAGCTTCGTCTCCGGAGGCGCTGGCCGTCAGCCAAGGTTCAGCAGCTTCGTCTCCGGAAGCGCTGGCAGTCAGCCAAGGTTCTGCAGCTTCGTCTCCGGAGGCGCTGGCCGTCAGCCAAGGTTCAGCAGCTTCGCCCGCCGGATCAGGTATTCCTTCGTGTTGAGGGCCGGGTCCTGAAGGACTTCATCAAACAGTTTTGCCAGGATCGCTCCTACCTGCTTTCCCTTCGGGATGCCTGCATCCATCAGGTCGTTGCCGGATACGGCAAGCTGCCTGAGACTGAGACAGTCTCCTCTCTCCAGGATCCTGTGGTAGATCTCCTCCACCTGGTCCATATATCTCAGTTTTTCCTCCTGGACCTCCGGGTTCTGGCCTCTGATATCGGACCTCTTCACGGTCAGAAACTGCGGGAAGAGTCTTGGCGTCAGCTGCACGACCGCCCTTCTCACCCCCTCCTCCGAAAGGGCCGGATAGAGCGAATGGTTCCGGACCAGGTCCACGATGTCACGTTCCGAGGCCTTGTCGAATTTGAGCCGCTCCAGAACATTTCCCGCAATGACAGCTCCCGGAGCCGCATGACCATGATAGTGATAGACTCCGTCGCTGGTGATCGTCTGTACCGACGGCTTTCCGCTGTCATGAAGCAGCATGGTCCAGCGCAGGATCCTGTCCTGCGGAGACGCCATCATGGTGCGGATCGTATGCTCGCCTACGCTGATCCTGTGATGATGGTTATTCTGCTGAGCTTCCATCATCGCATCGAATTCCGGCAGGACCACCTTCGTGATGCCGCACTCGAAGGCGGTCCGGATTTCCTCCGGATGCGGGGATACGATCGTCTTCTCAAGTTCGGTCCGGATTCTCTCCGCAGACACATACTTCAGAGATGGAGCTGCCTCTCTGGCAGCTTCCCTGGTCGCAGGGTCCAGGGAAAATCCCAGCTTTGCGCAGAAGCGGACTGCGCGAAGGACTCTCAGCGCGTCTTCGTCAAAACGTTCCGCCGGCTTCCCGACACAGCGGACGATATGTGCCTTCAGATCATCCACCCCGCCGAACAGATCCACCAGACCGCTCCGGTCACTGTAGGCCATGGCATTGATGGTGAAATCCCTTCTCTTCAGGTCTTCCTCCAGGTTCCTCGTGAAAGCGACCTTGTCCGGGTGACGGTGATCCTCATACTCGCCGTCAAGACGGTAGGTGGTGACTTCAAAGTTCTCGCCTTTGTAGCGGACGGTGACGGTCCCATGCTGGATTCCGGTATCGATGGTTCTTGCAAAGACCTGCTTTACCTGCTCCGGCGCCGCATCCGTTGTGATGTCCCAGTCATCCGGTTCCTTCTTCAGGATGCTGTCACGGACGCAGCCTCCCACAACATACGCGTCAAAGCCGGCGCCGTGCAGCCTGGATAGGATATACTGCACCTTTTCCGGAATTCCGATCCTGATCTCTTCTGACATTGCTTAGACACACCCCTGTCCTGACCCGTTTTTTACCGGGTTCTTTCCTATAATTAAGAACGCTCCGGTTTAAAAGTTTAGCCTGAGACAGCGCCTCTCCTGATCGTTCCTGCGGCCTCTGCACTGCATGCCCGGCCGGAGTAATTGTATCTGATTTGGCTTCCTCTATCAACCGCACCCTAAGAATGATGGCAGTTTCATCAATCCTCGTCGAAATGTGTTGTGCAGTTTGCACAATCAACTTGTATAATTGAATCCAATTAACTGTCATTTCTCATTAAAAATTACGCGTTTTCAGCTTGACAGGGTATCAGACGGGGGATATAATCATGATTGCAATTAGATTAACGGTGTTAAAGATACAGCCCTCGTTGATAGATGATGTTCATTGATTGTCAACCAAGCTAGTGTTTTTTTAGCCGTTGTCAATCATTTTCTTTTTTATCAATGGAGGTTCATCATGAACGGAACTGTTAAGTGGTTTAACGCAGAAAAAGGCTATGGCTTCATCACCGGCGAGGATGGAAAGGACGTATTCGTTCACTTCTCCGCTATCCAGAGCGAAGGCTTCAAGACTCTTGATGAGGGCCAGAAGGTCACCTATGATCTGGTTGAGGGCAACCGTGGAATGCAGGCAGCTAACGTTGTAAAGCTGTAATTCCTCAATAGATGAATGCAGGAAAGGCGGTCCGCTGAGGCGGGTCGCCTTTTTTACTGTCTCAGGCCGGTTTCGATGGATCTCGGCCCGCCGTATCTCTTTCCGCCGCATCTCTAACCGCCGTACCTCTGATCATTGCGCCTCTGGCCGCCGTGTCTCTGGTCTCTGCGCCTCTGTCTGCCGCATCCTTGGCTGCCGCGTCTATGGCCATTGCACCCCTGTCTGCCGCATCCCTGGCCATTGCACCCCTGCCCGCCGCAGATTCTTCGGCACTTTCTCCGGTTTCCCATAATATTCCCCGCCGATATGGTCAAAATGCCACACATTCTGCTTTATGTATTTGACTCACATATTCCGCAGTGGTAGAATTTTTCTCGATACAGAGAAAAGACAGCTGTTAATCCATCGATACTTCCGTCATGGAGTCCAGCCGGAAGAACAGATTCGGTTCACGGACAGCTGCCTGTGGAAAGAGAGGAGTCACATATGGTACCAAAGAAAGATCTTGACTGGGGCTCTCTTGGATTCGGCTATCTCAAGACCGACAAGAGATTCATCTCCAACTATAAGAATGGTGCTTGGGATGAGGGTGTCCTCAGCGACGATGCGAATGTAGTGATCAATGAGTGTGCAGGTGTCCTGCAGTATTCCCAGTCCTGCTTTGAAGGACTGAAGGCTTACACGACCGAGGATGGCAAGATCGTATGCTTCCGCCCGGATATGAATGCTGAACGTATGAAGAATTCCTGCGAGCGTCTTGAGATGCCGGTCTTCCCGGTCGACAGATGGGTACAGGCAGTTGTCGATACAGTCCGCGCCGATGAAGCATGGGTCCCGCCTTATGGATCTGGCGCTACCCTTTATATCCGTCCGTATATGTTCGGCTCCAATCCGGTCATCGGCGTTAAGCCGGCTGATGAATATCAGTTCCGTATCCTGACCACTCCGGTCGGCCCTTACTTCAAGGGCGGTGCAAAGCCGATCGTCATCCGTATCTCCGACTTTGACCGTGCAGCTCCGCGCGGAACCGGCCATGTCAAGGCAGGCCTGAACTATGCGATGAGCCTTCACGCGATCATGGATGCTCACAGGAATGGCTTCAACGAGAACCTCTACCTTGATCCGGCAACCCGCACCAAGATCGAGGAGACTGGCGGAGCCAATGTGATCTTCGTCACTCCGGACAACACCCTGGTCGTTCCGAAGTCCCCGAGCATCCTTCCGTCCATCACCAGAAGGTCCATCGTCTACATCGCGAAGGAGATCCTTGGCATGAAGGTCGATGAGCGCGAGGTCTACTTTGATGAAGTGAAGAAGGGCGAGTTTGCTGA
Organism: Lachnospiraceae bacterium UBA7729; assembly: GCA_002482005.1. GTDB lineage: Bacteria > Bacillota > Clostridia > Lachnospirales > Lachnospiraceae > Porcincola. Next base: position 24,102 of record DLFD01000052.1, on the reverse strand, counting down.
GTGCGGACTCTGCGGAACCGCAGCAGTCATCTCCCCGGTCGGCAAGATCTACGACCACGGCACCGAGTACGATATCCCATCCGGCATGGAGAAGATGGGACCGACCCTGCAGAAACTCTACGATACCCTGACTGGCATCCAGATGGGACGCCTCGAGGCACCGAAGGGCTGGATCTGCGTCATTGACGAGTGATTGCCCGCCTTCATAAGAAGGTTGCGCCCCCGGCTTTGCGCCGGGGGCGTTTTTTCGCGGTATCCGTCGATGCCTCTCTACGGCCAAAATCACTGCCGGCGACGGAATTCCAGCTTTTCCTGCGCTTTCCGCCGCCACCTCTGCTGGCCCAAAGTCACGGCCGGCGACGGAAAGCTAACTTCCTATGACAGAAAAACAAGCCCTGCTGCAAAACTGACATACATCTCCATATATCAGGGCCGCAGCAGGGCTGTTTGATATGTTTTTCTAGCTTACTTTCTCTCTTTTCCTACAAACTCATCGTAGATTGCCTTGATCGATGCCTTGAAGTCGTCATTGCGGACGCCGACGATGATGTTCAGCTCGGAAGAACCCTGGTCGATCATCTTGATGTTGACACCTGCTCCGGCAAGCGCGCTCATCAGTCTTCCGGCGGTACCGGCTGCGTTCTTCATTCCGCGTCCGACGATCGCGATCAGCGCCAGATCAGACTCCAGATAGATGTGGTCCGGGTCGACCGCACGGTGAAGTCCTGCGATCACATCCTGTTCCTTGTCCGCAAACTCACTCTGGTGAACGATGACGGAGAAGGTATCGATCCCAGACGGAGTATGCTCAAAGGAAATACCATTTTCCTCGAAGACCTGAAGAACCTTGCGGCCGAAACCGATCTCGGAGTTCATCATGGCTTTATCGATGTTGACCGAGCAGAAGCCCTTTCTTCCTGCGACGCCGGTGATGACGTGGGCCGGGCTCTTGATGGTCGATTCAACGATCATGGTGCCGTCGTCCTCCGGACGGTTGGTATTGCGGATATTGATCGGGATGCCTTCCACTCTGACCGGGAAGATGGCATCCTCGTGAAGGACCGACGCTCCCATGTAGGAAAGCTCGCGGAGTTCACGGTAAGTGATGGTCTCAATAGTCTCCGGATCCTCTACGATATGCGGATCTGCGACAAGGCAGCCGGACACGTCGGTCCAGTTCTCATAGACATTCGCACGGACGGCTCTTGAGACGATGGAACCCGTGATATCGGACCCTCCGCGGGAGAAGGTCTTGATGCTTCCGTCCGGCATGGAACCGTAGAAGCCCGGAATAACGGCATATTCCACATTCTTCAGACGCTCGCGGCAGACTTCATTGGTCCGCTCAGCATCGAAATTGCCGTGGGAATCGAACAGAACGACCTCCGCTGCATCGATGAAACGGAAGCCAAGATAAGCTGCCAGCACCTTACCATTCAGATATTCTCCGCGGGAAGCGGCATAGTCGCGTCCGGCCTGCCTCAGAAAATAATCCTTGATGACGGCAAATTCCGTATCGAGGTCAAACTTGATCTTCAGCCCGTCGACGATCTCCTGGTATCTTCCCCGGATCTCGTCAATCTTCGCATCGATGTTCTCTCCTCCTGCAGCCGCGTCATAGCACTTGTAGAGAAGGTCTGTCACCTTCGTGTCATCCGAAAAGCGTCTTCCAGGCGCAGAATCGATGACATATCTTCTGCTCTTGTCCGCGCGGACGATCGCGCCGACCTTTGCCATCTGCTCAGAGCTCGCAAGCGAACTCCCGCCGAACTTTGCCACTTTCAGCATAAGTCTAATCCCCTGTCTTCTGTATCCCCTGATGCTATACTCCCAGGACTCCGGAAATGTTCTTCCGGCAGTCTCCAGTCAGCCGGTCCCATCCGCCATGCCGCAGAACCTGTCCGCCCTTCAGCCGGTCCCATCTGCCATGCCGCAGAACCTGTCCGCCCTTCAGCCGATCACATCTGCCATGCCGCAGAACCTGTCCGCCCTTCAGCCGATCACATCCGCCATGCTGTAGAATCCCGCCGGCTTTCCCGCCAGGAACTTTGCCGCGGACAGCGCGCCTTTTCCGAAGATGCTTCTGGAATAGGCGGTATGGTTGAACTCGATCACTTCATCCTGTCCCGCGAAGATCACCTTGTGGATCCCCGGGATGGTCCCACCGCGAACAGAAGAGATGCCGATCTCCTTCGGATCTCTCTTCCCGGAGCGCTGCGATCTGTCGTAAGTGTAATGATAAGCGCTGTCCAGACCTTCATTGATGCTGTCCGCCAGAGCCAGTGCCGTTCCGGATGGGGCATCCTTCTTCTGGTTGTGATGCGCTTCCACGATCTCGATGTCAAAGCCTGCCCCTGCAAGCGTCTGGGCAGCCTCCTTCACAGCCTTCAGAAGAAGGTTGATCCCAAGGGACATGTTGGCGGAGCGGAGGACCGCGACCTTCCTGCTGTCCTCGTTCAGTCTCGCGATCTGCTCATCAGTAAGGCCGGTGGTGCAGACGACTGCCGGAACAGACGCCTTCACGGAGTAATCCATCATAGCGTCAAATGCCTTCGGCGAACTGAAATCAACGATGACGTCGGCGCCTTCCTTCAGGTTCTCCGCCAGCTCATCGAAGGTCCTGTAGACCGGAAAATCTCCGGTGCTCTGCCCTGCGATATCAACGCCTGCGACGATCTTTACATCGGCATCGGCGGATGCAAGGTCTGCGATCACATGACCCATGCGGCCGTCGGCGCCGCTCAGAATGATTCCTGTCATAGCTATGAACTCCTTATGATCCTGAAACCCCTGATATACGGTCTGCTGCAGCCTGGCACCAGCCGATCTGGACCTTCGCGGACACCAGCCGATCTGGACCTTCGCGGACGCCAGCCGATCTGGACCTTCACAGGCACTCCCTTCAGGGTTTCAGCAGCTGCAAAAACTACGGATCAAAGCAGTCCGTAGTTCTCCAGGGACTTCTTCAGTCTTTCCAGATTCTTCTCTTCCATCCCGCACATCGGAGCACGGAGCGGTCCCACATCTCTTCCCATCAGGTTCAGCGCAGTCTTGACCGGGATCGGATTGACCTCGCAGAAGAGGGAATCGATCAGGTCGACTGCCTGAAGCTGAAGCTTTGCAGCCACCTTCACATCACCGTCAAGCATGTTCTGGCAGATTGCATGGGTCTGCGCAGGCGCTACATTGGACAGGACAGAGATAACTCCCAGTCCGCCCAGCGCCATGATCGGAACGATCTGATCGTCGTTTCCGGAGTAGACATCAAGGTCATCTCCCGCAAGGGCGATGGTCCTCGCGATCTGGCTCAGGTTTCCGGACGCCGCCTTGAGGGCGCGCACGTTCTTCGTATTCTTTGCAAGATAAGCAGCGGTCTCAGGCTGGATGTTGCATCCGGTCCTTGACGGCACATTATACATGATGATCGGGGTGTGGACCGCTTCCGAGATCGCGGTATAGTGCTGGACCAGGCCTTTCTGGGTTGCCTTGTTATAGTAAGGAGTCACGCAGAGAAGTCCGTCGACTCCGAACTCTTCAGCCTGCTTCGACATGGCAACTGCATCGCGCGTGCAGTTGGAGCCTGTTCCCGCAACGACCGGAACACGATGATTTACGTACTCAACGCACTCCCTGATAGTCGCAAGATGTTCCTCGACCGTAAGGCATGCCGACTCGCCGGTGGTCCCGCAGATGACGATCGCATCTGTTCCGCCTGCGATCTGCTCATCGATCAGTTCATTCAGTTTCTCGTAATTTACCGTTTCATCTTCATTCATCGGAGTGACGATCGCAACTCCGGAACCTTTGAAAATTGCCACTTCTTATCCTCCTTCCGAGGCATGAAAAGATGAGCAGACAAACTTTCTCTGCTCAAGGGTAATATCATTGAAATTTTAACATCACGCTTTTGCACTGTCAACCGGCGCAGGCTCCGCAGCTTTCCTGGAATTTCTACGATTTTACTGGATCTATTTTTTTGATGCAAGAGAGTTAAGAGAATTAACCATCCAGAGAGTTGCACTCACCCTGGGCATCACCCGCAGACACGTGCCCGGCTGATCAAAGTCTGTATAGAACAGGAAGAAGCTGAACCTATAATTTTGCTTCCCTGCATCACACCTATAGCTGCAGTAATTAAAAAACAGCAATAAATATCACCTTCCCGCGCGGTTTTATCGCTCGCGTAGTATGAGGAATCGAGTTGAACTATAATACATCAGCTCTCCCACTTTCCTATACCTTCCTGACAGGTGTCTGATCGTCCGCATTACAATTCTACTTAGATTTCGCAAATAAAGAGGGGAGAAGCCTTTCCCCCTCGGTGTGCGCGACTCAGCAGCAAAACGATCCGCATCATAATCCCAGTAAAGTCTCACTCACACGGCCTCTGCCTGGCGCTGCCACAGCCTTGCGTAGATGCCTGGCTGTGAACTCAGTTCCTTGTGGCTGCCGCTCTCTTTGATGGTGCCGTCCCCTACGACGAAGATCTTCGAGCACTTCTTTACCGTGCTGAGCCTGTGGGCGACCATGATGGTGGTGACGTCCGGAAGCAGCTGGTCGAGCGCCTTCTGGATGCGGAACTCGGTGACGGTGTCAAGCGCGCTGGTCGCCTCATCCAGGATCAGCAGCTGCGGCTGTCTCAGGATCGCGCGGGCGATCGCAAGACGCTGTTTCTGACCACCTGACAGATCGGCGCCGTTCTCCTCGACCGGGGAATCGATACCAAAGGGCATCTTCAGGACGAAGTCACAGCAGCATGCAGAAAGAACCTCGGCGATCTGTTCATCATCCGGGCGGGCATCTTCGGGAAGTCCGAGAAGCAGGTTGTCGCGGATACTTCCGGAGAAGAGAAATGTATTCTGCGGTACGTATGCGATCTGTTTCCGGAGCGATGCCAGGTCTAGGCTGCTGACCGGCGTCCCGTCTATGAGGACGCTGCCTTCTTCCGGCTTATACATGCCCATCAGAAGCTTCACCGTAGTGGACTTTCCGCAGCCGCTCTCGCCGACGAAAGCGACCTTTTCTCCGGCACCTACGGTAAAGTTCATATCCTTCAGGACAAGGTCGCGGTTGCCGTAGCGGAAGTTTACGTGATCGAAGGAGATGCTGCCGATTTTTGAAGACAGCTTCTTTCCGCCCTTCTTCTCCGTCTCGAGGCAGAGGATGTCGCTCAGGCGGTCGGCAGCGACCACTGCCTCCTGGATCTCATCCTGCAGCTGGACCATATTCTGGACCGGGCTGAGGAAGTAGGAAAGCAGGGTATTGAATGTGATCAGGGTCCCGAGGGTCATCTGACCGCGCAGGATCGCCTGCACTCCGAACCAGAGGATGACCAGGGAGCCGGCAGAAGAGATCGCCTCGATGATGGTGTCCTTGCTCATGGAGAGGACGGATGCATGAAGCGATGAGGATAGAAAGTTTCTGAAAAGTTTCCCGGTCTTTTCCTTCACGGAAGCCTCGGCCTGGGATCCTTTGACCGTCTCCATGCCATCGATGCTTTCCTTAAGATAGGAACTGAACTGAGCGCTCTTCTCCATCGTATCGCGGCTGATCTTGCTCAAAGGACGGATGAAAAGAGCAGTCACCAGGACAAAGCCTGCAAAGATGACCAGTGAGACAGAAAAAAGAAGTGGGGATTCCTGAAACAGGATGAAACCGCAGACCAGGACCATGACCAGGTCGATCATGACGGTCAGGGCAGCATTCGACAGAGCATCCCGGATCTTGCCGGCGTCCTCGAAGCGGCTGGTGATCTCGCCATTCTTCCGGGTGACGAAGAAATCCAGCGGCAGGTCCGCCACATGGTTGTAGTAGCCCAGCATCAGGGACAGGTCCATCTTCTGGCTCATCTTCGTCAGCAGCAGACCTCTCAGCATCTGGAAGGCTGACCGGAACAGGTATAAGATGGCAAGTCCGAGCAGGACCATCCCAAAGCCATGGGTCCAGGCAGAAGACGGGCTTTTTCCATCCACCCCCTGAAGACCGGTGTCGATGATGTAGCGGAAGACGAAAGAGCCGGCGATCCCGATCCCCGTGACGAGAAGAGACAGAAGGGCAACTGCAGCCAGCAGCTTCTTCTGGGACAGGATCAGGCTCGTAAACTTCGCCAGCTGGCCCCTCTTTTTATTCTCGCGGATAAAGTCCGGATCAGGAGAAAACGTGATGATCTGGCCAAGGCAGCAGGAAAGAAACTGCTCCTTTGTCATGGAAAGCTTTCCGGCTCCGGGGTCGTTCACCTTCAGAAGAGATCCCTTCATGGAGTCGATCACGATGAAATGTTCGTATTCCTGTTCATTGACGATACGGACGATCGCGGGCATCTTCACCTGACCTTCTGCGATGGCGTTCCAGATGTCCTCCGGGCTTCCGGCCAGGGCGTCCGCTCTCATCTGAAAAGACGCGGCTCCGTCGACAAGGCCAAATACATTTGCCCCATACTGGTCGACCTTGATGGCTGCCCGGATCTGGGCCAGCGGGAGCTGCTTTCCGTAATAATCGAGAATCATGGCAAGGCATGCAGCTCCGCAGTCCTTCTCGTCATGCTGCCTGATCAGATGAAGTCTTCTCATGTTCTTCCTCCTGTGCTGTACTTTCCTTTGCTTCATGTCTCATTCTACAGAAAGGCAAAAAGAAAGCCCGGAGAGGGGGTGGAAGCGCCGGTCCTGCATGGATCCGGCGCTGTCCTCTTTTCCCCTCTCCGGGCCGCTAAACCCGGTATCTTTCCCTCTCCGGGACATTAACCAATCTCGTGTTGACCCGAGTAATCGGTATAGCAATTATAAGGTCCAACCAAGAAGAACCTGTATCTGTAAGGGTTTTGGCGCCAGCCCTTTCCGCAGTTGTGCCTGTGCTGCTGATGCCACTTGATATCCCATATCCCCCAGACAGTCCACCCACAGTAGCTGCAGCGGAAAGATCCTGCGTTTGACTTTCTCATATCCTTCTCATTCATACTGGTAAGCATAATTTTTTCTCCTTTGAGATCTGTTTAAGTGGTCATTATCGGCAGGTGCAGTCTCCGAACCAGTGGAAGTGATAGGCGAAGCTTTTTCCGAACCAGCCGCCGCAGCCATGCGCCGCGATCTGATGGGCTTTCATCTGCTTTTTACTCCAGGTCTTTACCCCGCAGTAGTTGCAGAAAAATCCGCCGCCGTTTACCTCTCTCATATCGTTCTCGTTCATCTGCTTTAACATAATCTTTTCCTCCTTTGATCTTTGCTCTGCATTGTTTTTGTTTTTGCTTTCGTGATCACGTTGGCTTTTCTTTACAATGCAGAGTATACAGGGTCTTAGGAGGCCGTCAGGGGAGGGGGGTGAAAACAGGAACCTCGTCAGTCTCACCTGTCTGCCCGATCAGGGCAGCCCGGGCGTTGACGCCGGTCCGTTCCTTCAGGGAGACCAGCCCGAGGTAAGCGTTCCGGTCTGGTTCTGACGCTGATCCGCACATGGCGAAGGTGGACGTAAAGCCTTTTGTCAGGATCAGGCAGGTCCCTCCTGTGCCGGTCCCGGAATCGTCACCACTGACCGTAAAGCCGTCCTGCACATCGTCGAAGAGGCCGATTTCCCTGATCCTGTGACAGACATAAAGTTCAGGCATATGCTCTTCACTGGTCAGGAAATGTTTGACCGCCCTAGATGCGTATGTCAGGCTGACGGTGGCCTTTTGCGCGGACATATCTTCTCTCTCCGGGCCTGATATCTGCATCTTATCTGTTTCCTGAGACAGCTTATCCACATTCAGGGAGATCAGATACCGCTTCTCCTCAAAGAAATTCGGAAGATCCAGGATCGCTTCCGCATTCTCTCCGCTGATTCGGATCCCTTCCTCGCGGAGACTGTCGAAGCGTATCTTCAAGGTATGCGAATCAAGGTCAAAAACAGGCTCGATAAAGTCAGCATCAAACAGCCGGCAGGGGTCGGAGATACCGGCGCAGGCTCCGCAGCTTTCCCGGCGCTGCCCCGCAGCTTTCCCGGCGCTGCCCCGCAGCTTTCCCGTCAAAGGATATCACTTCCGGTAATCTCCCCGGCTCACAGTCACCTGGTATCCGACTCTCCCGATCCGCCGCTCCATGCACTGCCTGCACTCCGCCGCCTCGTCTCCGGTGCAGATCTTCCCGTCGTAGAGCAGATACTTCCTGCGGACACCCCGCGGCGAAAGGTTGGGCATTACCACATTGGCGCCGGCAAGAATGCCCATCTCCCGCCCGAGCGGGTGGATGGTCCCGAGCGCGGTCGTCGCCGGGAGCAGGATATGCGGAAATGTAAGCCGCAGTATCGCCAGCAGGTTCAGGGTGTCCTGAAGGGTACCGTCCGGCTCGTCCCGGAAAGGTGTGTCCCTGTGATGGATGAAGGGTCCGATCCCGATCATGTGCGGGCCAAGATCCTGCATGAAACGAATGTCCTCCAGCACATTTCCGGGAGTCTGATAAGGGGTGCCCACCATGATCCCGCAGCCCACCTGATAGCCGATCTCCTTCAGGTCATAGAGGCATCGCTTGCGATTCGCGATCGACAGCTCCGGCGGATGCAGTTTCCCGTAGTGGACCGGATCGGAAGTTTCCTGACGGAGCAGATAACGCTCAGCGCCGGCATCAAAGTAGGCCTGATACTCCTCCCGCGTCTTCTCTCCGATCGAGAGCGTGACAGCGCAGTCCGGATGATTTGTGCGGATTCGGTGCACAATATCGCAGATGTCGTCCGTCGTGAAGGACAGGTCTTCCCCGCTCTGCAGGACAAATGTCCGAAAGCCCAGTTCGTATCCTTTGTCGGTGCAGCCTACGATCTCATCGGCGGTAAGGCGGTAGCGGTCGGCATGCCGGTTGCTGCGGCGGATACCGCAGTAGTAGCAGTCATTTCTGCAGTAGTTCGAGAACTCGATGAGGCCGCGCAGGTAGACCTCCCTGCCGTAGACCCGCTCACGGACCTCACGCGCCCTCCTGCAGATCCGGTCATAATCTTCCTTCGTCATCGTCGTGAGAAGCGCCAGGTAATCCTCATCCGGAAGGTCCTGTTTCTTATACAACTGTTCGATCCGTTCGCCGTTGGTCATCTGATGTTCCTCTTCTCTTTTCCGGCGGTATATCAGAAAGTTTCTCAGGATTGTGCCGCCTCTTTTCCCCTTTTTCAGCGGCACACTAAGAAATAAGTTCCTGCTTTCCATCCGAAAAAGTCCGGATATTCCGCCTGATACATTCTTCCTGACAAGGCCAGGGTCGGCATGCTGTGAAATGCAAACTGCCCACCGATCACCAGCCGGTACATGGGGTCCGCCCACACTTCGATCTGCGCCTCCGGATTCTCGTCCCGGATGAGATCAAGCGCCTGCTGCAGCTGTTCTTCTCCGTCAAAGAAACGGAAGTCTTCGTCCGATTTCCCAGAACCATCTGTTTTTTTCAAATTGTCCGGTCTTTCCGGATATCCCATGAAGCTCTGTGCGTTTTCCTGTGCTTTCCTGCAGAATTCCCAGCTTTCCCCAAAGGGGCAGAGGACATAGGCCTTCTCCTCACAGTCAGCTGCAAGCGCGCACATCAGCACCGCTTCCCCGATGAAGACCTTGACCCTGCCCGGCCTTCTGTTTTTTTCTCCCTCCGCCTGGGCAGTCTCCATGTGGGTGGGGTCTGCCGGACGGCTCTGGGCCGCCGACGCGTGGGTGGTGTCCGCCGGATGCCCATGGGCCGCCAGCGTGAGGGTGGTGTCCGCCGGATGCCCATGGGCCGCCGACGCGTGGGTGGGGTCTGCCGGATGCCCATGGGCCGCCAGCGTGAGGGTGGTCGCCAGCTCTGCCCAGGCTTTCTCCGAAACCGGGACGCCTGCCACATATGGGATCCCATACTGTTCCAGGAAATACTCAGCTGCCAGGATCCCTGTATCAGAGATCACGAGATTCACATCGGCATCTGTCGATGTATCGAGTTCTTCCGGCCTGCTGCCCATGGCCCAGACCGACTGGACCTGAAAACCGCCCTCCTCGAGAATCTTCCTGAGATGTGGAACCGCATGAATATTGCCGTAAGTCAGAGGGGTAGCCCCAAGGACGTTGATCCGGACGCTTCGTCTTTCTTCCGCCGCATCTTCTGCTGTTACAGATTCCCCTCCTGTCGGCTGCTTCTCCGCTTGCAGTACCCACTCCGCCGCTTGCCCTAATGCATCAGGTACCTGTCCATCTGCTTTCCCAGGTTTTCGTCTTATCAAAGTACCAGATATCTGTCCCCCGGAATGTGCCTCCGGGCTTCCTTGCTTCTCCGGCAGCATGTTCTTTGCATATTCCAGCAATGCCAGCCCGGCCCCTCTCACGTAGTCATACATGCCGTTGCTCTGCACATAGAAGGTCCTGACCTTGCATCGACGCTCGACGATACGGCAGATAGCCTTGAAATCGGTCCCGTTCAGATATGGGACCGGCGAATTACAGATGGCGATGAAACGAGGCTTCGGGTCCAGCTGGCAGAATGCATCGACGATGTCATCGATGAACTTCCTGTCATTGCCGAGCACAGCGTCCCGCATGTTCAGGCCGGAGAGGAAGATATAGCTTTCCTGATCATACCAGCGGATCTCGTCATGGGTGTTGTAAGTCGAGTTGCAGCCGGACGGATCGTGGATGACCACCATGCCGCCAAGCTCATAGAGGGCGGAAGCGATTCCTGAAACGTCGCCTGCGTACACGGGCAGGATCCTGTAAGCTTCCTTCATACACTGCCTTCTTTCCGCACAGTCCGACTGTCTGCCGCCAAAGCTCCTGATACCGAAGCCATCGCCCGGCCGGCTGTCATCCTGCTATCCGCCTGTGCCTTCTCAACCACAGACGGCAGTCCGAGTCCCTTTCGCTGCACCAGGTCCCTGGTATCCTTTGGATGGTTCCACGCATCGACCATCGCCGATGCGAGTTTCCTGAGACCGTCCCAGCCCCAGTTGCCATCATTCTCGATCCAGTTGACGAAATAGGGCGTATCCGCAAAGAATGCTGCCTTAGGTCCCAGCGCCAGGATCTTCCCTGGTGCCTCTCCTGGTGCTTTCCCTGAAGTTCCAGCCGTCTCTGCACCATCTTCCGCCTTCACAGATTCGGGCTCCTTCACAGATTCGGGCTCCTTCACAGGTCCGGGCTCCTTCACAGATTCGGGCTCCTTCACAGATCCGGGCTCCTGCCCCGCTTCCTCATCGGAATAAACCGGGCTGTCGTGAAGTCCGCTGCCTCCCTGCCACCGGATCTTTGCCTTCTCTCTCGCCTCGACGTGCGAGGTGGACTGGATCTCCATCTCCGGGAAGTTTTCCTGCAGATACCGGAAGTCCTCTTCCTCCTCCGGGCTCACTCCGTCCATGCAGACCCTGGTCACCCGGAATCCTTCCGTAAGCAGCCTGCGTGCGAAGCTCAGCGGTCTCGGAAATGCGATGTAGTCCATCCAGATCTCAGCGTCGCCGATCTCTTCCTTCACCTTTTCATATGCGGCTTTCGTCTTCTGTTTCTCTTCAAGGAAGAAGGAATTCAGACTTACCCCCGTCCGTTTCCGGAAAGCGTTCTGTTTATCTGGTGAGCAGTTCGATGCCTCACGATCTTCTTCAGACCAATCCGCGGCACTTCCTGCTGTCAGACTGCCAGACTTAGCGCATCCTCCCACAGCCGTCTCATCTCCGGCATCTCCCACAGCCGCTATCAGTCTCCGCAGACTCTCCTCGATCTGGCTGTCCATTGCAGCCGGCGGAAGATAGAAGGCGTGGCGCCCATTTTTCTGAGCAAGAGCCTTCAGGCCGTAGACCGAAAGCGCCGACCGGGTCAGCAGAAGGAAGCTGTCGCCCATAGCGAGGTAGTCGTCGTAGGTGCGGCAGTCCATGACCTGCTTTACGGCGATCCCGCGCGAGGCGAGCAGCCGGCTGATGTCGGAACTTTCCGGAAGGCGGAGGTCGTCTCCCAGAATGCTGACGGCATGCAGATTCACCGGCAGGTTCGGCAGGACCGCCATCATGCTCTTTCGCTGCTTCTGCTCGGGCGTCAGCGAGACTTTCTGCATGATTGGATCCATGAAGCAGGGCATGATATCGATATCCGGAAAGCGGTTCTGCAGCTGGCCGAAGATGTAGCGGGAATCTGCTCCGATGAAGTGATGCATGCAGACGAGAAAGACCAAAGCTGCGCGCGGCCTTTTCGGCAGGCGGCGGATCACATCGGAAACGCCTTCGATGGTCACCTGTTCCAGCTGCCCCGACACAACCTCGCGCTCGGTCGGCATGACGGAAGAAATGCGCTGCGCAGCGTCCATCTCATCTGCGGTCATGATGACGCCTCTCAGGCAATTGTCCGAGCAGACATAGATCTGCTGGCATTCCGGGATCAGCATGCCAGTGTGTACGATGTTCCAGTGCTCGTGGACCGGGCAGTTGTACTCGAGGCGCCATGGAAAGATCTTCGGGTATGCAGCTTCCGATATCTTCACGACTGCGGACGGAGACGGGCGGCCGCTGAGGGCGATCTTCCCCGCAGAACCGGACTTTTCCCCCACGAAATCGGACTCTCTTCGCACGGGACCGGACTTTTTCCCCACGGGACCGGACTCTCTTCCCAGGAAATCAGCGCTCTGGCTGACCGCTGAACCGTCCGCGGCGCCAGTACTCTGACTGACCGCTGAACCGTCTGCGGCGCCAGTACTCTGACTGATCGTCGAATCGATATATTTTTCCTTATATAGATGTGGTCCAAGTCTTGTCAGCATAAGATTCTCCCCCAGGGCATCTTTTTCTCTGTGCATCTCTGTATGATTTGTACGTCTCTGTGCGCCACTGTAAGCCTCTGTGCGATTGTACGTCTCTGTGCGCCACTGTGTGATCTGTATCTGTGACGTATCTGTAGGTGTCTATACGTCTCTATGCGTATCTATACCCGACTGACATCCAGCGTTCATCCAGTCATTATCGTATCAACACATCGATGTATATCGATTTTTGTGTCTTTCTATCAGTGACCCTCTGCTTTGGAGATCACATTCGAGTATGCTGTCTTCGCGCTTACACCTGGCAGCTGGCCAAGCCTGCCGGAAAGTTCTGCAATCAGAGGCTGAGGAGCATCGACCGCGATACTGATGAGGTTTATGCCTCTTGCCTTGTAGGGAATCCCCATACGGCCGATGATGTATTCGCGAGCTGTGTGAAGAAGCTCGTTGACCTTTGACACAGATTCCTCGTTTTCAATGATGACTGCAATAACCGCAACTCTTGTTTCCATGATCCTGTCCTCCGCTGCATGCTGTGTATGGTGATGCTCTGTTGACGCAAAGCTTCGCGCTTTCACTCTGCTGACACAGAGCTCCGCTCTCAGTGTGAGGCGTACCGCAAGTGCAGAATGTCTTGTATGCTTCTGCCATTCTGCACTGCGGTACTGGTGTCAGCAGATTCGCGGCAGAAGTTCGTTGCCGGGCTCCGGAAGCAGCGTTTCTGCACCAATCTCGGTTGTCATGACGACTCTGCCTGGCATATCTTCGGTGACATGGCCAATCACCTGGGCGCCTTCCGTGTACTTCTGATCATGAAGGACCTCCAGAAGCTTCGATGTTTCCGCCTCCGGACAGAAGATGACAAGTCTTCCTTCACAGGCAAGATAAAGGGGCTCGAGGCCGAGCATGCCGCAGACTCCACGTACGGCCGGGTCGACCGGGATCTTTTCGGAATCAAGTCGGATCCCGACTCCGGACTCCGAAGCGATCTCATAGAGAACCGTTCCGACTCCGCCTCTGGTGGCATCACGGATGACGTGAAGATCCGGAACTGCGGTCAGTGCCGCATGGACCGCGTTCCAGAGAGGCGCGCAGTCGGAAGTCACGTCGGCCTCGATTCCGTAATCATCACGGGATAGCAGAATCGCGGTCCCATGGCGGCCGATATCGCCGGTCACAATGATGGAATCACCCGGCTTTGCAAGAGCCCCGGAAGTACGGACGCCATCCATGATCTCACCCACTCCGGTGGTCGTGATAAAGACGCCTCCGCACTGCCCCTTGCCGGCGACCTTGGTATCCCCTGCCACGAGATGGACGCCAACCTCATCGGCAGTCTTCTCCATGGCAGCCGCGATTTTGTCGAGATCTGCTACCTTGAAACCTTCCTCGATAACAAAGCCGCAGGTCATGTAGAGAGGCTTCGCTCCCATGCAGGAAAGGTCGTTGACCGTACCGCAGATACTCAGCTTGCCGATGTTGCCTCCCGGGAAAAACTGCGGGGAGACGATGAATCCATCCGTCGTCATGGCAAGTTTTCCGTGGACCTCCGGCAGGACTGCGGCATCATCCGCGGTGAAAAATTCATTACCAAGATGCTTCTGAAAGATGCTGTGGATCAGCTCAGACGTCTGCCTGCCGCCAGCGCCATGAGCCATCGTAATCGTGTCTGTCATAGCTGCTTCTCCTTGACAATTCTTCTTTTCCTTCGCCTGGAATCTTCTCTTAACTTTTCTGCTCGTCATTGCCAACCAGGATAAGCCGCCCTGGCCAGGCTCAAGCGAAGGAAACTTGCTTTTCTTCTTGTTCTCTTCGCCAGCCCCTGCCGCCCTGGCAAGGCTCCGGCGAAGAAAATAAGCTTTTCTTCTTGTTCTCTTCGCCAGAACACGCCTCCCTGGCCGAGCTCCAGCGAAGAAAATAAGCTTTTCTTCTTGTTCTCTTCGCCAGCCCCTGCCTCCCTGGCTGAGCCTCCAGCGAAGGAAACCAGCTTTTCTTCTTGTTCTCTTCGCCAGCCCCTGCCTCCCTGGCCGAGTCCCGGCGAAGAAAATAAGCTTTTCTTCTTGTTCTCTTCGCCAGACCCTGTTGCCCTGGCCGAGCCCCAGCGAAGGAAACTTGCTTTTCTTCTTGTTCTCTTCGCCAGACCCTGTCGCCCTGGCCAGGCCTCCGGCGAAGAAAACTTGCTTTTCTTCTTGTTCTCTTCGCCAGACCCTGTCGCCCTGGCCAGGCCTCCAGCGAAGAAAATAAGCTTTTCTTCTTGTTCTCTTCGCCAGACCACGCCGCCCTGGCCGAGCCCCAGCGAAGAAAATAAGCTTTTCTTCTTGTTCTCTTCGCCAGCCCCTGTCGCCCTGGCCAGGCCGCCAGCGAAGAAAATAAGCTTTTCTTCTTGTTCTCTTCGCCAGGCCCTGCCTCCCTGGCCAGGCCGCCAGCGAAGAAAATAAGCTTTTCTTCTTGTTCTCTTCGCCAGACCCTGCCGCCCTGGCCAGGCCGCCAGCGAAGAAAACTTGCTTTTCTTCTTGTTCTCTTCGCCAGAACACGCCGCCCTGGCCAGGCTCAAGCGAAGGAAACCAGCTATTCTTCTTACTTTCTTCGCTGGTCTCCGTACAGGTACCAGGCTGAGCATGCGCCTTCCGAGGAGACCATGCAGGCGCCGACCGGATGCTCCGGCGTACAGCCTTTGCCAAACACCTTGCACTGCGGCGGCAGAATCTCTCCCTTCAGCACCTGCCCGCAGTGGCATGCCGGATTCTGACGTCCTTCGATCGGCGGCACCTGATACTTGATCCTTGCGTCAAATTCTGAGAATTCTTCCCGGAGTTTCATTCCTGATCCCGGGATGACTCCGATCCCGCGCCACATGGCGTCACACGGCTCCATCATCTTCCGGACCAGCATCTGGGCTTTCGGACTGCCTTCCGGCTTCACGACTCTCGGATAACAGTTGACAAAGAAAGGCTTCCCTTCCTGAAAGCGTGTCACTGCCACCGCCAGTGCGGTCAGCAGTTCGCTTCCCGTGAAGCCTGCGCAGACCCCGCTGACTCCTTCTTTCACCAGGTCCTCACAGATCTTTGTCCCCGTGATCGCATGGACATGCCCAGGATAGAGGAAGAGATCGGTTGAATTCTTCATTGCCTGATAGGCCCCCGGCATGGTCTTATTCGCCGTAAGAAGTGAGAAATTGTGAATTCCTGATTTCGCAGCATTCTGCACTGCAAGACAGCCTGACGGTGTCGTCGTCTCAAAACCCACAGACAGGAAGACGACCTGTTCTTCCGGATGCTTTTCCGCGTAGACCTCGGCATCCAGCGGCGTGTAGACAACTTTGACCTTTGCGCCTTTTCCTCTCGCGGTCTGGAGGGAATCGGTGGTGCCCGGAACCCTGACCAGATCGCCAAAAGTGCAGACCGTAACATTTTTCTGGAGAGCCAGAAAGATAGCCTCATCGATGAAACCGACCGGGGTCACGCAGACCGGGCAGCCCGGCCCCGAGATCAGCTCGATGCTCTCCGGAAGAAGCTTCCGGATTCCCTGGCGGAAGATCTCATGTGTGTGGGTCCCGCAGACCTCCATGATGCGGCAGTGCGGTCCATCGTAATTCGTCAATATGTTCTTTGCACGCTCAATCGCAGCATTCATGACAGCCTCCATTATCTGAGATCAGCCGGGGACAAATACCCGGAGACCTTTCATCCAGGCCAGGCGCCCCGTTCAATATGCGTACCTGCACCCAGTCCCTTCTCACAGCAGGTTCAGCAGCCCGCTGGACTCGTCCTCATCGTCATCCGTGATCTTCGCGATCGCCGTCCCTGCATGAACCATAACATAGTCGCCCGGAACCAGGTCCTGAAGCAGCGCTGCGGAAACTTCCCGCTTTGCCCCGCTTGCGTCCACGATCGCCATGTCATCCTTCACGCTCACAACCTTTGCCGATAGTCCGACACACATGATTGATTCTCCTTTTCCTTTTGTATTGATTCCTTCGTTTTTCGCTCCGCTATGGGCTGTATTCCGCCGTCTATCCATGTTTTGCGTCAGCTTATATCACTTTCACCTGATTCTGACGTATGTATCTGCAGATACCGCATTCCATAGAGTGCCTGGCCGAGCCCGATGCCGCCGTCGTTCGGCGGGACCAGATGATGGCGGAGCACCCGCAGCCCCGAAGACTTTAATCCCTTCTCCACCAGTTCGAGAAGCAGCCGGTTCTGGAAGACGCCGCCCGAAAGCGCCGCCGTCCTGACGCCGGTCCTCTGGCTGATCCCCACGGCCTCGTCCACGATCATCCGGGCAAGTTCTTTATGGAAATGGTAAGCCAGTACTTTACTGTCTCCGCCGGCGAGCTTCGCCTCAATCAGTGACTTCACGAGGGAATCTGTCGGAAGAATATCTTCAGAGGCTGAGATTTCCTCTCTCCGCTCCGGATCAAGATCTTCAGAGGCTGAGGCTTCTTCTCTCCGCTCCGGATCAAGATCTTCAGAGGCTGAGGCTTCTTCTCTCCGCTCCGTATCAAGATCTTCAGAGGCTGAGGCTTCTTCTCTTCGCTCCGGATCCATCTTCCCGGGTTTCCCTGGCTTTGCCGAAGCGCCTGCAGCCTGTACTGTCTGCATGGCTTCTTTGCCCGCAGCTTTACCGGCCGCAGTCTTCTCCAGGATCTCCCTGCCTTCCATCGCCCGGTACATCAGTGCTGTCGCCGCCTCGCCTTCGAAGGTCGATGCTTTCCGGATTCCCAGGATTGCGCTGACTGCATCGAAGAGTCTTCCGGCGCTGGTGGACTTCACGGCGTTCATCTTTCGGTCATAGAGGATCTTCTGGACCCTGGCTGTCTGAGCGTCGCAGAGCCCAAGTTTTTCGATGATCTGCGCTGCGTTCAGCTCTGTCCCCGTAGCTAGCTGTTTTATCTGCGTTTCCGTCAGCTTTGCCCCCGCAGCTAACTGTTTTGTCTGCCCAACCGGCAGCTTTGTCCCCACAGCTGGCTGTTTTGCCCCCGGAGCCGTCAGCTTTGTCCCCACAGCCTCCCCGGGCTTCTCCCCAGACGCAGATGCACATCTTTCAGCTCCCTGTCTATCGTTCCCGTACAGTCCGCTTATCATCGATACGGCAATCCTCCAGCCTTCCTTCGAGGACAGGTCGCCGCCGATCTGCCAGAACGGTCTGATATAGCCGCACCTCGTAAATCCGTCGAGATCCGAGAGAAGGAATTCGCCTCCCCAGACGGTACCGTCTGTTCCGAATCCGGTTCCATCCAGTGAAATTCCGATCACTTTCTCCATGCAGTCGTTTTCCGCCATACAGGAAAGCACATGCGCGTAGTGATGCTGGACCCGGACCAGAGGAATCTTCTTCTCCCTTGCGATCTTCTCCGCCACCAGCCCGGAATTGTATTTCGGGTGCAGGTCGCAGACAATGATCTCAGGCTCCATCTCCAGAAGTGTCTCTGTCTTGTGGACCGCATCCTCGAGCGCCCGGACCGTCCGGACGTCCGCCAGGTCTCCCACATAAGCGGAAGGATAGAAGATGCTGTCCTTCGCAAGACAGAACGTATTCTTGAGCTCACCGCCGATGCCAAGAACATTGCCGCGAAGCCGCAGCGGCTTCCCGTCTTCTTCGCCTTCCCCCGAGATCAGGAATGGCAGCGGTGCGTACCCTCTCGATCTTCTGATCATGTATGGCGTGCCGTCGTAGAAGTCCATGACCGAATCATCGGTCCGGATGCGGATGTCACGGTTATTAGAGAGAATCGCATCGCAGAAGCCGGAGATCTCTGCGAGGGCTTCCCCGTCCGTTGACGAAATGGGAGCGCCTGAAGCATTTCCGCTCGTCATGACCAGGACATCCGGCATGCGGTCCTGAAATCCGTCATCGTACGTGAATAGCAGAAGCTGGATCGGTGCATAGGGCAGCATGAGCCCCACTGTTGGGATATCCGGCGCCACTGCCTCGCAGATCCGCCCGCCCGGCCTCTTCTGAAGCAGAAGGATCGGCTTCTGATGGCCAGTCATGATCTCGCGCTGCCCATGCGGGATGACGCACTCGCGGTCGGCAGTGCCTTGATCCTTCGCCATGACCGCAAATGGTTTCATGGGTCTTCTTTTCAATCTGCGGAGTCTCATCACCGCCGACTCATTGGTCGCGTCGCAGGCGAGGTGAAAGCCGCCGATCCCTTTCACGGCGATGACGCCGCCTTCACAGAGGATCTGCCGCGCACGGGTGATGGCAGCGCGGCCTCCGGCTCTGCTCTCCATCAGATCAGCACCGCCTCCGGCCCTGCTCTCCATCAGGTACACTTCCGGTCCGCAGTCATTGCAGCAGACCGGCTGTGCATCGTAGAACCGGGATGCCGGGTCATGGTATTCGCGGCTGCACTCCGGACACATCGGGAATTTCTTCATGGAAGTCCGCTCCCTGTCGTAAGGCAGCGCCTCCAGCAGGGAAAATCTTGGCCCGCAGCAAGTACAGTTGATGAAAGGATGCAGGTATCTGCGGCTCTTTCTGTCGAAAAGCTCCTTTTTGCAGGTGTCGCAGATCGCGATGTCCGGCGAGATGAAGATCTCGCCCGACTCCTTCTCGCTGTCAACGATGGAGAAATCCGCATATTTCCGGGCAGGACTCTCACTCCCCACAGCAGTCCCATCCGCAGGACAGCCCCCGTCGCTCTTCCCATCTCTCTGGGAAATGGACTTGTCCGGTGTCTCTCCGCCTCGCAGTGTCTTCACCGCCATCTTCAGGATGACCGCCCGCTCGGGAGAATGCTCCTTCACCAGATACTGGAAATGGTCGAGCTGGTCTGGCGTCCCCTCGGCATTGATCTCGACATAGCTGCCGCGGTTGGCCACCGTTCCTGTGATGCCGACCGTATGCGCATGCCGGTCTACGACAGGCCGAAAGCCGACCCCCTGAACGATGCCATATACCCTGATCTGTCTCTGCTCGATTCTTTCCATAGCCGCTGAACTCTTCTCCGCTGTACGTTCTATCGTCAACCAACTCGGCATCACAGATACCGAAGATCCCCGCTTAGTATTCCTGAAAGCTGTTCTCATTCTCTGACGCGATCCGGCACCCAGTCTGCCAGCTGCATTCCTGCTTCCCGTTTCACAAGCTACATTCCTGCCTCCCGTTTCACAGCTGCATTCCTGCCTCCCGCTTCCCTGATACGGAGAATTGTGGCAGGTGTATAAACTTTCCTGGATATCCCGGGATCATCCGCCTCATGACCTGATCACCGATGATTACATCCGGCTGGATCTTTGCCACCAGCTCAATGAAATCGTCCTCTTCTTTCAGGAAGGCGTCCTGAGGCTGGCGGATCTCGTCATCCATTCCGAACCAGCTGGCAACGGTGACCTGTGCCTCCGGTTCATCCCGTAGGACCGCTTTCCTGAGAGAATTCCCAAGGATCGACTCCCTGAGAGAATTCCCAAGAACCTGGCCATGCACGATGAGGAACCGCTCTGCCCCTTTTTCTGCTCCTGGCAACAGGTTCTCCGCCCCCGGGAATCGGATCTGGCAGGGCGTCCCGAACTTCTTCTGGAGAAACTTTACCGCTGCTATGCCATCCACAGAGGCTGCGATGTTGATGGTATTCCTGCCGGCGTCGGCATAATCTTCCAAAGCTGCTCCGGAGCCATAAAGAATGACTTTCTCATAGCCCTCCGATCTCAAGGCTTCGCGGATGATGCCGGCGCTTCCTGAGTCCGGAAGATCCAGCGGCGTCACACCGAAGACACCGACCCGGCGACAGTCACATGTTCCTGACGTCGCAGCACCAGCTATTCCTTCGGCAGTCTTTTCCGCCCCGCAGTCCATCCTGGCCGCTGCCTTTTCCGCTCCGCAGTCCATCCCTGCTACGGTCTTTTCCGCTCCGCAGTCCATCCTGGCCGCAGTCTTTTCCGCCCCGCAGTCCATCCTGGCCGCTGCCTGCTCTGCTCCGGAAAGCTTATCAGGCATGCGCTCCTGTGCCCCACCGATATCGCGAAAGCCCCGGACGTCCATTTCCTTAAGAAGCGCCTGATAGGCAAGCGTTACTCCCCGGTCGCACAGATGCATGCCGTCGGTCGCCACCGTGACGACCGGAAGGTCGATCTGCTTCTCCAGCATCCTTTTGACTGCCTGAAGGTCGGTGCCGATGACAGCCGGGACCGGAGTCCCGATGATCGCCACAAACTTCGCGTCGATCTTCGTGACGCAGTCTGTGATCTTCTTCACCAGAAGCCTGTCGCGTCCCATGACGGCATCCATGTCGCGAAGCCCCGCCGAAAAGACGGCCGATCTCGTTTCCGACCACCTCGGCTCATCGAAGCCGCAGATGTTTCCCGCGCAGCCTCCTGCATCCAGGATCACAACAACTCCGCCGAGCTCATAGAGCACCGATTCGGCTCCGGACTGGTCGGGGGCAAAGGGAGTCAGATATTTTCGAAGTCCTCTCATGGATCTGTCCTCCTGTCTGAAGTTTCCGGCGCCGCAGTCTTTTCCAGCGCTGCAGTCTTTTCCGCCCCGGCTTCTTTCTTCCCATCGATACTTGCTTTGAGAACAGTTATCGCTGCTTTCACTGCTGCTTCGATCGCTTCCGCCAGCTTTCTTACTCCCACATAGCCCCAGGGCTGCTCATCCGAGGCCCACGTCACATGAACCGCATCCGGATGATAGTAGGCTGCGTCCTTGCCAAGTGTCACATGGATCCGGGCTGGTCTTCTGCCCTCCGCCACTGTCTTTTCATCCGCAGCTTCCGAAGTGCTTACGTATCGCATATCGTCGATCTTTTCGTGTCCCGTCCGTTCCCCGTCTCCGTCCAGATCGTAGTAGATCATGGTCGGCTCCATGTTCGAGTAGACCATGGTCTTCGGAGAACGCTCCGCCAGCTGCCGGATATAGTAGGCATATTCCGGGGCAGGATTCGCGAAGATTTCCTTCACCGCGAAGCCGTACTCGATCAGGCTCAGAGCGAGCTCAAATGGATTTCCATTCACCACTTCACCCACGGAGAAAATGAGTCCCTGGTACTCTTCTTTCAGTCTTCGGAAAGATTCCTCGGCCTCATATCGAACGGGTGCGGAATTCCATATCGTTTCAAAACTGTTGACCCCATCATCAACACGAGTCTGCCGCTCTTCGGAAGCTCTCCCCGAAGGTCTGATGCCCAGCGCTCCGAATAATGCCCTGTACTGCCGGGCGATCCTGTCCGTTCCATAGAACCGGGTCAGCTCGATCGACGGGATCTTCAGCCTCTTCCGGAGGTCGTCTGCTGCATCCCGTGCCTCCGGATTCAGCACAAGATTGAAATTTGCCTCTCCCATCCGGTAGAATTCATCTATATCGATACATGTCGATATCTGTCGGATATTCTTCACGCCTACGGATCGAAGTATATCGAAGAGTTCACTTTGTGGATCCACTGGTGCAAAGAATCCAAGAAGATTCACGGAAGAAGCTTTTCTCTTCTGCTCCGGAAGGAGCGAATACAGGGACTGCCTCACCGCCACCATCGGCGGCCGGCGGCCTTCTCTGGTCAGTGCATACATATAACACGGACGCACCGGGATGTGTACCCGCTCTTCCGCCTTTCTGGCAACCCGCTCCATATCCGTTCCGAGCAGGGCATCCACACAGGTGATGCAGATCATGACCAGCGATGGTTTTTCTCTGCAGACTTCGATGATCTCCTCTACTGCCTGGGGAATCATCTTCAGATGGCGGGCGGTCACAAGGTCTGTCTCACTGATCTCCAGATAGAAAAACCGGTCCTCGTATCCCTTGATCCTGGTGATGTCAGAGGTGTTTCTCCCGCAGCAGCCCGGAGACACAATCAGCATGATGGATCCCGGAATAGCAAGCCCGGCTCTCTTCACTCCGAACCCCTCGGCTCCCGGTGAGTTGAAAGCCAGAGCCGCCGGAGAATTGTAGACCAGATGCGTGGAAGTCACAAATTCGGAAGGGACCGATCCCGGACCAAGATTATGAAGTTCTTCTACCGTGTAGCCTTTCGCGATTCCCATCCCCATGTCATTCTCCTTGGCAGTCGCAATCTTCCAGTTTTCTCAGCATCCGCAGGCTCTGTCTTTTCCTTTCACCCGGGCCATCCGCTTCTCTCAGCA
>DLFD01000052.1:0-1234 GCA_002482005.1 Lachnospiraceae bacterium UBA7729 | reverse complement strand
TCCGCTTCTCTCAGCACCCGCAGTCCTGAAGCCTGCCGAAAAAACTGCCGGAAGTTTCATTTCCGGACGTCTCGCCTCCGGGCGCTTTCTGTTTTGCATCATCTTCCGCGATCAGCCGGTCTGCCAGTTTCAGGAACTTCCCGGCTAGCGGGCTTTCCGGATGAAGTTCAACGATCGTCTTGCCCTGGTCTTCCGCGGTCTGGAAAGCCTTGTCCCGAGGAATGTCGGCGACGATCTCAAGGTGACGCTCCTTCGCGAACTCCTCGACACGCGCTCTCTCGCCCTCCACATTTCTCCGGTTCAGGATGATCCCGTAGGCGGAAGCGTAGCCGCGGTCCTCGAAGTTGAGCACCGCCTGATTGATGTTGCCGGCCGCGTAGAGGGCCATCTTCTCGCCGCTCGTGACAATCAGCACTTTCTCCGCATAGCCTTCGCGGATAGGCGCCGCAAAGCCCCCGCAGACGACATCGCCAAGAACGTCGAACAGGACTACATCCGGTTTCTCCTTCTCCATCAGCTGCATGTCCCCAAGCAGATTGAAGGTGGATATGATTCCCCGGCCTGCACATCCAAGTCCTGGGGTCGGGCCGCCGGTCTCGATGCAGAGAACATTGCCAAAACCTCTTGCCGTGATCTGGTCGAGTGAAGCCGGGTCCTCGTCATGTTCCCTCAGATAATTCATCACAGGCGTGAGCGGGCGGCCGGACAGAAGGTTGCCGGTCGAATCCGCCTTGGGATCGCAGCCAATCTGGATGACCTTCCTGCCCCTGACCGCGAAAGCCGCTGCCAGGTTCGAAGTGATGGTTGATTTCCCGATGCCGCCCTTGCCGTATACTGCCAGTTTGATCATAAAAAAGACTCCCTGCATCTGAGCAGAGAGTCCCACTTTTCTCATACTTGCCTTTCCAGTCCGGGCACTTTCAGAAACATCCGGTTCCCAGTCTATATCCAGGGATCTTTTCCACTCAGAACGCGATACATTCTTTGTCGTCAAGATAGTGCTTATTATACCAAAGTCATGAGAATTTGTCTCATTTGTTTAATCAATTTTCCAGGTAGGATAATCAATTTTCCGGGAAGAACATGGTCAGAACGCTTGGCGAAGGGTAGCTAAGAATTGTTGGTTTTCTTCGCCAGCCGCAAGCCCCCGCTGGCGCGGGGAGCGAAGGAATAGACAAGAATTGTTGGTTTCCTTCGCCAGACGAACTGGCCAGGGCAGCCACGCGGCGAAGGA
>DLFD01000032.1 GCA_002482005.1 Lachnospiraceae bacterium UBA7729 | reverse complement strand
GATGCTTCGCTGCTCTCGCAATCCTATAACACTTCGCACTGTTGGAATTTGCAATTGCAAATTCCTGCGTGCTCAGTGTTATGCGGGTCCCAAGGTCATAACCGCTTACGTGCAAGCACGACGCGGATTATGACCTTTTGACCCTTGCACCATGATATGATTAAGAAGCACGTCATACAAGAAAGATTGCGGACTGCCGGAAGAAGCCGGACGGGTAAGAAGACGCGGAGGGCGTGCAGCAGCTTAAAAGGACAGGCAACCGCCAGGTGCGAGTCAGAAGATCGCAGCGGCGGGACCATTCGAGGATATACATGGCAATTACAGATAATCAGAAGAAAAGAATTCCAAGAAGGATCGCTCAGGCGGTTATCGGTTCCCTGAAGGGAGGAGTTGTTCCGAGGATCGGACTTCCCTATATTACGGTCGGAAGAAAGGCGGAGATCGACGCCCTTCTTGCGGATGTTGATATCATTCAGGAAGGCGGCGCCTCCTTTCGTTTTATCGTCGGACGCTACGGAAGCGGCAAGAGTTTCCTGCTCCAGACGATCCGCAACTATGTCATGGACCGGAATTTTGTCGTCATGGACGCCGACCTGTCTCCGGAACGAAAGCTGACCGGTACAAAGGGACAGGGGCTAGCCACCTACCGTGAACTGATCGGCAATCTTGCGACGAAGACGAAACCGGAGGGCGGGGCGCTCTCTCTGGTCCTCGACCGCTGGATCTCGGGTATCCAGATGCAGGTCCAGGCAGAGATCGCCCAGGCGGCAGCCGGCACCTATGCGACCGATCCGTCCTCGCCGGAGTTTTCTGCGAAGGTAAGGGAGAAGATCCGCACAGTCGTGAATTCCGTGAGCGGTCTGGTCCATGGATTCGATTTTGCCAGGCTTCTGACCCTGTACTTTGAAGCATGGCATAGTCAGGATGATGACCAGAAGGCAAAGGTCCTCAAGTGGTTTCGCGGAGAGTATCCGAATCGGACGGAGGCGAAGCAGGATCTTGGAGTCAACGTCATCATCACGGATGAAGACTGGTATGATTATCTGAAGCTGTTTGCCTGCTTCTTCCGCCAGGCCGGCTATCAGGGGCTTCTGATCTTCATCGATGAGCTGGTGAACATCTACAAAATCCCGAACTCGATCGCCCGCAGCAACAACTACGAGAAGATCCTGACCATGTACAACGATGCCCTTCAGGGCAAGGCGCACTACATCGGGACGATCATGAGCGGAACGCCGCAGTGCGTCGAGGATACCAGAAGGGGCATCTACAGCTATGAGGCTCTCAGGTCCCGCCTGCAGGAGGGCAAGTTCTCCCAGGAAGGAGCCCGCGACATGCTGGCGCCGGTCATCCGTCTGGAGCCGCTGTCTCCGGAGGAGATGCTGGTCCTGACGGAGAAACTGACGGACATGCACGCCGGTCTTTACAACTATCAGAGCCATGTCACGACGGAAGACCGGGTCACATTCATCCGGATGGAATACTCGCGGGTCGGGGCTGATTCTCACATCACGCCCCGTGAGATCATCCGCGACTACATAGAACTGCTCGACATCCTGGTCCAGCACCCGGAGAAGAAGGTCTCGGATCTGCTAGGATCGGATGAATTCTCCTACACGGCGCCGGAGACTGCCCAGACCGCAGCCGGATCCGAGGGCGCAGAGGACGAATTCGCAACCTTTACGCTGTAAGGACCTTACGTCGGAGCCGCAGTTTCTGCATTGAATATGACCGTGGGGAAGGAATAAAAAGTGCGCCATGGATATCTTTAACCGTTATGCCCCTTTCATCCAGGATTTCATCTACGAGAACCGCTGGGAGAATCTGCGCGCCATCCAGGTCGCAGCAGGGGATGCCATCTTCAATACTGATCAGAATGTCCTTCTCTGTGCTTCCACGGCTTCGGGGAAGACGGAGGCAGCTTTTTTTCCGATCCTTACCCTGTTTGACGAGGATCCTCCGAAGTCGGTGGGCTGCATCTATGTCGCTCCGCTGAAGGCGCTGATCAACGACCAGTTCCTGCGTCTGAATGACCTCTGCAGGGATGCAGGAATCCCTGTCTGGCACTGGCACGGCGATGTCTCGGCTTCCGAGAAGAAGCGTCTGATGAAGAAGCCATCGGGGATCCTGCAGATCACACCGGAGTCCCTGGAGGCGCTGATGATGCACAGGCATGCGGATATCCCAAGTCTGTTCGGAGACCTGCGCTTCGTCGTCATCGATGAGATCCACTCCATGCTGAGGGGAGACCGCGGAGGCCAGACCCTGTGTCTGATCGAGCGGCTGTCCCGGCTGGCAGGGGTACGTCCGAGAAGGATCGGTCTCTCCGCAACGATCGGAGATCCGAAGAAAGCAGGAGAATTCCTGTCGGCGGGCTCCGGCAGGGGCTGCATCATACCGAAGATCGAAGCCAAAGGAGTGCAGTGGAGACTTTCCATGGAGCACTTCTACAATACCCCGCCTCAGGCTTCCGACGCCGAGAGCATCGAGGAGATGAACCGGCAGCTGTACGGGACGGGTGCAGAGAAGATCGCGCAGCCGCTGAACGTCCAGCAGAGAAAGATCAGAAAAGCCCTGGCCGGACAGAGCGCCGGACAAGGCCCTGGACAGATGAATGCCCCCGGACCGGGAATGACAAGGCAGGAAGAGAAGGCAGTCCAGGCGGCAGGACCCGCAGGAAAGATCGAATGGAAGATCGAGGATGACAGCCTGAGGGATGACGGACCGGATCATATCGATCTGGAAGCGGCTTCCGGTGTCACTGCCGTCGGCCACGCTTCCTCTGCTATCAACGCTGACCTTGCGCCGTCCATCACTTCGCCGGCCGTGGATGCGACCGACAAGGCTCCTTATGCAGCCGATCCGGGCTGCGGCTACATCTTCGAGCATACGCGAGGGAAGAAATGCCTGGTCTTCTCGAATTCCCGCGAGGAGTGCGAGGCAGTCACCACGACTCTGCGCCAGTACTGCGAGAAGAACCATGAGCCTGACCGTTTCCTGATCCATCACGGCAACCTTGCTGCTTCCT
This sequence comes from Lachnospiraceae bacterium UBA7729, assembly GCA_002482005.1. GTDB lineage: Bacteria > Bacillota > Clostridia > Lachnospirales > Lachnospiraceae > Porcincola. The sequence continues at coordinate 23,106 of DLFD01000032.1, read as the reverse complement.
TCCGGCAGAGTGCGGAGGAGCAGATGAAGGACGATGATAACCTTATGACCATCTGCACGACGTCGACTCTGGAGCTCGGGATCGATATCGGAAGGCTGGAGAGAGCGTTTCAGATCGAAGCCCCGTTCACGGTTTCCTCCTTCCTGCAGAGGATGGGCCGGACCGGCAGACGGGGAGAGCCTTCGGAGATGTGGTTTGTCATGCGGGAAGAACACGCGGAGCCGCGAGATCTCTTCCCGGACCAGGTTCCCTGGTCGCTGATCCAGGGGATCGCCCTTGTGCAGCTGTATCTGGAAGAACGCTGGGTGGAGCCGCCGCGCGAAGGCCGGCTTCCTTACAGCCTTCTTTATCACCAGACGATGGCGACCCTTGCTTCCTCCGGCGAGATGACGCCGGCGGAGCTTGCCTCCCGGGTCCTGACCCTGTCCTACTTTCAGAATGTGACTCCGTCAGACTACAAGGTGCTTCTGAACCATCTGCTGAAGATCGACCACATCCAGTGGACAGAGAACGGCGGGCTGATCGTCGGTGTGGCAGGCGAGCGGATCACAAACTCCTTCAAGTTCTACGCAGTCTTCCAGGAGAACGAGGAATACAGCGTCCGGTGCGAGTCCGAAGAGATCGGCACCATCGTGAAGCCGCCGCCTGTCGGGGACCGGATCGCCATCGCAGGACATGTATGGGTCTGCGAAGAGGTCGACCGGGTCCATCACCAGGTCTACGTCCACATGATCAAGGGCAATGTCCCTGCCTACTTCGGAGACGAACCCGGCGACATCAACACGAAGATCCTTGAGCGGATGGCACGGGTACTTTCGGAAGACACTATGTACCCTTACCTGAAGAGAAATGCTCGGGCGAGGCTTCTTTCCGCCCGGGTGGCTGCAAGAGCCGCGGGTATGGCACAGGCGCCGGGAGCAGTCTTTAGGACAGGGCCGTCTTCAGGGACAGGGCCGTCTTCAGGGATATGGCCAGCTTCAGGTACAGGGTCGTCTTCAGGGATGGGTACCCTTGCGGGGAATGTCTGCCCTCCCGGCAGACCGATGATCTGTCTGGGCGGCAGGATGTACTGCCTCTTTCCATGGCTCGGGAGTTATGCATTTCTCGCACTGGAACGTTTCCTGCGGCTGAAGTGTGCGGAAAGGCTCGGGCTCAAGGGCTTCAATTCGGTGCGGCCGTATTTCATCCAGTTCACCCTCGGAGTCAGCGAAGAAGAATTCTTCCGGGTCCTCGCGGAGGAGATCGGGAAGCCGTTTAGTCCGATGGAACTCCTCTATCCGAAGGAAGTTCCGGTCTTTGACAAGTATGATGATCTGCTTCCTGAGGAACTGGTCAGGAAGGGATTTGCCTATGGTGTCCTGGACATTGAAGGCATGAAGCGGCGGATATGGCAGTGGTGCGGCAGAACCAGCTGAAAAAAGCAGCTGATAAGACGATCAGTGAGATCGTAACGGAAATATCGGAAAAGGAGGTTTTTCAGATGATCGATTATTCAGAGGGAAGCGGGAAACTCTATCATATCCAGGTGGCGCCGGGAGAGGTCGGCAGGTACGTGATCCTTCCAGGAGACCCGAAGCGGTGTGAGAAGATCGCGCAGCACTTCGACGAACCGAAGCTGATCGCGGACAACCGTGAGTTCACCACCTATACGGGGAAGCTCGATGGCGTGAAGGTCTCCGTGACCTCCACCGGCATCGGCGGACCATCCGCGGCGATCGCCATGGAAGAGCTGAAAAGGTGCGGCGCCGACACATTCATCCGCGTAGGGACCTGCGGAGGCATGGCCCTTGACGTGAAGGGGGGCGATCTGGTCATCGCGACCGGCGCGATCCGCGCGGAAGGTACCAGCAAGGAATACGCTCCGATCGAGTTCCCGGCAGTCGCGGATTTTGATATCGTATGTGCTCTTCGGGAAACGGCCAGTAAGCTGGGATTTCGCAGTCACACCGGGGTCGTCCAGTGCAAGGATTCCTTCTACGGCCAGCACGAGCCGGAGGTCAAGCCGGTTGGCTACGAGCTTCTGAACAGATGGGATGCCTGGATGAAGCTTGGTACTCTTGCATCGGAGATGGAGTCTGCGGCGCTGTTCGTCGTCGCGTCGGCTCTTCATGTCCGCGTCGGAACGGTCCTTCTTGCCATTGCCAACCAGGAGAGAGCGAAGGCAGGTCTGGACAACGAACAGGCTCATGATACCGAGCAGGCAATCGAGACTGCTGTCGAGGCGATCCGCCTCCTGATCCGCCAGGACAGCTGAAGCCGGAAGCGGGAGCAGTCACCCCTGGCAGGGCGGCGCAGGCTGCGGCCTGCAGAATATCGAGGTGGAAAAGATGACGGAAGATGAGATCCGTGAGATATGCGGGAGCGCGGTGAAGATGAGGGAGAGATCATACGCTCCGTATTCTCATTTCCGGGTAGGGGCAGCCCTTCTCGGGGAAGACGGGAAGATCTACACGGGCTGCAACATCGAGAATGCGGCTTTCACTCCTACGAACTGCGCAGAGAGGACTGCGATCTTCAAGGCGGTCTCCGAAGGAGTCACAAAGTTTCAGGCAATCGCCATAGCAGGCGGGCCGGAGGGAGGGGAGCTTTCATACTGCCCGCCCTGCGGAGTCTGCAGGCAGGTGATGGAGGAATTCTGCCCGAAGGACTTTCCAATCTATCTGGCAAGATCCGGGACTGATTACCGGGCGTATATCCTCGGCAGCCTTCTGCCGGAAGGATTCGGCGGGAAGAACCTGAAGAGCTGGGAACGGGAAGAACCTGAAGAGCTGGGAACGGGAAGAACCTGAAGAGCTGAGAATGGGAAGAACCTGAAAGGCTGAGAACGGTTGCCGGCATCCCCTCTCAATGATATGATAGATGTATGTTTCAGACCGCAGATAAGGGGATCTGCGGGACAGGATAAGGGGATGTTTCTATGAAGAAGGCTAAGATAGTCGCGGCGGCGTTTCTTGCCTGTCTTCTGGCCGGTCCTGCGCCTGCCGGCGCTGTGACCGTGAACTGGGACGATCTGACGGACGCCCAGCAGGAGGCGGCTTACAACAGTCTTGAGTCGGAATGTGAATCTCTGCGCCAGCAGCTTAAGGCGCTTCAGGCGGAAAGCGGAGACACAGAGGCCTTTGGCGGAGATGCTGCATCCGGTCAGGAGGAAAGCGCTGCTCCCGCAGAGACTGCGGCAGCTTCCGGGGACGCATCCGTGTCGCAGCTGAAGGATACGGACACATTCCTGAAAGACCTGGGAGATTCATTTGCGAAGCGGCAGCAGGCAGCTGCGGTATATTCGCAGGACCAGCTTGCCCAGCTGCCTTTAGATGAGGTGTGGAGCTATCGCTTTCAGTGCGCGGAAGCGGAGCGCGATTTCTACAACACCTACAGCGGCGCCCAGTTCGACAGCCTGAATGTCCTGTACCTCTGCGAGGAGTACTGCGGAGGCCTCGGCAAGCAGTATCAGGCGGAGGAAGTCTGGACCAGCAGCCAGGATGCGGAGAAGGCAAGTCAGCTGTACACTGCAGGCTACTACAACCGGGCTTATGCGCTGGTGGAATTTCACGATTATTACGGCCTTGACCTGGCAGACGGGTACCAGAACCTGAAGGATGCGGTCAGTAAGATGGATGCAGCTTCGGGAGAGGAGACCAGGAATGCCGGTGTCGATGCGGCTCTTGTGAAGACGGTCCAGGAGATGCTGAACCGGCTCGGATTTCTGTGCGGACAGGCAGACGGGATCTGCGGGCGGCAGACGGTAAGCTGCGTGGAACGTTTCCAGGTGATGTACGGTTTCAAACCTGCTGACGGCCTGATCGACGATGAGCTGATTGCCCAGATGCAGGAAATCATTGCAAAACAGGGAGGTTGAAAAGACAATGGAGACAGCGGCAAGGGTATCGGAGAGAAGAGAACGGAAGGCGCTTCTGCTTCTTCTGGCGACAGTGGTCATGCTTCTTCTGACACTGGTCCCGGCGGGACGGACATATGCGGCGGGGCTAAAGCTCAACACGAAGAAGATCGTCCTTTATCTGGGCGGACCGAAGACTTATCAGGTAAAGACTTACTATAAGGGAAAGAAGGTCAATGCCAGATACAGAACCTCTGCCAGCAGGATCGCAGCCGTGAACTCGAAGGGAGTCGTCACGGCAAAGCGCGCAGGCAGATGCTATGTAACCGCAAAGTACGGAAAGAAGAGCATCAGAGTTGCTGTGTACGTCAGAAGGGATACTGCACGCTACAGAAGGATCCTCGCAAAGTACAGACGTTTCCTGAAGCTGACTTATATCACTTACAGTGATGACGGCAGCAGAGGACGCGCGGACAACTTCTGCTCCTACGACCTTGACGGAGACGGAGTTCCGGAACTTCTTGCAGCTGTTGTGAAAGGATCTGACCGCTACTATGTGCTCTATAGCTTCGAAGGCGGGAAGATCACCTTCGGGCAGAGACTCGGGGCATGTACTGCATTCAGCTGGTACCCGAACGCGAAGGTGCTGGCCTTCAGGACGTTCTCTGACAGAAGAAGCATCTATCACTATGCACGGTATAACGACGGAGAGCTTGAGGATGTCGCGACTGTAGTCGTCTACAAGGGAAAGACAACCTATTACGCGGAAGGAGAGAAGGTCAGCGCCCTCTCATTCCGCAAGTTTGTGGACCATGACCTTCTGAATTATGAGGCTCCGCAGGTTTTCTATCCTTATGTGAACACGGCAGCGAATAGGAGCGCATATCTGAAGTGAAGGACCAATGAAAGATCAGTTCGGAAGAGAGATCGATTATATGCGGATCTCCGTCACGGACAGATGCAGTCTGCGCTGCATCTACTGTATGCCTGACGGGATCCGCAGGAAAGTATCCCATACGGACATCCTGAGGTCGGAGGAGATCGAGGCGGTCGCGTGTGCCGCTTCCCGTCTCGGAATCCGGCACCTGAAAGTGACCGGAGGAGAGCCTCTGGTCCGGAAGGGATGTGCGGAGCTTGTCGGGGAGCTGAAGAAGATCCCGGGGATCAGCACAGTCACCCTGACGACCAACGGTCTCCTCCTTGAGGAGAATCTGGAGGCGCTGAAGAAATGCGGCTGTGATGGGATCAACATCAGCCTGGACACCACGGACCCGGACAAGTTCCGCAGGATCACAGGCATCTCAGAGATGGGAAGGGAAGGCAGGAAGGCAGGCAGGATGCCTTCTGCAGAAACCGTGGTCAGGGCGATCAGACTGTCGGCGGAGAGCGGGATAAGGACCAAGGTCAATGTGGTCACGATGCCGGATACCGACCCGGAGGAGATGATCCGTCTGGCAGAAGAACTGCCTGTGGATGTACGCTTCATCGAGATGATGCCGATCGGATACGGAAAGCTGTTTCCGGATTCGGACAACCGGGCTATCCTCGGGAAACTGCTTGAAAGCCATCCGGATATGAAGCCGGAAAGCCCGGAAGCGGAGGCGCTGCTTTATAATGAAGATCCGGGGAATCCTGAAGGGCGCAGCAGACAGAAGGCAGACAGGAAAGACACAGAGGGCGGCGAAAGCCGTTTTTCTTTCTCAGGGCGTGATTCTTCCGAAAATATAACGCATGGCCCGGGGCCGGCGGTCTACTTTCGGATACCAGGTTTTTCAGGAAGCATTGGCTTCATCAGTGCGATCCATGGAAAGTTCTGCGCATCCTGCAACAGAGTGAGGCTGACTTCCGCCGGTTTCCTGAAGACGTGTCTGTCATACGGCGACGGGGTCGATCTTCGGGAGATCCTCCGGGACCAGGGACTTGACATGTCAGGCCGGGAGGCTGCTCTGACAGCCGCTATGAGGGCTGCCATCCTGGGAAAGCCCCGGGCTCACTGCTTCGAGACGCCGGAGAAGATCACGGAAGGGCATGAGATGAGTCAGATTGGAGGGTAAGGATATGTCCGGAATTATCAGGGCAGTCTGCATAAGCAGTATCAAAGGGGTTCGGAAGGAGCCGGTAAGCTCGGCAGATCTGATCGAAGATTACGGGATAGAGGGCGATGCCCATGCCGGACACTGGCACAGGCAGATCAGCCTTCTATCCTGTGAGAAAGTGGAAGAGTTCAACAAGAGCGGAGCAGGCGTGAAGGACGGCGATTTCGGGGAGAACCTTCTGGTTTCCGGGATCGATTTCAGAAGCCTGCCGGTCGGGACCAGATTCCTGATCGGGGGACCGGAGCCGGTCGTTCTTGAGATGACTCAGATCGGCAAGGCATGTCATACCGAGTGCGCGATCAAGAAGAGGGTAGGTGTCTGCATCATGCCGACAGACGGAGTGTTTGCAAAAGTCATCACCGGAGGCCGTGTGAAGCCGGGCGATACCGTGATGGTACAGGCGCCAGATCCGGACCGTCCCTTCACGGCGGCAGTCATCACCCTCAGCGACCGGGCGTCCCGTGGAGAATATGAAGACAGAAGCGGTCCGGAGGCGGAAGGGATCCTGAAAGAAGCAGGATATGATGTCCTTGAGACGATCCTGCTCCCGGATGAACCGGAGAAGCTGAAGAAAGAGCTGATGAGGCTTGCAGACCAGAGGCAGATCAGCCTGATCATCACGTCGGGCGGAACCGGATTCTCGGAGAGAGATCAGACTCCGGAGGCGACAATGGCGGTTGCAGACCGCAATGCACCAGGCATCGCGGAGGCGATCCGCATGAAGTCGATGGCGGTGACCGATCATGCCATGCTCTCACGCGGAGCGTCCGTGATCCGGAAGAAGACTCTTATCGTCAATCTGCCGGGCTCGGTCAAGGCAGTACGGGAAAGCCTCGGCTTTCTTCTTGGGGCGCTGCCGCACGGACTCGGGATCCTTCGCGGGACGGCTGATAACTGACAGTAAGGGGTCCCGTGAGGAACTTCTTCGGAGAATCCCCTGGGAAGGGGTACTGATGACGCCCGGGGACTGGCATCCGTAATGGCGCCTCAGGACTTAAGCAAAGCAGGAGTGAAAGAAATGAAACTGATCAGAACAGTGGACGCGGCAGGGCAGGTACTGTGCCACGATGTGACCCAGATCATACCAGGGAAGTTCAAGGGACCCGCATTCCGGAAAGGGCATGTGATCACGAAGGAGGACATCCCGGTGCTGCTCAGCATCGGTAAGGAAAATCTCTACGTCTGGGAGATGGATGAGTCCATGTACCATGAGGACGAGGCAGCGGAGATCCTCCGCGATCTTGCCATGAACGATCACATGACAGCATCGCAGCCGAAGGAAGGAAAGATCGAGCTTCGGGCGGATACAGACGGCCTCTTCAAGGTTGACTCGAAAGCACTTTATCTGATCAACAGCACGCCTCAGATGATGATCGCGACCCGTCACGGGAACAGGCCTGTGAAGAAAGGTGACAAGCTTGCCGGGACAAGGATCATCCCGCTTGTCATCGAGAAAGAGAAGATGACGGACCTGGTCCGCCGGACACATGAGGCGACAGATGGAAGACCGGTCCTTACGCTGATCCCTTACAGCCACAGGAAGGTCGGGATCGTGACGACCGGGTCAGAGGTCTACAAGGGCAGGATCCGGGATTCCTTCACACCGATCCTGGAGAGGAAACTTGCTGAATACGACACGGAAGTGATCGGACACGAGATCACCGATGATGACGACCGGATGACGACGGCGGCGATCATGAAGCTGGCAGGCCAGGGGGCTGATATCGTCCTCTGTACCGGAGGCATGAGCGTCGATCCGGATGACAGGACTCCGCTTGCTATAAAGAATACAGGAGCAGACATCATCAGCTACGGAGCGCCGGTCCTTCCGGGCGCTATGTTCCTCATCTCTTATCTGGACCGTAAGAAGGTCCCGGGCGGGCAGAAAGAAGGAGCAGGAAACCGTCCGGTCGTCGTCTGCGGGCTTCCGGGCTGCGTCATGTATGCAAGAAGGACGATCTTCGATCTGATGCTTCCCCGGATCCTGGCGGATGACCCGATCACGAAGGAAGAGATCGCCGGACTTGGCGAAGGAGGTCTCTGTCTTGGCTGCGAGACCTGCGTCTGGCCGGACTGCGGTTTCGGAGTCTGAAGAGGGGTCAGGCTATGGAGTTTTCACACTTTGATAATGAGGGTAATGCGATCATGGTCGATGTCTCGGGCAAGGATGTGACTCTGCGCGAGGCTGTGGCGGAAGGCACCATACGGATGTCGAATGAATGCTTTGAGATGGTCAGGACCGGAGGAATGAAGAAAGGCGACGTCCTGGGCGTTGCCAGGATCGCCGGGATCATGGGGGCCAAGCGGACTTCTGAGCTGGTCCCGCTCTGCCATATCCTGAACCTGACGAAAGCGGCGGTGGATTTTGAGCTTCTGCCTGCCGCCGGTCAGGACGGTCTTCCCGGCATCCGGGCCGTCTGTACGGTCCGCTGCAGCGGAAAGACCGGGGTGGAGATGGAAGCGCTGACCGGAGTCAGCGTCGCCCTCCTTACCATCTATGATATGTGCAAGGCAGCTGACCGGAGCATGGAGATGGGAGATATCCATCTTGTGAGAAAATCAGGCGGAAAATCCGGACTGTTTATCAGAGAAGACCACAAAGACGGGGACTGATATGGTAGAATAGGTCTGCAGCTGCCGGAATTGACAGAAAAAAGAGGAGCAGCCGGAACTGACAGGCATATCAGGATAAGGAGGAAACCATATGTCACCAGGAATGACTATCTTTCTTGTAATCGTGATCATCATAGCGCTGGCTCTGGTCGTCACAAACATCCGGATCGTCCCGCAGGCAAGGGCATTCGTTATCGAGCGCCTTGGAGTCTACAAGACAACCTGGGGTGCAGGGCTTCATCTGAAGGTACCGTTCATCGAGCGGGTCATCAAGAATGTTTCCCTGAAGGAGCAGGTCCTTGACTTCCCGCCACAGCCGGTCATCACGAAGGATAACGTTACGATGTCGATCGATTCGGTCGTATTCTGCAAGGTCTTCGACCCGAAGCTGTTCTGCTACGGAGTCGAGAATCCGATGGCAGGTCTTCAGAACCTGTCCGCGACAACTCTCAGAAGCATCATCGGAGACATGGAACTCGACGCGACCCTGACTTCACGCGAGATCATCAACGCAAAGATGCAGAAAGTGCTTGATGAAGCGACCGATGCGTGGGGCATCAAGGTCACCAGAGTCGAGATCAAGAACATTCAGCCTCCGAAGGAGATCGAGGAGGTCATGACCAAGCAGATGCGTGCAGAGCGCGAGCGCCGTCAGACCGTCCTGGAAGCGCAGGCCCATCAGGAAGCCGTCGTCTCCCGTGCGGAAGGCGATAAGAAGGCCAAGATCCTGGCTGCGGAAGCAGAGCGTGACGCTCAGATCTCTCTTGCAGAAGGACGTGCAAAGTCGATCCAGCTGGTCTACCAGGCTGAGGCAGAAGGCCTTGAAGCGCTGAAGAACGTCGATGTCACCGAGGCAGTCCTTAAGCTGAAGGGAATCGAGGCTCTGAAGGATGTGGCAGACGGCCGCGCGACAAAGATCTTTATGCCGTCCGATATCACGGGCATCGTCTCTGCGCTCGGAGTCGCAGGCGAGTCGCTTGGGATCGGAGACGCTGAGAAGATCGACCGCAGCCCGAAGCCGAAGCCGGTCCCGAAACCGGATCCATGCATCGATGAGGAGACCAGTCCCGAGGGAGTGAACGCATCAGCAACGAACGCTCACATCGCGGCAGAACTGGAGCATCAGGCAAATCAGTAAGTACAGCTGGCTTAGCCGGAGCCCTTCCCTTGCGGGAGGGCTCCTTTTGCGTTAAACTGACTACACGATGAATAGAAGCATTCTGAAGCGAGGAGCATTTGTTGCCGCCTGCAGGCGGCAGAGAGGAGTCAGGACCATGGAGCTGAAGGGTAGAAGTTTTCTGACACTGAAGGATTTCACGCCGGAAGAGATCATCTGCTTTCTTGACCGCGCAGAAGAGCTGAAGAAGCAGAAGAAAGCAGGGATCGCGCATCTGAACCATCCGGGGAAGAATATCGCGCTGATCTTTGAGAAGACCAGCACCAGGACCAGATGCTCTTTCGAAGTGGCAGCCCATGATCTGGGCATGCATGTTACTTACCTGGACCCGTCAGGGTCCCAGATCGGGAAGAAGGAATCCATCGCCGATACGGCAAGAGTACTGGGAAGGATGTTCGACGGAATCGAGTACAGGGGTTTCGGCCAGAGCATCGTGGAGGAGCTGGCGCATTACGCAGGGGTCCCGGTCTGGAATGGTCTCACGAATGAATATCATCCGACCCAGATGCTTGCCGATATGCTGACGATCCGGGAGCACTTCGGGAAGCTCAAGGGACTGAAGCTCACTTATATGGGGGATGCCCGTTACAACATGGGCAATTCCCTGATGGTCACATGCAGCAAGCTTGGTCTGAACTTCACGGCATGCACTTCGAAGGATTATTTCCCGAAAGAAGAGCTCGTGAAAGAGTGCGAAGTCTGGGCGAAGGAGAGCGGCGGAAGCATCACGCTGACGGAAGACGTGGAAGAGGGGACCAGGGATGCGGACGTCATCTACACCGACGTATGGGTCTCAATGGGAGAACCGGATGAAGTCTGGGCAGAGAGGATCAACGCCCTGCTTCCTTATCAGGTCAATACGAAGGCCATGCAGAATGCAAAGCCTGATGCAGTCTTCATGCACTGCCTGCCTGCATTTCATGATCTTAATACTGGAATTGGCAGAAAAGTCCACGAGAAGTTCGGCCTGACCGCCATGGAAGTCACGGATGAGGTCTTTGAGTCAGAGCAGTCGATCGTCTTTGATGAAGCCGAGAACCGTATGCATACCATCAAGGCAGTCATGGATCTTACACTTTGAGCCTTGAAGTGACTGTGCAGAGCGAAAGGGGGAGAGGATATGCAGGATGAGGGCAGGTTCCGCAAGGCGCTGCTTCAGCATCGCAGGATCGCAGAGAAGACAAGCATCTTTCTGTCCCTTTTCATCATCTTTCTCGGAGTCGTCTTTGCGACAAGACCAAGGGAAATCATACTGAAGCAGCAGATCCTGACCGGGCTCGGAGCAGCGCTGAACATATGCATCGCAGCGGAGTTCAGTCTGAAGGGCAAGTGGGTCCTTGCGCTGATCGCCGTAACGGCGGCCATGACAGCTGTTCTTCTTCTTGTAGGTAAGATCGTAATAACAGCGATCGGATGATACAGATGCCGCCAGGGCATCTGCATCTCAGGATAAGGAATTGATATGAGAGAAAAAGTACTTCGTGCTCTCAGGAGTACGGACGGATATGTATCAGGTCAGGAGCTCTGCGAGAGGCTTGGCGTCTCCAGAACTTCCGTTTGGAAAGCGATCAACTCCCTCAGGGAGGACGGATACCAGATCGACGCAGTCCCGAACAGGGGATACAAGGTCGTGGGCTGCCCGGACACCATCGCGGAAGAGGAGATCGCTTCAAGGCTGAAGACGGAGAGGATGGGAAAGAAGATCTGCTACTTCAGCATCATTGATTCGACAAACCAGTACGCGAAAAGGATCGGTGAGGACGGAGCACCGGACGGAACTCTTGTTATCGCTGACGAACAGACTGCAGGCAAGGGAAGATCCGGAAGGCACTGGGTCACGCCCCCGAAGACCGCGATCGCGTTCACCCTGCTCCTGAGGCCGACCCTGCCGCCATCGCACATCTCCATGGTGACATTGGTGATGGGGCTTGCTGTATGCAATGCGGTCCGTCAGCTCTATCACCTTCCTGTCGGGATCAAATGGCCCAATGATGTCGTCATCGAAGGCAGGAAGATCTGCGGCATCCTCACAGAGATGAGTGCCGAGATGGACGGTGTCCACTACATCGTCATCGGGGTAGGCATAAACACGAACCTTACCGCATTTCCGGATGAGATCAGGGATGTGGCGACTTCCCTGCAGCTTCAGCTGGGACATCCGGTCGACCGTGCGGAGGTTCTCTGCAGGGTGATCGAACTGTTCGAGCAGTACTATGATATGTTCGAGAAGGATGGGGACCTGGGACAGCTTCAGGAAACCTACAACGAAGAGCTGCTGAACCTGAATGAGAAGGTCAGGGTGCTCGACCCGAAAGGGGAATATACGGGAACAGCGCTAGGCATCGACCCGGAGGGACAGCTCATGGTCCGCCGCGACGATACGGAAGAGATCGTGAAGGTTTGGTCCGGAGAAGTCTCTGTGCGCGGGATCTACGGATACGTCTGATGACGGTACCCTGCGGCAGAGAGAACAACAGTGAAAGATTGACCAGAATGAGGTAAGAATGGCAGACAATACCGCAAATTCATCTGCGCCAGGCGGCGCCGGGGATGGAAAAACCGTCCTCTGCGCGGCAAGCGCATACGAAAAGAAATACTTTTTCAACAAATCCTTCGACGGGATCCCGGATGATATCAAGGACCAGCTGCATATCATCTGCGTTCTGTTCACGGAAGATATCGGAGGGATCATCCTCTTTGAGTTCGATCAGGACGGGAAGCTGGATATCCGCACCGAAGCCATGGCATCCGACTATGATTATGATGAGATCGGGGCGGCACTGGAAGTCAAGGAGATCCAGAAACAGCGCCGTGATATGATGAACGGCCTTGAGCTTTACTACAAGGCAGTCGTCCTTCATCAGCCGCTGAACCTGGAAGCGTGGCAGCTGGAATGAAGATCGGCTGCGTAACGCTGGAAAACAACCTGATCCTGGCACCGATGGCAGGTGTATCCGATCTGCCGTTTCGGATCCTGTGCAAAGAACAGGGAGCCGGGCTTGTCTGCATGGAGATGATTTCTGCCAAGGCTATCCTCTACGGGAACCGTCACACCGACGACCTGATGGCAAGTACGCCGAAGGAACGCCCGGTCTCCCTTCAGCTGTTCGGGAGCGAACCGGAGATCATGGCAGATATGGCGCAGAGGATCGAAGATCGTCCTTTCGATATCTTCGACATCAATATGGGCTGTCCGGTCCAGAAGGTGGTGAAGAACGGAGAGGGCAGTGCCCTCATGAGGAACCCGAAGCTGGTCTATGAGATCGTCAGCTCCATGGTCAGAAAGGTGAAGAAACCTGTCACCGTCAAGATCCGCAAGGGCTGGGACGATGATCATGTGAATGCCGTTGAGATCGCCAAGGTCGCGGAAGAGGCAGGCGCTGCGGCAGTCGCTGTCCATGGAAGAACGAGGGAACAGCTCTATTCCGGAAAGGCGGACTGGGACATCATCCGTCAGGTCAAGGAAGCAGTAAAGATCCCGGTCATCGGCAACGGTGATGTAACAGACCCGCAGTCGGCGGAAGCTCTTGAGAAAACTACCGGCTGCGACGGGATCATGATCGCCAGAGGCGCAAGAGGAAATCCATGGATCTTTCACCGGATCCTGGAATACAGAAGGACCGGTACCGATCCGGGACAGCCGGACTTTGAGACCGTGAAGGAAGAGATCATCCGCCAGGCGGAGATGGCTGCAGAACTGAAAGGCGAGAGCATCGCCATGAGTGAGATGCGGAAGCATGTCGCATGGTATACAGCCGGCATGCCGCACTCGGCTCAGCTGAGAAGAGGCGCCTGCGCGATCTCGACGCTAAAGGACCTGAAGAACCTTCTGAGATAAGCTGTACAGGCCGCTTTTAACCTTATCAGCAGTTGACTTTGCCCCATCTGTACGCTATAATTTTGCATTGCTGTAGACATATTATCAACAAGAAAGGGCGAAGCGCAGAGATGGCAGAGAGCGGAAAGAAACTCCTGACTCAGTCAGGTCATGATAAGCTGGTAGCAGAGCTTGAAGACTTAAAGGTCAATAAGCGCAAGGAGATCGCCGATAAGATCAAGGACGCAAGAGCACAGGGCGACCTTTCCGAGAACGCAGAATACGACGCAGCCAAGGACGAGCAGAGTGAGATGGAGGGCCGTATCGAGGAGATCGAGTGGATCCTTAAGAATTCTGAGATCGTCGAGAATGCAGGTGACGGCAAGATCAATATCGGCTGCAAGGTCAGGATCAGGGACGTTGAACTGGATGATACCATGGACCTTCTGATCGTCGGATCTTCCGAGGCAACTTCCGGAGCCATCTCCAATGAATCTCCGGTTGGCCAGGCTCTGATGGGAAGAGAAGCAGGCGAGACCGTGACGGTCGACAGCCCGGATGGCACGATCGAGTACGAGATCCTGAGTGTAGAGCGCGTCTGATCAGTCCGGCAGACAGCGTTTTCCTACGAATTACAGATCATGAAAGATGGCGGAGGCAAGGCAGAGACTGCCCTGCCTCCGCTTTTCACATCATATATAAGACAGGAGGAGAGAAAGTGGCACAGATTAAGCAGCAAAGCGGCCAGCAGGATATGAACCAGCTTCTGAAGATCAGAAGAGACAAGCTGAAGACCCTGCAGGAAGAAGGAAAAGATCCGTTCAGAATCACAACCTATGACCAGACCCGGCATTCCAACGACATCAAAGAGCACTTTGAGGAGATGGAAGGCAAGGAAGTCTCCATCGCAGGCCGTATGATGCAGAAGCGGGTCATGGGCAAGGCATCCTTCTGTGACGTCCTCGACCGTTATGACAGCATCCAGGTCTATGTCGCACGTGACTCCATCGGAGAAGAGCCTTACAAGGATTTCAAGAAGTACGATATCGGCGACATTGTCGGCGTCAGGGGAACCGTCTTCAAGACCAAGATGGGAGAGATCTCTGTTCACGCGACTTCCATCACCCTGCTCTCCAAGAACCTCGTGCCGCTTCCGGAGAAGTTCCATGGACTTCAGGATACCGATATCCGCTATCGTCAGCGCTATCTCGACCTCATTATGAACAGAGATACGCGCAGAACATTTGAAAAGAGATCCCAGATCATCAAGGAGATCCGCAATTTCCTTGCGGCACGTGACTTCATGGAAGTCGAGACTCCGATGCTGGTCGAGAATGCCGGCGGGGCAGCAGCCCGCCCGTTCGTCACTCATTACAATGCACTGGATGAAGACGTCAAGCTTCGTATCTCCCTCGAGCTCTACCTGAAGAGGCTGATCGTCGGCGGCTTCGAGCGCGTCTTCGAGATCGGCCGTGTCTTCCGCAACGAGGGGGTTGATACCCGCCATAACCCGGAATTCACGCTGATGGAGCTCTATCAGGCATACACCGACTACAACGGGATGATGGAACTGACTGAGTCCATGTTCCGTTACCTTGCCGAGAAGGTCTGCGGCAGTGCAGTCATCAAGTACGAAGACACCGTTATCGACATGTCAAAGCCTTTCAGAAGACTGACCATGATCGATGCAGTCAAGGAATACGCAGGGGTCGACTTCAGCGAGATCAAGACGGACGAAGAAGCTAAGGCAGTCGCGAAAGAGCATAATGTCGAGTTCGAAGAACGTCACAAGAGAGGCGATATCATTAACCTCTTCTTCGATCAGTTCTGCGAGGAGAAGATGATTCAGCCGACTTTCGTCATGGACCATCCGGTTGAGATCTCTCCGCTGACCAAGAGAAAGCCGTCTGATCCGTCCCTGGTCGAGCGTTTCGAACTCTACATCTATGGCAGAGAGATGTGCAATGCTTATTCCGAGCTGAATGACCCGATCGATCAGCGTGAGCGCTTCGCCGCTCAGGATGCGCTGGCTGCGGCAGGCGACGAGGAAGCCAATCACACCGACGAGGACTTCCTGCACGCTATGGAGATCGGTATGCCGCCGACAGGTGGTATCGGATACGGAATCGATCGTCTGGTCATGCTGCTGACAGGCTCAGCTGCAATCAGAGATGTGCTGCTGTTCCCGACAATGCGGAGTGAGAAGCAATAAAGCCTTATAAATCAAGGGTTTCAGGGCTTGCACTTAACCAAACTTAACCATCACTTAACCAAAGTGACGAAGTAAGCACGACAATCAGAATATAGAAAAGTCCAAAACGAGACATCTACTTAACCAAAAGGCATTAAGACATAAAGATAAGGCTATCATGTTCGCGCATGGTAGCTTTATTTTTGTGCCTTAATTCTTTCTACCTCACAAAGAGAATGAACATCTTTCAAAGGCACAAAACTTTCTTTATTCTTTTTCTCACTTTATCTTGTCGAAACAAAGAAGGGGCATTGTATGAACTACAATAACCCCTTCTGCGTTTCCCTTGTGTATGTTTTTATTCTTGCGCTAACCGAATGTCAAATGTGACCGTACCTGTATAATCTCCTGCTTTATAAGCATCAATGAGATATGCGCGAATTCCTGTTGTTGTAGTTGTTTCCCCACTATGGAAACGTCCAACGATATTAGCATTATTCGCGTCAACCATTTGATCGGTTTCAATGGTGGCATAAGCTCCTTCATTACCGCCTGACATTGGTATTCTCCCATCTTGTAAACCAGTGAGAACAATATCCACAACTTCACCTTGCGCCAAATCCATCATTGAAGCGGTGAAATAGTAAAGTGTTCCATCTGCTACAATAGTTTCAGGTATCATAACGCAATACTGACTATCTACATGGGCGGTTATTGTTGTGGTCGCGCTCCCATCGCCTAATACTTCTGTTGCATAGACGTTATACGGCGAAATCAGCATAACCGCAGCGCAAAGAATTGATAATAACTTTTTCATAATGCTTTTCTTGAAACTACAGATAGACATAAAAACGAAACAATCAGTTTATGATTGTCTGGTTTTTGCGCCTATCTATCAATAAAAAAACATAAGGAGTGTTTACATGAAACGAACAGGACGAGGAACAAAAGACGAAAAGTCTATATTTGCCGAACTGAAAGAAAGGATAGGCAATGAACATACTGCGTATTGGGTGGCGTGGAAATATGCGCCTGACCTTCTACCAGAAAAATTTAAAACATTTGATGAACTGAAAGAAAGATATTCGGCGGTCAGGAATGCAAATCTGACAGAAAGGGATTGTGAAAAATATCTTTACTATACCAAAGTGCAAGAGGCGGTTAAATGGCTCTTAAAGAAGCAGAAAGGCGCAAGGATGATAGAACTATATAACCGTTGGTATGAAATGGCGAAAACAGACGCTAATGCACTGAAGGAATTCATGAAACTACAGGATGAATTCTTTAAAGATGATGAACTGTCAGAACTTGAAAGCATTCTAAGGAATACCGCGACAACGGATGATGAGGACGAATACGAAATGACAATTTAGGAGGTGGGACGGTGAACAACAAAGAAAAGCTAATTAAAATCATGTCTGACCCCATTCTCTGGATTGAAACCTTTGTAAAGATTGTGGATAAACAAGGGCGGTTAGTTCCGTTCAAACTAAATCCACAGCAGAAATACATCATGCGGAACAAGGGCAAGTTTAACATCTGCTTGAAATCACGCCAGCTAGGAATTACGTCGGTTAGTCTTGCGAATGCGCTTTATCTGACCCATACAAAAGCAAACTGCACTTGTATGATCATGTCGTATTCACTGGACAGCGCACATGAAATATTTGAAAAGCTAAAGATATTATATAACAATCTGCCTGATAGCATCCGTCAAAAGACCGTGAACAATAACAGGACTGAACTAAAATTCGTGAACAATTCGCGGATTATCGTTTGTACTTGTGGTTCTAAAGATGCTGCGCGTGGTTCAACGCTTACATTCGTGCATATGTCAGAGGTCGCATTCATGAATGAAAACCTTGAAAAACAATTACTTGCTATCGAACAGGCGTTAACCCCTAACGGCAGTATGATACTTGAAAGCACTGCAAACGGATTAAACCTATTCAGCGAATATTGGAATAAAGCCACAACAGGCGAAGCTCCATTATGGAAACCCTTTTTCTTTCCGTGGACAAAAGATAAAGTCATGTTTGCAAATGAATATAAAGAATATGCGGACAGGTACAAAGAACTTTATAACCCCATTTCCGAGGACGATCTGACGGAAAAAGAAAAAGGACTAATGCATGATGGGGCAAGCATAGAACAGATAATGTGGAGGCGGTTAAAGATATCGAATTCTTCAGAAGAAAAGTTCTGTCAGGAATTCCCATCTAACCCCACTGAAGCATTTATATCTACTGGTTCAAACGTATTCAGCGCAGCGATGATACATGAAAGGTTAGGCACTCTGTACTTGACCAAAGAAATGAAATTACCGCCGAAATCTGACCCCATTTTAAGGAAACACAAGCAGTATTTGAAGCTATGGAAATTGCCAGTGAAGAAACACAAGTATTTCATCGGCGTTGATACCGCTGAAGGATTAGGCGGTTCAAATGACTATAGCGTGATTTCCGTAATGGATGAGGACGGTTATCAATGCGCTGAATGGAGATCCAATAAGGTAAAGCCGTATGAATTCACTGGTATAGTTCTTGCTATGGCGCACTGGTATAATGACGGACTATTGATTATAGAGCGTGCATCCGCAGGACATACGGTGTTAGATAAGATAGTGCATGAACACAGATATCATAACATATTCAAGTACAAAGAATATGATCAGCGCGGACGAAGTAAGAGAAAAGCAGGATGGGAAACATCCGCAAAGTCTAAACCTATGATGATAGGGGACTTTGTAGAATGGTTTGAAACATGGCAATGTTGCATCAATAGCAAAGACCTGTTAGAAGAAATGAAACTATATCAGATGGTCAACGGCTCTTATGCTGCTGCGTCTGGACATGATGATACTGTTATGGCGTTCGCTATGGCGATACAGGGCATGAAATCAGGACAATACTATTATCCTTGGTGATAATGGCAATGTCTTTTTTTATTGCAAAAATAACCCCATTTTTAAGGGGAATGCGAGGTAAAAAGAATTGTTAAAATTAGTCAATGCAGAAATTCAGGAACCGTCTTTTGCATGGTTCAGAGAAGAGATAAAGCAATCAGAACATGAATATAGACAAGCACAGGTGAAAAAGATATTAAACCACCTTCATAGACGGCATCAGGTACTTGACCGCCAGAAGCATACATTCATTTTCAAGAATGGAACTTTCACTCCTGCTTCTATCGTGCTACAGGGATTAAAGACCGTTATCAATTTTCATACTGCGTATTTGGTCGGAAACCCTGTTTCCCTGACAGGAACACAAGAAGCGGTTGAACACTTCAATAAAATCTATTCAAAGGGATTATACAGTAAAACAGATTGGAAGGTGCTAACCGATTTAATCACGTTTGGCGATGCTTTCGAGTATGTCTATTACGATGCAAGAACGGACACGATCAAATCAAAGGTATTCAGGAATGCGGATTGTTACCCCATTTATGACGAATACGGCGAGTATTCCTATTTCGTTGAAAACTGGAAAGACAGGAACGGAAACCAACATTATACAATCTATTTTCCCGATCACATTGATACATACGTCAATTATAAATTGGTCGATAGTGCGCCGAATGCTACAGGTCTGCCAATTCACTATGTAGGAATGGAGCGCGGTCTATATGATCAGTTTGGCGATAGCATGATGTTAGACCTTATCCCCATCATGGACAGAATAGAAGCTCTGTTATCCAAAGAAGATGATGCGGTCACGACACTATCATTAAACCCTATTCTTTCTATTCAGGGGCAGAAGGTCAGCGAAAAAGAAATGACTGATAGTAACATTTCGGGCGCGGTGCTACATCTGGACGATGGACAGAAAGCGGAATATGTGAATGCTGAAATGGATTATCCCGTGATCAAACACGAACTTGATCAGTTATACCAACAGTTTAACATGGTCGCTGCTATCCCTTCTTCAATTATCGGTCAGTCGAATATTGCGAACGTGTCAGAGAATACGACAAGCATTATCTATCAGTTGACCGAGAATAAGGGAAAGCAGAACATGAACGCGCTGATTGATGGTTTCCGCGAAAGATGGGAATATATGCGGATGCTGTCAGACCCTATTTCAGATGATGATTTCTATTCACTGAACGTTGTATTCAATTCAAGTAAACCAGTTGATACCGCTAATGATATGGCAAATATGCAGATGCAGTATAACATGGGGGCTATTTCACGGCGTACAATCATGGAACAGTCACCGTATACAACAAATGCAGCGCAAGAAATCCAAAGATTAGAGGATGAAGGAAAAGATATTACTGACCCTGTAGCCGATGATGAGTAATAGTATTTTCTGATTGTGGATAACTATGTGGATAACTTGTGGATAACTTTTATAGGTGGACTGAATAAAACCTACTGCTTTAGTAGGTTATTGTTTGGTCTGCCTATGCTGATGATTTCCTGCGCGATGGACGTATAGAAAATGAATACTATTTTTGAGGTGGCGCGGTGATCGTCAAGAATATAAAGTCTTGTGTGGATTGCGTTTAATACCTACTGATTTAGTAGGTTTTAAGATGAAAGAAGGAAGGGTGTTTTATAACTGATGATATGTTCAGATAGTGGTACTACGAAATAAAGTATAGTAAATGTTAACAAAATGTTAACACACACTTAACAATTCCTTAACATTTGACAATTCAGACAATAGGCATAATTGACAGATAATTGTATACACAATTCCGATTTTCCGTCAATCTGCACAAGAAAATTGACTGTTAGCAATATCTAACCGAGATCGGGCAAGTTTGGCACACTGGCGCATTTATCGCCGTTTCTGGCACTTCTAATAAAATGTTTGTTTTATTGGATATCGGCGCACATGATCAGGAAACCAAAGGAAGAATGAACAGGTGCAGACGGTTAGAAACTTCTATAGAATGTCCTGGTGCATCTGGCGCATGATCATAAACCTAAAAAAAGACGTTGAAAGAAAAACCTAAAAATTCTATTGACTTCTGGCTTTTGTGGTGCTAAGATAAGACCATAAAAATTAACGAACGACATTTTTTAGGTTTTTGGAGGTAATGATCATGTGTAAGATTTACGGATATTGCCGAATTTCAACGGCGAAACAGAGCATTGATAGACAGGTTAGAAACATTCTTGCATCGTTTCCGAATGCAGATATCAGAAAAGAAGTGTACACAGGTACAAAGTATCAAGGGCGTGAAGAACTGAAAAAGATACTTGATAAGGTTCAGACAGGGGATACAATCATATTTGATAGCGTTTCCCGAATGAGCAGAAATGCAGATGAAGGTATCAATCTTTACTTTGAACTTTATAACAAAGGTGTCAATCTGGTTTTCCTGAAAGAACGCCACATAGATACAGATGCATATAAGAAAGCATTAGAAAGCACTGGCATAAAGGTAAATCAGGCAGACGATACCGCCGAAAGCACACTTGTAAATGAAATCTTAGAAGCAATCAACAAGTTCATGCGCGTTAAAGCAGCCGATGATATCACGAAAGCATTTGAACAGTCCGAAAAGGAAGTAGCGGACTTACACGAAAGAACCAAAGAAGGAATTGAAACGGCGCGTTTATCTGGTAAGGATGTATGCGGAACGGTCAACAAAGGCAAGACATACACCGTTAAGAAGTCAGAACAGGCGAAAGAAATCATAAAGAAGCATTCAAAATCATTCGGCGGTACATTAGGCAATGCGGAATTGATGAAACTGGCAGGAATTACAGAACCAACGTTATTGAAGTACAAGAAGGAAATCAGACAAGAAATGATCAATAACGGCGAAATGGAATAAAGCATTCAGGAAACCAACGTATAAAAGCGTTGGTTTTTCTTTTGTGTTTACTCCGTTGGATTATCTAACGTGAAAAAAACTTTACGAAAGTAAAAAAACTACTTGACAAGATAGGAAAACACGAGCTATAGTAGTGACAACGAAAGTTCACGAACGCAAAGTAAACAATGCGATAGATAATTTTATAGGAGGTAAACATCATGACAATCAGATTTTTCAAGAATGTGCGGACGGTTGCAGACCTTAGAAGGGAATATGTAAGGCTTCTGAAAATCAATCATCCCGATAACGGCGGTTCAACAGAAACTTGTCAGGCGATCAACGCAGAATACGATTATCTGCTTGGACGTTTACCGAAAGATGAAACAGGCAAGACCGCACAAGATACCGCTGAAGCGAGAAAAGACTTCCAGATTGATAAAGCCCTTCGTGAAGTCCTGAATAAGATTATCCGCTTCGATGGTCTGGAGATCGAGATTGTAGGCTCTTGGATTTGGTGCGATGGTAACAGTTATCCGTACAAAGAAGAACTGAAGAGTTACGGTTTCCAGTGGTCAAGAGCAAGAAAGAAATGGCATTATACACCGTATGATAGCGGATATCACAAAGGACAAAAGAAAGATTTCAATGAAATTCGTAACAAGTACGGTTCAATGAAAGTCGAAAATGAAAAGGTTCAGGCGATAGCGTAACAGAATAGCGGATAGAATAAAGGGCGGTCAGGAATGACCGTCTTTTATTGTGTCTGTTATCATCTGGCAATGATCACGGCGAAATGTGACGCGGTCAGACGGTCAGAACACATAGAAGCAATGAAACAATAGATATTATATAGATGTGGATTAAATAGGGATACAGGGCGCGGAAACGGTCATAAACGGCGAATAATGGCGTTATGGCTGCTATGATCATCACTGTTTTGATGGTATTTTCACTCGTTCAATTATAGATATGCCGTTTAAAGCGTCTACAAGGCGTTTTAACGGCGTTTTGTGCTTTAGGGCTATAGATGTACCATGAAAGCATTAAAAGCCGTTACAGGGCGTTTTAGACGGTCTGAAGGGCATATAAAAGCATCTGGCAAGGTGCAGACGGTCAAAACATCCAATAGAACGTAATCAGGACGGACGCAAGGCAGAACAGAAACGGCGCATTGTAGGCGGTCAGAATGGCGTTGAATGCCCTGCAACGTGCCTATTTGCCTTTATACGGCGTTTTAGGCTTAAAGGGTATATCTGTATAGGGTAAATGTGTAAAGCGTCTTAAAATGGCTTATACGGCGTTACAGGGGCATTGTGCATAATCACAATAGAAATGATCAGATATCCCCCGAAAACGGCAACAGGGCGTTGCATGGTCGCATATTGCACAAAATCAAAAGCTATAATACCGCTCTCATTGTGCAGAGTACACAAGTACAATTTAGACTCAATTACCCCCATTTTCAGACAATTTGATACTCGTATACCCTTTTTTTTCCACCAACAAAAATTAGGAGCATCATGATCAACCGACTAAAACTCTATTTCACACACTATGATTTCACAGACGATTACTATATATCCGTCTTGAATGAACATAAAT
>DLFD01000079.1:28431-37238 GCA_002482005.1 Lachnospiraceae bacterium UBA7729 | reverse complement strand
CTCTACACTTTTGTTTCAAACTTGACACCATCAATAATAATATATCCAGCATTTTTGTCATCACTTGTCGGAGTGGGATTTCCCGGCAATGCTTCGGTTAATCTATAAGTATAAGTACCCGGTTGATCATAGATGATACTCTTACTTATCGCCTTACCACTTTTCGGATCAACTTTCAGAGTCTCAACCGGTGTGTAGGTTCCATCATTATTCTTCTTTTCTAATTTGAACGAGAACTGATCTTTTTGGATCTCACCTCCGATAAATAACTTCTCAGCCTCTACATTAACCTTGACAGGGGTTGTAACATAATTGTTCGTAATCGTTAAACTATCTGCATCTCCGTACTTCACAGAAGATATAGATAGTTTGCCGTTCGATTCACTTACAACAACCGTCACTGTCTTCGGATCCGTATCATATTTGATATAGCTCGGCGCAATTTCCGGTTTCTGCTCAGTAATCGTAAATGTATAATCTCCAGGCTTTGAAAATGCGATGTTTCCAAATGTTGCTGTCGGCTTTGTCTTGCTTGCAATCGCTTCCTTATCTGCCGGCAGTACTGCTCCACCTTCAGGATTGCCCTCGCCTTCAGCAAGCTTGAAAGCAAATGTCAGATTATCCGGCCACTTGCCAACAGGATCAACAGCTTTCGCAACCTTAAGCCCCTGCTCAACATATGGCTTGTTATTCACAAAGGATACGGTCGGAATCTCAGCCGTTCCATCAGCGGGAACGCTGACATTAACATCATTCTGTCCCAGCAAGCTGACACCATTCTTATTGCCGCTCAGGTCTTCTGATACTATATAAGTTCCTTCAGGAAGACCCGAGACTTTCGCTTTGCCACCCTCAACAGCTACATCCGATGGGGAAGCTGCTGTAATGACACCATTGGTAAGAGTAACCGTAACGGTCTTAACAACCTTACCATCACTGTCTTTCACATTGAAGGTATAGTTGCCATTCAGCTTGCCTTCCTTATCGGCCTCTCCATTGAACTTCCCTGTCTTCTGAATCCAAAGCGAACCAGTCTTAATATCCTTCTTCCTGTTTGTTACAGTGAGTGTTCCTTCCTGGATACCAAAGCTGTTATTCTCTGAGTACGTTACATCGTACTTATTGTTTCCAGATACCTCCTCTACATAGTAGTAATAGTCGTTGCCATCTGCATCCTTTTTCGGAAGATCTCTGTCCCAGGAATATGTCCAGTTGTTGCTAGCATTTAATTCTACAGCTTTTCCTACAGACTCATCCTTCGTCTCGTTGAACGTATCCGGTCTTACATAAGAAATATTCTGAGAACCACTGTTATAATCTCCATTTCTGGAAAGATCTATCAGCATGTTGCCGGTTACAGTAACCGGAATCCTTACTGAACTAAGATTTTCCCCTTCATTAATCCTCGTCGATGTATAACTGTTACCATCATAGGTAAATGTCACACCCGGGTTACCTGTCTGTGCGGTGATGTACATCGTACTTCCCGGTTTGACTTCGTAGGTACCCCAGACTTCAGTATTGTTATCCTTGCTCGTCTGGACTTTTACGATACACTTCTCAATCTGACCGGAATGGCGGCGAAGCTGCACGGTTGCAGTAAGTTTAGATTTATCGGTTATTTCTCCTCCGTTTTCGTCAAGCCAGATTTTATGAACATTAACCGTAACATTCTCATTCGGGACGAAGATAGAGCCATTTCCGACCAGAAATTGAATCTGGTTCACATTGAGATCTTTTATGCTTGGATGGTTCCACTGACTTTCGTTTTCTGGCAATGCTGCTGTATAGGCATCCCCATCATTCTGCGAAGCCTTTGATTTCCACAGGAAATAATGGTAATCATTGTTTATCTGATACCGTGTATCAAGATTATTGATCTCCTGAATACGATACAAAACATTATCAGCCGGGAAATCTGTTATTCCGGAATGACTGTCAAGCTTGATTGTGCCATCTTTACCTGTTTTGATCTGATCCGATACCTTTTCCCACTGTTTTGTAGTTTTATTGAATTTATCCAGCTGGAAGGTTACATTCGGCAGCCCCATGCTGTAATTTTCTTTATCTACCTTCTTAACTGTAAGAACCTTCTGGTAGAGGTTTGAGTAGGAAGAACTCATCTCTGTATGCTCCTCATGCTTTATAGAATCCTGAGATCTTCCTTCAATAGACACACTGTTGGTAAGGGTCGGCGCATTCAGGCCCATTGATACGTTGTATTTATAAGTCAATACACACGCCAGTCCATCCGGTATGGTCATCTGAAGCTTGTTTGTTGCATCATCATAACTAAACGTATAGCGATCAGGACTGATTTCTGTTCCAAGATGATGGTTCTTTTCATTACTCTCATCATAGGTATACAGCTTGATGCTCGTGGGGTCGATCGTTACATTTGAATCATCCTGATTCGTAACCATGGTATCGTTCAGGTTCAGGACATCGCTGCCCTCAATCAAATCCAATCCCTGCGGGTTAATATCGATGTAATAGTCAACCGCACTGGTGACCCTTTTACCATCATCACCTTTATAATCTGATGACCCGTTTTTCAGGTATTCCTGCACGCCTGTCTTCGTAAGAACCTTCTCATAATGATCGACTTCCGTGGTCTGCGTATCATGCAGTTGTCCCCAGGTAATGGTGTTCTTATATTGCTTTGTTGTATGGGTAGAATCATTCCAGTATTTATCAACAATCTTAACAGCATAATAGATGACAAGCGTTCCTGTATTTGTATTTCTGCCCTTCTGCCAGCCATCATTGATCTTGATTGTCAGTGGTGTGGTACCATCTCCATTTATTGTACCAGCTGTAAACGAATATTTACTGCCACCATTCTGTGTGATCTCATAATACTGTGTGGCGTTTTCCCAATATTCAATCCGGTTGTATGGCCGGTTTGAATTATTCGCATCATTCCCTGACATCAGCGTCACGCCTGCAGGAAGAATATCCGTTAAAGTAATTTCACCACCCGTCTTCCAGTCCGGTGTGATAAATACCCTGTAGTAAATAATGTTATCTTTTCCGGCTTCATAATTTAATTTGACGCCATTGCTCCAGTATGTATTCTCCTTGTCGTTGTCACTTGCCTTGCCCGTACTGCTGGATTCCTTGTCGAGAGACCCACTCGGTTTCTTGTAATCCCACTGTGCTGATGTCTCGTGAGACGGTATGCTGGCGCTATTAATGAAATTCCAGGTCTCGCCGGGATTTACTTCGCCGTAATCCGCGATACTCTTGTAACTGATATGAAGACCGTCTTTTGCATTCTTTCCGGCATTTTTAACAGTATCTGTGTCACGGAACTTTACCATGAATCCTGTGATCTCTGTCGTATCATCCGTTGTACCCAGAGTTTTACCGTCTGCTGTATACAGCTTATAATCCGTTCCGGCAACGAGCGTCTTTGTTGAGCCGTCACTCTTATCCGTGTAGGTGATCTGCAGGCTTTCCGACAACTTCTTGCCTGTGGAGTAGTGCTTGCCCTCAACAGACTGACTGCTGTTCATTGTCGTGAAAGTATCCGTATACTGGATCTTGGAAGGATCTACATCACTGCTCTTCGGGAGGGCAATCGTGGATTCCCAGGTAAGCTCTTCCTTCGTTCCTTCAAGTTCTTTCTTATCAGTCCGCTTCTTCTCAAGATCATAGCTAGTGACAGGAGTCGTCACACCTGTCGATGCCTCACCTTTGTGATCCTTATTATCTGTCACCGTGTTTTTAATAGTGGCAGACTCACCTTCTGCCGGCGTGGGTGCATCCGTGGAATATGTGACCACATAGGTATTATTTGTCCCATTGCTTCCCCAGAATGTAAAGGAGCCATCTTCTCCGAAAGTACCTTGCTGCGGATATCCTCCATTTGTTGTATAGGTGAAGTTCTTCGGAAGACTTATTTCCTCTCCATCGGATGTTGTAAGAACATCTGTTATTTTCACATCATCGGTAAGGGTACGTTTATCTGGATTAATTGTTACCGTCCACAGAAGCTTTGACGGATCATTTGGATCTGTCTGCACAGACTTCTGCAGAAACTGAGATGTAACCTGTACATTATAATCCCCTGTCTTTGTTTCCTTACTGTCCCTAGCCGTAAACGTGTTGCTGATACTAGAGTAGCCATCCTTGCTTGTAATATCTGTTCCTGCCTTTACCGCATACTGAATGGTATAATATTCACCTGCAGCAAGTTCCGGAAGACTGCCGAAATTATAAGAGCCGTCCGAATTTCTGCTTGGGGTTGTCGCCCAGAAAGGCTGATCTCCAGATGAAGTATGTTTTACAATCATAAATTGCTTATCAAAATCATAGACTGATCCGTTTATGCCATTGCCAGAAAGCTTATCGGAAAGAGAGATATATCCTCCCTTAGTCCCCTTCTCGGTAGAAACTTTAACCGTATAGTAGATATATTTTGTCCCATTCTCCTCAACCGGAGTACCGGCGGTCTTCTCGACCTTCATGTCATAATCCTTCGGTTTCTCCGAGGGTTTGACGGTGATGACATTTTTATCATTAAACTCTGCTTCTTGATTATCTGTTTCACTGCTATTGTGAGCCGTACCCTCAAAAGAAATCTCACCTTTAAAAGGCTTGGAGGAATCGATGACGTCAGGATCGATTGTTATGGAAATTGTTCCATCTTTAGAGACTGAATATTTACCGGCAGGTTTTCCATCGAGGAACGCTGTTCCTGAAGTTCCTCCTTCAGGAACAAACACATCGGCCCCCTTGTACTTCATGGTCAGCGTATTATCTTCAGATACGTGATTCTTAGGTATTTCAAAGTTTATGGTCACACGGCCATAATCATTATTCGTTAGTGTATTATCAGACACCGGTACCCATGTACCTGTACCATCTTCTTTTGTATTTTTTGCAACAGAAATGCTATCGATGTAGGAAGAAAAGTCAACCGCATCCGTCACGCCAATTTTATACACAACCCCGTCGCTCATCACGACCGTGAGCAGTTCATCTGTGCCAAACGGTTGCAGGCTGGTCAGTGTATAATCTCCGTCCTCGTTTTTCTCTACCGTCAGCAGGCTCTCGTCTGTGAAGCTAACGCTCTCAACCTTACTTACGTCAAACCCTTCCACTCCCAGTTTCGCCATCAGGTCCGAGAGCTGCATGGAGGTGTTTCCGCTCATATTGTATGTAAATCCTTCGAACGTAAAATCGACCCACTCACCAAGCATAAGGACAGCCCCTACATACGGCAACGAAACCCCCGGTTTATTTGCGATTCCGCCCAGATTATTGCGTCGTTTTAGCAAAGAAGTGCTGCTCTATCAGGGCTTTGAGGACGGTATACATTTCATGATGTCATGAGCACGGTCTGTATGATTAATTGCACCTCCAAACGAAAAAAGACCCGCAGCACAGGCCGGTTTTCCCGGTTTCCCATGCTGCGGGCCGTGTTTCTTGCTTATGCTTCCCTTGGCAGCTCCACGCTGATCCCGGCTTTGAAAGTCACCGTGACCGTCTGCCAACCGATCTCGACTTTCTCGATAAACCGGAGAATATCGTCGTCGGAGCATTCCGTCACTCTGCCGTCCGCGTATCCTGGCCTTGTGAGCCGGAAGAAAAGATCCGGTTTCGCGCACCGTCCGTTCGGGCTTTCTCGGTAGGGGCGCTCTTCGCTTCCTTCCGCAATCGCCCTGACACGATCCTGCAGGCCCCGGATATGAAGGGCTTTGTCGGCGTAAACCGCCCTCAGCTCAGATGCGGCTGCCCACTTTTCTCTGACCTCTGCCAGCTGCTTTCGCGCGTTCTCTTCTGCGTCTGTGTTGCCAGCCTCCTGTGCTTCACGGATCTCCTCTTCCAGAGAATCCATCGCCGTCTCCATTCTGGTCAGCACTTCGTCTGCCTTGTCCAGCCCGCCCCAGCGAAGGCGTTCCTCCAGCCTGACAAGCTCGTCCCTTCGTTCCGGCAGGGCATTAAAGGCATCCACGATGATCTGGCGCAGCCTGTCATCCCGGATGGAATCATTCCTGCACTCGACGTCCGGGTGCCTGCTTTTATTCATTTTGGAATCACAGCGCCATGTCGTTTTCACCTGTCTGTAGGGCAGGCCGCAGTTTCCACACACCACTTTGGAGGAAAGCACATTGCTGTGGTAATACTTGAATTCCTGCCAGTGCTTTCTTCTCCTCGCCATCTCTGCCTGCACCTGCTGGAAGATTTCTCTCGGAATTACGGGCTCGTGGCTGTTTTCCACGAAATACTGAGGAAGCTGGCCGTTGTTCGGCGCTACCTTCTTTGTCAGGAAATCGACCGTGTAGTATTTCTGCAGGAGCAGGTCTCCGCTGTATTTTTCGTTCTTCAGGATGTAAGTGATGCCCTGATCATTCCAGTTACGCTCAAATACCGTGCCGCCGGAAGTGGTCTTATTGCCGTCCACCCCTTCTTCCGCCAGCATCCGGGCGATGTGTTTCGGGGAATAGCCGTCAAGGTAATCCCGGTAGATCCGCTGAACAATCTCCGCCTCCTCCGGCACGATTACGAGGGAACCATCCGGCGTCCGGTTGTAGCCAAGGAGCCTGTGGACTCCGGAGCACACCTTGCCTTCCTGGTAGTGGTAGCGCACGCCGATCTGTACATTCTGGCTGATAGAGGCTGACTCCTGCTGGGCGATGGATGCGAGGATAGTGACCAGAACCTCTCCGCCTGCGTCCATCGTATTGATGCTTTCTTTGGTAAAAAAGATCGGGATCTCCAGCGCTTTCAGCTTCCGGATGTATTTCAGGGAATCCAGCGTATTTCTAGCCCATCGGCTGATGCTCTTGGAAAGCACCATGTCGATCTTTCCCGCCTCACAGTCAGCGATCATACGCATAAAGTTCTCACGCTTCTGCGCCCGTGTGCCGGATTCCTCATCGGCGTAAATGCCTACCAGCTCCCAGCCTGGATTCCCGCTGATCAGATTTGTGAAGTGTGTCTGCTGAGCTTCAAAGGACGTTTCCTGATCCTCATGGTCTGTGGACACTCGGCAGTAGGCCGCCACCCTGATCCGGTTTCGTTTTTCTTCCGGCGCTGGCGCATGTGCCCGCTGCACCGGTGATCTTTCTCCCCGCAGGACTCTGACCCTCGGGGCATTTGCTGTTCTTGTGGTCATGCTGTTACCTCCCGTCGTAAAAAACCTCAAGGCCGCAGAGGAACCGGACGGTAAAAACGCTGCGGTCATGGATCGTCACGGTCTCTGTGATCTTTTGAAATGTATCTTCAAAATCAAAAGAACCGCCGACGCTGTGTATCAGCGAGAGCAGTTCCTCTGTCATTTCTATTCTGTTATCTTTCATCATCTCCAGATCGGATTGGAGCATATCCCTCTCCGCCGCCAGTTCATTCTGCCTTGTTTGAAAGTCTGCCGAGCGCACCCGGCTGCGGATGTTGTTTCGACTGTCCATCTCCCGTTCGATTTCAGCGATCCTTTCTTCGATCCGGCTGACCTTCGGATGGGACTGAAACCCCTCTGCCAGTGAATCCCGGTATTCTCTCACCAGTGCATCATCAACTTTAAGATCCCACATCATTTTCTTGAAATACTCAATGAAATCTTCCTCCCGGAGTGATGGCAGGCTGCAGGCATCTGCCTTCTTCCTGTGCCGCGCACAGACCCAGTAGACACTGCCGACCCTGTTCTTATGGCGGGTGAGACTCGCCCCGCAGCATCCGCAGGTAAGCATCCCGGAAAGCGCCGTGTACTGTTTTTCCGACTGCGGCCCCTTCCGGTTTCCTTCCATCATTTTCTGAACTGCCTCGAAAGTCTCTCTGTCAATGATCGCCGGGTGGTGCTCTTCCAGATAAAACTGTGGATACTGCCCGTCATTTCTCCGCATCCGGAAGCTGCTGTCAGTGTAACACTTCTGCAGGATCTGATCGCCGGTGTAAGAGACATTCTTAAGAATCGTGCTGATGCTGTAGCCCGTCCACTCAGGATGAACGATTTTCCCTTTCCACATCTGCCCGTCCCGCTTCGTGCGAATCCTCCGGGCGTTCAGGTCTGCCGCGATCTGCCGCAGGACTTCTCCGGCCAGTGCCCGGCTGAAGATTTCCTTTACGATCTCCGCTTCCAATTCATTCACCGCGTAATTCCCGTCCACCAGGTCATAGCCGTATGGCGCAGAGGCCGCCCGGTAGGTTCCGTTTTCAAAACGCTTCTGCAAGCCCCAGCGGCAGTTTGCCGAGATGCTGTGGCTCTCATCTTCCGCCAGCGACGCAAGGATCGTCAGCAGGAATTCCGAATCCATGGTGCGCGTATCGATGTTCTCGCGCTCAAAGGAAATGTCTGTTCCTTTCGCAGTAAGGCTGCGCACCATCTCCAACAGGTCTGTGGTGTTCCTCGCAAACCGAGATACCGATTTTGTCAGCACCAGATTGACCCGGCCTGCGGCACAGTCAGCGAGGAGCCTCTGCAGCTGCGGCCTTTTCTCCTTCTTTGTACCGGAAACAATATCGGCGTAGACCCCGACGAACAGCCAGTCTTCATGCTGGGCTGCCACTGAGGAAAAATGCTCCTTCTGAATCCGGATGGATGATTTCTGGTCTTCCTTATCCGTAGACACACGGCAGTATGCCGCGACCTTCAGCCGTCTGGCGGGAACCGCTGCCCGGATCACATTCATCTCGCGGGCGGCCTGCTTCTGTCCACTGGGTGACGGTGGGTTAAAAGCAGATGATTTCAGCTCGTCAAAAGACGGCAGGCTGAACTGTAAATCTGTTTTCCTCATAGTGCTTCCCTCCTTCCTTCTTGGGTAGTAGCATATTAGCTCTGAGTGCCGGGAATAGCAACTTAT
>DLFD01000079.1:0-28370 GCA_002482005.1 Lachnospiraceae bacterium UBA7729 | reverse complement strand
CCGGCCCTCTGTTTTCCTGTCATTTGTCGATTACCGACAAGGCTGTGCGTCAGATTTTCTGGCAGTAATCGAGGCTGCACCAGCCCGCGCCGGACTTAAGCCTCCCCCATCCGGAGCTGCTGCCCTGCCCGTCTGCCACCTCAACGATCGTGAACACGCCGATACCTGTGTACTTCCCGGTCTTTCCGAAGTTCGTGCCAGGGCCTTTGCGGATGTTCAGGTCGTTGATGCTGACCCTCACGAGGAAGGGAACCGCCACCGAAGATTTCGGCGTATAGATCTTCACCCCGTCCGGATCGAACACATAAGTTCCTGGATGCTCATCCGCACAGGCTTTCGCATTATCCAGCACTTTGAAAGCGCCGACCTGTGATGCGGCGTCGCCCCAGCTCTTACGGACACGGTACCAGGCATCTGCAGCCGGAGCCGATGGAGCTGCCTCTGCCGCATCATACTGCGTCAGATTCCAACGCTCGATGATGGAACAGAGATTGCTCACATAACTGTGGCTTGTCGCGTAGCCGCCGTCCTTGATGATCTGCACAGCTTTCTTATAATCGGTACACCCTTTCAGTCCTGTGTAGCGCTGCTTGCTTCCGTTCATCGCGCCCAGAAGGTAGGCGGAGTGATCGGCAATGGAATCCTCCATACAGGGATATTTGCGGAAGTCTGCCGTGATGGTCACGTAGGAACCGTCTGCGTTCTGCTCCTTCGTCTGCTTTGTGTACACGGACTTGCCGTCCCATGCAGATCCGGCCCACGTATTCCCGGAGAGGGATTTCTTCATGCCGAAGCAGTTGTTGGCATTCTGGGCCAGTTCGGATTTCCCGTATCCGGATTCCAGAATGAACTGTGCCAGCGATACCGATGCCAGAATGCCGGATTTCTTCATGTCCGCTGTGAACAGAGCGCCGACCTTCTTGATCACATCCGCCTCGGACAGATCTTTCAGGGAAGATGCCTGCGTGCCGCCGGTTTTGATCTGCTCCTCCGTTTTCTGCTCGGTGCTTCCGCCAAGCTGGGCAGTGACCTTGGTCGCCAGATCCCCCATCCTCGCATACATCCAGTTGCCCGGACACGACTTGTTTGCAAACCACCGGTGCACCGTCAGGATCATCTCGCCGGATTTCGGGGAGTAATTCAGCGTCTTATCCTTATCGCCAAACCAGATCAGCTTGTTCTTTCCGTTCCGGCGGCAGATATCAATGCAGAGCGTGATCAGCTTCTGATAGACCACATCCCGGAAAGCGTAAGGTTCCGAAGTGTCAGAGGCGCATTCGATCGTGACGGCCCGTTGGTCATTCGCACTACTGGAGCTACACCAGCTGCGGTTTTTCTCCTCGACATACATGCCCACACGTCCATCCCGGTCGATGCCATAGTTGCTGGATGCCTTTGTGCTGGATTTTGCAAACCAGTCACCGAGGCCCTCCGCCGTACACTGGCCCACGACACAGTGCGGCGTGATCCGGTCAATACTGTGTGTCCTCGCTCCCGAGTGATTCGGGGAGAGTTTTGTATAAGCTACAAGTTTGCTATTTGTATAAGCCATCGTCATTTCCGTCCTTTCGTAAAAAATAGCAGGAGGCGGGATCACTCCCGCCCCACATCATTCGTCACCATCTTTTTCTGCCCTGTCATGGAGCTGTTCCAGCACCACCTTCAGTTTCTCCGGAATCGGGAGCCCCAGGTGTCCGGCGTTCTCCAGAAGGCTCACGCCTTCATTGGACAGATAGAAAAAGATCACTGCTGTCCGCAGCACGCTGCCGGTTCCGATGATCTGCGCATCAAGCACATGGCCGATCCCGACCAGCAGGAAGATCAGCACCTTCCGGCAGATCCCCTTAAAGCCGACCTCGGAAGACAGCTTATGATCCGCTGCCGCGCACATCACCCCAGTAATGTAGTCGACAACCACGAAGAGTACGAGCGCATACAGCAGCCCGTCGCATCCGCCAAGAAAATACCCCAGCCAGCCGCCGACCCCGGTGAAGATCACCTGAATCGTTGTCCAAAATTCCTTCATGTCCGTTACCTCTCTTTCTTTGCATTGAAAAAGGCACCCATCACTGGATGCCCTGAACAATAGTTTCCTCTGTATCATCCGGTGGCAGATCACAATCTCGCCATCCGGCATAAGACTTTACATCGATCACCTGTGTGATAATCTCGCCATCGGTGATTGCTTTTCCTTCGTCGGCAATGAGCCGGTATCTGCGCCAGAAGTCTTTTCCCTCCGGTGGCTTTTCCGGTGAGACGGTATATCCGCCTTCGTTACACTCATACTTATAAAGATTCTTACGTTTCATATGCTCCTCCTTTCTTATGTCGGCATGGGTACCGTCCCGCTGTACGGAACGTCATAATTGATAATTACACCGGTTCCACCCCAGGGAGCGCCAGACACTTCGTCTTCGGCCCACGGTACATTGATGATGACTCCGTCCGGCATACTGCCAAACGCACTCGCATTCATTGAAGTAACCGTCTTCCCAAAGTTGATCACCTGTAACCCTGTGCAGTTTTTAAATGGCTCACTATTAACCGTTACTACAGAGGGCAAATCGATCTGCGTTAACGAGGTACACCCATAGAATGAATTGACGCCTACTTGAGTTGCCTTGGGCGCTACGACCGTCTCCAGGTTTTTCCTGTTTGCAAGCATGGAGCCTCCGAAGGAGCTGAGTTTCGGCAGATTAAGGGTTTTGAGTTTATCCTGCCCATTCGCAGATGACAAAGCAAACGAACGAGTTGTGGCTGACTGGAGGAGCGGCATTTCAACACTATCCAATTCCAGACAGTCATAGAAGGCGTTATCCCCTACTTGTGTGCATTTTTCCATCTCGATGGATTTGAGCGAAGCACAGTTTGCAAGAGCATAGTTGCCCACCTTCGTCACACTTGTAAATCTCACTGACTGCAGCCCCGTCATGGCGTATAATGCATATTCCCGCAGGGATGTGGCCAGATCATCATACATGTCTACCGGATAATTCTCCGGGACGGCCTTTGCAAGGATCATGTCACTGAAAGCCTCATCTCCAATGATATCTACTGTTTTTTCCACTACCGCCACGTCTTACACCTCCCATTCTCCGCCATAATGAATTGTGGCATTTGTCGCGCCCCAAGGAGCTCCGCCGACGTCACCTTCTGCCCATGGCACATAGATATCCGTCAGGTTTGTGCATTTATTGAACGCATTATATGCAAGATAGTTCATCGTGCTGCTTCTGAAAATAACGGTGCGCAAAGCGGTATCGCTTCCGAATGCATTTGTATCGATACTTCTAATTGATGCCGGAAATTCCATCTCCTCCAACGATGTACAATTGGCAAAAGCGCTGTTACCTATGCTGACTATTTTCGGAATATCGATCGTTTTCAGACTGCTGCAGCCGTTGAATACCAGCTGGTCAATTGTAGTCAATATTGCGAAATGAACCTCTTCCAACTGCCTGTTATACTGGAAGGCATAAATACCAACCGTGGTGAGCTTTGGCATATTTACGCTTTTGAGCTTTGAGCCTGAGAACGCAGAACTATTGAGTTTTTTCATACTCGGCATATCTACCTCTTCAACCCCACAGTTACTGCCAAATGCCGATCCTCTGATCTCAGTAGCGGAGGCACAGGTCACCTTTTTGAGATTGTCACAGCTGGTGAAGCAGGACTCAGGTATGGTAAGAAGGCTGTCCATCTGTACTTCAACCAGCTTATCCATGTTCTGGAACGCACGGATCGAAACAGCCGTCACCCGGTTGTTGACATACGTGCCCTCCAGCGTACCCTGAAGCAGGTGCTTATAGTCATAGCCGATATATTGGAAGACCGCATGAACGTCCATATCGCTGCGGACATCCGTAGTCGGCACATCCCATCCTGTAAATACATACTCTGTCGGATCAGACACACCGGTTTTACTTGGATTATTACCTGTATAAAGAGCTCTCGATCCATAAGGTACATCTGTAATAGTCTGCAGGAGCTTGCTGTCAGAATAATACCTGACGGTGAAGGTCTTGATGGAAGGACTGAATACTGGATAAAGAATCCTGTCTTCAATAACAGTCCTCATCGCGTCATCCTGTATGGTGTCACTTCCCATGATCCGCGACCAGCCTTCGAAAGTGTATGTGGCTGCTTCTGTTTCCGGCTTCTCTGGTGTAACCCCGCCGTACTCGACATTCGCTCCGTCACTGCTGTCAGCCGTATACAAAACCTCCGTCCCATCCCAGCTATAGAAATAGCAATGGCTGTTCACGTGCTCATAAGAAATCGTGATATCCGGATAACGCAGCCTGGTATCCAGAAGGACAGCGCCGGAGACTGTATCGATCTCAATCGTTCCAAGCATCTGCGCCTTCTCTTCATTGCCGCCGGTTTCATTGAGACCACGCATGGTGTCCAGAACGTCCAGCATCTCTGTGATATCTTCGTCAGTATCCACATGCCAGACAAAACCGATCACCCGGACACGGGAACCGGCATTCAGCGCATTCAGGATGCCCTTCGAATCTATCGAATCGCCATTATTCTCAAGCCGCAGTGTAGAGACTCTTGCCACAGAGGGCAGAACAAAGTCTGTGATCCCGGCATGGCCGATGACAGACAGGTTGGCCAGTGTTCCCGGCAGGTGCAGCGTCTTGATGATGCCGCCCTTCGGAAGATCCAGACCGGTGATCGCCGTGCCATCGAAATAGATGTGCTCGATATTCGCGCAGCCAGACAGATCTACAGCCTGTTAAAGCATCGGGCAATTTCTGACATCGATCGTACGCAGAAGCTCATTATTACCAAGATACAGCTCCGTCAGGTTTCCGTTGCTGTAGGTTTCAGCTTCATCGCCGATCTTTAGAGCCTGCAGCTTCACCGCCTTTGAGAAATCTGCGTAGCCAACCATCAGGCCGGACAGGTCTCCCACATCCGCCAGCTGGCTGGCGCTGTAAATATAGATTTCTGTATCGTTCACGTTATCGAGTGGACAAGGGAGCGTTGTCTTTGTGTTACGCGCTGATCGCTCCTGCACCAGATAGGAACCATACTTGATGCTGGCATACACATCCGCATACGGCTCGATTGTGATATCTGCTTTTGCATAGCCACGAACGGTAATGACATCCGACAGAGCATCGCCCGCGTTATACTTGGAATCGATATAGCGGAAACGGTTATAGAGCCACCACTTCCGCTGCTCTGCTTTCGAACCCTGCAGCATCGAGAGATAGGACGCATTGCCCTTCTTAACCAGCGGGGTCAGGTATTTGAACCAGGCATCCTCGTTGAAGATCGCTTCCGGCCATTTCTCCTGATGCTCTTCAAACATCCGCTCTACCTTCTCATAGCTCAGCT
This sequence comes from Lachnospiraceae bacterium UBA7729, assembly GCA_002482005.1. Classification (GTDB taxonomy): domain Bacteria; phylum Bacillota; class Clostridia; order Lachnospirales; family Lachnospiraceae; genus Porcincola. The sequence continues at coordinate 23,018 of DLFD01000079.1, read as the reverse complement.
TTCCGGTTGAGCGAAGATTCTGGTACATGGCCTTCATCTCATCAAAAAAGGCAGCTCGCATGTTTTTCCATAACACGCTCTGCTGCCCGTTAAAGACATCCGCCCCGGATGCTGTTTTATCCGTATCTTCCAGATTATATGAAAACGCAAGCACACCTTCATTTGTAATGCCGATGGCGGTATCAAAATCGTAAGGGAGAAATACAATCTTCTTTTTCATCTGCCGCCCCTCCTGTTGTCAAAATATGAAAACATACAGTACATGGCGATCAGCATATATACGAATAGTTCTGTGTTGCTCATGATACACCTCCAATTGCAGATCCCATAAAGGACGGGAACATGTTCTTTGCACGGCTGTCGACCATAAGGAACAGTTCGGTAAAAAGGTAATAGAACTCTGCGCTCTCAAGCTCCATATAATCTCCGGCTTCCGCCTTAAACTTCGCCAGCCGGTATTCGGAAGTATCGTGCGTGTATTCTTCCTCGCCATAGGTCACAGGCTCTGGAAGCCGATCGCCGGTTGCTTTCTCCGTATCTGTACTAACGAGCCATGCGGCAAATTCCTGCAACTGGGCAGGATCAGTATAGGGCGGCTCCGTATCAGGAAACCGGGCCTCAAAGTCACCAAGCCAAGCGTCGCCGGAATAGTCAGCGCTCTTATACAGGACACGGTCGGAAGTGTTGTTTTTGACTTCCCACGACTCATCACCCTCCCGGAAGCCAAAGACCTCCTCGGTCGATTTGTCGTTGTTCCAGTTGTATTTCCCGATAAAGCTCGTCTCATCCTTCACGGTGTCATGCCAGAAGATGACGATCGGGAATCCGTCTATCCCCTGCCGCACTCTCTCATCCTCCTGCTGCGCGGGCGTCCTGTATGGGCAGGCGTCGTTATAGAGAATGACCAGCTCCACGTTGTTCGCGCCTTCCGAAGAAGCCACGTCCGCCTTGTAGCAGAAGGTTGTCACCGCGATGGAATCATCCCGCAGCTTTATTGTTTCTGCTGTATTTCCGTTCGCATTCACCACGCCGTTTTTGTACTTGCCCTTATAATTCTTCCGCTCATAGTACTGGGAGGAAGTGCCCTGTACATCGAACTGCGCGCCAGTGAAGGTGAAGGATTTCTCCGGATGCAGCGGATCAACGTAGGAACCGCTGACTGTTTTCTTATCTCCCTTGTACTGTGGCAGCTCGGCGCATTCCAGAATCAGGTACGGCAGATCCGGCGGCAGCTGTTCTTTGACGATGTTGCCATAGGCGTCATAGACCTGATTCCTCTGGTATCTTGCCAGCATCTCATCCACATCCTGTGTATCCGCGATCCAGTTATCCAGCACCTGGCTTCTGGTCAGGTCATTGTCATAGACGCGGATGTTATAGAGATCGATGGTGCATTCATTGCTGCCGATGTTGATTCCGACAGGATCAGTCTGTGCAAAGTCATCGTTTACCGGGTACTGGATCGCGCCGGACATGATGCCGTTGATATAACAGAGCACCAGCCGGTTTTCCGTCCGCTTCTGTACCACGAAGGACACGCGCACATGCTCATTTTCCTTAAACTGCGTGCCGATCTCACTCTGCTCTGATTTGAGCAAAACTCTCTGTGCGGTAAGGGAAAGTCCCCTGCCGCCGGAAAGACAGGACAGGATCACAGCGTCATAGTTCATGACTGTCCGGGTAGCAAATTCCAGCTCGATAGTCTTGCCTGCGGTACGGAAATCAGATCCGAACAGAAGATACGGGATCTGCACTCTCGCATCGCCCGCGACACGAAGAACACTGATTCCCTGCTCATCCTTCTGCCACCCGTCAGAAGTAAAGTTAAATCCATACATCTGCGCCATCACATCGCCATAGTTCCATACCGACCGGTTCTCCTCAGAATTGCTCCGTCCGGAACTGGTCAGAAAAAGTGCCAGCGCCTCTGTTTCCGCTTCGATCTGGATATCCGATTCCGTGACTGTCAGCGTAAAGGATCTGCTTGCCTCGCCGGATGCTATTTCAAACGTAAACTCACCAACCGTATTCATCCTGCAGGAATAATCCTGTTTGGAGCGACCGACTGTCTGAGTAGAAATCACAGTACCATCCCGGCTGATGGTCACCTCCGCATTCATGGATGTCGGATCATAGACCGAGTAGCCGATGTGGATGGTGGTATACTGTTTCACCGTCTCCGTATGGAAATCGCAGGTCACGATCGGTGTCAGGTTCATGGTCTCCAGACAGATGATCTCGTAATACAGTTCATTCGATCTGACTGTCTGACCGTTGATGTCCGCCTCAAAATAGCAGGTGAAGCTGTGCGCCCCGTGGCTCTGCTGCGGGATCGTGAAGGACTGCTGCCTGCCGGAAACGGATGTCGTTGTCCTGCCGATTTCGATTCCATCCAAGAGGAAATACATCGTTTTCTGGATGTTTCCGGTCGGAACATATGGAAAACTGATCGGGCCTGTATAAGCAGCTGAATCATCAAACGAGGATGTCAGCGTCAGCACAACCACAGTAATAGAAAAGTTCAGTGTTCGGTTGTTTCCGTAGATATCTGCCACATTGATCTTTACAACAGAAGATCCTGATGTAAGGTAGGGCGCAACATCCACTGTCACGTCGCCCTGCTTTACATCAAGCACCGCCTTGACCACACCGCTCACTGTGATCTTCATCGTTCCGTTTCCGGTCGGGATGTCATCTTCCTCCGAATACCAGTTAAGCGTGATCGGGAGTGTGTCTCCCTGTGCTATTGTCTTTGAAAGGAATCCGGATTTATTGGTCAATGAGATATGAGCATTATTCCCTGAAGTACCTCCACCTCCGCCGCCGGTTCCTGAAAATGGGCCAAGCGGCCCGACAACGACATCACCTTCTGAAGTCATGTAGAGGAATCCGTCTTCGACATAGGCGTCATCGACCTTTCCTTCGGTCACAAGACGTAGACTGGAAAGGCCCTGGTTCAACTGATCCACTGCATTCGCAGCCTCTGCGGATTCATTCTCCGCATTTGTCGCTTTTTCGAGTGCTTGCTTAGCAAGGGTATCAGAATTCACCGCGATCCTCGAAATAGACTCTCCTTTTGCTTCTACGGTCTCAAGAATATCAGCTGCGTCCTGTGCGGAAGCCGCCGCAGACCGGGCAGAGGCTGCAGAAGCCTCGGAAAGCTCCTGCGCATTGCTCTCAACCCGCTCCGCCAGCGCATTCATATCCGTCCGGGTGGACTCTGTCATTTCAGCGATCTGCTGTTTTGCATCATCCATCGTCTGGGCCGCAGCCAGCAGTTCATCCGTCCGGTCAAGGACTGTGATCAGCTGCTTAATCTCCGATCCGGATCGTACGGTATCCTTATCAAGCGCTGCCCGCTCCACAAACAGGACGAAATTTGCCGTGCACAGTTGCGTATAATCGGAAGATGCCTCTGCGCCCTCCCTTGCAGGCGTCCCGGTGTAGAGTACGATCTCACAGACTGCTTTCCCAGCAGCCGCCGTCATCTGCTCTGTCACATCGACAGTCACCGTTTTGCTGTTAATCAGCGCATCATAGGAGAATCCATTCCCGTCCGGTTTGGTTCCCCGGATTTCAGCCTTGGTGCCGCTCGGCAGGATCAGGTCTCCCGCTGTCGCGATCAGGTTAAACAGGAGTGTCCTGCTCCCGGTATCATACTGGCTCACATGGATCACCGGCGCGATGCCGCCCGGAGATACATCCAGTTCTGTCTGTGTCGTGATCATGAATTTTCTCCTTCCTCACCACCCGGTGTTTCTTCTTCTGGATCAGGCGTGACGGCTGTAATAATGCCGTTTGTTACTGTGACTGTTGCACCGTCTGCATGATAGGCCCCGGTAAATGTCTGCACCGGCTCTTCAGGCGCATCATCCGTTTTGCCGGTAACAATCCCGGCCCGGAATGAAAGCGTCGCGCCATCTACATGACAGCTTCCGGTATATCCGTCTCCGGAGCTCACGGTTTCCCCACTCACAGAAGTTGCTTCGATCTTTGTTACCGTCAGGTTTGTGATCGTCACATTCTTCCCAGCAAATGCACCGGTCGCCATGTTCCAGGTCACGTTGCTCTGCTTATCGGAAAGAGTCCCGGATTTGATCATCGCCGAATCGATAATGCCTTTCAGCGCCGCAGCATCCAGCTTGCCATCCATATCGAGTAAAACAGTAAAGGCACCGCTATACCCGGCAGAGGATACAGAGATGCCGTTGTTATTGATCTTTATGATCTTATGCGCAGTCGTGATATCCGCCGTATCCATCGCAAGGATCTCCACCGGCTGGCCCTGCGCGTTCGTGTTGATCATGATGTTGCCGCCCATGGAACCCGACAGGATGTTGGTGGCAAGACTGATCGCCTGCGAGACCGATGCGTTCGTCGGCACTTCCTTTTTGATCTCCTCCGAGATCTGCCGGATGCTGTCACCGAGGTTTGTCTTTACCTCGCCGATCGTCATCTTCTCGTATCGTTCCAGAATCACATCATAGGTGACGGATACGATCTTCGCTTTATTCTCAATCCCCAGCCCCTTATGATAGACGGTCACGGTATCGCAGAGCTTCAGCTTCTGCAGCGGAGCCCAATTCTTATACTCCTCCGTCTGCCAGAGGGCCACGAAGGAAACATCGATCGAAGCTGGGATACCGTCCGCTGCATTGGCCCGGACGTAAGCCTGCGCCCTGCTTCTCAGCTGCTCTTCCGTCGGCTGCTCCTGAAAGGCCGAGGAGAAATCAACCGGCACGACCATACGGTATACATAGTCATCCACATAATCGGAATAGATCACCTGTTCCGGCAGTGTCACAAGAATAGCCTGTTCGGCCTCGTCAGTTCCGGCCCAGTATGGCAGGATGCCTGTCCAGATGTTACTGGTATCGGTGGTCTTTTTCACATCCATCATGTTCTTGCCGTAGCGGATATAAACGTTCTGGTCGGAGCCGCGATGGCTATGGAACTTGACCGTAAATTTGTCCCACTCATATTCCCCGGGGCCATAGATATCAAGGATCGAACCGGATACACCGCCAAGGAGCGACCGGAAGGAAGATGGGACATCCACATGGAAGTTTGCCTCCACCAGCCTGTCCGTCCAGATCGTAAACGGACAGTCGCCGACGGAATGGCTGATCATTCCCGCCAGTGCCTCCGCACAGGTATCGGCTGCAAAAGGCATCACCGCCACCTTGGATAACTGGTAGCTGATGTGCCGGGCCGATATGGTCACAATCCCGTTCATGGGCCGGGTGATCTTATAAATACGGAAGGGCTGCACATCGTCGGTATCGTCATGTTTTGCCGCGATGATCCGCTCTTCCACGATCTCTTTATAATGCCGCCCGGTGACCGGATACTGCATTTCCAGCTCATACTGGCCATTTCGCTCCTCGGTCACCAGACATTTGGTCGCCTCAGATAATCTCCCAAGACCATTATTTTTAAACTGCGTTTCCCCCGCAGGATATAAAATCGGCTTCATAGGCACCACCACCTTGGCACAAGTTCGACCCGGGTGATTCCGGAGCCGAAGGTAATGCTCGTACTTCCCGGCGATAGGATCGGGAAATCCCCGCTGGAAAGCTCGATGCAATGGTTCTTGTTCACGGTATCTTTGAAGGCATCCTCCAGCTCACAGTCCAGATCGATAAAGGAGTCATTCTCTGTGACCGTTACCTGCTCCTCCCCGATGGTGAGCCTCCCCTGCCCGTAAATACGGAGCAGCGGTTTTGCGTCATACATCGTGGGATTGAATACCGTGCCGGAGCCGGTCAGCACCTGCTGGCGCTCCCCGGATTTCAGGTACTGCTGCGGCATGCAGGAAAACGTCAGGTCAAATGTCCCGGAGAAGTTCTGGAATCCCATCTTCGGGCTGATCTCCTTATCCAGCACTGCCATCCGGTAATAGTCGCTGTGATAGGAATCTTCCAGCCTGTGGTATCCCGGCTCCTTCAGAAGGAAATTCATAAAAGCTGTGAAGTTCGTATCGAAGTTCCGCTTGATGCCGATGTGGTAGGTAATCTCCACGTTGCTGTACCTGCGGTTGGAAAGAAGCAGGTCACCGTTCCGCCCCGGGATCTGCATCCGCTCCACATCCGGCATGGGCTTTCCCTAGGTATCCTCACCGGAGAGGATGAGATTATAGTCCTGCGACTTCTTCCCGTTATATATAAAGGTGTGCATCTCCCATCCTCCCTTACGAAAATGCTGCCGCACGTCTGGCGACATTCATGTTGATGCGCTCTTCGATTTCATCGGCAAGTTCCGAGATATCCTGCCCCGGCTGCGAATAAACATTGATGGTCACGCCGCCGTAGTAGATATTCATCGCCTGCTCCACGGAGCTGACTGCCTGCCGGATCATATCCATCAGGCTTCTGGTGCCGACCACCGTTTCGCTTCCGGCTTCCCCTGCGCCAAGCAGCTGGCCGTTCTGCATGCCGAAGATCGTCGGATTGTTCAGGATCATGCCGCCGTCCATGGCCTTCTTATACCAGCTGACGCTGATCATCGGGATGGAGACAATGCCGCCGATGTCCTGCCAGTACCAGGAGAAATGCGGCATCTTAAGGGACGGGAAGCTCCATGTGAAATTGAAGAGCCCCTTGATCCGCTCAATCGCATTGCTGATGGTCGTCTTAGCGGTTTCAACCGGTGAAGTCATCGCGGTTTTAATGTTGCCCCAGACCGTGGAGGCCGTACTCTTGATCCCGTCGAATACGCCGGAAACCTTGGTTTTAATCCCATCAACGATTGTGCCGATGCTGGTCTTCATTCCCTCCCATGCTGTCGAGGCCGCCGACTTGATATTTGTCATCGTCGTAGAGAGCGAAGTCTTTAGGTTATTCCATGTCGTCGTGACATTGGTCTTGATACTCGTTCCGATGTTGCTGACGGTCGTTTTGATTCCCTCCCATGCGGTAGAGAAGGTGGATTTGATGGAGGTCAGCGTCGTGGAGAAGAAGGTTTTAATCCCGTTCCACACCGTAGATGCCGTCGTTTTTATTCCATTCCAGACCGTCGTGACGGCTGTTTTTATTGCATTCCACACCGTAGAAAATGTCGTCTGGATGGCTGTCAGCGTCGTTGTAAAAAAGGTCTTGATTCCGTTCCATACCGTCGTCGCCGTCGTGTTGATCGTATTCCAGACTGTCGTAACCGCAGTTTTAATTGCCTCCCACACCGTGGAGAACGTCGTCTTGATTGCGGTCAGCGTCGTTGTGAAGAAGGTCTTGATTCCATTCCATACCGTTTCCGCCGTCAGCTTGATTGCATTCCACACGGTAGTGATCGCCAGCTGGATGGCCGCCAGCACCGTCGTAACCACGGTTTTAATTCCGTTCCATACAGAATCGAAAGTCGTTTTGATTCCGGTAAGTACCGTTGTGAAAAATGTCTTGATCGCATTCCAGACCGTACTGATCGTCGTCTGGATGGCTGTGACCACCGTGGTGACCGTGGTCTTGATCGCCGTCCAGATCGTAACGAAGAAATCCCGGATCGCCGTCAGTACTGTGGTAACCGTCGTTTTGATCGCTGTCAGTATGTTGGAGAAAAATGTCTTGATCCCATTCCAGACTCCTTCAAAGAAGGATTTTACGGAAGTCCACACCGTCTCCCAGTTCGTACCGAACCAGCCAAGCACCGTATTGGCGATGCCCTTGATCATGTTCAGGACGGATTCAAAAATGCCTTTGATTCCGTTCCAGATGGAGGAGAAAATCTCCTTCACCCCTGTCCAGACCATATCCCAGTCGCCGGTAAAGATCCCGGCAAACACATCGAACAGGCCGGTCAGGACACCGAGGATTGTCTCCAGCACGTTAGTGATGATCTCAAAGGCAGCAATGAATACCGGTGCCAGCAGGCTGCAGAAGCCATCCCAGATCTTCTTAATGGTCTCCGTGATCTTGCCAAAATCAATGCCCAGGGCATCGAGGCGCTCCTTGATCCCTTCCACGAATCCGGAGAAGATTTCCTTCACCCGGTTCCAGATCGCCGTTACCTTTTCCCGGAATTCTTCATTCGTCTGCCACAGATGGACAAAGGCCGCGACCAGCACTGCCACCGCCGCGATCACGAGTCCGATGGGCGATGTGAGGAACCCGATGGCTTTCCCCAGCACACCGCTGATCCCGCCAAGGCCCTGCATCTTCGTGCTAAGGGCCATGATCCCTTTTCCAAGGGAAGCAAAGCCGGACATGGCAGACCCGACCGTACTGATCATCTTCCCCAGAATCAAAAGAAACGGCCCGATCGCCGCCGCCAGTGCCAGTACCTTGATGATCGCCTCGCGCTGGGAATCGCTCATGGAGTTTAGCTTGTCAACAAAGCCCTGCACCGCTGCGACCACCTTCCGGATGATCGGCATGAGCAGATCGCCGAAGGAAATGGCGAGCTCCTCCAGCTGGGACTTCAGGATGGTCAGCTGGCCCGACAGGTTATCCTGCATGATTTCCGCCATGGACTCGGCAGAGCCATCGCAGTTATCGATCGCGCCGGTCAGCTTATTGAAATCCTCGTCGGATGCATTGATGATGGAAAGCCAGCCCGCCATGGAGTTTTTCCCGAAGATCGCGGAAGCTGCCGCTGCCTGCTCGGATTCGGACAGGCCGCCCATCTTCTCCCGGAGGGAGATCATCGTCTCACGGAGATTGATGGAGCCGTCATCATTTTCTACAAGGGCGATGTTGTATCTGTCCATGTAGGTCTGCATCTGCTTCGTGGGCTTCGCAAGGTTGGTAAGACCCGTCCGGAGCGATGTGCCCGCCTGCGATGCCTTGATCCCGGAGTTTGCCATGAGGCCCAGCGCCACAGAGGTATCTTCTGCATTAATCCCGAGGGAACCGGCAACCGGCGCGGCATACTTAAAGGACTCGCCGAGCATAGAAACGTTCGTGTTTGCATTGGTGCTGGCGGCAGCAAGGATATCCGCGAAGTGGCCAGAGTCTTTTGCCGACAGGCCGAATGCGGTCAGCGCGTCGGTCACGATATCGGATGTTGTACCCAGATCCTCTCCGGATGCGGCAGCCAGGTTCATTATGCCCTCGACGCCTTCTAGCATGTCTTCGGTCTTCCAACCGGCCATCGCCATGTACTCGAAGGCTTCCCCGGCTTCCGAAGCAGAGAACTTGGTCTTCGATCCCATCTCACGGGCCTTGGCCCTCAGGTCATCAAACTCCTCCCCGGTCGCGCCGGAGATCGCCTGCACCTTGCTCATCTGCGCATCGAAATCTGCTGTGGTTTTCACAGCCGCAGCGCCAATCCCTACAATCGGGGCTGTCACATGGGTGGTGAGTGTCTTTCCGACACCGGCCACCTTATCCCCGACCTGCTGGAACTTCTTCCCGGTCTGGTCGATCTTTTCCAGCGCCGCATAGGTAGTCGATACCTGCGACTCCAGATTTTTTAAGGACTGCTCGGTCTCCTCGATCTCACGCTGCAGGGCATCATACTTGTCCTGCCCGAGCGTCCCCTCTTCGAGCTGCTTCTTTGCCTGCTCCTGTGCGGTCTTTAATGTTTCGAGCTTCTCCTTGGTCTCACCGATCGCATCCTTAAGGAGCCGCTGCTTCTGAGAAAGCAGCTCAGTATTAGAGGGATCGAGCTTTAAGAGGCGCTGCACGTCTTTCAGCTGGGTCTGGGTATTCCTGATGGTAGAATTGACATTCTTTAACGCCTTATCAAGACCGGTCGTACTGCCGTCAATCTCAACCGTGAGCCCCTTGATTCGATTTGCCATATATGCTGCGCCTCCTTTCCTTCCTTATTCCGCCTGCAATAAAGGAGCCAGTGGATGCGTTTTCGCAAGCTCCCGGCTCCTTCGTACATTGTCTTCCTTTACTTTCTGCACCCGCTTCTGGAATTCTTTTGTACATGTTCCATTCCTTACACGGGCAGACATCCTGTTATAATCCTCAATGCGCTTGCGCAGATGCTTATCCGTCGTGCTGACCCGGTAGGCTTCCCCGCAGTCCGGGCATAAAAAGTAGGTGTGTTCGATCTCTCCGGCCCGGATGGTCTTAAGATCCGGTTTCGGGATCACCGCACCGCATTTGTTACAGATCATCTCCATAAGATTCTCCCTAAAAATTCATAGAAAATCCATTGCATTCTTTCGGATAATGGCTATAATGTAAGCAGAGACAGAAGTCTCTTTAAATGAAAATGTTTCCGCTTATCGATGGTGCGGAATATAAATTATTCGATGCGAAAATGTTCTCGCTTACCGATGGCGCGAGGGACAAATTATTCGGTACGAAAATGTTCACCCCATCTCCCTTGCGGAGGTGGGGCTTTTTCATAGGAGACAGTCTATGCTTATTTCCGAAGGTTACTTCTATCACATCAGTGATTCTTTTTTTCAACTTGCTGCGGATGACACACTTATGTCCAATTATGAGAACGGGCATTATCGTCCCCACTTTTTGGCTGTTAAGGATTCCCAAAACAGCGATATTTTCTGGATGATCCCGGTTTCTTCCCGCTATGCCAAGTTTCAGGGCATTCATGATAAGCAAGTAGCGAAATATGGCCGCTGCACGAAAATCGTGCTGGGAAATTGCGGTGGTAGGGATGCTGCCTTTCTTATTCAAAATGCGTTCCCTGTAACCGCAGATTTCTTCGATCACATACATACTTCTCAGGGACAGCCGTTGACCCTCCACGAAGGCACAGCCAAAACGATTGTCTCTAACCTGCACAATAACCTGAAACTCCATAAGCGAGGAATCCGGCTGTTCTTTGCTGATATAGACAGGATTTACCATCTGATGGAAGAGCACCTTGCCTCAAGTGAGAGCAATGTGCAATCTGCAAATCACAAAAAACCTGTCGCTATCGGAGATATGACCCGCCAAAATCTGGATGAAGAGCTCCAGAAAGGTGTTGATTCATTAAAAAATGTCGGTTTCACGGCAGATGAAGTAGATGACCTGTTTAATAATGCAAAATCAAACTCATAATCAAGTCCCTGTATCTGGAAGGATGCAGGGATTTTTCATGCTCAAAAGACATCAAAATCATGTTGATTTGCTTCTCTTATCTCTGCCTGCGCTTCATATTTCTCGCCGTCATTCCCCTTCTCCGTCCAGATGTCCAGCACCATTCCGATGGTGAGAAGGTCGAGATCCGAAAGGGAAAGCCCGACCTCCAGACACCGAAGGAGAAAGAGCGCCGTCGTTATTTCCCGGCTGCTTTTCTTTGGTTTTTTTTAGCCTCCACATCCGTGATGAGGTTGGTGCCCCAGAGCTCAAGGATCTCCGGCAGCACCTCATAGATGGAAAACATATCAAACTGCTCCAGCCACTCATCGATCGTCTTCGGGATGGTCGGGTCAGCATGGAAGGCCATGATATAAGCGACATTCTCGAAGATCTCCAGATCCTCGATCTCCATCGCGCTCCCTTCCTCGCCGCCCTTCTCCTTATAGGCTTTCTCGAGCTTACTGAGGTCTTTGAAGATATCCCGTCCGAACTTGGCCCGGTAGAGTCTCGGCACCGAGGCCGAGGAGCGGAAGTTCACATCCTTCCCGCAGATATTCACTGTTTTCTGTAACATGCTTCCCTCCTCCTATCAGGTACCACTCGTGCTGCTGCCGGAACCGCCGGTTGTGGCTGACGGGACATAGACGTTCTTGTACCAGTTGTAATAGGTTGCCGTAGTGGTTTCATCGCCGGTGCGGGACTTCACAAGGCCGTCCTCCCTCGGGTCTGCCGTGATGGAGAGCGTCTCCGTTCCCGGCTCAATGCTCGCCTCCTTCGTGGAGGACTCGATCGTCGGTCTTGCCACCGTGCAGTTATAGAGCACATGGCGGATGGCGTTGATATCGCCGTCAAACTCAAAGAGCAGCGCGAAATAGACGGATTCCGTCACATCGGATCGCTCGATCAGAACACCATTGCTGTCCTTCTCCTCCTGCAGGATATCCGTGCGGAACCACTCCGGAATGAGGGCCAGTTCCAGGTCACCGGAATACCCGTTGTTGGAGCTCGAACGGAAATACACGATACCATCGGCATAGAACGGGGAGGATTCCCCTTCCGCATCGAGGGAAAGAGAAACCGCGCCCGGGATCGCCACCGGCTTTGCATAGGTAAATGTGCCGTCGTCCCCTTTGGTCAGGATGGCGGCATGCACGTTCTTCAGGTTGTATTTCACCTTATTCTTCTTCGTAGGCATTATCTGTAACCTTCCTTTCAAATGACCAGAGGACTTCGTAGAGCTTCTCTTCCTCGATCCAGACCTCGGTCTTGTCATAAAAAATGCCGTGACGATCGAGCACTTCTTCTACCTGGGCCTCCGTTTCCGGATTCTTCTCATCGGTATAGAGCTCGATATGCACGACATCCACCTTAAGATACACAACCCCGTCGGCGGAGAAGTTGTCCGACGCCGGGATCAGAAACGTAATAAACGGAGGCTCCGGTGATTCGCCTTCCGCGAAATGATCGTAGGCAAAGGGAATCCCCGTTTCCGTAAGCAGGCCGATGAGATCCTGCATCTTATTTTCATCCACTCTTAAGCCCCCTTTCGATATCCTTCCTGAGCGCCTCTTCCGCCGCTTCCTCTGCCGGTGCGATATGCGGGATGGCGCGTACCCTCCCGCCGCCGCGTTTCGCATGTCCGTGCTCGAGGAGATGGGCCAGCATATACCGGGTCGGAGAATAGACGGTTACCTGAAGCTCTGTCGAAGTCTCCTTCGTTTTCTTCGTGCGCCAGCTCTTTGCATAGCGTCCGGTCTTCTTCGGAGCATTCGCACCGATGTCTTTCTTTACCGCATTCCCGGCTTTCGTGACCGCAGCCTTTACGACCTCGGCGGAGAGCTTATTGTATTCCTGCAGCTGTTCGTTTACTGCATCGGCCAGCTGGTCAATGGATACTTTCTTTCCCATAGCCATCACCTCTCCACGAGCTGTGCCGTAAACTTCCGGCTCTTCCTTCGAAAGCCCTGATCATCAACGGCGACAATGTTATAAGTCCGGCCATAGAGGAGGATGCGGTAGTGTTTGCTGTCCACCGCATCGGTCTCGCTACTCCACCGGACGGTGAAGTTCATCCGGTCTTCCTCTTCCGTATGACCGGCAGCTTCCGTTTCGTCTGCTTTGGTATTCCCCCTTGAGGCGGAAGCCCAACAGGTGAAATAGTCCGTCCATGCGGATTTATGGTTGCCGTACTTGTCGATCACTGTTTCATTTTTCTGGATGATGATCCGCACCCGCATCCCTGCGATATTCATCACACCACCCCTTCCCGGATGGCAAAGAGGAGCGACCGGAGTGTCAGGGTCAGCTCCGTATAGTCTGCTTTCTCCCGGTGTTCAAATAGATAGCCGACCGTATAGAGGATCGCCACCTTCATGATCTCCCGGATATGCACAAGTTCATCGGCAGCATAAAGGGCGGAGGTTTCTTCGTCTGAATTCACCGCCGCCCACTGCTCTTCAGAGAGCCTTGCTACATCCGCACAGAGCTTACAGGCGGAAGAAAGCAGGATGCCGGTCATGGCATCCTCATCCGCCGAATCCACCCGGAGGTACGTTTTGGCTTCCTCAAGCGAAATCAATGCCATGACCGGTTACCCCCTTTCGCATCAGCCGCCAGTCGTCGGATTCGTGGTGCCGCCGCTGGCTGCCTTGGTGCCCTTCATCTTCAGGGCCTGGATCGCCTCCGGCAGGATCAGCTTTCCGTCCACTCTCTGGGTGGAGATGAAGCCGACCTGATCGGTACGGGCATACAGCTCATTGAGTCTCTTGAAGGTGCGATTCTGCCTGTCGGCGATCCAGTAGTAACTGAAGTCACCAAAGAGCAGTGCCTTCTCGCCCTTTGTGATGGCAGGCATATAGGAGCTCGTGATGATCGGACGGGACAGTACCGTATCCGGCTTGCCGACTTCGAGGGACGGCTTCCAGATATAGTTGTCGTTCTTATCCTTGATCTTCATCAGCTGCAGGAGCAGGGCCTCGTTGCAGAGGAACTTCGCCTTCTTCCTGTACGGGCTCTTCAGCGCGTAGTAGAGGTCGAAGATCTCATCGAAGGTCACAGCGGTCTCGGCTGCGGCAGTGACACCGACGGGAACACCGCCGGTTTCCGCCAGCAGCCCCAGCGGCTTGCCCTGCCCGTCGCCGGTGATGAACGCCTTCTCCTCCGCGTTGCCCATACGGACGCCAAAGCGGCGGGCGATATAGGAGGCAAGGTCGAAAGCGGAATCATGCAGCAGCTCATTGCTGATCTTGATCATGGTTCCCATCTTGTAGGCGGCAAGGGTCGTCTGGCCGAAGGTCGTATCTGCCTCCGGGATCTCCTCACCCTCGTCGATCCAGCTGGCTTCCCCGGAATCCTCCGCGATCGGGATCTTGCGGGTACCGGACGTGGTGCGGATTACCGTCGCAAGGGAGCGGAAGATGTTGTTCTCCTCCAGCGCCTCGACCAGCTTCCTTTCAAACTCATCCGGCACGGTGTAGCCGCCCTTCTCATCCTCCCCGATGGAAAGGCCCTCAAGGGCGTCGTTGGTGATGCGACCACGGAGCATGTCCCAGAAGGCTTCGTTATACTCTGCCGTCGCCGTAGGACGGACGTTTTTCTTCTTGCCATCCTTCGGATCGGCGTGCACCGGCGTGGAAGTCGGCTGGGAGAGCTTCGCATCCATCTCGGCCTGCTCCTCAAGGCGGGTGATCTCATCGCCCAGCGCCTTCACATCCGCAGCCATCCTGTTGTACTGCTCGACGGCCTCGGCCTTCACCAGACCGTTCTCGTCCCTGTGGTCTTCCAAAAAAGCCTTCGTCTGCTCCCACAGGGTGTTTCTCTTATTTCTCAGTTCGATAATCTTACTCATGGTAGATACCTTCCTTTCAATTTTGTGCATGAAAAAAGCTGGTTCCTTATTTCAGGAAATCCAGCTGTTTCTTAAGAATCTCATAGGGCATTGCCCCGGTTTCCGTCCTGCCATCCATGCCGATGGCCGGGAGTCCGGGTTCTGCCCGGGATTTCTCCTGCGGCTCCTCTTTGGCGGGCCCTGCCTCCATCCTCAGACGGTTCAGCACCGCTCTGTCTGTACGTCTGGCAGAAAAGAGTTTTGCCTCCACCGTAACGCCATCATCTTCCGGCTCCGGTTCACTGTTTTCGTAAAGGATCTCGTCTGCAAAACCTAACTCCACCGCTTTTTTCGCGTTCATCCACGTTTCATTGCTCATCAGTTCCGCAATCTTATTATGCCGCAGTCCGGTTTTAGCAATATATGCGTTGATGATGCTCTCCTTCACTTCCTTCAGCGTCTCGATAGCCTTTTCCATATCACGCTCATTTCCCATGGCAATGGTAGATGGATCATGGATCATAAGCATCGAAACAGGGGACATATATACCGTGTCCCCGGCCATTGCGACGACAGACGCTGCCGACGCGGCGATCGCATCAATCTTGACCGTAACCCTGCCTGGATAATCCCGGATCATGGTATAGATCTGCGCAGCGGCCCAGACGGAACCACCCGGCGAATTGATCCAGATAGTGATATCCCCATCTTCGGCCATCAGGTCATCCCTGAAAGCCTGCGGAGTCACAGAATCACCCCAGAAGTCATCCTCATCAATCGGCCCCTCAAGGCGGAGCACCCTGCCTCCACTGTCATCGTGAAACCAGTTCCAAAACTTCTTCACTTACTTTTACCTCTCTTTCTGTTTTCCGGTTTTTCTTCCGGCTGCTGATCTGCTGTAACCGGCTCTTCCTTCTGATCCGGATTTGATGCCGATGCAGACTGCGTCACCCGCATCCCTGCATCCTGTAGCTTCACATAGCCGCCGTTCAAGTAATAATCATCGCCGCCCTTTTCCGCCGGGATCAGATCAAGGTTCTCCAGTGCCCTACAATCATTGGGCGACATGAAACCATTGCTGATGCCAGTCGCGTATCCCTGCATCCGGCTCTGGTAATCCCCGCGCAGCAGGCCGTCGACATTGAACTTCGGGAAGTACTGCTCCTGCTCTTCCGGCAACAGCAGATCCTTGATGATTGCCTGCTCAAAGCGGACAAGCCACGGCATCAGAGTGTGCATGACAAAGTCAATGCTCTGATGCTCGATGTTACTAAAGGTGGCGTGCTCCAGATCCTGCACCATGTGCGGCGGCACCCGGAAGATCCGGCAGATCTCATTGACGCCGAACTGCCGGGTGGACAGAAACTGACTGTCCTCCGGTGGCAGGGAGATTGCTTTGTACTGCATCCCCTCTTCCAGCACAGCCACCTTATGCGCATTGTTCGCACCGCCGTAGACATCCGACCAGTTCTCCCGGATCTTTGCCGGGTCTTTTAAGACACCCGGATGCTCCAAAACACCGGATGGCTGCGCACCATTTTTAAAGAAGGCTGATCCGTATTTCTCCACAGCCAGCGTCGTGCCGAGCGCATTTTTCATCATGGCGATCGGTGAGAATCCTACGAGTCCGTTGAACCCGAGCCCCGGTACATGGAAGATCTCATCCCTGCGGAAGTAGATATCCTTATTGTTCTCCCCGGGTATCTCATCGGTATAGGCGTGGTAGATATAGTAGATCTCGCCCTTCTCGTCCCGGTCGACTTCCACGTTTTCCGGAAGCAGCGGGTAGAGTCCTAAGATGCCGTTCTTCCCGTCCCGGATGATCTGTGCATAGCAGTTCCCCCACAGGAGAAGATGCGTCATCATCACTTCCCGGAAGGAAAAGCTCGTCATCTCCGGGTTCGGAAGCATGTACAGCAGCCGGTAGAGCGGATGGTCTTTTGCCTTTTCTTTCCCGTTCTCAGAAGTGTCTGTAAAACGGTATAGATGCAGCGGAAGGCCCGCCACCGACTCTGCAAGCAGCCGCACACAAGCGTAAACGGTCGCGATCTGCATCGCGCTCTTTTCATCAACCCTTTCCCCGGAATCTGCCCGTCCGAACACAAAGGTCTGCCCGGAGTCCCGGACGTTATCTGTGATCTCCGGCAGACGAGGCGCATCCCTTGGGCTGATTCCCAGCCAGTTTAAAAATCCCATCAGTACATCTCCTCCATAATAGAAACAGCCTCCCGGATTACCAGAAGGCCAATGATCATTAGCGTTATCATGTTCCTCTCCATCAAAAAACCAGAAGGCCGCGATCCGGATCATCATAAACGCTGCCGCTCGTCTCATGCCGGATACACCGGTCAAGCCCCATGATCAGGGCCACAATGCCGTCGATCTTCTCTGTCGCTTTCTTCTTCGATGGTTTAATATTCTCCGCCGCATCGATTTCTGCCACGACGTTTCCGGCCATCCACCTAAGGATCGGATTGCCGCCGTGGGTGATCTTTCCTTCCAGCAGCAGCTTATACAGTTCCTTCATCCCGGGACTCATATCCTTAAAGCCCATCCCGATCGGAACCATAGTGAAGCCGTCACCGGCAAGCTCCGTGATCAGCTGCGTCGCATTCCAGCGGTCAATGCCGATCTCACAGATGTGGTACTGCTCTGACAGTTCGCCTATGGTTTTCCGTACAAACTCGTAATCGACGACATTTCCCTCCGTGATATGAAAGAGGCCCTGCTTCTCCCAGAGATCATACGGCACATGGTCGCGCCGCACTCGCAGCTTAAGCGTCTCCCTCGGAAGCCAGAAATGCGGCAGAACGATATAGTTTTCTCCTTCTGCCTCCGGCGGGAACACCATCACAAAAGCCGTGATGTCCGACGTGCTGGATAAGTCCAGTCCCGCATAACAATCACGGCCTTTCAGTTTCTCCATATCAATCGGGATATCTCCCTTGTCATACACATGCTCGGGTATCCATGCCACTAAGCTACCAACCCATTGGTCAAGCCGGAGCTGGCGGAACACGTTCTCTTCCGCCGGGTTTTCCAGTGCATCCTTATAGGCGGCCCGGACACGGTCGATTTTGATCGTATATCCAAGGGACGGATTGGCTTTATACCAGTTTGCCTCATCATTCCAGTCCGCGTCATCCGGCAGGCCATAGACCACCGGGTAAAAGGACGGATCGATCTTTTTTCCCTGCAGGATATCGAGCGCCTTCATATGCACTTCGTAGCAGATCGATTCCCGATCGGTTCCGGCAGTCGTGATCAGGAAATACAGCGGCTGTTCCCTCGCATCGCCGGAGCCTTTTGTGAGTACATCGTATAATTGCCGGTTGGGCTGCGAATGCAGCTCGTCAAATACCAGGCCGGAAACGTTCAGGCCGTGCTTGGTACCGACTTCCGCCGACAGCACCTGATAATATCCGGCGTTCTGATAGTTGACGATGCGCTTTCCGGCAGCCATGATCTTGGAGCGCTTTACAAGCGCCGGTGTCATATCCACCATCTGCCGGGCCACATCGAAAACGATACTGGCCTGCTGCCGGTCTGCCGCCGCGCCATATACTTCCGCCGACGGCTCATTATCCGCATACAGGAGGTAGAGCGCCACCGCTGCTGCCAGCTCGCTGTTATGCGTCGGAACCATCGATCTTCCGGCAAGATACTGGTGCGAAAGACTGTCAACCTGAATACACTGCATTTGTACCGGATGATCGATCGGTTCGATATTTTCCAGATAATGAAAATTGGATCGTGTCTGCTTCATCCGAATCCGCTGTCGAACCGCTTTTCTCACAAGCCTTGTGGTTGACTGATCAGAAAATGTCGTAAAACGGATCACATACAGGATCTCTCCCGTCGGCCATCCGCATCTGGTTGATGGCTCTGCCTTTACAGCGTTTTTGATTCCGAGCGTCCAGAGAAGCTCTCTGACAGTTTCCGCAAGTTCTCTTATGGTGGTCACATATACGCTCTGTCCTTTTCGCTCTCCGACGCACCCATCGGAATCCATGAGGCCCTGCAGCAGCGCCCATCTCTGTTCTTCCGATGCCCTCAGGTACTCAGCCCCGATTGCCTTATCCCGAAAGGACTTTAAAAGGATGGGCTTCAGTTCCGTATAATTCAGAACTTCGCTCCCACCGCACTTCTGAGGATAACGATTGTGAAGCTGATAAGGTATGAATGAGATAATATCCTCCACATCTTCATCCCTTACTGTGATCTCCGGCTTTATGGCGTTTCCATTCCCAAGCCAATACCCATAAAGATACGGATCAACTGGAAGATCAGTATCTGGAATTTTCAGCGGAGCAGCTACCGGGATTCTAATAAGAGAGCGCCGTGCTTCTCTCGGATCTTCCCTATGGAGGTCTCTGAATGCTTGTGTCCTTCGAAATATTTCTCCCGTCGTCCACAGCACAGAGTGCGGTTTCCCATAAATATAATCGCAGTTCCACAAATGTCGTTCCCCGGCAATAATACTGCTTCCATCACGAAATGTCAGTTTATAAGCCTGCTCGGTATCATCCACTTCACTCTTAGCCACCACATGGCAAGGCTTGCCATTCTCGTCAAAAACGGTATCGCCCACCTTTAGATCCCCCATTGCCGTAAAGCCAGCAGGCGTCGGGATTGGTGTGTCCAATGCTAATTGCTTTCCATTCTTCTTCGGGATCTCCACATAGGCCGTCCGGAACTGCCGGTGCCCGTTCTCATCGACAATCCCGAAAACATCCCGGATGATCTGCTCCTGCCACGGCAGCAACCAGAAGCGCTTCCCAGCCCAGCGGCCTTTCGTATGCTTCAGGTTCTCAATAAACCGGACAGCACGGTTAGCGCGATCCTCATCGTAATGGGAAGTCGGCAGCATGAACTTCGTCGGAATGTAGTCTGTGAGTTTCGGATATCCCGCTGGTCTATTATCACCCATTTAAAATATCCTCCATCTCATCCCTACTGCCGCCGGTGTTTTCTGTGCTTGCCACGATCCTGCTTCTGGATGCCGGTGTCAGACCAAACTGCTCACTGAAGCGATTCATGATCTTCAAATAAGTCTGCGCAATCGATACCTGGGGAACCTGCTGCCAATATCCGCTCGGTGTCTTTACAATCGTGCCGTGCTGAGTGATGAATTCCTCTGCTTCCTTCCATCTGGCATATGCCTGACAGTATCCGGCAAAGGAAGCCATATCGACTTCGGTAAGTATCCCGATCTGTTCCATCTGCTTACTGAGCCTGCGCCACTCTTTTTTTGCTTCCGGTTCCAGCCACTTTGGGCAGGAGGGAGCTTTCTTCTTAGGCTTCGGCTCATTCTCGTTCAGTTTTCTTTTTCCCGGATTGCCTTCCAGCTCCTTGATTGCTGTCGGCGTCGGTTTCCGACCCCTTGTCGCCATGGGAATCCCCTCCTTCCTCATCCATCGGGATCAGCCAGCTTTCATCTGGCACAAATGCGTCGTACGGAAGCTTGCGCCGATCGATCACATAGTTTTTTCCCATTCATACGCACCTCCCTTTGCGCAAAAAAATAGAGCCTGTGGCTCTGTCATCATCTTCTATCTGTACGAGAGAAAGCCCCGGCGGGCTTCCTTTCGGTTATCTTCTGTTTTCGTGTGTTCTTACTGCTGCATCGCCCATGCCATCGCGTGGCCGTCGTCCGTGAAGGCTACCTCGCTTGCTGCCTTCAGGCCGATGGTTCCTTCGCAGGAAAGGTCGTCGTCGAGGTGCTCGTAAACCGCTGCGAAGTAGCTGGGCTTGTTCTTTCCGCTGTAGTAGTATCCGGCAAGGAGTACCTTGTCTCCAAAGTTCAGGATTTTGCTCCAGCGGGTTTCCAGGTCTTCTGCTGTGGTCGGGTTCGGCAGTCTGTAGGTTCTCATTGCTTCGTTAATCGTCATGGTCTTGTCCTCCGTTTTCTTAGGTGTTTTCCCTTTCGGTACTGTATATATCACTCTAAACCGGAGATATAGCAAGCGGTTTCTGCAGAATAATCTGCACAATATTCGCCGCCGAAAACTGTGTATGTTACAGCCGCTCAATCCGGCAGGTCATGCCGTCCACATCGATGATCTGGTAGGTATTTCCCCGCCACCGGATCTCCCGGATGCGCACGCCGGTGTAGGCGTTGCTCTGCTGCCGGTCGCTGATCACAGTGCCGTGTTTTTCCATCCAGTCCGCAAGGTTTGTCATAAGGCGCGACTCCCTCTCCATCTTCTCTGCGATGTTCATGCCGCCCTCCTTCAAAATGCCTTTGCAATCCAGCGCCCGTGCTTGCGGCTCTTGGAAAAAAGGTATGTGGTTCCGTCGACTTCCAGGTAGCGCTCGTTTACCATGCAGACCTTGTGGCCTTTACTTTCCATGTGGCGGTATGCCTTCTCGGCCAGTTTCTGTACGCTGATCCCAAATCCGTATCCGTCGATGAAGTTCTGCAGTTCTGTCATGTCCTTGCCCTCCGTTTTTTGTGATTTCCCTTTCGGTACTGTATTAATCACTCTGATCGGAGATAATAGCAACTCATTTCTGCTTTAGAAATGCACAAATATCCTGCCCGCGCTTTGGTTTATTTAGTGACTGCTCAAAAACGCGGTTAATATCGTCCCAGGTGCAAACTTACCCTGATGCCGCCCGTCGGCGGCTTGTAGACCTCAACTTTATCGAAACATCATAAGCTGCATCCTCCAGTTCAATGAACTGTACACTTTCCGGTTCATCTCCGCAGTCCATCAGATAAAGCAAAAAAATATTTCCGACTGGGATCGCGAAGAGATTGGTGACATAAACTGATAAGGCGACGGACGCCAGCGTTGTTTCTGCCAGTTTGGTCATGATGAGGCCGGCACCGTTACAGCGTTTCTCTACACTGAAGAAGCGTTCCACCTCAATCCGGTCCGTGTTGTCCTTATACTCATCCACATCAGACTTGTGCTCAGCTGCAGGCCGTCCTAACTTTGGCCCGGAAATTCGGATTCCGTGATCCTTACAATACGCACGATTCGCCCTTGTTCGATAAATCTGATCTGCAAGCACCCGTGCAGGATAATGCCCGGTACGTTTTTTATATCGCTCCACTGCATCCTGAAGAATCGTGCTCTCATTGTAAGGGTCGAACTGGATCTTCTCCAGGCGGGCATGCCCCTTTTCATCAATGCTGACATCATACTTCGGGCCAAACTCTACCGGAGCTTTTGCCTTGCCACGAACGATGGGGCGGATATACGGCTGACTGATGCTGACGATCCGGTCATCTACCCGATGGGTGCGGCTGTCAAACATGTACTTCTGCTGCTCGTAAAGCTTCTGTATAGTCAGGTAGTAATCAATATACCTCTGCGGAAGAGCATATCCCTCCGTCATGTATGCCTCCAGATACCGGAGGTCACGGTTCAGACAGCCAAGCTGTCTGCGGATCAGGCTCCGAAGTTTTTTCGTCGGACGCTTTTTAGCTTTGGCCATAGCAAGATATTCTTTCCGAGCACTTATCCGATAAGTCCTTGGCTTCTTCCAAGGATGGTACTGATGATGGAAATAGTCAATCATCTCCTCCAGCTTCTCTCTCGCATCATTGAGGAGGACAAAGTCCTGGGGATATTTGATGTTGGATGGAGAGCAGGTGGCATCCAGAATAAACGTCCCTGCATTCTCCCCGTCAGCGGATTCTGACGGCTTATCATCAGCATGCTCCAGTGTTGGCGCTGCCGTAGCAAGATACTCTTCATTCGCCATCATCAGAAATCGCGTATCCAGTCTGCGGCGGAAATACACCAGGACAGTCGCTTTGAACGGACAGGTGTTCGAAAACTGCTTCATACCAAGAAAGTACTGGTAATAGGGGTTCTCTGCGACTTCTTTCACCAACTCCCGGTCGGAGAATCCTTTGCGCTTCTGAATGATCAGTGCGCCCAGAGCAATACGCAGTGAGAAAGCCCTGCGCCCTCTTGAAGAGGGAAAAAGAGAAGAATACATCTTTTCAAGGCTGGCCCAGTCGATGGCATCTGCCAGTCTGACCCATTCATTGTTTTGATCCAGCGGTGTGCCACAACTCTGGTTAAAATCAAAAATCGAAATCTGGTGTTCCGAGAGAGATTTATACATGCCACACCGCCCCGAATATATCAAAAGTGCAAGGGAATCGAACTGATCTGCGAATATCTTTGCAATGATTATATCATATTTTTCGGCATTTTCCTTTGAGTAAAGGGACTTTATTTATTGAGCATTCACTA
>DLFD01000061.1 GCA_002482005.1 Lachnospiraceae bacterium UBA7729 | reverse complement strand
ACACACAAATTTGGACTTGACTAACCGGGAAGACGATCCTGGCTATCTATCTGGTCGTTTTCATTAACAAACTGCTTCATAAGAATTATTCAGAAGCTTATCTGGAGTTTGATGACATCAGAAATTCTCTGGAAGTGAAGACTTATCTGAAGCATGTCGATACTTTGCAGAAGATCGGCTTTGTTGTCCCGATGCAGTCATTGAGGGCGACGATCAAAGAAGTCTTCAAGGATATTCCAGGACTCTCGCCCCATATGATCCTCAGCCCAAAGGAAGTCGGGGACGATATCTATCACGTAGGGAAATACGATCTCCTGGTAGTCGATGAATCGCACAGGCTTCACAGGAGAAAGAGTCTCAGCCAGTATCCGGCGTATGACCGGATCAATGCTTATCTGGGACTGGGGCAGGAGGCTACGGAGCTGGACTGGATCTACAAACGAAGCAAGATGCAGGTTCTGTTCTATGATCCTGCCCAGAGTGTCAGACCTTCCGATATCGACCGGGACTATTATCTCAGCAAGGTCCGCTTACATCTGGCGACCAGCAAGCCGATCGTACTCAAGTCTCAGCTTCGCTGCCTTGGCGGCAATGACTATATTGATTACGTGAAAGATGTTCTGTACTGCAGGATAGGCAATAAAAAGAAGATCTTCCGGGATTATGACCTCCGCTTTTTTGATCATGTGGAGGAAATGGCCAATCTGATCAAGTCGCTTGATAAGACGATGAAACTCTGCCGTCTTGTGGCAGGCTATGGCTGGAAATGGCTTTCCAAGGGCATTAAAGATCCGATGCATCCCACAGATTATGATATCCACATAGAGAATTCAGAATTTATCTGGAACAGTACCTATAAAGACTGGATCAACTCTCCGAATTCCGTGAATGAGGTGGGCTGCATTCATACGGTCCAGGGCTATGACCTGAACTATTGCGGAGTCATCTTCGGACCTGAGATCGATTATGATCCGGTCACCAGGCGAATGGTGATCTATAAAGAGCATTATTTTGATAACCTCGGGAAAGCCGGAACGAATCCAGTCAGTCTGCAGGAATATATCCTCAACATCTACGCAACACTGATGACACGCGGCATCCGAGGCACATTCGTATATGCATGCAATCCGAACCTTCAGCAATACCTAAAGCACTATTTTGATCAGAACGAAGATTCGTAAGGAATCATGCAGTTAAGAGATCATGGAGGAAATGAGAAATGCTCAGTAATGAAACAATTAAACGTATTCTGCAGTTTACCAAAGATCGCGACTGGGAACAGTTCCATACTCCGGAGAACCTGGCAAAGTCCATTTCCATCGAAGCCGGGGAGCTTCTGGAATGCTTCCAGTGGTCGGGGGAGAACTTTGATGAGCAGGCGGTGGAGGAGGAACTTGCCGATGTACTGAATTACTGTGTCCAGATGGCAGATGTCCTGCACCTGGACCTGGATGAAATCGTCAATAAGAAGATCGAGCAGAATGAGAGAAAGTATCCGGTGGAGAAGGCGAAGGGCAGCAGCAAGAAGTACACAGAGCTGTGATAACAGAAAAAGCTGAAAATCAACTGTCATGATACTTGAAGTGTGGGAGATCAAGCAATGAGAAACAGAATCACATCAGAATCTATTGTAAGGACGATATGATTATGAAAAAGGAAGATAAGAAACAGGCCGTAACCACGGCAATCAACTATGTCAGAGTCGTGGAAGAGTTCAGTGACGAAGCTTTTCACTTCTGCCGTGAACAGCTATTCCCAATATGCAATTACAGGGTGCTCAAGGTAAAAGACATCAGACGTATTGATCTTGAGGAGAGACTTCTTGGGTTTGAAAGCATTGTTCCGGATAAGGATGAGCTCGGCAAAAAGCAGGGATCGATGAACTACTATTTCGGACTTGTCAGACGTTATATGGATCAGTTTATTCCAAGCAGGAAAAACTCGATCGCTGATCAATATGAACACCGGGCTTATGACCTTATGGAGAAAGCAGCTTGTGACGGTGGATGTATGGAAGATGCTGAAGATATCACACTGATCTTCCTCGTTCTTTTCAGAGAGGTGCTCAAGGCAGAAGAAGATGCCGGAAAAGGCGCCGAAAGGTCTGATGATCGGCCTGAACAGAAGGTGTCCCAGAAACTTGGTGCCTTGAAACTTGATAAGAATTTTTTGAAACTGGACACGGACCAGGAACGGCTGGAGATCTCGGATATTTCACCTGCTCTTGAATTGGAAGATGCAGAGTTGATCCGGCAGATCTGGGATATGAAGGAACTTGGACCGATGGAGCTTCACGGGAATGCGATCGACGGTCTGCTCAACAAGGTTCTGCTTGATGAACGTGAAAAAACAACGGCATGTGAGCTGATGTATGTGGATGCAATGTTATTCTTCTGCAGGATAATGGATATGCAAGGAGCATTTATTTCGGATGAGGGAGAATTTGATGAACGCTGAGACAGTTTTTCGGATTGTGGTTCCGCCGGAACTTGCGGAAGAGTTGAAAGGAAAAGATGTTACAGAGCTGATGCTCAGAGGGATGAAAGCGAGATTTAAAGCCCTGAAAAAAGTAAAGATCCTTGGAGAAGACAACACTGCTCAGCAAGCCGCGGAGAGCCTGAAGGATATGGCCAGAGATCAGCGGGAGATGAGGAGAGAGCTCCATCAGTTTCAGGCTCAGATGAAGGATGGCTTCAGCAGGATAACGCCGAGCCTGAAAAATCTGTCTGTGCGAGCAGATGATCTCTTCAGGATGACGAAGAGTATCCAGTCCATATCCTATCTGAATGTCGGATTGGGGCTGCTCAACCTCGGAGTGAATGTAGCCGGATTCGCAATTGTCTGCGCCAAATTGAATAAGCTTAGCGCACAGATGGGGGAGATCAGTAAAGTAGCTGCTGGACAGAAGAATGAAAAGAAAGCCGATTGTACGAATCTGATTATGCGGATCAACCTTGTCAAAGACGAGATCGTCGATGCAGAGAAGAGCGGGACAATACCAGACCTGAAAGAAATGCAGAAACTGCTGATGGATATCCGATCTTTCCTTTCGGAGATGATTTCGAACCTGTATGACGAGGTTTTCAAAGTCCCGGATCTTCTGGACATGATATTCACTTTATTGGCCGGCTATACAGCAGTGCTGTGTGAGTTCCTCCGGGACAGCTATTATACGAGACATTCTCTGCCTGCTAATTATGAACAGTTCAGAAGTCTGTATGATGAACTGGAAAGGCCGGGATTTCGTAGGAAAGTCTGGGACTACTATGCCATCATCGCGGCTCCGATCGCTCCTGCATAGCGTGCCATGGGGGCCGAAACTACTTTCTGCCCGATCTTATCGGACAGGAGCGATTGGAAAAACGGGTAGCTGCAGAGCCCGCCGGTCAGAACCACTTTCTGCCGGTCCGTTTCGGCAAGCCGTCCATACAGCGTTGAAACCTTCTCCGCTACAGAATGAAGGACGCCAAAGGCCAGGTTTTCCTTCGATTCTCCCTGACCGGCGAGAGAGACGACTTCCGACTCCGCGAATACGGTGCACATGGAACTGATAACCAGTTCTTTCGTGTGATGCGAGGCGAGAAGGTCAAGCTCTTCGGGAGGAATGTTCAGTCTGCCGGAAAGCACCTCCAGAAACTTGCCGGTACCGGCAGCACATTTCTCATTCATGAAGAACTCATCCACCTTGCCGGCAGTCACGGAGATCACCTTGGTATCCTGGCCGCCGATGTCGATCACATTCATAAGGCCGTCCCCGAAGAGGAAGGATGCTCCTCTGGAATGACAGGTGATCTCAGTCACCCTGCGTTCAGCCCATGACACAGCCTGCCTGCCGTAGCCGGTTGATACACATCGGAAGTCCTGTCGCGGAAGCTTCCCAAGCCTGTTTTGAAGTTCTGTTTCAATCCTTTTCCCGGCGTCGAAGCTGCTCCAGCCGGTCGGTACGGTGAAAGAGCAGAGGATCTTTCTGTCTTCCTCCATTACGACCGTCTTGGCGCTGGTCGAGCCGATATCGATCCCTATATATCTCATCAGATCATCTCGATAAATGCAGCGATTCTTGTGTTTAGCTGGCCGATGTCGCTCTGGGAATAGTCGGTCTCGACCTGCAGGTAAGGGATTCCCTTTTCCTTCGTCACGAATCTGCGGATCTTAGCTGATTCCACCTCGTAGGTCAGGCAGGTCTGCAGATCCATCTCGAGCACACCGTCAGCATGATACTGGTCGATCATACGGCCAAGTGTGTCCAGACGGTGCGGGTTAGGCGACATCACGGAGCAGCCGATATCCAGGTAGCGCCTTGCAAGTGCCCTGTAGATGTCTGCCGCCTTCTCGTCGACTTGAATCCCGAAGTTCTTCTCGCCGGAGCAGTTCTCGAAGCCGACTACGATACCGCCGTTCTGCTCGACCGCCTCGATCACCTTCTCGGTCGCTCCGCCCATCGGGCAGCCGGTGATCAGGATGCGCGGTCTTTTGTCGAGCATCCTTCCGGAAGAATAGTCAGCTTCGATCTTCTGGCTCAGGGCAGTGATTTCCGCTGCCAGAGCCTTGCGGTCAAACTTGAACTGACTTCCGTTTAAGACCTTGAACAGGTCATGACCGCTGATCGGACATGGGTCATGCTCCATCACGGTGCACAGAGATTCGAGAGAAGCATTGGCCTGATTGTTGATGTGAACCGCTTCACGGAGCTTCTCTTCGGTGATCGTCACGCCGAATCTTTCCTCGACGGCGTTCTTCAGCCGGATGATCTCATTGGTCCAGGCATCGAGCGCTTCCTCATCCTGCTTATTCGGAAGCCGCATGACATGGACATCCTTGAGATCCGACAGCATCTCGTACATCTTCTTCTTGCCGTCGCAGGTCGTCTCGCCGACTACCAGATCCGAGAAATAGAAGTAAGGACACTTCTGGGTCTTGGCGAACCCGTAACTCGACTTGATCAGCGGACAGAGGTTCCTGGGAAGATCTTTCTCGGCTTCCGGGATCGTCTCACCGGATGTGGAACAGAGGCTGACCGGAGCGGCCCCGGCGGCCATGGCGATCTCCTTCGGGAAATAGCTGCAGTAGGAGCCGATGATCGGAATGCCTCTTTCCTTGAATTCCTTGACGGTCAGAAACGAGTTCTTTCGCTGCTGAGCGAATGTATCAAACACTTCCGGCAGATCAGATATCAGATTCATGGCGCCTCCTTTGACAACATCCTGTTTCCTTAGATTTTACCTCATCGGAGGAGAAACGTCATCCATGGCTTTTCCAAAGAGTCCCCTGCAGAATAATTATTCAAATAACCGCATAAATATGCGCATGAGGAGGATGAATGTCATGCACAGGACCAGAAAGAACATAAAACAGGAAAGACAGGAATGACAGGAAAGACAGGCTCTGGAATTCCATGCATGGGAAGGGTATACTGATGCTGGGAAGGGTATACTGTTGCTATTGCTATTACTATACGTAAGTTATTCTGCTGAGAGCATGCAGATCAAAGGAAGGAGAAGCAAACTGTCATGAAAGAAAAGTACATGCCGCATCTGAAGAAGATCGGGATACCGGTCCTGATCGCGATCCTATCCATCTTTGTGCTGGGGTCGGTTTTCTCGTCACCGAAGACATATAGAGGGACTATGTCATTTCTGGACAAGAAGGAAGCGACCGTTGTCACGCTGACGGCGTCTGCTACGACAGCAGCTTTCCTGGTGTCAGCGATACCGAATGACACCGGAAACCCTATCGCTGAGAAGATCGCGGACCTGAGCGATTACCTGATCGGGATCAGCGCTGCGATCCTGATCGAGAAATATCTTCCTGCCGCAGGCGGGTTCATCGCATTCAGATTTCTGGTGCCGCTCGCCTTGCTGCTATGGATCCTGAGCTGCTATGCGGTGGAGAACAAAGATGCTTTAAGGCATGTCATGGTCAAGGTGCTGATCTTCGCCCTTGTGATCTGGGCAGTGGCGCCTTGCAGTACCTTCATCTCGAGAACGATTGAGAATACGTTCCATTATTCTGTTGATGAAGAAGTAAGAAAGATGTCGGAGACGACCGACAAACTAGGCACCATGCTGGGTGAAGATTCTGGGGACGGGGAAGCAGCGGAAGAGACCGAGGCGGAAACGGAAACTGAAACGGACACGGAAGAGAGATCATTCTTCGGAAAGATGGCCGATAATGTGGCAAACGCCGGAAAAGCCGTAACGGATACCGCATCAGACATCGCTGACAAGGCAGGGAAGGTATTTACCGAGCTGCCGGAGATCGTCGGAGATACGGTGAATCAGTTTAAGGAGATCCTGAACAGCATGATCAATTACATCGCAGTGCTGCTCGTGACGGCCTGTGTGATCCCGATCTTCACACTGTTCTTCCTGATCTGGCTGTGCAATATGCTTCTGGGGACGAATGTCCATTTCAAAAGGCCTGATCTTGCAAGGCGGGGAGCCGGAAGGGTCCGTGGCAGATTCGGCAAGAAGAAGGCTGCAGGGCCAGGCGCGTCGGAGTAACATCGGAAAGACCTGAGCCTCGTACAAGTCCCGCGGAGAAGAGCTTTGTGTTAGCCAAAGTCGTCACCGCGGGCTCTTTTTAGCTATAGCTGTCAGTGGCCGGTCGTTCTCATGATGTGTTATGATGGTCCTGACGCAGAAGAAGATCAGTGTTTCTGCCTGGCATTCCATAAAGGAACGGTGAATATGAACGAGGAAGAGAGCTGGACCATGCATGGTCTTGCTTACGATGATCCGGACTGCCTGAGGGCGGTCGGGATCCGGACGATCGGGGATCTGGCAGAAGCGATGAAAGACCCGGGATGGTACCGGCAAGCCCGGGGAATCGGGCCAAGAGGGACAGCGGATATTCTGGACAAACTGGAGAGTAGCTATCTGGAACAGGATATGGATTGAGCATGGATAGATCGATCCTGGAACGGTTACGCCCAGCGGAAAGCGGAGATCATATGAAGGGGGAAATAAGCATGACAGCAGAGGAAAGTCTTCAGAAACTGAAGGATGGAAACGATCGATATCTTGACGCTCTCACGAATCATGGGGACATCTCTCCTCAGATCCGCAGGCAGACGGCTGAGCATGGTCAGCACCCTTACGCGATCGTTATCGCCTGCTCGGATTCCCGGGAGATTCCGGAGGCGATCTTTTCAGCAGGGATCGGAGAACTGTTTGTGGTCCGTGTCGCCGGAAATGTTCTGGATGATCATCAGCTTGGCAGTATCGAGTATGCCGCGGGACACCTTCACTGTCCGCTGACGGTCGTGCTTGGCCATACTCACTGCGGGGCGGTTGGAGCTGCCATAGCCGGAGACGGTGAGGGCTATATCAGGTCGATCACGGATGAGATCCATAAGGCGATTGGAGACGAGAAGGATGAGAGAAAAGCAAGCGCGCTGAACGTAGAACGGAATGTCCGGATGATCCGTGACATATATGCGGAGCATCCGGAACTTGGAAGAATGAAGACGGCCGGCGGGGTCTATGATATTGAGACCGGAAAGGTTGAGTGGCTGGATTGAGACTGAAGGCGATCTTTTTTGACCACGACGGACTGCTTTTCGATACTGAGAAGATCTATCTGGAATATTGGAAGAAGGCTGCGAAGGAATGCGGCTGGGAGATGTCAGACGAGCTTGCGCTGAAGCTTCGTTCCTGCGATGCTTCGGTCGGAAGAAAAATCGTCGGCGGCGCATTTGGATCGGAAGAAGCTTATGATGCCTTCCGGGCGAAGCGGAAAGAACTGATGGCAGGTTACTTTGATCTGCACACACCGGATGTAAAGCCTGGGGTCAGGGAACTTCTGGAGCATCTGGAGATGTTTCCGGGGCTCAGGAAGGTGATCGTGACCCAGTCAGCCAAGGAGAAGAAGACTCAGCTGCTGGAGAAGACGGGGCTGCTCCCGTATTTTGATGACTTTGTTGCGGCGACCTCGCTGAAGAGGGGAAAGCCATATCCGGATCCCTATTCCTTCGCATGTCGTAAACTGCACGTTATGCCGGATGAATGCCTCGCATATGAGGATTCTCCGAATGGCGTAAGAAGCGCGGCGGCAGCAGGAGTTCCGGTCATCATGGTCCCGGACCTGACGGAGCCTGATGAAGAGATGAAAAGGCTCAGTACGAAGATCTTCCGCAGGATCGATGAAAGCATTCCGTATGTCAGCCTGCTGGCGGGATGATACGGGGATGAAAAAGCCTTATATGATTGAGATCACACCGGGTATCGTAAGAAATATTGCAGAGGGATGGATATGCGCAGATTAAAGATCACTTTCAATGCTCCTGTATCCCTGGGGTTTGTCCTTGTCAGTCTGGCAGCTCTTGGACTCAGTTTTCTCACCGGCGGACGCAGCAATACACTGCTGTTTTCCACGTATCATTCGTCGCTCCTGTCACCGCTGACTTATCTCAGGTTCTTCACGCATGTGCTGGGGCATGGCAGCTGGAGTCACTATGCCGGCAACATGATGTACATCCTGCTCCTGGGTCCGATGCTGGAGGAGAAGTACGGGTCGAAGCAGATCAGCACCGCCATCCTGATCACAGCAGGGGTCACAGGACTTGTGAATTACATCTTCTTCCCGGCAACTGCCCTGCTCGGGGCGAGCGGCGTTGTGTTTACTTTCATCCTGCTGACTTCTTTCACAGGATTTCACGACGGGGAGATTCCGCTGAGCTTCCTGCTGATCGCAGTGATCTTCATCGGGCAGCAGGTGGTGGAAGGAATCTTCATCCGTGATAACGTCTCAAATATGGCTCACATCATCGGCGGCATCACAGGAGCTGTCATCGGGTACAATGTGAACAAGAAGTAAAGGAATGCTGCGGAAGCGGAACAGACAGGTATTGCGGACTGGGAAAGAAATCAGATTATCTATGAGGGGCAGGCGCCGGAAGAAAATCGCTTCCGGCGCCTGAATTTATGTTGAGGGGTAAGTCAGGCGAAGAGATCCAGAAAATTCTTCTTTTTCTTCGCTGGCCGAAGGAGGAGGGGCTATGCCCTGGCGAAGAGATTCAAGAATTCTTGTAGTTTCCTTCGCTGGCCGAAGGAGAGAGGGAGATGCCTTGGCGAAGAGATTCAAGAATTCTTGTAGTTCCTTCGCTGGACTCAAGGGCGGCGCCAAGAGTCTAGCGAAGAAATCCAGGAAATTCTTCTTTTCCTTCGCTGGCCGATGGAGAGAGGGGCTATGCGCTAGCGAAGAGATTCAAGAATTCTTGTAGATCCTTCGCTGGACTCAAGGGCGGCGACAAGAGTCTAGCGAAGAAATCCAGAAAAT
>DLFD01000046.1:25402-26873 GCA_002482005.1 Lachnospiraceae bacterium UBA7729 | reverse complement strand
TAGGAAAAGTGATTGAGGCTTAAAATATTAAAAACTGTGTTTCAGGTTTCGGAGGAAGATCAGCTTTGAAGAGCAATGTGAATGACTGGGATGAGATCCAGTGCATCAGTACCTATATGGAGGTGGGCGACCGTTTTCAGACGAAGGGCGTCTACTACGATTCGTTCGGGTTCCCGGTCGAAGGAACCATCGAGCTGGATGTGAAAAGCCGCATGGTCCATATGAGCAATGGCAGCGGCAATGCGGAATTCAGCATCGATTACAGACTGGGAAAGCCGATGCATATCCGCACGACGCCGAAGCTGTCAAAGATTGAGCTGGACGGCAGGCAGTCGCTGATCATCCGGGATGATGAGGCTTACAACAAGTTCGTGAAACTTCTTCGCTATATCGCCATGGCCGGCAAGGCTCAGGGAGAGAGCACTGAGGACGATGAGAGCGGGAAGAGCTCCGGGGAAGACAGTCTTTCCGGAGTAAGAGATGTGGATAAGGGCGGTATTTTCATCAACGTCGGTGATTATAACGGTCAGGGCGGTATGCCGGACCTCGACGGTGTCAGTCAGCCCGCGGGAGCGAATGATCGCGAAAAGTCCGGGGAAGATGTCAAAGCTGAGGAAGAGAAGAAGAGGGCGCTGGCCAGAGTTGAGGACAGCGAGTCCTATCAGCAGCTTCAGGAGCTGGTCGGACTTGACAAGGTCAAGAAAGATGTTGTGGAGCTGGCCAATCTGATGAAGATGCAGGTCCGCCGCAAAGAGCAGAAGCTGCCGGAAGTACCATTTTCCCTGCACCTGGTCTTCTCGGGGAATCCGGGAACCGGAAAGACGACGATCGCCCGCATCCTTGCAGGGATCTACAAGGACATTGGCGTTCTGTCGAAAGGACAGCTGGTCGAGTGCGACAGGGGCGACCTGGTCGCGGGCTATGTTGGTCAGACGGCGATCAAGACCAAGGCCAAGATCGATGAGGCAAAGGGAGGCATCCTCTTTATCGATGAAGCGTACACACTTGCACGTGGTGAAAATGATTTTGGCCAGGAAGCTATAGACACGATCCTGAAGGCGATGGAGGACAACAGAGATGACTTCATCGTGATTGTGGCAGGCTACACGGACCTGATGAAGGAATTCATCGACAGCAACCCCGGACTTAGGTCCAGGTTCAACAAATATATTGAATTCCCGGATTACACCGCTGATGAGCTGGTGAAGATCTTCGGCTTCCAGGTGAAGAAGTACAATTATATCCTGACGGAAGACGCGCAGAAGGCGGTCGAGGAGAAGATCCGCGACATGGAAGCGCACAAGGGCGAGAACTTCGCCAACGCCAGGGATGTCAGAAACCTGTTCGAGAAGATTGTGACGAATCAGGCGACCAGGCTCGCTTCCCTGCCGGATGCGGATATCAGGCAGATCACTGCGGAAGATGTGGAAGGCAGGAAGCCGGCGGGAGAGAAGCCGGCTGCGGAAGAGAA
>DLFD01000046.1:0-25369 GCA_002482005.1 Lachnospiraceae bacterium UBA7729 | reverse complement strand
GAAGAGAAGCCCCAGGATAGGGAAAAGCCGGCAGAGGGAGAGAAGCCCCAGGATACGGAGAAGCCGGCTGCGGAAGAAGCCGGCGGAGAGGAAAGTACCGGAAAGAAAACAGAGTAAATAGCACTGCATACTTGTTCAAACCAGCCTGCGGTGTTAAAATAGAATCAGCTTTATGTACTGGCAATATTTGTAGCAATGAGGAGGATTTTTATCATGAAACAGGGAAACATGCTGGCCATGATTCTGGCCGGCGGCAGAGGCAGCCGTCTTCATGAGCTTACCTCGAAGGTCGCGAAGCCTGCTGTCTCCTACGGCGGCAAGTATCGCATCATCGACTTTCCGCTCAGTAACTGTGCAAACAGCGGTATCAATATCGTCGGAGTCCTGACTCAGTATGAGTCGGTCCTGCTGAACTCTTATGTTGCGGCGGGCGGACGCTGGGGACTTGATACCAAGGACAGCGGCGTATTCGTTCTGACACCGCGTGAGAAAGCAGAGACCGGACTTGACGTCTACAGGGGAACTGCGGACGCCATCTCGCAGAATATCGACTTCATTGACCAGTACAATCCGGATTATCTGCTGGTCCTTTCAGGCGACCATATCTACAAGATGGACTATGCTCAGATGCTGGATGCCCACATAAAGGCGAATGCCGACGCAACGATCGCGGTCATCGGAGTCCCGATGAAGGAAGCAAGCCGCTTCGGTATCATGAATACCGATGAGAACGGTAAGATCGTCGAGTTCGAGGAGAAGCCGGCGCAGCCGAAGAGCAACCTCGCATCGATGGGTATCTATATCTTCAGCTGGAAGCTTCTCAGAAAGATGCTTACCGCGGATATGAAGGACCCGAACTCTGCGCATGATTTCGGTAAGAATATCATCCCGCAGATGCTGGCAGACGGCAGAACGCTTCTTGCCTATGAGTTCAAGGGCTACTGGAAGGATGTAGGAACGATCGATTCCCTCTGGGAAGCAAACATGGATCTGCTGGATAAGAATGATTCCCTTGACCTGGGAGACCATGGCTGGAGGATCTATACGGCAGATACTTCCACACTTCCCGCATATGTCGGTGAAAATGCTGAGACCGACCGGGTCTATATCACTCAGGGATGTGACTGCGAGGGCAAGGTAACTCATACGGTCATGTTTACCAACTCCAGAGTTGAAGAAGGAGCAGAAGTTACGGACTCCGTTCTGATGCCGGGAGCTGTTGTCGAGGAAGGCGCAGTCGTCACACGCGCAATGATCGCCAACGGTGTCAAGATCGGCAAAGGTGCAGTCGTCGGATCGGCTGACAGCGAACATATCGAACTTGTCTCCAGGAATGTGAAGGGGGTGGAGTGATCATGGCAAAGGCATTTGGTATCGTTACTTCGACTCCCAGAAGAGTGAAGGTAGCAGGTCTTCAGGATTATCGCAGCGCGGGCGCGATCTCCATGTTCGGACGTTATCGCGTAATTGATTTCCCGATCTCCAATCTGACCAACAGCGGGATCGATAACATTCAGGTTTACATCGGCGGAAAGTATCCGCGTTCTCTGGTAGATCATCTGGGGACCGGCCGTCAGTATAACATCAATTCCAAGAAGGGCAGACTTCAGCTGCTCTACTGCGAGGAAGACACCCGCAATGCAGTTTATAATACCGATGTTGCCAACTATCTGGCCAACAAGGATTATCTGGACCGCATGGATGCGGAGTACGTTGTCATCACTCCGTGCTACATGATCTTCAAGGAAGATTACTCTGTGCTGCTTCAGCAGCATATCGATTCCGGTGCGGACGTGACCATGCTCTACCATAAGGTAAACAATGCGCGCGACCACTTCCTGAACTGCAGAGTCCTGACCGTGGATGAGAACCAGAAGGTCACAAGCCTGGCGATCAACCATGCCAACAAGCAGGTCCAGAACATCTTCATGGATACATATGTCATGAAGAGTGAGCTGTTCCTTGAACTGGTCCAGAAGACCGCGGATTATTCTTCCACATTCTCCATGTCACAGATGCTGGAATCCGGTCTCGGAGAGACAGACCTGGATATCCGCGGCGTACAGCACAAGGGCTACTTCGCTGCGATCGCTGACCTGGACGCTTACTACGAAGCGAATATGGAGCTTCTTGACCAGAAGATCACCAAGAATCTTTTCACCGCTGACTGGCCGTTCTATACTACGACCACCGATGCATGCCCGACCAAACTGCTGGCTGAGTCCAGCGTCAAGCGCAGTGTCATCGCGGATGGCTGCGAGGTCGCCGGCGATGTTGAGAACTGCGTGATCGGACGCGGAGTCAAGATCGGGAAAGGCGCATTCGTAAAGAACAGCATCATCCTTTCTTACTGCGAGATCGGCCCGGATGTCCATGTCGAGAATGAAATTGTCGATGTGTGGACCAAGATCAGACGTACCAAGGAGCTTGTTTCTCCGGCAGGCAAAGTCGGCTTCGTGAGAAAGTCCGATCTGCTGTAAAGAGACAGAACGAAATTTCATGATCTGCCCGCAGGGATAACGTTTCAGAGAGATGTTATTCCTGCGGGCTTTTTTTACCCTAAGGCGAGTCTGCAGCAGCCGCATCAAATACCATGAGACGTTCATGTACGCCTGCAGGAACACTTCCTGAATGTATCCCTGCAGGAACACTTCCTGTGTTGACAGCGATAATATTTCTCATTAATATAGGGAAGGTGAGAAAAACTATCATTAGAAGAGACTAAACGAGGGTATCATGACACTTAATGAACTTCCGATAGGGAAAACAGCTACCGTCGCCAGGGTCGGAGGAAGCGGAGAGCTGCGCCAGCACTTTCTGGATATGGGAATTATTCCGACTCAGGACATCACGATGGTCAAGTATGCGCCGATGGGAGATCCTGTTGAGGTAAGGATCAAGAGCTATGAGCTGACCCTCAGGATCGCGGATGCAAAGCAGATCGAGATTGAGAATGTCAGGGACATGGAGGATGAAGGCAGAGAGAAGACTGGCGGCGACGAAAGTCTCAGGGTCGCCTTCCCTCATCCCGGTCTGGGTGAAGGCGGCAAATACCATGTGAAGGCGGACGAGCATCCGGTGCCGGAAGGAACCGTGCTCACATTTGCTCTGGCAGGCAATCAGAACTCCGGAAAGACAACGCTGTTCAACCAGCTGACCGGTTCCAATCAGCATGTCGGCAACTTTCCGGGAGTCACAGTCGACCGCAAGGACGGCGCGATCCGGGGAGTGAAGGACACGCTGATCACGGACCTGCCCGGTATCTATTCCATGTCCCCTTACACGAAGGAAGAGATCGTCTCGAGACAGTTCATTCTCGATCAGCATCCGAAGGGCATCATCAACATCGTCGATGCGACCAACATCGAGAGAAACCTCTATCTGACCATGCAGCTGATGGAACTGAATATTTCGATGGTCGTCGCCCTGAACATGATGGATGAGGTCCGGGAGAATGGGGGCAGCATCCGTATCAATAAGATGGAGGAGATGCTGGGCGTACCTGTGGTACCGATCTCGGCTGCCAAGAACGAGGGTATCTCCGAGCTGATCGACCACGCGGTGCATGTGGCAAAGTACCAGGAGCGCCCGGGCAGACAGGATTTCTGCTCCGAGGACGAGGACGGCGGTGCCGTTCACAGATGCCTGCACGGCATCATGCACCTGATCCAGGACCATGCTGAGAAAGCGGAGATCCCGCTCCGGTTTGCAGCCTCAAAGGTAGTGGAAGGGGATGAGCGGGTCATCGACCGCCTGAGTCTGGACGAGAACGAGAAAGAGGCGATCGAGCATATCGTTGTCCAGATGGAGAAGGAAAGAGGACTCGACCGTGCCGCCGCCATGGCAGATATGCGTTTTGACTTTATCCAGAAAGTTACCCAGTCCTGCGTGGTCAAGCCGAGAGAGAGCAAAGGCCATGTCAGATCGCAGAAGATCGATAAGATCCTGACCGGAAAGTGGACGGCGATCCCCATGTTTGTCCTGATCATGGGACTTGTCTTTTATCTGACCTTCAACGTGATCGGAGCTTTTCTTCAGGACCTTCTGCAGATGGGGATCGATGCGCTTGCGGCCTCGGTGGCTCAAGGACTTCAGGCGGCTCATGCCAGTGAATGGGTCAGATCGCTGGTTGTCGATGCGATCTTCGGAGGCGTCGGATCTGTCCTGAGCTTCATCCCGCTGATCGTCATCCTGTTCTTCTTCCTGTCGATCCTGGAAGATTCCGGATATATGGCGCGGGTAGCATTTGTTATGGATAAGCCTCTTAGAAAGATCGGACTTTCCGGACGCAGTATCGTTCCGATGCTGGTCGGTTTCGGGTGCACGGTCCCGGGCGTCATGGCGGCCAGAACGCTTCCTTCTGAACGCGACAGAAAGATGACTATCTTCCTGACCCCATTCATGAGCTGCTCGGCAAAAGTACCGATCTATGTATTCCTTGCCGCCATCTTCTTCCCGAAGCAGGCGGGGCTGATCGTCGTACTCATGTATCTGCTGGGAGTCTTCACTGCGATCCTGATCGCATGGATCTTCAAGAAGACGACATTCAAGGGAGAAGCGGTCCCGTTTGTTATGGAACTGCCGAACTACAGGCTTCCGAGTCCGAAGAATGTACTGCGGCTCATGTGGGACAAGGCCAAAGATTTCCTGCAGAGAGCATTCACGGTCATCTTTCTTGCCACCATTATCATCTGGTTTCTGCAGACCTTCGGGATCAGCCTGAATGTTGTGGAGGATTCTTCGAAGAGCATCCTCGCGATCGTTGCAGGACTTCTGGCTCCGGTCTTCCGTCCGCTGGGACTCGGTGACTGGAGAATCGTGACCTCCCTGATCTCCGGATTCATGGCGAAGGAGAGCGTGGTTGCGACCCTGAACCTGATGTTCGGCGGACAGGCAGCCATCCAGGCCTCGGTCACGCCGCTTGCCGGCTTCTGCCTGCTGGTGTTCTGCCTGCTCTACACTCCGTGTGTTGCGGCTGTTTCCTCGATCCGCAGAGAACTTGGGACAAAATGGATGTTCTTTGTTATAATAAATCAGTGCGTGATCGCATGGATCATCGCATTCATCGTATCGCTGATCGGAAGAGCATTCGGACTGGCACTGTGATCCGGGCTGATGCGGCGGTATCCATATCGAAAGATGCAGATGTGAAAACAAACAAGGAGGATCTGTCATGGTTCGTCACGTAATTCTGTGGAAACTGAAGGAAGACCTGACCGAGGAGCAGAAGGATAAGGTCAGAAAAGAAGCAAAGGAGCATCTTGAGGGGCTGGTCGGAGTCGTTCCGGGGCTTCGCGAGATGCACATCAACATCAGCGGACTCGCATCCGCAAACATGGACATGATGCTGGATGGACTTTACGATGATGAGGCCTCTCTGAAGGGCTATTCGAAGCATCCGGCTCACGTGGAAGTCGCAAACACCTACGTGAGACCATACACGGTGGTGCGCAGCTGCTTCGATTACGAAGTCTGACCGATCGGACTCAGGGGCATGAGTCCTGCTCAAGGTAAGAAAGCAATCTGAACAAGGGGGCAGATACCTTGCTCAGGATCAGAAAACAAGACGGCGGTTCTGGCATCCTTTGTTACCGGA
Source organism: Lachnospiraceae bacterium UBA7729 (assembly GCA_002482005.1). Classification (GTDB taxonomy): domain Bacteria; phylum Bacillota; class Clostridia; order Lachnospirales; family Lachnospiraceae; genus Porcincola. Next base: position 19,773 of record DLFD01000046.1, on the reverse strand, counting down.
TGCCAGGCCGCCGTCTGTCTTTTCTCTATTCTATGACAGCTTTCCTTCTTTGAACTTCCGGATCATGTCCCATGTCAGTGATACAGAGTGGTCTTCCACGGTCAGCTGGTCTCTGCTGAACCATTCGGCAGAGGCAAGTTCGGCTTTGCCGTCTGTGTTGAGGCGGACAGTCGGATCACCGTCGACTTCTGCCCTGAAACCGGAGATGAGGGAGGATGAGAATGCCCATGGCTGGGACTCGATGTAGCGGATATCCCTGACCTTCAGCCCTACTTCCTCCATGATCTCGCGCCGGACGGCATCCTCGAGAGTCTCGCCGATCTCAACGAAGCCTGCAACCAGCGAATGCCTCTTTGTCCCTCTGCGATTGTACATGGTCAGAAGGATCCTGTCATCATGCGTGATCGCGATGATGACGACCGGAGAGATCCTGGGGTAGTAGATGTGTCCGCACTTCGGACAGATGATCGCCCGCTCTTCCTTCGAGTGGACCGTCTTTACACCGCATCTGCCGCAGAACTGGTGAAGGGTGTACCACTGAGCCAGCTGGACGGCTGTGGCTGCGCCGAATGACAGGTAGTCGTCTTCGAGCTCCCGCAGTGCCATCTCGTTTACATATTCAAAGGGGGCTTCGGCCTTTGGCGTGCCAGGAAGGAAGAAGAAACATGCTTCGTCGATGGAGAAGAGATACGTGAGCTGATCTTCCGGAACATGATCAGCGCCCTGCTGAAGCTTGCCGGAGATCTGCCCAAGTTCGCCAGAGATCTGCCCAAGTTCCGAGACCCTTGGAAGGCTCTTTTCGAAGGAAGTATCTAAGGCAGCTTTGGCAGCATTGTCTTTCAGAAGGATCTTTCTGTCATCGATGATGATGAGATAGTCGGAAGGCTTCGGAGCCTTCGGTGCATATTCGCTGTGGTATGTGTGCGGCGCTATTTCCTGTATCATGTTCGTTCTGATTCCTTTTCGATCTGATATTTGTTAGAATGATACTGTTAAGGATAACACTGTTAAGGTGATATCACATCCAATAATATTTCTTTTTTATTCTGAGGAATCCTGATGAAACATCTTGATACGATCATAAGCAGGATCCCGGACGGAAGGTCGGGTGAAGAGCTGACCCCGGGATGCCTGGTACTGGAGGGAGGAGCATTTCGCGGACTCTACACAGGCGGAGTGGTTGATACCCTGATGCAGCATAACATCAATCTGCAGACGGTTGTCGGAGTCTCGGCCGGAGCTCTCTACGGAGGATGCTACTGCGCGGGCAGGATCGGATGGCCGAGCAGGTTCAACATCATCCATTGCGGCGATCCGCATTATGTCGGATTGAGAGCCTTCCGGAAGAACCAAGGAGTCATCGGCTTCAATATCGTCTTCGATGAGTTCAAGACGGAGGACCATGAGAACATTCTTCGCATGATGAATCCGGAGCGCAGGATGGTGGCTGTCGCGACCAACTGCCTGACGGGACAGCCGACCTACCTGGAGAAGACGAACTGCTCAGATATCTTTCTTGCGATCAAGGCATCTGCCAGCATGCAGGTCCTGTCGAAGATGGTCTATCTTGACGGGATCCCTTACCTTGACGGAGGCAATTCCTGCTGCATTCCGGTCGACTGGGCCATTAAGCAGGGTTACGAGAAGATCATAGTGGTCAAGACAAGGGAGAGAGGATACCGGGACCCGGGAGAATCCGAGACCCAGCTCCGGGCGGAGCGGAGGCTCTATCATAACTTCCCGGCTCTGTATGATTATATGATGCATGCGGATGAGAACTACAACCGGCTCTGTGACCACATCGATCAGCTGGAGAAGGATGGACGGATCCTTGTGATCGCGCCGAGCCAGCCGCCTGATGTGGCAAGGCTGGAGAAGAACCCCGAGAAGCTGTACCGGGCATACCGCATGGGCGTGATCAACACAGAGCACAGGATCCACAGAATCTGCAGGTATCTGGGAATCGATGGAGAGCCGGTGCGGTAAAGACAGGTATTGCATTTCACCACTTCCGGGCGGATAATGATGAGGTTGGATACATTTCTTCAGGAAAGGACGACTATGGATAAAAGCGAAAAAGTGATAGTCATCGATTTTGGCGGTCAGTATAACCAGCTCGTGGCCAGACGTGTACGTGAGTGCAATGTCTACTGCGAGATCTTCTCCTACCGGACACCCCTTGATCAGATAAAGTCGATGGATCCGAAGGGAATCATCCTGACAGGCGGCCCGAACAGTGTCTATGAAGAAGGGGCGGCCACCGCGCCAAAGGAACTGTTTGAGCTTGGCATCCCGGTTCTGGGACTCTGCTACGGAGCACAGCTGATGAACTATGTGCTGGGCGGCAAAGTAGCGCGCGCGGATGAGCGTGAATACGGAAAGACGGAAGTCGTCATCGACAAGCCGCTGTCTCCGCTGTACGAAGGCATCCCGAGTCCGATGATCTGCTGGATGAGCCATAACGACTACATCTCCCAGCCGGCGCCAGGATTTGAGATCACTGCGCATTCCGCAAACTGCCCGTGCGCATCCGACGAGGACCCGAAGAGGAAACTCTACGCGATCCAGTACCATCCGGAAGTGCTCCATACCATGTTCGGCAAGGAGATCCTCCGGAACTTCGTCATCGGCATCTGCGGATGCTCCGGCTCATGGAGGATGGAAGACTTTGCAGAGAGAACCATCGAGGAGCTCAGAGAGAAGATCGGTGACGGCAAAGCGCTCTGCGCTCTGTCAGGCGGAGTTGATTCTTCTGTCGCCGCAGTCCTTCTGTCCAAGGCGATCGGCAAAAATCTTACCTGTGTCTTCGTAGACCACGGCCTGCTCCGCAAGGATGAGGGTGACCTGGTCGAGTCTGTATTCGGACCGGACGGTCCGTATGACCTGAACTTCATCCGCGTTAACGCTCAGGAACGCTTCTACAGCAAACTGGCGGGCGTCACCGAGCCGGAGAAGAAGAGGAAGATCATCGGAGAAGAGTTCATCCGTGTCTTTGAAGAGGAAGCAAAGAAGATCGGCGCCGTAGACTATCTGGTTCAGGGTACCATCTATCCGGATGTTGTCGAGAGTGGGCTTGGCGGAGAATCAGCCAAGATCAAGTCCCACCACAACGTCGGAGGACTGCCGGATTATGTCGACTTCAAGGAGATCGTCGAGCCGCTGAGATACCTCTTCAAGGATGAAGTCCGCAAAGTCGGTCTGCATCTTGGCATCCCGGAGAAGCTTGTCATGCGCCAGCCGTTCCCGGGCCCGGGACTTGGCATCCGCATCATCGGTGAAGTAAACGCTGAGAAGGTCAGGATCGTGCAGGACGCCGATGCTATCTTTCGTGAAGAAATGGCCAATGCGGGTCTCGATAAGACGACCGGTCAGTACTTCGCAGCACTCACCAATATGCGCTCCGTCGGAGTCATGGGCGACGAGAGAACATATGACTACGCAATTGCTCTCCGCGCAGTCAACACCGTAGACTTCATGACCGCAGATTCCGTAGAGGTCCCGTACAGCGTCCTCAAGAAGGTCACATCCAGGATCATCAACGAAGTGAATCATGTAAACCGCGTCTTCTACGACATCACGTCAAAACCGCCGGGAACGATTGAGCTCGAATAAGTATGCCCGCTGAAAATATGGCTTAAACAAAGGGTTTGCGGCTCCTCAAAGGGCTCTGTGATAACATTTTGATAACATTTGAAATTCTGCTTTTGTTCTGAAGAAGCACGTCTGGCTTGCAAGTACATGGTTCCGGACCAGTAAAACAGCTGGCCGGGGATACTGACAGCAGGCGGATCGTGCAGACGAAAATTAAGGAGCAGGGTTCTACTGAACTTTAGAAGTTTGGTAGGATCCTGCTCTTTTTGTTTCTGCAGAAATTGCCGTCTGTGAGTTATTGTTCATCCGTTTTCAGCGCTTTGGACAGTTCATTGGAAAGTGCCTGGGAAGGAACCTTTGCAGAGCGAACAGAGGAACTGTTAAGGGAATAATTGTAGCGCCAGCGGTCATATTCCTCTTTTGAGATCTCCCCGGTGTTCAGCTGTGCCTTCATGGCGGCCCAGTCGTCCAGCATCGTCCAAAGGGTAGAACCGGGCTGTGTAATAGATTTATCAAGGCGCAGGCATACTGTGCCGTCAATCGTATCGATGGAAAGACCGTAAACGTCTTCCAGGGTGAACAGCGTATGGATCAGACCGATGTATGTATCAATATCCGGAACGGCGAGAGACTCAGGAACGACACCAAAGATCTCCGACATTGCTTTGGTCAGGTCAGCCTTGGGCTTCCTGGAGTTGTTTTCATATTGTGCGATCCTGACATCGGCTCCCTTCTTCTCAAAGCCGAGCAGCTGTCCCAGGCCGTTCATGGTCAGATTGTTCCTCAAGCGGAAGAAATGAATGCGCTCGCCGATAGCCATTGCAGGTACCTCCTGTTATTTGATGATAAATCCAGATAAGCCGAGTGTAGCAGATATGCTTAGAACAATCAATGCAAAACTAAATAAATTTATTTAGTAAATACTATTCAGAGCCCCTTGACACTAAGCAAATATATATAGTATATTAACGCTAAGCAAAAATGCTTAATATCATTTTAAAGAAAAGGAGGGAAAACAGATGCCAGGAATCAAAGAAAGAACCGGGGAAAAGATGTTCATGCGTGCGGAGGAAGTCGCGGCGGTACTGGATGTTTCCGTGCCGTATGCCTATAAGCTGATCCGCAGGCTGAACCGGGAACTGGCGGGAAGAGGATGCTTTGTGATCGCCGGAAGGATCGACAGAAAGTATTTCTATGAACAGTTCTACGGAACGTCAGGCGGTGCGGCGCATAAGGCCATGGCCGATGAGGAAGACATCGACAACGATCAGTCAGTGAAGAAGGAGGACAGGTAAATGCCGGCATACAAAGACAGGAATGGAAACTGGTACGTCATGATCCGCTATAAGGATTGGACGGGTGCCAACAGGCAGAAATGCCAGAGGGGTTTCGAGACAAAACGAGATGCTCTGGATTGGGAAGCCCAATTCAAACTCCAGAAACGTGCTGACGTTGAAATGACACTGGAAAGCTTTTATGAGCTTTATACAGAGGATCTCAAGCCCCGGGTGAAAGAAAGCACATGGGAGACGAAGGACAGCATCGTGCAGAGCAAGATCCTTCCGTATCTGGGAAAGCGGAAGCTATCTGAAATAACGGCGAAGGATATCGTCGACTGGCAGAATACGGTGATGCTGCTTCCGGGAAGAGACGGCCATGCGATTTCGCCCACGTATCAGAAGACGATCCACAATCAGCTTTCAGCAATCTTCAACCATGCGATCCGTTATTACCGGCTGCCGGTCAATCCGGCCAGAATCGCCGGGGGCATGGGCAAAGAGGAAAGCAGGGAAATGAAGTTTTGGACTAAAGAAGAGTATCAGAAATTTGCACACGTCATGATGGACAGACCTCTCTATTATTACGCTTTTGAAGTCCTTTACTGGTGCGGGATCCGTGAGGGAGAGCTGTTTGCGCTGACGCCTGCAGATTTCGATTTTGAGAAGAAAACACTACGGATCAACAAGTCCTACCAGCGCATCCGGGGAAAAGACGTGATCACGGATCCGAAGACGGCCGCCGGCAATCGAACGATCAGGATCCCCGACTTCCTCTGCGAAGAAATGAAAGACTGTCTGAAACAGTTCTACGATATCGGACCCAACGACAGATTGTTCCCGCTTTCGAAGAGCCGGATGTGCAGGGCGATGGAGTCAGGGAGCAAAAAGGCCGGCGTACAGCGTATCCGTATCCACGACCTGCGGCATTCTCATGTATCGCTTCTGATCAATCAGGGATTTTCAGCTTTTGAGATTGGAAAGCGTGTCGGACACAGCGGGGACAAGATCACTTACCGCTATGCTCATCTGTTTCCGAACAAGCAGGATGCGATGGCCGATTTTCTTGAAAGTCAGCGCGGAAATTATGGCGGAACAGGAATGGAAAGATCAGGAAGCAGCAATAACGAAAACAGAAGTGCGAATCAATCAGACAGCGAGGAGGAATAAAAGATGTCAGCAAAAAATCTCGACCGGCAGCACAGATGGAGAAATGTAACCGTGGCATTCCGGGTGTCTCCAGAGGAAGGAGAAATGATCAATTCCTGCGTCCGGGTATCCGGGCTTACCAAGCAGGACTATATCACAAGAAAACTCACGGACCGGACGGTAGTCGTACAGGGCAATCCCAAAGTCTTTCTGGGACTGCAGACGGAAATGCAGGAGATCCTTGGAGAACTTGAAAGGATCGATGCAGGCAGCAGAATTTATGAGGATCTTTTGGAGCGCATTGCCCTGATCACATCCGTCATGGAAGAGATGAAGGAGGAAAGCGATTGGAAGAAGAAAAGAAAATGACCGCTTTGCATCCGGCTGTTGGCGCGGCCGGAAAGCGATCATTCCCTGATAAAAACGTCAACGAAATATTACCAGAAGGAGGGGCGGAATTCAATATTTTCCGTGAGATCCGGAGCAAAGTCTCTGCAAGAGAAGCAGCTGAATATTATGGTCTGATGGTTGGAAGGAACGGGATGGCATGCTGCCCCTTTCACTCGGATCGGCATCCCAGCCTGAAACTGGACGAAAGATTCCATTGCTTCGGCTGCGGGGCTGACGGAGATGTCATCGACTATGTTTCCCGTCTCACAGGGCTTACCTTATATGAATCCGCACGCAAGCTCTGCCATGATTTCGGCATTATGGTTCCCAGGACATCATCAGGATCCGACAGAAAAGCCGGGTCCGCAGAAAGGAAGTGTCATTCCGGAAAGCGGCAGGAAAAGACAAGGATCCAGGAAAAATTTCACCGCTGGAGAGCCTGGGCGATCGATGTGCTGAAGGAATATACCGGGAACATGGAACTTTGGAAAGGGCGGTATGCACCGGCAGATCCGGATGCGGAATGGAATCCTCTGTTCGTAGAAGCACTGCAGAACCTCGACAGGGTCAGCTACTATCTGGATATTCTCTGTCTGGAGAGAGAGGAAGAACAGATCGTGTTTTTCATCGACATGCGGGAGGAGGCGAGGCGCATTGACAAGCGAAACAATGAGTCCGGAAGACAATTTGAAAATAGAAGAACTGCTTGATGAGGAGCTTTCCCGGACAGAGAAACTGACTGCGGAGGATGTTGCCGCAGAACTCGCGGTCACGGACAAAGGCCTTGTCCGTCAGTCCATCCAGAATGCCGTCACGGTCCTTCTGAAAGATCCTCTACTTGCCGGCAGAATCCGGAGAAATGAACTGACCGATAAAACAGAAATTATCGGAGACGTCGGCTGGAAACGCCGCGGCAGTGCCATCACTGACACAGACGTGAATCAAATACAGCTCTATCTGGAAAAGACCTATGGTCTGACAAGAGAAAAGCAGATCCGTGCTGCCATCGATATTGTGAGCAGCGAAAGCAGTTTCCATCCGATCCGGGATTATCTGAACAGCCTCAAGTGGGATGGCCGGGAAAGGATCCGGCATCTCCTTCCAAGATATCTTGGTGCGGAGGAAAGTCCCTATGTTTACGAAATGACGAAGCTGATGATGCTGGGTGCCATCAACCGGGTATTTCATCCGGGCTGCAAATTTGAAATCATGCTTTGTCTGGTCGGCGGTCAAGGCGCAGGAAAATCCACGCTGCTCCGATTCCTCGCAATCAGGGACGAATGGTTCACGGATGATCTTCGGAGACTGGACGACGAAAATGTCTACCGGAAAATACAGGGACACTGGTTTATCGAGATGGCGGAAATGCTCGCGACGAACAGCGCAAAGAGTATCGAGCTGATCAAATCTTTCTTAAGCCGCACGAAAGAGACCTACAAGATTCCTTATGAAACGCATCCGGAAGACCGGCCGCGGCAGTGCATCTTCCTCGGCTCATCCAACAATGTGAATTTCCTTCCTTACGACACGACCGGCAACCGGAGATTCGCACCGATTCCGATTAGCGCGGAGAAAGCGGAACGCCATCCGCTTGATGACGAAAAAGAATGCCGGGATTATATCATTCACTGCTGGGCTGAGGCGATGGAGATTTACAGGTCCGGAGATTACAGCCTCACGTTTCCTAAAGAACTGGACGACGATGTCCGGAAAATGCAGGCGGATTATATGCCGGATGATTCTACTTTCGGTGTGATTCAGAATTACCTGGACACGTTTAATGGGGAGTATGTCTGCGCCATCCAGATCTACGAAGAAGCCTTTAAACTGACCTATGACCCACAGAAGCGGAGTGTGCTTCAGCCAATCAATAACGTCATGAATCAGGGCATGCCTGGATGGGATTCAAAGGCGGTGACTCATAAATTCAAAGAGTATGGTGCCCAGAGGGCATGGCACCGGAAGAAAGATGATGACAATGGCGGATTTTACCCGGTCAGCAAAGACGAGGATGTTCCGTTCCATTAAATCTCGGTTAGGAATGTAAACGAGTAAACGTAAACGAGAAAGAAAAAAGTTTTTCTGCCTCGTTTACCGTTTACGTTTACGACCGGATAAGGAGAGAAGGACTCAAATTGTTTAAAACTGACCACAGGAACATGATTTTTCATAAGACAGCAAATCCAAAGAGCCCTCGGCGACTGAGAGCGAAATACTCCCTTTGCACAGCCTGCGGCCATGCAAAGGTATTTCGCCCTCCGGGGGCTCGCGTGGCGAGAGGAGATGACGCTTATTACAAGACATTCCTTTATCAGAATGACGAAACTCACAGATGTGCGCGGACGCGTGGACTATATCAGCAATCCGAAACGGCAGGAACACCTGTATGCGGTGTGGGGTACAGCAAAACCGGAATACTGGGAATATCTTTCCAGGCAGGCGCAGTTTGAGTTCTGGCGGAGCAACCAGAAAACAGGAAAATGTATCGAAGGCCGGGAACTCATCATCGCGCTGCCCGAGAGCCTACAGAGCAAAGATCCGGAAAAACTCCTGCAGCTCTTTGCCGCGACATTCCGCATGGAATACGGGGTGGACTGCGTCGCGGCGCTCCATCACAACAAGGCGATGACGAACTATCACATCCATCTGATCTTTGCCGACCGGGAACCTCTGGAGAAGACGGAGGTCCGGTACGCTTCCCGCAATATGTTTTACGATGAGAACGGCAGGCACGTACGGACGAAAAAAGAAATTCTGGATGAAGACGGAAAGATCCGGCCGGGCTGCAGGATCCTGGCAAAAGGGGAAATCTACGATGTCAAATGGTTCTCCGGCCGGAAGGAGATCTTCAAGAGCAGGGAATTCCTGCCGGAAGTGAAGAAGCGGTTTACCGAGCTGATCAACAGCTGCGTGGTGCGGGAGGAGGACAGGCTCCGTGTATTCAATCCGGCGGGACCGTATCTGCCGACAAAAAAGATCGGAAAGAACAATCCGATGGCGGAGGAGATCCGGCGCGACAATGAGCTTCGGCAGGAGTGGAACCGAACCGTGGACCAGGTGCTGATCGCCGGCGGTAGCCAGGAAGAAGTGACTGCGTTCAAAAAAGAAGAAGTGATAGATCAGGTGGCCGAGACCGTGAGGAAGGAAGGACGGAAGCCGGAACTGTTCGCGGATCTTCTGCGCAGGGCGATTTCGATTCTGAAGGAATTTCTCGCGATTCTCATGAAATCGGAAAAGAAGGCCGAGACAACCAGAGAGCCGCAGACAAAAGAAAAGGGGCAGACTGCACAGAGCAAGAGAGTTGAAAAGAAAGAGGCTGCGGAAGCTGCCGAACTTCGGCTTATGAAGATCCGCCCCATCCATGAAAAGCTCTGCCGGATCAACCGGAAACTTTACGCGCTACAAAATCAGCAGAAGATCCTCCAGAAAGCACTGGACGGCATGTCCCGTTCCCTGTTCAACCGGAAGGACAGGAAAGCACTTCAGGAGCGGATCGATGGGATCGGACGGCAGATCGAGAGCTGCAGAACGCAGCTGGAGTTTATCCCGAGACAGTACGGGTTCGGCAGCGTCGGGGCTGCGGAAGCGGAATACCGGTCCGCGAAAAAGCAGCTGGATCAGATCCGGAACGCGCAGGATATCCGGGGCGGCAAGAACCCTTCAGATCAAGACGAAAGGCCGAGCATTCTCGAGGAACTGCGGAAGAACAGAAGAGAAACTGACCGCCTAAGATACGAGAGAAAAACGATGAGAGAAGAAGCAGCTTTGTAAAACACTGCCGCAGCCTTCCGGAAAGGCTGCGGCAGATGTTTCGTGAAGATTTCTTGCAGAAGTATCTTATTTTTTATTTTCCCACTCCGAGATGGCGTGTAAAACGTGCTCGTCCTTGAGCGGGTTGTAGTAGGGATCTTCCTGAAGATTCAGATAGCCGCTGTGGGATAGAATATTGATCGCAAGACCGTCAAACAGATCGCCGGCTTCATCCCAATAGATATCCATGTTTACCTTATAGTACAGATAGCTGATGAATTTTATAGGGTTGGCGACAGGTTTGCTTCCTGCGTCATAATAGACATACAGATTTACAAAGTTGATGACATCAGATGCGGTCGGGCATTTTTCGCGCAGATATCGAAACCAGACCGGGAAAACTTTTTCCCAGGAGTAATGATCGAAAAGTTCCCAGGATTCCTTCAGGTGATTTTCCTGCCCTTCCGGATCGAATGAATCATCGGCAAACCGGCAGTCAAACAAATCTTTCGTGTATTCTTCTATAGATTTTTGCATCAGGATGTTCCTTTCTTTTTCTTGAAAACTGTAGACGGCAATTTTCCAAATGCCTCGTCTGCCACTTCCATGGATTTTATATTCGGCTTGTAATGACCGCTCTGGTAGTCGTAGGACGCCATCACGCCCATTGTCGTTTCCCTTACCCCAAATTATATTACCCTTCAGATCAATGGCATAGGGCATATCGGCATTTGCTCGTTTGTCATCAATGTAATTACTGTGGATCATATCATAAGAAAATTCGGAATCTTTTCGGTGGAAACAGATGGCTTTGCTCTCTGACGCGATGCGATTACGATGCGTGAAGAGTGTTATTTTGGATGGAATGATCATTTTTTTACATTTTCAAACGGGCATTTAGATTTTTAACTAGCAAAAAAATGAGAGAGCTTTCGTTTGATGCCTACTACTAGCTATAGAAACATGAAAAATGTAGAAAAACAGCAAAAAATAAGTTTATATTGTTGACAATAGGACATATTGGATGTATAGTCTGCTTACGGAAGGAGGAAAACTATGCTACTGCAATTTTTGGTATCGAATTACGGTTCGATAAAGAATGAGGTACTATTCAGCATGGTGCCATCGCAGGACAAGGAACATCCTGAAAATATTTTGACAGATGGAAGATATAAAGCAAACAGTCTGGCTGCAATTTATGGCGCGAATGCTTCGGGAAAAAGCACTCTGTTCAGAGCGATGACAAATGCAATCATTTTTATCCGCTCTTCGAATGTTATTCAGGTTGGGCAGAAAATTCCGGTTGTACCTTTTCGATTCTGCGATAACTATCTGTCAAATCCAACGAAGTATGAATTCACGTTCGTTGCCGAAGATTCGAAGAAGTATGTTTATGGATACAGCGCTACCACAGAGAGAATTCTTGAGGAATATCTGTATGTATACAATTCTTCAAAACCCAGCATGCTTTTTGAAAGAAAAGAAGATGAATATAAATTTCCGAGATCGCAAAAGAAAAATCTCCAGCCGCTTATCAGAATGAACACTGGAAATAAACTCTTCCTGTCAACTGCAACAGCATGGAATGCGGAATGCACTGCAGTTCCTTATAAATGGTTTGCGGAGATGATTGACACGCAAACCAGTACCGATACATTGCAGATGGAGGCTCTAGAGGAATACAGGACAAATAAGAAAGAAAATATCAGCTTTGTCAAGAAACTGATGCGTCGAGCGGACATCAACATTACAGATGTGGAAGTAGAGACGGAAGATGTAACAGGAAATGATCAGCCACTCCCAGGTATCTCTCTCGGCGGTATTGTTATTAATAATCAGATAATTAAACCGCAGGTAAGTTATAAGACAAAAATTATGACAGGCCACAGGATTGCTGAAAAAAATGGAGCGAAGAAAGAATATGTGCTGCCACTTCAGGAGGAGTCTCTGGGAACGATTCAGTTATTCTACTTTGCTCCGTTCTTAAAGAAGACGCTTGAGGAAGGCAAAGTCCTTGTCATTGATGAAATTGATAAGAGTCTTCATCCGTATATAGTGAAATTTCTTGTTAATCTTTTTCGCAATAAAGAGGTGAATCGAAAGGGGGCACAGTTGATCTTTACGACACATGATACGACCCTGCTTTCTCTGGATATCTTCAGGAGAGACCAGATTTATTTTACGGAGAAAGACTCAGAGACAGGAATATCAGATCTTTATTCTCTTGATGATTATTCTGTACGAAAGGATGAAAATATTGAGAAGGGATATCTGTTAGGACGTTATGGCGCGATTCCGTATCTGCAGACAGAGGAGATCGTATAATGGCAAGGAAGTTCTCGGTAAAGGCAAGGAATACTCATACGAGAAAACCTAGGCCTGTGTTGCTTCTAATCGCAGAGGGGCGTAACGTTACGGAGACACAATATTTCAGGCAGTTTCAAAAACAGCATGCGTCATATAGCATTAAGTTCATCACTCCGGGAAGTGACACAGATCCAGAGGGCCTCCTGAAAAAAATGCAGCGCTTCTGGGAGGCAAATGATCTGCATACAGAGAATGGAGACAAAGGATATATTATCCTGGATCTGGACTGCAATGACAGCAAGGGCAGACTTATTGAACGACTTGAGAGGGGTACGGAGGTAGCGCGGTTTATTGTATCGAATCCTTGCTTCGAATTATGGTATCTGCTGCATTATAAGTTTACAACTCACGTGTATCTGAACAGTGCCGAACTCATTCATGATCTCAGAAATTATATTCCTAATTATGAAAGAAATCTGGATGTCGTTGAGCGGCTTTCGGAAAAAACAGATACGGCGCTTGCAAATGCACTGAGGCTGCAGAAGCATTTTGAAGAGCTTGGTTATCGCTGGCCGTCCAATGAGGAAAATCCGCGAACAGATGTGCCGGAAATTTTGGAAACAATTAAACAGATGGAAGGCAGTTAAAATGACTCAGGTCATAAAAACGACTGTCTCTTTTGAATCTACAATAATGGCAGCGATATTTGAGTTATATAAAAGTTAGAACTGTAGGGTATCACAGAAAAATACTCCGCTTGTGGGGAGATCTAAGGATGCAACATATAGTTTGGAAATCACTGGAACAGTATTGAAAGAAAGGAGGCGATGCTTAATGCAAGAAAAAAAGAAGCGCATGAGAAGCTGTTGCAGCAGCCAGTCAATACGCTTCTAAACTCGGAAATGCTACTAACAAGTCCAAGTGTTATCACATTGAATAGTAGCATTCCCTCGTTACCGGGTCAATGGACATTATCTACAAATCGTTTATTGACCATAAACTTTTTTATAGGCTTAATTGGCCGGAAAGGTTAAGAGGTATATGCTATGAAGAGCATAGAAATGCGAAGAAATCCATTGTTTACTAGAAATGAGTTTAATACAGTAGGAAAGTGGCAGATGCCGTTGGTAGAGCGGCAGAATCTGGATCTTAATGAAATAGATTTGATTGCCTATACTGATATCCGGACAAATGATAATCCAATTAACAGGAAGAAAGGTGTTCATTTTTTGTTGACGATTATCATTTTGAGGGTATTTATCGTAATCCTGAACGATCTCTTGGAAGACTTTCACAGTACCGTTTCTTGCTGACCCCCGATTACTCAACCTATGCAGATATGAATTATTGGAGGCAGATAGAGAGTATTGCACATAGTAGATGGATTGGTGCTTATTGGCAAGATGAAGGGCAGCTTGTAATTCCTACAATTAGTTGGAGTACTCCTGATAGCTTTGAATTTTGTTTCGATGGAGTTGAGAAACATTCCGTTGTCGCAGTTGGAATGATTGGATGCAAAAGATCGAAGAGAGAGTTTCTGCAGGGATATAACGAAATGATGTTCCGCATCGAACCGGATGCTATCATCTGCTTCGGGAAACCATTTGACGAAATGGAAGGAAATTTGATTTCCGTTGATTATCGTAGTTCCAGAAAGGTGGTGCGATAATGGGCGGGAGAGGAAGCAGTACAGGCATGAGTGACAATGGAAAGCCGTATGGTACAGAGTATAAATCACTTCTTACCAGCGGAAATATAAAGTTTGTCATAAAAAAGGACGGCAGTGCCACTGCCCCGATGGAGACGATGACAAGAAACCGTGTATATGTAACACTTTCTCCAAAAGGGGAACCGAAATATATTTCCTATTATGACAGGGAGAATAAAAGAAAAAAACAGATTGATTTGGACAAACCTCATCGTGGGGTATTGCCACATACGCATCATGGTTATGAACACAACGAAAATGACAGTAGTAAGGGCTATGGCAATCTTACAGACAAAGAGAAGGCCATGGTTAGTAGAATAAACGGAGTGTGGAAGGAGAAAAAGGATGTTGTCTGGACCAGATAGAAACGACACCACTAAGATGTCTTGGAATCAGTTTCAGCAGTGGCAGCGTTGGGATGAATTCCCTGAAAGAACCGAGAATCCGCCAATGACAGTGGACTTTGCTTTCAGATATAGGGGTAAGAGATACTTCTGTACGGGTGAAGAATTTGGATTCATCATCGTTGACGCTGATTGGAATCGGTTAGCTTACAACAAGAATTTCGGAGAACTGTTGGAAACGCCAATCTTCTTAGGAAAGTCGTTTCATCAGTGTCTGGGTGAGATCTTGATCGAAGAATAAACAGCTTTTACCGAAAAGCCAGATAACATTCTCTGATAACATTTTGATAACAAAAGTTCAGATAACCCATATAAGCAGGATAACTGAACACAAATGGAGTCACGAAATATCACAGGGCTTATTCAAATTTGTGTAGAATCACCTTTTGCTTAGTGAGCTCGAATAAGTGGATGGTATCAGGTGGTTTGCATGTGAGTTTTTCACTCTCTCCAGTGTTTACAAGGCCTTGAGCTTAGTCAAAAGTAAAGCTCAAGGCCTTTTATGTATCGCTGGTGCCATTTTAATACTTATTTAGCCATGAATAATTTCAATTGTGCTTTTGATGATTGTTTCTTTTTACGAAGATTGAAAAGTTGTGCCAGTAACGGCGCAACTTTTCAAATGACTTCTTGAAAAAAAGATGCAGCGGTGGTATTCTCAATATAAATTCAGGCCGTAACGGCCTGAATTTTCAAAAGAAAGGAGCGGCTTTTCATGATTGCAAGAGATTCCTATATCCGGCTGCTTAAGGAGTATATGCATGACGGGCAGGTCAAGGTAATCACAGGGATACGCCGATGCGGAAAGTCTGTTCTGCTTTTTCAGCTGTTCTATGAATATCTTCTGAATTCCGGCGTTCCGGAGGATCACATCATAAAGCTTGAACTGGATAAACGAAAGGATGCAAAATACCGCAACCCGATACGGCTGGCAGACCATGTAAATGAATTAATTTCAAACAATCCGCAGCAGTTTTATCTCTTTATTGATGAAATTCAATTTTGCTATGAAACACCGGATCCTGATAATCCGGGATACAGTATTACCATCTACGACCTCTTAAACGAATTGAAAGATTCTCCGAATCTGGATGTTTATGTTACAGGAAGCAATTCAAAAATGCTTTCCAAAGATATCGCAACTGAGTTCAGAGGAAGGGCTTCGCAGATCCATGTATATCCACTTTCTTTTTCGGAGTATAATCAGGCGATGGGCGGTGACCGCCGGGATAATTTTGAACAATATCTTATCTACGGCGGCATGCCTTATCTGCTGAACCTTCACAGCATCCGGCAGAAGCAGGACTATCTCCAGTCGCTTTTTCGGGAAGTTTATATCAAAGACATTATCGAATATAACGGTATTGAGAGACAGGATATTCTGGATGATATGCTGGACTTTTTCAGCTCCTCCGTCGGTTCGCTGACCAATGCAACGAAAATCGTCAACTCGCTGAATAGCGTCAAACATGCAAGTGTCAGCAATAATACGGTCAGCGCATATATCGGTTATATGATCGATGCTTTTCTCATTTATGAAGCGCGGAGATATGATATTAAAGGCAAATCTTATTTCGAATATCCTAACAAGTATTATTATACGGATATCGGGCTTCGGAACGCACGCCTTCAGTTCAGGCAGATTGATCCGGGACACATGATGGAAAATATCATTTATATGGAACTGATCCGTCGAGGATATGCGGTGGATGTAGGAGTTGTAACAGATCGCCGGAACGGACAAAAAAAACAAAAGGAGATAGACTTTGTCGTCAATCAGGGGGATAAACGTATGTATATACAATCCGCCTGGCAAATGGCAAACCTTGCTAAAGAAAATACAGAAATGGATTCGTTGAAATTAACAAATGACTTTTTCAAACGAATCATCATCCGGTCTGACATCCCCGGCATGATGACAGATAATCAGGGAATCATTCATTGTAATATTATAGATTTTCTACTGCGCGAAGATCTTCTTATACCCTGAAATATTATTTCATCTCATATCGTTTAGAGAAAAGGGGCATTGGGAGGTTCGCTAAGCTGCGTCAGAATTATGAGTGAAAGTGGGATCTGATATCCGTACTTTGCAGCGTCTTGCAGCAGGGATGGGCATGGAACTGAACCTGGAGTAAGCAATCTCATCATACTAATTTTCCTGTACGGATTCTGCCTGAAGGATGCTGTCCAGCCGAATATTCTGATACATTCGTGCAAGCTGTGCGGGAGTTTCCTTCATGCCTCCATCAAGCCAGGCATTATAGGCGGAGAAGAACAGGCCTACGACAGCTGCCTGCATATACCGTTCAGGAGTAGTGCAGTCTGGCTTGAATTTTTCTGAATGGCACCGCAGAAATTCATAGAACAGCGGCGACAGGCCGGATTTTTTCAGCAGTCTTATCGTGGGAAGAAGCGGCTGAAACATGGAAAACGCAGTCTCCCATATCTGCTCTATGGAAGCATTGGGAGTACCTTCTATGACCTTTCCAAATTCAATCGTGACGGTATTCTCCATGTGCTGGAGCAGGATATCTTCCTTCGATTCATAATTCCGGTAGAATGACACCCTGCTGACACCGGCAGTTTTTGTGAGCTCAGAGATGGAGATCTCTGAGAAGTCTTTCTTACTCATCAGCCGCAGGAGAGCCTCGGTGATGCTCTCCCGGACCAGCTGGTTCGCTATATTTCTGTTGTTCATGTGATACAATTCCTCGCTTTCTGTTTCACTTGCTGCCCATGCTATTGAATACTCAGGATGAAAGTGCTACATTTGTTTCACATGATACATCTGTTACAAAATTGTGTCAAGAAATGTCAGGAGATCTCTCCGTAACATAAGGAACGTTATCAGGCTTCACGGGGAGACAAGGCGGAAAACAGGTACAGGCAGAAAGGAAAGGGTAGGGAAATGGACATGGAAAAACAGAAGAAAAAACAGAAGAAAAAACACGGAATACTGAGGAAAACAGCAAGTATTCTGCTCAGAATCCTGATGGTACTGGTTACTGCCCTGGGCATCTTCTTCGCAGTGGGCGTTCTCGGAAACAGGATGTGGATCACGACTCAGTTTGCGACGATCTTCTTCACAATGATGCTGCCGTTTCAGCTTTTGTTTTCCGCAATCCTGCTTGTGATCGATCTGATGAAACTCAGGAAGAAGAATGGGAAGAAGCGGTTCTATCAGGTCAATCTGGTCTTAATAGCCGCCGCAATGGTTATCCTGTGTGTGGAGACTGTGCAGTATAAGGCGGCCGCGAAAGCCGGAGGCGGACGCTACAGCCTTCTCCGGGGCCTGACATTAAAGGACATAAAGATGAGCCAGCCGGATGAGCAGGTCGTCTATGCAAACCATGACGGACAGGATCTGACGATTTCTATCTACAACCCGCAGGAAAAGAGCGAAAAGCTGCAGCCGGTCTATGTCTATATCCACGGAGGCGGATGGTGCAGCAACAATGCGGAAACCAATTCCAATATGCACCGTCAGATGGCGGACGCCGGTTTTATCGGATTCTCGATCAACTACCGGCTCTGCACGAGCGGAAGCGTGGACAATCCGACCTGGGACAAGGCTATCTACGACTGTGCGGAGGCGATGAACTGGATAAAGAAACATGCGGAGGAGTACGGCGGTGACGCGGACCGGATCTTCCTTGCCGGAGAGTCCGCAGGAGGCAACCTGGTCCTTCAGTATTCCGGAATGACCAGTCAGGGAAAACTGGATGCCCCGGTGCCGGATGCAGTGCTTGCCCTGTATCCTGCCATTGATCTTCAGTGGACCGAGGACAATGCGCGCTATATGACACCATTCCATCTTCCGGGCATTGTTTCAGCTTACGTCGGAGGACCGCTGAATGAGTATCCGGACCGCCTGTCCTTTGTCTCCCCGCTGACCTATATAAATCCGGACCTGCCTCCGGTCCTGATCATCCACGGAACGAAAGATACGCTCGTGGATATCGAAGCCTCTGAGGAGTACAAAAAGCAGGCAGATGAGATCGGGGCGGATGTAACGCTGATCGAGCTGCCATTTACAAACCACGGCACCGACCAGCAGGTCAACCGGACGGCGGCACTGAACTGGCTGAAGGGCTATAATGGCATGCTGCCGGATGATGCTCTGAACTGATGGCGGCGTCCATAACAGAAATGATGCTGCCAACGCTTCTGGCAGCCATGATCGACCGGGGGATCGGGGAGGGCAGCCAGGGCTTCATTATCACGGCAGCCATCATCATGGGAGACATGGTCATGGTCACCTGTGTCGCCAGTATAATTACAACGGTGCTTTCCGCGAAGATCTCCACAAAGTTTGCCGCAGATCTGAGAAGATCTTCATCCGGATGGTTGTCCCAATGGAAAGAGATGGAAGAATTCTTTGGTAATAAGCGGCGGCCTGTTTAGTTGACAGGCCGCATATATTATTCACAAGATGAACCACATCACTGGTAGGTAATATGTTGACAAGTAACGACATTCGCGTTACATTATCCTGGGAGGCAATCATATGGAAAAAACAGCAACGTTAAATCTCAGGGTAGACCCAGTTGTAAAGAAAAATGCGGAGAATGTGCTTGGTCAGCTCGGTATTCCTATGTCTACAGCTATTGATATGTATCTGTACCAGATTTCTCTGACAGGTGGTATTCCTTTTGCAATCTCGCTGCCTAAGGCACCTGCGGATGTAAATGCAGATTATATGACCGCATCGGAACTGAATGCAAAATTGGAAAAGGGATATTCAGATCTGGAATCGGGGCATGTACAGGATGCTGCAACTGCTTTCCGTGCATTCAGGGAGAAGCATTGATCAATGAACGAATATTATGTACAGATAACTGATGCGGCACTTGAGGATATGGACGAATTATATGAGTATATTGCTCATAAGCTGCAAGCTCCGGAGAATGGAATAGGCCAGTATAACCGGATTGCAGATGAAATTTTGAAATTATCAAAGATGCCGCAGCGGCATCACGTTGTAGATGCAGAACCCTGGAAAGCACGGGAACTTCGGCGAATGAATGTTGACAATTATTCCGTGTTTTATAAAATTGTCGGGGAGTATGTAATTGTAACAGACGTCCTGTACAGTGCATCCAATATCGAGAAAAGGCTGCGTGACGAATAAGAAAAAGGTCGCATTCTGGTCGCATTTTCTTCAAAACGTCATGGTGTTGTAGCTACCATGAAC
>DLFD01000081.1 GCA_002482005.1 Lachnospiraceae bacterium UBA7729 | reverse complement strand
TCTATTCGACCCCAACATCATCAGATATACAGTTCTCTGAACAAGAGTAAATGTTTTCCCTGTACCAGGTCCTGCAATTATCAATACTGGACCGTGTATAGTGGTTATCGCCTTTTGTTGGCCCACATTTGCGTTTCCGAAGTCAAATGTATCCTTGTGTACAGGATCCAAGCCCTGAAAGCTATCATCGTTTTCTTCGCCTTCACCTGATTGTTCTCTAGAAGCAAGCGCTGGTTTGCCCTCTTTGATATTCAACCAATATCTTTCCAAATCGTCGTATTCACTATCTGGATCAGTAATTGATAGCAGTTCTATCTCCTCATCCAAGCTGATATGATTATTTTCATACCAGCCATAGATAACTCCCACTGCATACGGGATACCATGAATTGCTTCTAATAAAGTGATGAGCTTCTTTCTATCCTCAAAATTCATCTCCATCGAGCTGTTCCCCATAGAATGAAAGCTATTTGACTCCGCCAGCGCAGGCTTACTGCCTCAAATAGCTTCCATCACATCCAATAAGTGCTGGTATGTATCTACATCATGATATACAACATCATCTGTCGACAGCTCACTGAAAAGCTTCTTCGCGCACCGAATCTTTGCCTGCTCGATTGGTTTCAAATTCAAACTCTCCATAGTACCTTTTGTCTCGGCAATAAAGAAGATATGCTTCACCATCCCCTTCTGGAAGCAGATTGCCCAGTCAGGTGCGTAATTGCCTACTGGTGTGGGAATCTGGAAGCCTCTCGGGAGCTTCGCATAGACAACAACCTTTTCGTCCAGATCCATCTCTGTAGCCAATGCTTTCTCGCCATCAGAATCCGGGAACACATAATCCTGCACATTCTTCTTTCCGATAATGGCCCTCGAGAAATCCTTATTCTTCTCTGCGGTAAAGATTGCAGAATCGTACACGCCATTCGTCTGGTTGTAGGTGATATCATCTACAATCATGGTAGCTTTCTCCTCATTGATGAGACGGATTGCCTTAGCAATAAACTCCTCTGGATTATTCCGGAACATGGCAAACTTAAACGGTGAGATTCCTTTCAGGATTGCGACAACAGTTCTTCTGGTAAGATGCGTACCTTCAGCAATCTTCCCAACCAGATCATACTTCACCTGGCTTCCTTCACCACGTTCAAGATTATAGGTATTTGTTGATTCCGCAACGAACCCAGTTCCAGACTTTACTTTATCGATTGACCAATCTTCTCCCTGCGTTCCTTTGGTCACCACATACTGAAGTTTTGCGACGAACATCTTTTCATCAATATGAGCGACTGCCTTCCGAATCAGTTCATCACTGTCAAACTCAACTGTATAGGTATACTTATGGTTGATGTAATTCCAAAGAGTCTGAAACTCCTTCTTGTAAAAGTTATCATTCAACTTGTTTTCCTGGACTTTTGTTGTATTGCCGTCATCGATCATGCCATCAAGAGCATACTCATCAAAGATGCCCTGCACAAGAGCATGGACGCCATCCGTAATGTCCTTTATTTTGTCTGGAAGCGGTGCGAGGACTTTATTCTCTGCATCAGCCCGATACTTGTCCGTCACATGCCCGTCTTCATCGATGTAATCGTTCTTTGCAAGATAGAAGTAGATTGTATGAGCCTGATCACTGGTGATAGTAACAACTTCTTCACCAGCCTTGATCCGCTTACCCTCGAAGTATTCCGGAGTTGCTTTCGTCGGGCGCTCATACAGATCCGCACGGATCTCTTTCTGCAGCGATGATACAAAATCCTTATATCCATCACTTGCGATCACTGTCAGCTGGTTAACCTTCTGAACTTCAGTTCCCAGGACAGACTCATCCATCCGGTCGCCATGTTGATTGACGCAAATACGTAGTCCGCGGCCTACTTCCTGACGCTTGTTTGTTGTACTGTCACCGCCGTGCTTCAGGGTACAGATCTGAAAGACATTCGGATTGTCCCAGCCTTCCCGCAGTGCAGAATGAGAGAAAATGAATCGCACAGGATTATCCAATGACAGCAGTTTTTCCTTATCCTTCAGGATCAGATCATAAGCCGATTCATCATCACTGATATCAGTTCCCCGTTTCAGACTGCTGTCAACCTTATGTCCCTTCTTGTCGATACTGAAATATCCCGCATGCGTAGCATGGACATCGATGCTCCGCAGATACTGCTCATAAGGAGTATTGAATAACGTCAGATACTCGTTCAGGATGTCCAAGTACTCCTGCTCGAAGATCTCACCATACTCGGAGTTGACTTCATTTCCGTCCTCATCGTATTTTCTGTAATTTTCTACCTTGTCGATGAAAAACAAGGACAGGGTCTTGATACCTCTGCCAAATAGCTCCTTCTCCTTCTCAAAGTGTGACCGGATCGTTTCACGGATCTGCACTCTTCGAATGTCTTTCTCTGAGACGTCCCCCTGCACATCACCGGTATGAATCGATACTCCATTGGTAAATAAAACCGTTCCGCTGATCGGGTCAATCTCGCTTATATGATATCCCTGGTACTGCTCCATGTTTTTGGACAGTGCATAGAGATCATCATCCACCTTCACAATTCTTGTTTCACGGTTTATGGATTTGTTATAGCCGATCTCGAATTCCAGGCGCGCCATCGGAGGTTTGTCCGGGGATACAAGAATCCCTTCAAGGAACAGGTATCCATCTGTTCCACGCAGATTCTTAATGTCAAAACCCTTGACCTCAATCTTCTTGACCAACTTCATCTTGTATGCATCCAGAGCATCCAGAACGTAGACCAGATCATGATGCTCCTTGTGAGTGGCCGAGAAGTTCAATGTGAACAGTGGCTTGAATTCTTTCAGAGATTCCTGCGTTGCATTGCCACCCATCTTCTGCGGTTCGTCCAGGATTACAATCGGCCGGTTGGCCTGAATGACATCGATTGGTTTTCTGCTCCCGAATTCATCCAGTTCCATGCGAATGCGGCGGGCATCCTTGCCGCGGGCATTGAACGCCTGTACATTGATAATCATGACCGACAGGTCTGCGCTGGAGCTGAAGTTATCGATGTCCGTCAGATTCTTAGAGTTATAGACAAAGAAGCGGGCCTTCTTCCCATAATATTCCATGAAGTGGTCCTGCATGGTCTCGAAGCTCTTGCGGACACCCTCGCGGATTGCAATCGATGGAACGACCACGATAAACTTGCTCCAGCCATACTGCTTGTTCAGCTCGAACATGGTCTTGATGTAAACGTAAGTCTTTCCGGTTCCGGTTTCCATCTCCACATCCAGCGAACAGCAGCCCAGATGCTTTGAAAGGCTTGATGACTGCCGGATATTGTTGTCTGCCTGAACTTTCCGAATATTCTCCAGAAGCTGGTACCCGGTCAGCGAAACCGGAGCATTAGCAAAGCCCATAAACAGGTCCTCATCCGAAAGCTTATAGTTAAAAAGATTCCTCTCCACCTTCTGGCTACCGGTATCGCGGCGATAGCTGACACGGTCCTGATACGGCTGCCCTGCAAAAACCTTGACAATGCTGTCGACCGCATCCGTCTGATAGGGCTGTATCGTGAATTTGAATTTCATATCTGCCATCTCACAGCACCTTCCTTATCGTGTTCGGACTGTATGTCTCAAAGATCTGCTCAAAGTTCGCCGCTACACTGTCGCTTGCCATGCCGCTGTCCCGGAAGACCGCATAGAATGGTTGTCTCTGAGCAATCCCTTTCACTGTCTCGCCCGTGATATCTTTATCAAAGCAGGCAATAAGATAGCCATCCGCTACAGAAAACACACTCTTTCCTGCAATCGTCTTTTCCTCGATCTTAGAAGAAAGCAACACACCTAGATCTAGCATAACCTGAATTAATAAATCCTCCGGTGTTCTATCTTCCTTTATATTGTTCATGAGACTATCCAGATTCATCTGCCCATATTCAGAAGGCTTGTAATAGACTTCCTTCATATTCGTGGAGTCCACTTTAAACACCCGGAATCCGACATCTAAATCCTCTGTAGTCAACGAACTATCCTTTTTAATCTTCTTCCCAACGCGACGAATACGTTCTTCTCCAATTTCGCAGATATTATGAAACCCCATCTTATTAGCTATACTATTTTCAGCAGCAGTTTCAGGTAACTGAACCATAATAAACTTACGATGGCCGCGGTCTTCTGCATTCAATTGCATGACAGCTTGTGCAGTAGTTGCAGATCCTGAAAAGAAATCCATAACAATGAAATCTTTATCAATGGTGTCATTCACCTGCAATGAAAATAATTTTTTTTTAAGTGCTGCTGGCTTTGTGAAATCAAAAACATCTTTACCATCAAATAACTCCCGTATATCTTTTGTTCCTTCCTGATTGAATGGACCGTTCATGATAGATAATGGTTTTCCACGCCTAATATTTCCTTCTTCATCGTATAAGTAAGATTTAGAACGAACAGAGTATGTGCCATCTTTCTGTAGAGAAAACTCCACCTCACCTTTATCGATTGCCGCTTGGAGTTTGTCTTTAGACCATACCCATTGCTTTCTAGGCATAATGGTTACTCCATCATGTTCAATTGTATACATGAGATTTGGTCTATCACCTAGCGAATTTGTCATTAACGGCTGTGTCATATAACCGCCTCGATTGGGATATTTTTCATCTCGTTTACTATACATTTTTTGTCCTTCTTCATCTAACTCAGATGTAATATTAGCAAGCCTTTTTTTGCTATAGCAAAAAATGTATTCATGAACGCTAATAAAACCTACCGTAAATGCTCCTGCTCCATATTTGTTTTTCCAAATGATTGTCTCTACATGATTCTCTGCACCAAAAACCTCGTCACAACATTTTTTTAGATTTTCCTGTTCGTTATTCAATGCTGATGAAAATAATTCCATCATCAGTCAATAAATCTTTTGCTAATCTTAACCTTGGGTACATCATATTAAGCCAATCCGTATGGAAACGTCCATTACCCTCAGTATTCTGAACAAGCTGGTTGCCTTCCTCATCTGTCTGACCGCTATTCTCTGCATACTCATAGACGTCCTGTTTGAAGGAATCATTGTACACAAAGTCATTGCCGGTATTGTAAGGAGGATCGATATAGATCATCTTGACCTTACCCAAGTAGGTCTCTTGAAGTAACTTCAAAGCGTCAAGATTATCCCCTTCGATATAAATATTTTCCGAATCAATAGAGCCTGGTGTTCCATCTCTGCCTACGCTTTTTTGCGGCTGCAGCCGCAGAGTCTTCGCGATTGGCGCATTCGCAAGCACGACAGATTTTTTCTTATCCGGCCAGGTAAACTGGTACCGTTCCTGCGTGCCTTCCACGACTTGTGCGGAGATTTCCTGCATCAGAACGTCTTTATCAATTGCACGTACAGTGACTCCATTCTCATCCACAGTCTCTGTTACCGCATCCGGGAACAAATCTGAAAGCTTCCTGAAGTTTTCTTCTGCCCGATCGGGAGTATGCATCTTTAGCCTATCCATCGTTAAAGCACCTTTCTAATCGTATTCGGACTATAAGTCTCGAAGATCTGTTCAAAGTTTGCGGCGACACTGTCATTCACCATGCCACTGTCCCGGAACACCGCATAAAATGGATGCCGCTGTGCAATCTCTGTCACCGTCTCATCCGTAACATCTTTATCAAAGCAGGCAACCAGATAGCCGCCCGCTACCGAGAAGACTTTCTTTCCCGCAATCTCTATCTGCTCAATCTTCGAAGACAACAGTATGCCTAGATCAAGCATTGCCTGGAACAGAAGATCCTCTGGAGCCCGGTCTTCCTTGATATTGTCTATAAACATATCCATACTCGTCTGCCCATATTCAGACGCCTTATAGTAGACGTCCTTCATATTGGTACTATCCACCTTGAAACAACGGAAGCCTATATCAAGGCTCTGCGCAGCGATCTGATTCTCTGCTATAAGCTTCTTACCTGCGCGGCGAATGCGCTCTTCACCCACGTCGCAGATATTATGAAACTGAGATTTATTTGCATCACTTCCAGATTCAATTTCTTCCGGAAGCTGAATCATTATGAATTTCCTGTTTCCGTTATCTTCCGCATTCAGCTGCATCATAGCATCAGCAGTGGTGGCGGAACCAGAAAAGAAATCCAGGACATAATAATCATTGTCCGTTACCAAATGAAACAGATATTTGATCAACGCTGTTGGTTTTGGAAAGTCAAATGGAATGCCAAGCTTAACAAGTTCCTTTGCAGCATGTCTGTTTTCAAATTTTAAAATTAAGTCAGATGGAAGCTGTCCGGCATCTTTCCTGTCATCCAACCATATTTTTGTATATATGTTCCATTTGGACTTCTTCCCAGTAGCCACATCGATTAAGGGAGATGTGTTTGTTTCTATAAATACAACTTCATCATTTTTCTTATTCTCAAGAAAAGTTTTTTCATTCCAGCGCCATGGCAATCCAGACGGTGTTATACATTTACTGCCATCCGGACATTCAATGGGGTAAGTGGATCCTCCATGTTTTAGCGATGCCTGAAAAAGGCCCATGGTACGATACCGCTTACCCTTTTTCTCACCGCTTTCCTGAATCTTATTGTACACTTTGGATATAAGGTCTTCACTCATATCATCTTTCAATGGCATGGCTGTGTTATCATTTTTCACATATACGACGATGTAATCCGTGTTCTGAGTGAAGTATTTCCCCTGATTATTGCCAGTCTTCATTTGCCGGGAACATATTCCGGCCCTGTTACTTCTTCCAAAGATTTCATCGCATATCTTCAGCACGTTATCCAGTTCAGCTGAGCCGATACTAATGAATATATAACCATCATCCGATAAAACATCTTTTGCCAGGCGCAATCTTGGGTATAACATGTTCAGCCAGTCCGTATGAAATCTCCCATTTCCCTCCGTATTCTGAACAAGCTGATTGCCATCCTCATCCCTCTGACCGCTATCATCCAGATAATCTTCTCTATTTATTCTGAATGTATCGTTATATATCATGTCGTTTCCTGTATTATACGGGGGATCAATATAAATCACCTTTATCATACCGAGATAGGTCTCCTGCAGAAGTTTCAGTGCATCCAGATTATCCCCCTCGATATAGATATTCTCCGAGTCAATGGCCCCGGGAGTTCCATCTCTTCCAACGCTCTTTTGCGGCTGCAGGCGAAGAGTCTTCGCAATCGGCGCATTCGCCAGCACAACAGACTTTTTCTTATCCGGCCAGGTAAACTGGTACCGCTCCTGCGGACCTTCCACGACCTGTGCGGAAATCTCCTGCATTAGCACGTCTTTGTCAATTGCACGGGTAACCTGGCCGTTTTCATCCACGGTCTCTGTTACCGCATCCGGGAACAGTTCTGCGAGCTTCCGGAAGTTTTCCTCTGCCCGGTCCGGGGTATGCATCTTCAGCTTATCCATGTTTGATTTCCTCCAGTTTTTTCCGATATTCCTGCGTGCGGCTGTATAGTTCAAACTTCTTCTTCGGCTGCTGCTCTTTCCAGGCAGCCGTCTCAATCTTCTCGATCTGTTTCTGGAGTTTTTCGATCTTTTCCTGACGGGCAAGCCGCTCGTCAATTGAAAGATTTCCTCCACCGTCAGTCTCATTTGCAAGGGCAATCTGCTCGATCAGACTGTCCATGATCTCATCGACGGAAAAACCCCTTGCGGAAAGCTTGACATGCTCCGCCGGCATCCATTGCGAGCGATACAGCTTCCCGTGATAGACGGCCAGCTGACGTTCATTTTCATAACTCAGAAGGAAGATCAGCTCATGCGGGTTCTGCCTGGCAATCGCTTCCAGGATCTTAGCATCGAAATCACGCTTCTTCAGTTCAATCAACAGGACAAGGATTTCGCTGATCCTGCTGTCCTTCTCAAGATGCAAGCTGTCTTTTGTAAGGCTCCACTCCACATAGATCCGGTCCACATCAGAGACAAACCGGTCTTTCAGTGCATTCGTAATCGGAAGATGCTGATAGAAAGCCTCTTTGGGAAGTCGCTTGTGCACTTTCGTTGCTTCCGGAAAATGAATCATGATACCACCACCATAAAACAGATCAGTTCGAAGTCATCCAGTCCTGAAAACCCGCTGGAGAGGAATGTCGTTTCTCCGGCAGAGAAGAAACTATCGATATCTTCCTCATCTTTCGCGTCAATGATAGAGGCAATTCCATCTTCCAGCAGATGCGAGATCTTTCCCATGTCCCGTCCATCCTTCGTTGCCCTGTTAAACTTCCGGCACGTCTCCGCGTCCGGTGCTGATTTTCCTCTCGACAGATGCCTCATGACGTCCAGCATATCCTTCGGCTGAAGATGGCTGGTGATGACATTTCCATCCATACCAACATAAACCATGTAAAATGGATGCAGCCGATTCTGCCGGTCAATATTGATCTTCTCATTCACGTTCTTCAGGACGAAGATAACGCCAGGCTTCTCACCATGTACAACCGCATGGATGCCGAACGGCACATGGTCAATATCCGGATGCTCCTTCATATAGGCCAGAAGATCCATCCGGAATTCATTCAGTCCCAGGTCCATGATGGAGATCCCGGAAGACATATCCTCCAGGTCAACTACTTCTTCCTGAAGGCGCTTGAGCTGCGCCTTCCGGTATTCCAAATCTCCTTTTTCATCCGGATTGATCAGGTCATCGTCTCCCGTGGACGTCATGACCGAGATCCGCATTCTTGTCTCAACCCGGGCTTTCAGATTGATATACTCATCCAGGTCCAGATCCGGCCAGAAGTTTACCAGCTGAATGACAACATTCCTGCTTCCGATTCGATCAATCCGGCCAAAACGCTGGATGATGCGGACCGGATTCCAGTGAATGTCATAATTGATGCAGTAATCACAGTCCTGCAGGTTCTGTCCTTCTGAGATACAGTCTGTCGCGACCAGGATATCGATCTCATGATGTTCCTTCGGATACAGAAGATCCCGTTCTTTTGAATGCGGCGAAAAACAGGTCAGCACATGGTTCATATCTGCCTTGAAGCCCGGTATGGTTGTTCTCCCATCCACGCTCCCAGTAATCAATGCCGTATTCAATCCAAGCTCTTTCTGCGCCATCAGGCTGACATTCTCGTACAGATACTCCGCCGTATCCGAAAATGCAGTGAAGATGAGAATTTTCTTATTGCCAGGATTGATCGGATTACTGACCTTACTTCGAATGACATCCAGGAGCTGATTCAGTTTGAAGTCATATTCCGGAGTAATGTCTTCCACCATCAGGATCAGCAGCTGCAGGTTTTCCAGATCTTCATCAATGTCTCTCTTCCACGAGATATAATCCATATCCCGAAGGTCGATTTTTACTTCCTTCCCTACGCTGAAGAAATCTGTGTTCAGATCGTCGTCGTCGAAATCCTGTTCAGACCCGGACAGGTCTGTCATCTCATCAAGGCCGACATTCTGCCCTGCAATGAAGGCATCGATGATTTTTGCGGTTCCATTGATATAATTGTATACCCGCCGGATTGTAAGCAGGAATGAGTGAACAGAACTTTCCATTCTCTTGAGCAAATTGATGCTCATGAGGCGCTGAATCCCGTGCTCCCGCCCTTTCTTGAAGTTTTCCGTTTCATCCTGACTCAGATATTTGCTGAGTTTGCTTGGATGGATAAATTCCGTCGGCGTATAGATGGTCAGGTGCAGGCTGGACAGCAGATTATATACATCCTCATAATTGATCGCGCTCTCCAAAGTTGTCAGCTTCGGCCGGAGAGAGATTGGCTTGTTCCGCTTCGGAAATGTCCCGATGTCCGCTGTATCGTAGTAGGTCTGGATATGCTTGCGGGAGCGGGCAATCGTAACTGAATCGAGGACTTCAAAGAAATCAAAATCCAGACGTCTGAGCAGATTATCAGTCGTTCGCTCCTCTTCCGGGAGCTTGCACCAGGCGTTATAGACACTCTGCGCCTGCCGAAAGATTGTATCAATATCCGATTTTATGTTCAACTTTTCATTGATCTCGTCTGCATTTCCTTCATAGGCAAGAGCCAGCTGATTCCGCAGATCGTAGAAGCGGTTATTGACTGGAGTCGCTGAAAGCATGAGGACCTTCGTCTTGACCCCCGGCCGGATCACGCGGTTCATCAAACGCATGTAGCGGTTTTCCTTCTCGCCGCCGCGGCTGTTTGTTCCATTTCCATTGCGGAAATTATGGGATTCATCGATCACGACAAGATCGTAATTACCCCAATTGATCCGGTCGATTGGGAGTCCAATGGCGGTCATGCCGGAATCTCTGGAAAGGTCAGTATGATACAGAATGTCATACCGAAGCCGGTCTTCAGCAAGCGGGTTATTGATTAGATTTCCTCGAAATGTCATCCAGTTTTCCGACAGTTTTTTCGGGCAGAGAACAAGTACATTCTTATTGCGCCCTTCGTAATATTTGATCACAGCAAGGGCTGTAAAGGTCTTTCCAAGGCCGACGCTGTCCGCCAGAATACAGCCGTTGTACTGTTCCAGTTTGTTGATAATCGCCAGTGCAGCATCTTTCTGAAAGTTGTACAACTTGTTCCAGATCACACTGTCCCGGAAGCCTGTAGCTTCATTTGGAAGAACATCCTCCGAGATATCATCAAGAAACTCACTGAATATGTTGTATAGTGTCATGAAATAGATGAGCTCCGGTGAATTCTCCTGGTACACGGAGGAGATCATCTCAATCACTTCATCGGTAACATCCTTCAACTTTTCCTGATTGTTCCAGATTTCTTCGAACGTACGAAGGAATTCCGTGCTTGCCGGATTTTCCAGGCGAGTCACAATATTGGTCATATTATTGCCGCGCTCACAACCAAGGTCAACAGTCGTAAACGCATTCATGGGCATGTAGGTGTACGTTTCATCCCCATCTTCAACCAGCATGAAATTATTCATGCCTTCTCTGGTCGTATTAGACTTGAAATGTGCCTTTTTGCTCATCCAGTCAGCGCATTCTTTTGCAACAGCTTTCTGCTTCAGTTCATTGCGGAGGCGTACTTCAAATTCTGTCCCGTACAGACTTTTTTCCCGTCTGAGCCTTGGAATATAAAACTCCCGCCTTTCCTTCGTCGTCTTCTCAGCAATAAACGTCGGTGAAGTGAAAAGGAAGCGAAACTCGTCACATCTCTGCAGCTGCTCCGCAAGTTCCTGATATGCATAGATAGAAAAGCAAGCCGCCGCAACAGAGACTTTGCTGCCGGAGGATATTGTATTGATCAGATCATCTTTCACAACCTTGGTTGTATTATTGAATATCTCCATACATGCTCTCTTTCAACATTTTGAATCTTCACACGCTTTGTTGTTCTAAGGATCAAGCGATGCGGTTGCACACTTTATTGCATATTGCACAATTTCATGTTGAAATAACAAGTTTAGTATAACACAATGAAACATGTTCAATCCATTTTCGATGAATCATGCCAATCTTTTCTGCTAAGCAATAATCATAACCCTTGTCCACGAAAAGATGGTCGTCTCCCAAGCGACTTCTTCTCCGCCCTATTGCCAGCAATCTTTCTACACACCAGATAATCTCTGATCAGGGAGTGTACAAACGCCCCTCCCATCATCCCGATTACACCGATCCAGGTATATATGTTCAGCTTATCCTGCTGGCTTGCGGTGCAGTATTTTGTGCAGTATTTTGTGCAGTAACCGCTGAGGATGAACAGCGGGTCTGCACAGTAGATAATGCTTGCCACGGCGTTGATTGCTGCGGCAAGCACTCGCATCGGCCACCCTGTCCGGACTTCTCCCGTAATGTCATTTCCGAAATCCTCGGATGTACTCAGGCGGATGATGGTGTTTGCGATCAGGAAGTAGATGAGAATGGCGATCGTGCAGTGGACGATCGATGCTCTCTCGATGCTGTCCGTTGAAGCTATCATCAGGACCATGATATTGATGGACAGGCGAGGAAGGTGCCCGGGATTCTCAGTTGCGCATTGCGGAGTAGACTTGTTTCATGGCAAATAATTCTGTATTTCTTACACTTTTCTGTTGACAGTAAACTTCTGTGGGACTATAATTCGCTTAAATCAAAATACATATATATCATATCTGATTAGTATGTTTTATTTTGCAATCCTTTTCGTACGAGTTTATGCAGGAGGAGGAAGGATGAAGATCATAGTCGGCGGAGAGAAAAAAGAGGTAAAGGACGGAATCACCGTCTGGGAACTCATCGAGCAGGAGAAGGTCGAGACTCCGGAATACGTCTCCGTCTCCATCAATGAAGAATTCGAGAAAAGTCAGAACCTGAAGACCAGAAAGCTGGAGGAAGGCGACGTCGTCGAATTTCTGTATTTCATGGGTGGAGGTCAGTAAAGATGCCATTCACGAACGAACAGTTGGAGCGCTACTCCAGGCACATCATTCTGAAAGAGATTGGAGTCAAAGGGCAGAAGAAACTTCTGAATGGAAAGGTCCTCATTGTCGGTGCAGGCGGACTTGGCGCCCCGGCAGCCATGTATCTGGCAGCAGCAGGCGTCGGCACCATCGGTATCATCGATGCAGATGTCGTAGATCTTTCCAACCTGCAGAGGCAGGTCATCCACACAACGAACGATCTTGGCAAACCCAAGGTCGAATCGGCGAAGGAGACCATGCTCGCTATCAACCCGGATATCAAGGTCAATGCCTACCATGAATTTCTGATGGCAGACAATGTTCTTGATATCTTTAAGGACTACGACTTCATTCTGGACGGCACCGACAATTTCCCGGCCAAGTTTCTGATCAACGATGCGTGTGTCCTGCTGAAGAAACCCTTCTGTCATGCCGGAATCATCCGTTTCAAAGGTCAGCTGATGACCTATGTCCCGGGCGAAGGTCCCTGCTACAGATGTGTATTCAAGAGCCCGCCGCCAAAGGATGCAGTCCCGACCTGTAAACAGGCAGGCGTCATCGGGGCCATGGCCGGAATCATCGGCTGCATGCAGGCGCTCGAGGCGGTCAAATACCTGACCGGAGCAGGCCAGCTTCTGACCGGAAGTCTTCTGACTTTCGATGGTCTGAAAGGTGACTGGCACAAGATCAAGCTTCCGCCGGCAGATCCCGACTGTGCAGTCTGTGGTACCCATCCCACCATCACAAAGCCGATCGACTACGAGCAGGCAGCGTGCGACTGGCATGCATCAAAAGGCAAGGATCCTGGAGCAGATAACGAATGAAGATAAAGCTTTTTGAAGAAGATTATGAAAAGATCATCGCTTTTGCGAAAAGAGAACTTCCGAATGAAGCATGCGGGCTTATCGCAGGAACAGAGATTTTCAAAGATGGAAAACTGATTGAAAGAGACATACGGCGTGTCTACTTTCTGACGAATGAGGACCATTCGCCGGAGCATTTCTCCATGGATCCTCAGGAACAACTGAAAGCTGTAAAGGACATGAGGGCAGGCGGACTGAAGATGCTCGGCAACTGGCACTCCCATCCGGAGACACCTTCAAGGCCTTCTCAGGAAGACATCCGTCTTTCATTTGACATCAATGCGACTTATATGATCCTGTCCCTGCAGGATAAAGACAGTCCGGTGCTGAAGGCATTTCACACGGACAAGAAGAACGACTGCTACAGCGCAGAGGATCTGGAGATCATCAGGTAATGGAAAGGATTCGTTATGGCAGCACAGGTTGATTACGCAGTACTGAAAAAAGGCGGATGGATGCGCCAGAAACAAAAGGATAAATTCGCGCTCCGCATCCACGTTGTAGGCGGACATCTGGATGATGTCCAGCTGAAGACGATCTCAGATGTCGCTCATAAATACGGACAGGGCTATGTCCATCTGACTGCCCGTCAGTCCCTGGAGATCCCATGGATGGACATCCACGATCTGGATGCCATCAAGGCAGATCTTGCGAAAGGAGGTGTTGCTCCGTCCGTCTGCGGTCCGCGTGTCCGCACGACGACAGCATGTCAGGGCTCCGCAACCTGCGGTCATGCCTGTATCGACACCTACTCGCTCGCCCAGGAGATCGACAGACGGTACTTTGCGCGGGAGCTTCCGGGCAAGTTCAAGTTCGGGATCACAGGATGCCGGAACAACTGTCTGAAAGTCGAGGAAAATGACTTCGGCATCAAAGGTGCCGAGAAGGTGACCTGGAAGGAGGACGAGTGCATCGCATGCGGACTCTGCGTCAAGAACTGCCGCTCTTCCGCGATCACGCTGAAAGACGGAAAGATCACCATCGACGACTCCAGGTGTTCTTACTGCGGACGATGCGCGGAGAACTGTCCGGTCGACGCATATGATACACAGCCAGGTTACATCGTCTCATTCGGCGGGACTTTCGGAAACCATATCCGGAGGGGAAATCTGATCGTTCCGTTCATCTCAAAGTATGAGACCCTGATCAGGCTGGCGGATGCTTCGATCCAGTTCTTCGACGATCACGCCCACAAAGGCGACCGCTTCCAGTTCTGCATCGACCGGGAAGGTCAGGAAAAGTTCAATAAGATCATGCACGACATCTACGTGGAAAGCGAGGGGCATGATTTCACTGAGGCTGATGTAGAGAAAATTCAGGCAGGCCGCTGAAGCGAAATGGAAATCGGTGCAATCGGTACCGTTATGAGGAGAGGAGAAAATATCATGGCTGAGGAAATTAAAGCAGATGAGACAGTCGATATCACCGATGTCGTCTGTCCGGTCACATTCGTGAAAGCAAAAGTTGCCATGGATGAACTTGATATCGGACAGGTCCTGAGGGTCCACATGAACGATGGAGAGCCTTGTCAGAACGTTCCGAGAAGTTTCAAGGAAGACGGACAGAAAGTCCTCAGACTGATCGATAACGAGGACGGCACATATGACCTGCTGGTAAAGAAGCAGGAGGAGGTATAAGAATGAGTACTGTCGCCGCTGCGCATACACAGTTTTCAGCAAATACAGTTTCTTCGGCAGAGCAGCCGGAGGTTTCAAAGAAAAAAGGTCTTACAGAAGACCATCTGGCGATCATCATCGGTTTTATCTTCATCGCAGTCGCCGCGATCGCGGTCATATCGAAAGGTTTCGATTTTGCTCCGCTGAAGTTTTCGACCTGGGGACCCGGAGCGGATGCTTCTCTTGCTTCCCAGCTGACTCCTTCTTTCTGGGGCAAACTGATTCTCACCTATGTTGTTCTTGCTCTGGCCTTCACGCTTGGTGAAAAAGCCCAGGGCAGAAGCGCCCGAAAGTTTCTGGCAGCCTTCAGCGCTCTCTTCGTTGTAGCAGTTTTTGTCAGACTGATCTCTGCAGAGTATACCGCAAACCGCTATCTGGAATGGGCCTTCTGGGCACTTGCCGTAGGTCTGATCATCTCCAACACAGTAGGGATTCCTGACTGGCTGAAGCCGGCAGTCCGCACGGAATACTATATCAAGACCGGTCTGGTCATCATGGGATTCTCCGTTCTGTTCTCCAACATCATCAACTTTGGTCTGTATGGTCTTGTGATTGCATGGCTTGTCACTCCGATCGTCATCATCTTCATGTGGTACTTCGGAGTTCACGTCCTGAAGATGAAGGATAAACCGCTTGTCATCACGATTGCTACAGCAACTTCCGTCTGCGGAACTTCCGCGGCGATTGCCACCGCGTCCGCCGCGAAAGCCAAGAAGCAGGATCTGTCCCTCGCGGTATCCATTTCCATCATCTTTACGGTCATTATGATGGTCACTGAACCGCTCATCATCAAGCACACCGGACTCGGAGCACTGATGGGCGGCGCTCTGATCGGCGGAACCGTTGACTCGACCGGCGCTGTAACCGTTGCAGGGACCGCGCTCGGCGACCTCGGCCAGACCACCGCTGTCCTGGTCAAGTCGATCCAGAACATCCTGATCGGCTTCATCGCATTCGCAGTCGCGATCTTCTTTGCGACCCGCGTTGAGAAAGATCCGGATTCCACTTCCAAGGTTGGCCCGTCCGAGATCTGGAAGAGACTTCCGAAATTCATCATCGGCTTCTTCGCAGCTTCCCTGATTGCCTCTTTCATCTTCCAGCCGCTGGC
This sequence comes from Lachnospiraceae bacterium UBA7729, assembly GCA_002482005.1. GTDB lineage: Bacteria > Bacillota > Clostridia > Lachnospirales > Lachnospiraceae > Porcincola. The sequence goes on along the minus strand of DLFD01000081.1, from coordinate 19,894 downwards.
TGGCAAGGAAACCGTAAGCGCGATCAACGGAATTCTCGACCAGTACAAGAACTGGGCATTCGTCCTTGCCTTTACATCGATTGGTCTCGATACAAACTTCAAGACGATCGGCAAGCAGATGACCGGCGGAAAGCCTCTCATTCTCTACATCGTCGGACAGCTGTTCAATATCGTCCTGACTTTCGCTGTCGTATACATCGCTCTGTCAGGAAAGTTCTTCCCTCTGCCGAAGATCGCATTGTAACCCCTGTTTCTGATACCCCACAGCCGGATGACAGGCTGAGAAAGCTGGCATATATGAAAAAGTTTCTCCGAAATCACCAAACCATGGTCATCAACCTGGCGATCCTGGTTCCGACTTTGATCATGTCCGCCTACATCATGGCCAGAGGGCTTGGCCTGTCAGACAGTCTCGACTTTGGAGCCGGCGCCTACTTCTACGCTGACATGCCGAACTTCCAGCAATGGACTGACGTGCAGCATTATCAGTCCCCGGTTCCCATGTGGGCACTGATCGTACTCTTCCTTCTCTGGGGAGCGGTCATGTGGAGGCTCTGGATATACGTAGACAGGAAAACACAGGATGAAGTGTAACCCACGTCACTGATCTCGCTTATTTGCTCCAGCCGGCTCCTTCTGTCTCTGACAGCATCTTCTTCATCAGTTCCGCTGTATAGGCAGCTGCCTCGACCGGCGGCATTCCGACCCTGCTGATATTGCTGACCACCTTGTAGTCACTCTCCGACATGTCCGGCCTTGCGTTCAGCGCCATGTAAGCTGACATGCTCTCATCCGTGATCAGGCCCGGCCTCTCACCGATCAGGACGCAGGTCAGCTTCGCGTCCAGAAGCGGTCCTATGGTCCTTGCCGTGTTGACCCGGCAGTAGCGGACGAAGAAAGGAGTCCCGACCGTGTATCCCGAGGCTTCCAGCTCCGCTTTCAGGGCAGGATACAAATCAGGTATATTGGCTCCGATCGACGGACTGCTGAGCCCGTCCCCGAAGTAGATCTGCACATCGACATGATGACGGCAGTTTCTGCTGATCTTATCGAGGGCCTCCTGGTCAAAAAGCCTTCCCCAGTCCGGTCTCGTCAGCATCTCGTACTTGCTGCTGCACCTGGTCCTGACCTCGAAGACCCCGAGACTCTTCACCACTTCCTCCGGGACCTCGCTTCTGACTGCATCGCTTGCCCTGGCCTGGGCTTCCCAGAAGTCCAGCATTGCCCTGGTCCGGTATCTTGGTCCTGCGTGTCCGATCCCGATTCTGGCCGGAGTGGCCATCTTCAGGCTTTTCAGCCGTTCCGGATCTTTATAGGTATCCGGTTTCAGATCCACCTCAAAGTTTTCGTTCATCTTCTCAGCCCCTCTTCCCCGCAAAGATCGATGGATCGCCGGCATGAGGTCCGAAGTGTCCGTCTTCCAGGATCCCGTACTTCTCAAGCCACTTTTCAAATTCCGGAACCGGTCTTTTATGAAGGAGCATCCTCAGGGCGGCTATGTCGTGATAACCGGTGGACTGATACATGAGCATGACATCGTCCCCCTGGGGAAGCCCCATCAAGTAGTGGCAGCCAGCCGCAGCCAGAAGAACCGCCAGATTCTCGTCATCATTCTGATCTGTCGGCATGTGGTTAGTGTAGCAGACATCACAGCCCATGGGCAGTCCGTGCAGATGTCCGCAGAATACATCTTCCAGACCAGCCCTCAGAAGCTGATGGGAATCATAGAGATATTCCGGGCCCATGAATCCGACGACCGTATTGACCAGGAAAGGATGATAGTGCCTGGCCAGTCCGTAGCAGCGGCATTCCATGGTCTGCTGGTCCCAGTGGTAGTCGGTCCCGGAGGAAAGTTCGCTTCCCTGTCCGGTCTCGAAATACATAAAGTCAGGTCCCTTTGCGCTGCCCAGGTCTCCGAACAAAGCCTGAGCCTCGGAAAGCATGTCTGTGGTGACTCCGAAGGAGGCAAGCGCTGCCTCCGTACCTGCGATCGACTGGAAGCACAGGTCTGCGGTCGCACCGCTCTTCAGGGCTTTCATCTGAGTCGTCACATGACTGAGCACACAGGTCTGGGTCGGGATCTCAAAAGTTTCCTTGATCTTCCTCAGCTGGTTCCACACAGCCACAGTGCTTTCCACGGTATCAATAGCCGGATTGACGCCGATCATGGCATCTCCCGCCCCATAGGAAAGCCCCTCCAGAATGGAAGCTGTGATACCCATCGGGTCATCCACCGGATGATTGGGCTGAAGTCTGCAGGCGAGAACATGATCCCCTCCTGCGGTTGTATTGCAGGTGGACAGGATCCGCATCTTGCTTCCCCCGTACATGAGGTCCAGGTTGTCCATCAGCTTGCAGACCGCCGCAATAACCTCGCTGGTCATGCCGCTGCCTGCCTTCAGCATATCTTCCCCGCTGGTCCGGTCGTCCAGAAGCCACTCCCTGAGTTCCCCTATGGTCAGGTTTTTCAGCTTTCCATAAGCATCCATATCCAGATCATCCATGATGATCCGGGTCACACTGTCCTTCTCATAAGGGACTGCCGGATTCTCCGTGATCTCCTTCACGGTCAGGTCCGCGAGGACCTCCCTGGCAGCCATCCGCTCTGTCATATTCTCAGCAGCAAGACCTGCCAGCTGGTCTCCGCTTTTCAGATCATTTGCTTTTCCCATAAGCTCCCTGAGCGAGCCGAACGTATAGGTTTTTCTTCCAAGTGTGGCATGTAGTTTCATGAAATCACCTGCGTTATATATCTTTATATCCTTCCGGGATGATCCGGCAGCCGGATTGCCTGATTCCGTCATCAGCCGAATAAACCAGCGCCTTGATCACAACCGGGATTGCGATCCCCCCTCCGACCGGCTGTCCTATGTCGACATAGTCTCCCCTTCCGCAGCGGATCCCATCCAGGCAGAGGACCGGCGCTTCCGGCATCCGCCTTCTCACCGCCTGACCCAGAGCCTTGGCAAAATCGTGCTCCACGATGATCGGTATGACTTTCTCCTTCAGAGGAAGGCCTTCTGTGAGGATGTCTGCCAGTTTCTCGATCTCACGGAAAGAAGGTGCCCTGGGCCCCTCCAGAAATACTGCGAAAACTTCGTCTTCCGACTCCTGGCTCCTGCATGTCACTTCCCACAGCTTTTCCGGCAGCAGCTTCAGATCTTCTTCCTCACGGTAGGGAAGCGGATACACCGGAACATTTCTCATCGGGAAATGTAACTTTCCGCATAATATCGTGCTGCCGGAGACTGACATGCTGCAGCTGCCTGCCCCGATCACGGTCGCGTGAACGGTCTCCGCAGCCGGAACCTGCGCCATCTTCCGGAAAGCCGGATTTCTGGCTACCGCCTGGCCGAGCAGGACTCCGAGATCCCCGTATCTCAGCAGATTGCCTGAGCTGTCCGACATGCAGTCGGCAACCCCTCCTGAGAATGTGATGATCTGTGGTTTTTCCTTCCCGGAAAGCCCGTGGTCAGTGACCAGATAGCGGGTCTCTGGACTGATCCTGCCAAGGCCGGCCGCTTCCGCAAGGCACCTGGCAAAGATGTCAGCGATCCTTTCCGCCATGTTTCTCGTAAGTCTGGTGTCCTCGCGGACAGAGATGCCGTACTTTTCAAGGACCCTCCGGGCTTTTTCTGTGATAGCGGCCACGTTGCCGTCCTGTCTTATCCGGATCATCCGTCCCCCGATATCCAGGCAGCCCGTATCTGCTTCCTCTCCATCGGAGAAGAGGCAGTAATTGCTGGTTCCTCCGCCGATATCGATGTTCAGGACTCTTTTTCCGGTCCTCCGGCTGAGAATATCCGCCCCTGCACCTTTTCCGGCCAGAAAACTCTCGAAATCAGGTCCTGCGGCAGCGACCACAAAATCTCCGGCCGCCCTGGAGACCGCCTCCCCTACTTGTCTGGCATTCCTCTTTTTTGCTGTCTCTCCTGTGATGATGACCGCTCCGGTCTTCACCTGCCCCGGCTTCATACCCGCCTTCTGATACTCCTCTTTTATCAGAGCTGCTACCCCTTCCGCATCGATATACTCATCATTCTCAAGAGGGGTAATATGCGGCTCTCCCTTGTAGAAGACATCTCTTCCGGTCACTTTCACAGTGGGGGCCGTTCCGAAACCTCCGCTCATCTCAAGCGTAAGAAGGCTGAAGATCACCTGGGTCGTGGTAGTACCGATATCGATTCCTGCGCTGAGCATCGTCTCCGGCATACTGACCACTCCCTTCCTCCTGCAGCATATCTCAGGTCCCGGCCGGATGCATCTCTGCCTGATGAGTTTTTTCGCATCCGCATCAACAGTTGGGGGCAAAAGGTACTTTTGACCCCAACATCATGACATATAAGCCCGCAGGGACAATCTGTCAGGCGTTCAGCGCCATATAAGGCTTGTCCCAAAGCTTCAGCCATGTCCCAATGCCGCGTTCCGCAGCCCGGTGATAGCACTCATATCCCCATCCAATATCCAGGATGGGCATACCATTGACTCCGATCAGCCAGATCTCATCGTCATTCTGTCTGCCGGAGGCATTCCCGTTTACGATCTCCCCGATCTCAGGTACAGAAGACTTCCTGATACGGCCATCGCCTACCATGTTGATGAAATCCATGCCGAGAAAGCCTGACGGAAGCCGGTTCCCCTTCTCGTCATACTGCTGATAGACCTTTACATAGTCCTCATACATATGATAACTGTCTACGGCCTTTCTGCAGTGGTCAGCTACAAAATCCGGATCCGAGAATTCGATATAGCCGGATGTGACAAGGGTTGTTCCCGGCGAGAGCCACTGCGGATCAATGACAGGCCACTGACGGTACCTGGCCGATACTGCCTCACTGATCAGGTCCACCCCGCTTACGGCTTCTCTGAGCGTATCACAGACGATGATCTCGGGAATGTCCGGCCTGTTTTTCCGAATGAATTCCTTCATGGCCGCCGCACTTCTGGACGTTGGGGAAGATCCTTTGATCTTTACGGTCCTGATATTCTTGTACTGACTTGAAAATGCTAGAAAAACAGCTTTGTTGATCTCCCCTGGTCCAAGAAAGGAAAGACTTCTCACATCCTTCTTTGCACAGTATCTGGCAGCGACCGCCGGAACGGCGCCGGTCCTCATGGCACTCAGCAGATTTGCAGACATATAGGAAAGCGGCTGCCCGGTCTCCACATCGCTCAGCGTGAACATCAGAATGGACCTTGGGAGTCCTCTGGCATTGTTTCTGGCGTTGGAACCGTAATATTTCTCACCGGCCACATGGAAGCGTCCGCCCAGGTACGCCGGCATGGACATGAACCTGCGGTCGGCGGAATCCTCTAGTGGGAATCCGGGGATGTCGCTCTTCTGCGGAAATATGAGCTGGATCCCGTGCTGCCGGTGGTCTCTTCCGCCCATCAGGACATCTCCTTTGCCGAGAAGGCTGAAGACCTCCTCTGTCGTATCTACGCATCTCCCGGCGTCAAGCACGCCTGCCTTCAGCATATCTTCCTCATCCAGATACAGAAAACGGATCGATCTGCTGCTTTCACACATTCTATCCCCCCAGTCCCATACACAGCCCCCCTGCCGGTGCCGGTGACAATCCCACATATACGTTTCATCAGTCTGTCTCGTTCAGTCTCACCTGCTCCGCATCCATCTTTTTCAGCCGCCTGTTCCGCATCTCGTCAGCCGCAAGATAGACGACCACCATGAGAAAAGCGGCGAGCAGAATGATCGTTGTCAGTGCATTGATCTCCGGGTTGATGCCCTTCTTCAGCATAGAGAATACCTTGATAGGCAGCGTCACGGTCGCGGCATCCGCCAGGAAACTCGTCATGATCAGCTCATCCAGCACCAGCGAGAAGCTCATAAACGCCCCTGCCATAACACCGGGCCAGATGGCCGGCATCGTGATATGAAGAAATGTATACAGCCTGTCCGCTCCGAGGTCGAGAGATGCCTCCTCAATGGAGGGATCCATGCCCACCAGTCTCGCTTTCACGGTGATATAGACATAGGGCAGCACCAGCGTCGTATTGCCGATGATGATCGTCGGAAGCCCCAGAGATATCCCCTGCAGATTGAACAGGAGCAGCAGTGCGACCGCAAGTACGATCTCCGGAATGACGATCGGAAAGTATATGGAATTCGTGATCAGCTTTGACCCCGGGAAGCGGGCCTTCCGCATTCCGACCGCTCCCATGGTCCCGATCACCGTTCCCAGAAGAGTGGCAATGACGGAAACCAGCAGCGTTGTCAGGAAGACATGCCAGAGTTCACCGTCCGAAAACAGCTTCACATACCACTTCGTCGTGAAACTCTGCCAGGTAACATTTGCCCGGCTTTTATTGAATGAATACTTGATCATGACGGCGACCGGCGCATACAGCAGGATCAGGACCACCGCAAGGTAGATCCGCGAGACGATTCTCAGACCGCGCCCTCTGACCTTTTCCTCAGGCTTTTTCTCTTTCATATGCTGCCTCCTTTACGCTGCAAGGTCATCCAGACTTCCGCCAAGTTTCGTGTAGATCTTCACCATGACCAGGATGATCACCGCAAGAACGACGGACAGGGCCGCTCCGAAGGGCCAGTTCCTGGATATGGTAAACTGACGGAAGATCAGGTTGCCGACGAGCATGGACTGCCCGCCGCCCAGCATGTCAGACACCATGTAATATCCGATGCATGGGATGAAGGTCAGGATCACAGCGGCGAAGATTCCCGGGCTAGTCAGGGGAAGCTGTACCCGGAAGAAGGTCGTCACGGGTTTTGCTCCCAGGTCCTTTGACGCCTCGATCAGCGCCGGATCAAGTTTCTCGATGGACGAATACATAGGCAGGACCGCGAACGGCAGGAACATGTAGACCATACCGATTATGACCGCGAACCTGTTGTAAAGGAGCTGAAGAGGTTTTGAGAGCAGCCCGATCCTCAGCAGAAAAGAGTTGATCGTTCCGGATGTATTCAGCATGATGACGAAACTGTAGAGGATGACCAGTCCGCTGACCCAGAGAGGGAGCATCAGGGCGATCGTTACAAGTCCGCTCGTTTTCTTCTTCATCTTCGCCATGGCCACACCCATGGGATAACCCATGAGAACAGTGATCAGAGTCGTCCAGAAGGCAATGACCAGGGACTCGCTCACGACACTGAAATAGACGGGTTTCGTCATCTCCTTATAGTTGTCCAGCGTGAACTTGTACACGATCCTGCCAAGCGGCCCCTTCGTCATGAAGCTCATGAATACCAGAAAGCCTACCGGAACCAGGATGAACAGGACTGACCAGACAGTGATCGGTCCGCACATGATCACATTAGATATAGTGGCACGAACGGACTGTTCACGCTTATGCCTCCTTCTCTTTGTGCTCTTTTCCAGGTTATCCGTTTTTGTCTTTTCCGGCATTTTCCTCCCCTCCTGTTCTCTTTTTTCCTTGTTTTCCAAAGCCTTCCGGATGGACCTCTTCACCGGCTCATGTCTCTTCCGGCTGCTCTGCCGCGGCAGCGGCTTCGATGCTGTCCGCCGTGTCAAGGGCGATCGGGCTCCTGGACGGGATCACGACCGCATCCTCTGTGTCCCAGGACAAAAAGAACTCCTGTCCAGGTTCCGGAAGATCTTTTTCGTCGATCCGATTGATCCTGATCTCATTGCCATTGTTCATGACCGCAATCATCTTCGTGAGATTGCCCACAAAGATCTTTTCCTTCATGACAGCGTGGAAATAAAATCCCTCCGGCTCCGTGATCCCGGCTTTCATCTTTTCCGGACGGATACAGACGGTCACCGGATCATTGACCTTGACCGTTCCTCCGGTCAGCTGTTTTTTCAAAGCCGGGAATACACCGACCTCCGTGCCGATCACCATCTCGTCTCCTTCGATCTCTCTCACGATGCCGTCGTACAGATTGGACTCGCCGATGAAACCGGCGACAAAGCGGGTCTTCGGATGCAGATAGATCTCCTTAGGCGTGCCGATCTGATCGATGACTCCCTCGCTCATGACAGCGATTCGGTCGCTCATCGTGAGGGCTTCCTCCTGGTCATGTGTCACGTAGACAAAAGTGATGCCGAGTTTCCTCTGAAGACGCTTCAGTTCGATCTGCATCTGCTTTCTCAGCTTCATATCGAGCGCGCCCAGCGGTTCATCAAGAAGAAGAACTTTCGGCTGATTTATGAGCGCCCTGGCTATGGCGACACGCTGCTTCTGCCCGCCGGACATCTGATTGATCCTGCGTTTCTCAAACCCTTCCAGCTGTACCAGCTTCAGCATGTCATCCACACGTCTTGCTATCTCTTCCTTCGGGACTTTTTTGACTTTCAGTCCATAACCAATGTTCTGCGCGACATTCATGTTTGGAAAAAGTGCGTAATTCTGGAATACCGTGTTTACATCACGTTCATACGGTTCCTTCTTCTCCACGTTTTCGTTCATGAACTTGACGACTCCGGAGGAAGGCAGCTCGAAACCGGATATCATACGGAGTGTCGTCGTCTTTCCGCAGCCGGACGGTCCAAGCAATGTAAGAAACTCTCCCGCCTCAATGCTCAGATTGCAGTTTTTCACGACATGGTTGTTCCCGTACCATTTCTCCACATTCACCATCTGTACGATTGGCAGCGCCATAGCTTCTCTCCTTATCCGGCTTGCTCCCCTTATCTCAGGGCATCCACACCGCGTTCATTTGTTCTTACACGCATCGCCTCAGCGATGTCTATGACGAACACCTTGCCGTCGCCTGTCTTTCCTGTACTGATGACGGAGCTGATATCTGCCAGGATATCCTCACATTTGTCATCCTCCACGACGGTAAAGACCATGATCTTCGGAAGAAGGTTGATATCGTCAGAGGTAAAATGCATCTCCGAGATGTATCCTCTCTCCTTTCCGCAGCCCATTACGGACATGACGGTCATCCCCTCACAGGCATGTCCCAGCAGAATGCTCTTGATGCCGGACAGCTTCTCCGGCCGGGTAATGATTTCGATCTTCTTCATGTCTGATCTTACCTCCCGAATGGGTACGCCGCGGCTTCTCAGTCTCCGGCGAAAGGCCGGAGGATCTGACAAGCCGCGGCTGTCATGCACCCCTCACTCTTCTGTCAGAAAAAACACTCAGCTCTTAAGTTCCGTGTAGAACTGGTCCATAAGATCGATCTGCTCTGTAGAGACCGGAGCCCTCCAGGAATCCGCCGCCAGAGTCTTCATTCCTTCGATGGACGGGTTGTCCCAGTAGGATTCGGGCAGATATGGATCAAGAGCTTCTTTTGTCTCCAGCGGGACCTGGCCATATTCGAGATAGCACTTGGCCAGTTCTTCCGGCCGGAGAATGAAGTTGATCAGCTGCATCGCCGCATCCGGATGTTCCGAGGATGCCGGGATCGTCCAGAACTGCGGTGCGTCCTCGCAGCCGCCTTCCAGGTTGACGAAGTCGAATTTGTCCCAGTTGTCTTTGGAGTCCGCGCACAGCGTTGTGTAATCCCAGCAGTAGGCAACGGACACCTCTCCGCTTTCCAGCTGCGGAACCGCAGATTCTCCGACGAATGCTTTCACGTTCGGCTTGATCTGAAGCAGAAGGTCCTGAGCCTCCTGCATCTGGTCAGGATCTACGGAGTCCGCCGGATAGCCGAGTGCCCTCAGTGCTCCCCCGTACAGGGAGATCGTGGAATCGACCAGGGCTACCTGGTCCTTCAGAGCCGGATCAGCCAGGTCTTTCAGAGACTTGATCTCGATCGGACATGTTTCCGTGTTATAGACGACCGTTGTGAACAGGGAACCGAGGTCCGGGACGATGTATTCCATATCTTCATCACCCGGGGCACCTTTGTAGAAAACAGGGTCTATGTACTTCTCGTTTGTCGTCACGCTGTGATCGACTTTCTGCAGAAGACCATTCTCGATGAACGGCTGCACATATCCGGATTCGAGGTCTACCAGGTCATACGAGGCGCCTCCGGCGATCAGCTTCGTCATGATCTCATCCGTGTTGGCTATGTAGCTGATGTTGATCTTGATACCGGTCTCATCTGTGAAATCCTGGAACATTTCCTCGGACCAGAATCCTTCCCAGACGATGATGTTCAGTTCGTCCGCATCGGAAGATGTGGTCTTGTCCGATTTTTCCGTCTCAAAATCCGAGGCAAAAGATGCAGGGGCGAACAGGCCAAGCGCCATTGCCGCTGTCAGACAAATTGCAGCAAGTCTTTTCTTCATACCGGATCCTCCTCTTTCTACGTCAATGTCTTTTTCCTCTGCAGAAACAGGAAGAGGCCAAAGACTGCTGTCGTCTTTGACCTCTTCTTATCCGCAACTGTTCTGTCATCAGCCAGGAAACATTCTCCTGTTCTGATTGCCCTTATCTTAATGTCTGGTATAATACAAGAGTCAAGGACTCTTTATGTATTTTTTCCGATAATTTAATGTAAAATCCTTGATAATTATCATGTTTGAACAATTGATTCGAAAATTTTTATGAAATTTGCCAGAAAGGAGAAAATATGAAGACTGCAAAAAATATGCCGCATTGCTTTCGGATCGGGGATCTGTCTTCTCTGTTCCATGTAGGAGTGGATTCCATCCGCTACTATGAAAAAGTAGGGCTGCTCCATCCTGTACGCGACGGGGAAAACAATTACCGGCTCTACACGATCGACGATGTGAGAAGCATGAATACGATCCGTGAGCTTCTGGACCTCGGCTTCAGTACGGAGGAGATCCTTGCTTTTGAGAAGGACAGAAGGCTCGAGCATGTCCTGTCCATGCTCGGCCAGGAGTCCGGTATCATCGACAGGCAGATCCAGGCTCTGACCATAAGAAAGCAGAGTATAGCCGCCCGCATCCGTTCGATCAGGGAGTCTCAGACCATGAACGCAGACGGAAATGTGCATGAGATCACACTCCCCGCCCGCCAGTGCATGCGGATCACGGACCAGTACATGCCGGATGAGATGGTGAATTACCAGCTTGCCAGATTCACAGCGGACATGCCGGGAAAAACTTCAACGATCGGCGCCTGTGACTGCTATACGCTCGATCTGGACCGGGAGCCCAGCCCCAACGGCGAGTACCGCTCAAAGAGCGCCTTCTTCTATTCCCCCTACCTGCGCTATCCCTGCAACTTCTCCCTTCCGGAGGGCCGCTGGTGCAGCATTACCTTCCGCGGTCCCTACCGGCAGATGAGGAAGTGTCTGACCCTTCTACTTGACTATATGAAGGAAAACCGCCTGCAGCGGGAGGGCGATGTCCTCGAATTCTGTCATATCGACCGCTTTGAGACCGCGGACACAGATGAATACGTCACAGAGCTTCAGGCAAAAGTCAGAGGCTGAAAGGCCCTCGGAGTTCATTCACACATCCTGAATATCTCCAGTACATCTTCCGGGCTCAGGTGAACATATGCGTCCCAGGAGATGCGGCTGGTCCGGACGGCTTCCTTCGCCATCTCCTCAAACTTCTCCGGCCCTATCCCCACCTCGTGGAGCGTTTTCGGGAGTCCCATGGACACAAAGAACTCCTCTGTTCTGTCTATTCCCGCCTCCGCGTCTTTCCGGGTATCACCGGTGTCGATGCCGAAAACGTTCTTCGCGTACATGGCGAAGCGGGCCTCTGTCTTTTCGGACAGGACATGTCTCATCCAGGAAGGCGTCAGGATCGCGAGGCCGACGCCGTGCGTGATGTCATAGTAGGCGGACAGGACATGCTCGATCGGATGTACGGACCATTCGCCGCCCTTGCCTCTCGAAAGCAGGTCGTTCAGGCCGATGGTCGCTGCCCACATCAGGTTGCTCCGTGCTTCGTAGTCGTCCGGCTTTTTCAGTGCGGCCGGGCCGTATTTGAAAGCGGTCTGAAGAACGCCCTCGCAGAGGCGGTCCATGATATATGCCCCGTCATATGGCTGAAAATACTGCTCGCACACGTGGCTGATGATATCCGCCGTTCCTGCTGCTGTCTGCTTCGGCGGGACTGTATAGAGGATCGTCGGGTCGAGAATGGAGAGAGACGGGTAAAGGTGAGGATTGTTGACCTCAAGCTTCTCTTTGGTCTCCGGATTGGATATGACTCCGCCGGGATTCATTTCCGAACCGGTAGCGCTCATGGTCAGCACATCCGCAATGGGTAGCGCCGCCTTCACCTTTGAACTGTCAAGGACAAGATCCCACGGATCGCCGTCATAGCATGCACCGCCTGCGATCGCCTTGGAAGCGTCCACCGTTGACCCGCCGCCGACCGCCAGGACGACCTCGATTCCCTTCTCTTTGCAGATTCTTGCTCCTTCCCGGACGCTGCCGATCTTCGGGTTCGGTTCGATGCCCGGAAGTTCTGTCACTTCATAGCCTTTCAGCTGCTCCATGACCTTATCGTAAAGTCCGGTTTTCTTAATACTCCCGCCTCCGTAAACAAGAAGCACCTTCCTGCCATATTTGCCAAGTGCTTCCCCAAGGCAGCTGACAGTCCCCTGTCCAAAACGAATATCGGTCGGTACACAGTAGGTAAATGGTCTCATAGAATCCTCCTTCTTATCATTTGTTGGACATGAACCGGTCGTAGCGAAGCGGCCTGATGTCTACCGGCGGTTCTTCTCCCATGGCAAGCTTTGCCATGATGTACCCGACTGCCGGTCCCGTCCCGAACCCGTGGCCGTTGAAGCCGCAGGCAAGCAGAAGTCCCGGGACTTCCTCCGCCGGGCCCATGATATAGGTCCCGTCGGCTGTCATGTCCAGCCATCCTCCCCAGAAGCGGACGATCTTCGCATCTGCCAGCAGCGGTATGTATCCTTCCACTGCCCTGCAGGTCGCTCCCAGCGACAGATCGTAGGTCTGGACATTGTCCAGCGACTGGTCAAGACCGATCTCCAGCCCTGAGTCAGATCCCCACACGAACGTTCCGTTTGACGCCTGATGTCCGTAGAAGTCGGCATCGGCAGTCCCCAGCATAATGTCGAACATCTTCGGTTCTCTCTCCGTCACGAATACCTGCTCCAGATGGCTGATCATCGGGACCTCCAGTCCGACTGTCCGCATGATATAGCGGCTGGCGTAGCCTGCCGACAGGACCACTGTATCCGTCTCGAAGACCGTTCCGTCCTCAAGGATGACCTCCCGGAGCTTTCCTCTGATCTTGCGCAGCCCTTTCACTTTCGCGCCGGTGAAGAAGCGCACGCCCATCTCAAGTGCCTTCCGGTAGAAGCCCAGAGTCGTCACAAGAGGATTGGCATGGCCGTCTGTCGGGCACCAGCTGGCGCAGGTGATCTCCTGTGACAGACAGGGACAGATCTCTCTGACCTCCTTCCCGTCGACCATGCGCACATCCAGCCCGGACGCCCTGCAGTTATCTGCCAGTTTCTTCAGCTTTTCATAGTGTGCCTGGGTCTTTCCGAGTCGAAGATTTCCCTTCTGCGTGTATTCTGTATCTACGCCAAGTTCTTCCGACAGATAAGGCCAGAGGTTCCTGATGCCGTACATGACGATTGGAAGCTCCCTGACATCTCTGCCTGACTGGCGCACGCCGCCTCCATTCCTGCTTGAGCCGCCGTGTCCTATACTGTCGGATCCTTCCAGGACGATCACATTCGTGACACCTGACCTTGCCAGATAATAGGCGGTGGAGCAGCCAGCGATCCCGCCGCCGATGATGATGACATCTGCTGTATGGTTCATCCCGCATACCCTCCGTCTCTTCCTGCGACTTTCATCTCAATAGGTCTCATCGGTGTTCTGGACGTCGCCGGCTCTACTTCATCCGGCCGCACATGAAGTTCCCTGGCTACGATGCTCTTCACGAGCCTGCCGCAGGTCTGGCCCTGACAGAGCCCCATTCCGCATCTCGTGAAACGTCTCAGTTCCTCGATCGTGGTCATTCCATCATGAACTGCCTTCCTTATCTCTCCCTTCGTCACTTCCTCGCATCTGCACACGAGGATGTCATCGTCCTCCGCCGGCACATACGGCCCGATCTCTTTCATCTTTTCCTGAATATCCAGCATGTGCTCTCCTCCATCCATTCTGTCTTCTCACTGCGCCCTGTAGAACCTGGTCTCGTGCAGGTGTTCCATCGGGACCCGCAGCGTTACCAGGGCAGTATGGTCATATGCCTTCAGGGTCCGGACCCTGCTGACAGATGCGCTGCAGACGATCCTTCCGTCACGGCCAAGGCCGTATCCTGTATCACCCTCGGCTGGCAGCGGGAGGAATTCGTAGGGGATCGTCACCTCCCCCATACCATCCGCCACATCTTCCTCCTCCAGGAAGATGGCCTGACCGGAACAGGAGGCGACGCACATCCCGCAGCCAATGCATTCCTTCCCGGATATAACAGACGGAAGTGCAGTGATGTTTTCCCCTATGGCAATGCAGCCCTTTGAGCAGGCGTCCTGGCAGGGGTTACATGGGATGTTCTGCGTGCATTCCATGACCGGATGGATCCCGGTTTTTCTGGTGACTCCGGGGAACCGGCTGATCTCATCATCCGCGACAAAGCCATGTGTCAGAAGGTTTTCCGATATCCGGATCCCCTCTTCTGTCGTTTCGATCTTTTTCCCGCGGTTTTCCGGAGCGAACATGCCCTGCCTCAGGGCGTCAAGTGATGCTTTCTGGACTTCCTCTTCCGACGCACGCTCCCTGGAGCTGATAAAGCCCAGATACTCTGCTATGGCGTATCCGGCCATTCTGCCCTCGATCATCGCGGAAGAGGCCTCCTCGATCCCGGATACGTCCCCGGCGGCAAAGATCCCCGGAATGGAGGTCTGTCCGTATGCATCACAGACCGGAAGATACCCTCCCCTCGTGTCTTTCATCTCGCAGCCTGACATCTTCAGCAGCTGCGTCATCGGTGACAGACCGACTGCCACGCAGATCGTGTCCACCTCAATATGTTTCTCCGTCCCTTTTATGAATTGAAAATGTTCATCCACCTCTGCGATCGTCACGCCGGTCACATGATCCGTCCCTTCCGCCTCCTTGATCGTGTGTGACAGATAGAATGGGACTCCTGTACGCGCGAGCTTTGAGGCATGGACTCCGTAGCCGCCGATCCTCGGTGCCGCGTCCACGACTGCTTTGACCTGACAGCCCGCCTGCAGCAGCTGATAGGAGACGACAAGTCCCACGTTCCCGGTACCAAGCATCAGGACATTTTCTCCCGGCTTTACATGATGCAGGTTCATGAGTGTCTGAGCTGCTCCGGCGCCCATGACGCCTGGAAGCGTCCAGCCCCGGAAACTGACCATATTCTCAGATGCGCCTGTTGCGATCAGGATGGCGTCACCTTTCACATGGCTAACTTCGTCCCCGATCCGGACCAGGACCTCCTTCTCCGGAAAAAGCCCGATCACGGTAGCATTGAGGACAACTTTCACCCCTGCAGCTTCCGCTTCCGCAAGGAGCTGCTCCCCGATGCGAAAGCCTCGTACCTTTGCCATATGCTCCTTAGAGCCAAAGAACTTGTGGATCTGTTTGAACAGCTGCCCGCCCGGACGCGCGTTCTCATCATATACGACAGGTTTTATGCCCGCCTTCGCCGCAACGATAGCTGCAGAAAGTCCTGCTGGTCCTGCCCCGATGACGATCAGGTCATATCTTGTCATTTTCATGAGAAATCCTCCCTGGCTGATACGCCATACTGAGTCTGGATCTTCATGCCGTCCTCAAGAGGCGTGATGCAGGTGCGCACATTCGGAATGCCGTTCACGATCATGACGCAGTCCGTGCATCGTCCGATCGCACAGAATATTCCACGCGGTTCATGGCGGCCCGACGTGTATCTGTGGACCATCACACCTGCCGCATGGAGTGCCGCCGCGATTGGCTCATCCTCGACCCCCGTCATATCCTTTCCATCGAATGTAAAGTGAACGGTCTTCCCTTCCGGTGTCTCTCCGAGTATCGGATGATTCTGGATCCGCCCCATGACCTGCTCCTTTCCTCCGTTTTGGTATACATAAGCCTCCCGGATAAAAGAAAGAGGCACCGGAAACTACTGTTTCCGATACCTCTCTGTACCTGTTACCTGTGAGGATAAACCCTTGTACTATACAAGAGTCAACAGGATTTTCCTGTGCAGATCCGGGCATCCGGCCGCTCACAGACCCAATATCAGGGAATCTTTGCCGGCGGTCTTTCTTCGGTCAGCGGATATAAGCCCATGCATGCGGCAGACTCCGTCGTAAAGTTCTGTCAGATTACGGTCAAGCTCCGTATTCCAGGCCTCAGCGCTGCGGTTCCCCCTGACGACGCAGAGCTGGACATTCCCGTCGCCGGCGTGGCCGAAGCTGATCATCCGCATGCCACATTTCTCCGAGAGCTCATTGACAAATTTCACGAAGCGGGCCGTCTCGCTTATCGGAACGACGATATCGAGCGGTTCCTGTTCGGATACGGCTTCCGCCGACTTGACAAGGGCCCCGCGAACCTTCCAGATGTCTTCCGACTGCTTCTTTTCAAGGGAAATCTCGCTTCCATCTGACTTAGGTAGATGGAAGCGAGGTCTCAAGTATGGAAGTCACCGTCAAATATGGAAGTCACCGGGTAGAAGTCAGGTGGTCCATCCTGGTCGCGAGTATCGCCATGTACTCCCTGCCCGGAAGGGTTACCTTGTAGTTTCCGGAGACATCCTCAGCCACGGTCTCACGGGTCATGTTCCAGGTATCAAGCACTTCGACCTTGTACCTGCCGTCTTCCGGCAGCTCAATCTGGAAACGGCCAAAGGTCTGACGGTTCAGGTACCAGAGGAAGATCCGGTCATCTACATGGCCTTCATAGCCGAACTCGCCTGCATTCATGAGGACTTTTTCTGCCTCTGTCATGCAGGACATTGCTCTCAGCATAATTGCCGTGCTTTCCGGCATCTGTGCGGCGAGGGTCTGAAGCTTCTCGGCAGGAGCAGCCTTGAGCACGTCCCACTTGGAAACAACCGGGTCGATCGGAGCTTTGAAGCTTTCGACCAGCCGGCGGAGCCAGGCTATGCGCTTCGGACTTTCCCCGGTCAGCCTGCCGCCCTTCGCCCACCAGACAATTGCGCTGTCCTCATCCGCATCCTTGTCCAGAAAGGTTTCGCCGTGTGTGCAGTAGCCTCCGGTGGTGACTGCCTGCCAGAATCTTGAGGTCATCTCCTTGCCGGAGATGCTGCCCCAGTATTCTGCCAGATTGCCTTCATAGCAGCATTCATCGATCATGACCGGCTTATGCAGCCTGGCCCGCTCGGACGCAACCATGTTGACCACCTTCACCTGGAGGGAATCGTGGGTGATGGCCGGTCTGGAAGCATCGTAGAAGTGGAAGCAGTTATGGCTTGATATGAGATGGCGGTAAGGATCATTGGCGGCCACATACTCTTCCAGTGTATGCCAGTCGTCCAGGCTCTTTGCCGGAGTCAGGTCATACTCGTTGGACATGCTCCACCAGAGATTCGGGATCGCGGCAAAGCGGCGGAGCAGATAATCCAGATAAGTCAGGTTCTTCTCCATGGACATGGATGCAAAGCCCCAGCGGTCATATGGATGGAAGAGGATCAGGTCAACCTGAACGCCCAGTCTGCCCAGACGGAAGATCTTGTCCTCGAAAGCATCCCAGAAGCGGAAGTCCGGATGGTCCGGATTCCAGACGCCATACTTCTTTGCCGCTTCACCGGCAGACTCTTCCTCCTCAGGTTTCTCTGACCTGAAAGCGTAATACGCCGGTTCATTGTGATTGTAGTTATAGTGCTTGGGGAAGACGCACATTCTGACCTTATTGAAGGGAGAATGGGCGATGGTATCGATGGTCTGGTCCATCAGCTCATCGGTCTGGTGGGCCAGAGCATATACTGTAGTTCCGAAAGGATAAAACCAGGTCCCATCCTCATAGGCATAATGTTCGCCGCTTGCTCTTACGATTCCGTGCTCTCCCTCTGCTGCCGGCTCTGCCTCTGCGCTGCCCTCTGCAGAAAGCCGGCCGGTCACTTTCCAGCTGTAAAGCCCGGACTCCTCAGGCAGAAAACGGATCTTGTAGACTCCGTTTCCTGCATAAAAGCCCCTTACCTGTTTCTTCTGACCGTTATGGCTGATCACCGCAGATACATCGACGCTCGCTTCGCTGCCCTCAGGTGCACTGCCCTTAAGGACGATCTCATACATCTCGTACTGTCTCATAACTCTCCTATTCTTTGCGGGATTACTGTCTTTTCATTGCGCTGCAGGCTTTTATGATTCCTTCAGTGATCTTCCTGCTTCTGCTGTTCCCCATTCTTCTGATCTTCCTGCTTTGCCGGAGCCATTGCTTCCATCATCTGCTGCAGCATAGGCGCTGTGCGGGTATCTGCCAGAAGTTCCCCGACCGTTGATGCCCCGTCCACGTGGTTAAGCAGCTGACGGGAAGCTTCTTGCTGCTTTCTGTGTGCGGGATCTTTTCTGCCTTATTGTTTTAATCATGACACAGAAAGCACCATAGGGCTATATGCTAATTCGCTTTTTTATTCCATTTCTTGCCATGCATGAGGGAAAAGCTGATAGTTTTTATAAAGCTGACCGGGTTCTCCCAGATCTCCTGCGGATCATGGCACCCAGCCGGGTTCATTGATGATCTGTCTGTGGAGCAGGGTCACCCTCGCCGCGATTCTTCCTTCCATAATGATTTCTTCTTAACTTTGCACAGGACCCCCTGCGGCATCACGTACAGAACCTTTCCTTCTGCAGTATCCCCGATCTTGTCGTAAAGCCTCCCGGCGCTCATGCTGTCTCCCAGAACTGTATGGGTGCTGTTCGCCACATGTCCGATATCTCCAAGTCCGTGAAGTCTGACAACGATGGCTTCCTTGTCGTACCCGTTATCAGGTTCCTTGACCAGCTGCACGGTCATTCCGGGTTTCAAGAATTCTTTGCCGTAGTAATACTTCGTGCCTGTGAGTGTGAAATAGATCTTCCCCATATCCCCAGCTCCTTCCTATCCTCGTTTTCTTTCCTTTTTACTGATTCCCAGTATGCCACCCGATCCAGGCATATTTATGTAAATATGCTTCCGGCTTCAGAATCTTTCTGCCCAGACTCCCCTTTCGGGGAGTTCTCTATTCTCCAGGTCTGAGCGAAAATGGAAAACACATTCAGTAAGCAAAGTTACCGCAAAGGCATCCTATAAGGAGGGACATCAATGAAAAAATCTATTTTGGCAATTGGTATAGCATTCTGCCTGGCAATGACTCCGGTCGCCGCATATGCAGAAGAGACCGAGAGTGCTGCCGAAACTGAGGCGGTTTCCAGCATCGTCGTCATGCAGGGCATTGACAGCCAGAATATCATCTGGACGCTCGCATTGGACGTTGCATCTGGCCGTGCTTCAGTCAATCTGCTTGCACCGGCTGAGGATGGCAGCTACTCTGAGGATAACGGAACCACGATCTCCGGGAACGCTTCCGCTACCGATGATACCCTCACCATCACGGATGAGGAGGACGGCAATGACTATGTCTTCGGTATGGAAAGTGTGGAAGGCAGCGAAGATGACGTGAAAATGAGCTATGAGGAAACCGGAAGCGAAGTCATCCTTTCCCCGGTCGATCAGGCAATAACCTCTCAGGACGAGAACATGGCATACTACGCCGGCCTCGATGAATCAGGCAATCAGTGGACTGTCGGTTTTGATTTCGACAATTCCGCGATCGCTCTCGATGTCAGGACTCCGGACGGCGGTGAGAACACGGTTGCCGGAACCTTCGAGGATGACGGAGAGGGAACCCTGACCATCACCGATGAGAACGGCGAGACAGCTGACTGGACTTATGAGGCACTGGATGAGGACTGGACCGCGATCACCCTTACCGATCAGGATGGCGCTTCCATCACCGTCTCCTATGTCAATCCTGATATCCTTAATTCTGCTGCAGAGTGATGACCTCACGGCGGATATTAAAGATATTAAAGATATTAAAGCCTCAATCACTTTTCCTAT
>DLFD01000050.1 GCA_002482005.1 Lachnospiraceae bacterium UBA7729 | reverse complement strand
GCCAAAGGCGTATCTTGCTCACCCACTCATTATTTTTCTGGAATTTTCTGCGGAAAAATCAAAAAAATACGGAGGAAAAAAATCATGACAATTTTCGGAATTTATTATCCGGAGCCTGAGGGCTGTCGGACCAACAGGGTCACTTTAAGGCTCACGGACAAAGAACAGGAGATGCTGAAAGACGCCGCCTGGAAGTCGAAGATGAGCCAGGCAGCATTTATCCGAAGCAAGGTCTTCGGGTCGAAAATGCCCGAGCTTCCGGCTGAGGTCAAAGACAGCCTTCACCGGCTTGACTACAGCATCACGAAGATCGGCACGAACATCAATCAGATCGCCCGCGTGGCGAATGCATCCGGATATGTCAGCAGTTACGAAATGCGAAATCTTCGGGAGAGGCAGGAGGAGCTGGAGGAGACCTGCAGCAGGATCTTCCGGGAAATCATGAGGGCTTGCGAGTATGGCGGTCACGAAGCTTCTTCGGATTAAGGAGAGAAAGTCGGGAGACCCATCCGGAGGCCTGAAGGCAGCACTCCGCTATATCTGTAATCCGGACAAGGCGGCTCTAATCGGGGGAAATGCGGGAACCAGTCCGGACCATGCCTATGCGGTCATGAAACGCAACAAGGACTACTGGAACAAATCCGAAGGAAGTGCGGGATTTCACTATGTGATCTCATTTCCGCCGGACTGCAAGGTTGACGCCAAAACGGCTGCCTTGGTCGCGGAGGACTTTACTCAGGAACTTCTGGGTGGCAGGTATTACTTCACCTATGCGGTCCATACGGACAAAGACCACATGCACGTGCACATCGTCTTTGACACGGTCGCGGTCGATGACGGGGTCAAGTACCATTCGCCGAAGGGAGACTGGGAGAAACGGATCCAGCCGATCTCCGACCGGGTCTGCCAGAAGTACGGGCTGCCGTCGCTTGAATATGGTGAGGCGAGAACATCAGTCGACCATGGCGAGTGGACCCGGAGAAGAGAAAGACGGAAAGAGAAGCAGGGTGGTCCGGATACGCGGGATAACTGGGAAACGGGAAAACAGCAGGCAGAGCACCCTTACATCCACAACTGGTTCGATCTCATGAGGGACGATATTGACGAGGCAATCATGCGAAGCCCTTCGTATGGGTCGTTTCTGGAATATCTGGAATCTCTGGGCTACACCGTCCGGGATGGAAAGTATCTGTCCCTGAAACCGGAGGGAAGGGAGCGAGCGGTACGAACCCTCAGACTCGGCAGAGGATATTCGAAAGAGGAGATCCAGGAGCGGATCGAATTCGTGCGGAGCCACCCGGTCGACCCGGAAGACTATCGAAGATATGGAGATATGGAGACGATCCGTCGTCTCCTTTTTCTTAAGAAGGGCAGATCCGGAAAATGGAAGATGACTCCCTTCCAGAGAAGTTTTTACCGAAGCTGGAGAAACACCTGCCTGATCAGAAGACCGGGATCAATGGCCCGGAGGGGAAGCAGGTCCACTGTGCTGCAGCTGGAGGAACTGTCCGATAATCTGCAGTTTCTGATCCGGGAAGATATCCGTTCGGAGGAGGAGCTACGGCAGAAATGGGAGGCGTCTGGAATTGAGCGGAAAGCCGTCCAGTCGGAACTCTCATCTGTCAGGACCAGGATTTACAGAAGCGGCATCAGCAGGAATGTCCGAAGGTGGAAGGAACTGAAGAAAAAGGCGGGTCGGAATCCGGAAGAGGAAACCGAGCTTCTGCAGCTGGAGAAGGAAATCGAAAGGACAATGCCAATCGAGCGGGCAATGGCTTATGAGGCAGATCTTGAAGCTCAGAAGTCAAGATGCCTGGAGCAGATCCGGACGCTCAAGAGCAGGGAGCGTCTCCTTGCCGGAATTGACCGCCAGCTGATGGAAATGTCGAAGGAGAACATTTCTGATCACGATACAGACAGAACCATTAATAGCAGAAAACCAGAGAACAGGGTGAAGGTTCCGGAGAGGGAGGCTCCGGCAAGGTCAGAGGAAAAAGTCAAGAATGAGAAAGAGGAGGTCATCAGATGAACGAGAAGGAAATTGGTGAAATCAGTTTTGAAGCGGAAGACGGTGGACAGGATGCTGATTCCGTAAACATGGGAGCAACTGCCTCAAGCGAGAATATGAAACAGGAAGAGCAGATTGCCGGTCCGGTTAAAAGAGGGAGAGGCCGTCCGCCGAAGAACCAGAATCCGGAACAGGCGGAAGCAGCGAATCCAGCAACCATGGCTGAAGATGTTGGGGCAATGCCGGGGACGCAGGTATCGGATTCGGCTGAAACGGAACGGGAGGATTCTTCTGATTCGGAAAAAAACGATACCGCATATCCGGAGAGACCACCGGCGCAGGACTTCGTCATGGTCAGCCGGGGCATGCAGCTTCTGACAGAACTAGTGAAAACGCAGAACCAGACTCAGGAAAAACTCATCCGGTCACAGACGGAGTTTTCCAGTTCGGTGATGGACCGGATGGATCAGTACCGGATGCAGATCTCGAAGCTGGAGAGCGAAGCAGCGGAGAAAGAGAAAAACAGGCTGCGGGACAGCTATCTGGAAGCTCAGCAGAAAGCTGACGAACGTATGGAAGAGATTCATCAGCTCCGAACTCAGCTTGATCTCTCAGGCAGGAAAGTGCTTAAGCTCAATGTCCGGGTCGAAAAGCTGACTGAAGAAAATGAATTTCTCAGGCAGCAGCTTCAGGCGATGAAGGAGAAAACAGCTGAAGGAAGAAGAATCAATGCTGGAGACAGAGCAACGGGTAGTGCTTCCGGAGCGACAGCTGAAGTAGGAATATCAGAGGTGAAAGACATTGATAATGTTTCAGCTACAGCATTCGGAGAAGGAGTGGCGGATCAGAATCCGTCCAGCGCATGCGGAGCAGGAGCAACGGATCAGAATCCGTCCATTGCATCCGGGTCAGGAACATCGGATAAGAATCCAGCTCGCACATCCGGAACAGGGAAGAGAGAAGCAGCTTCAGGATTCTGTGGCTGGGGTCAGAGGCGCAGAAAGAAATTTCTTGAGAAGGTCTATTGCGACCGCCGTTACAGTGATCAGCAGATTGCCGTGATCCAGGAAGCGGACAGGGCAGGTATCCCCCTTTCCGGTCTGAAGGAACTCTGTGATCCGAAGATTTCTCTCGGAAACATGCAGGTGATGCTTTCTTATATGAAGAGGTGAGCGATGGACGAGGAGAAGAAAAACGGAAAGATGCAGACCGCCGCCCACCATCTCTGGTCAGAGAAAAGTCCCAATGCAGTCCCTATTCCCTGCGTGGATTCATTTTTTATCACAGAGCTTGTAAGGGCTATGCCGGACGGTGTGATGATGGAGGTGTATTTCGATGGGCGAGACAAACAGAGGACTTGACCTTGTCCGCATCCGTATGATCCCGGACCGGAAACTGGTCTCTCAGACACCCGTCTCTACACCGGAAGAAGCCGTTGACCTGATCACAAGAGAATTCAGCGACCTTGACCGGGAAGTATTCATGATCCTGAACATGACCTGTCATCTTCAGGTTATCAACCTGGATGTCTGCAGCGTCGGGACGCTGAACTATACCGTTGTCCATCCGCGGGATGTCTTCAAGTCCTCTATCCTGTCGAATGCGTCATCAGTTTTGCTGATCCATAACCATCCAAGCGGAGAACTGGAACCATCCAGGGAGGACATCGACCTGACAGAGCGGATGGTAAGCGCCGGAAAAATCCTTGGGATTGAAGTGCTGGATCACCTGATCATTGGGACGAGGGAGAGGGCATATACAAGCCTCAGAGACAGAGGCGTCATGGAATTTCCTGACAGAGACTGGCGGGAACTGGAGCGGGTTGCGGACCGGCAGCCGGAAAATACTTTATGAGGAAGCCGCGGCTATGACGCCGGGGCTTTTACTTTGCCCTGACGTGCGAAGCAGACTGCAGGGAGCAGTATTTCGCACGTGGGGAACATTTACAAGGAGGATTATCTGATGATGAATTTTGAAGACTTTTGCCAGGCGGTTGAGAAGAATGTGGTCCACTATTTGCCGCCTCAGTTTCAGGAAGCGAAGCTGCGCCTTCAGACCAACCGGAAGGTGAATCTTGGAGATATGGTCGGTCTGACCCTTACGATGCCGGGATCCAATATCGGCCCGGTCATCTACCTGAATGAGTATTACCGAATGGTGTCTGACGGGGCGCTGACGATGGGAAGCGCAATGGAGCGCATAGCCGGGCAGGGCACTGAAGCTCTTGAAAATCTCCAGCGCAATCCAATTGGGACATCTGACTTTCAGGATCTGGGCAGCTGGGAAGCTGTGAAGGATAAGGTTCACCTCAGCGCGATCGGCCTTACCAGAAATGAAAAGCTTCTGGAGACTGTTCCGCACAGGGAGATGGGCGATATCGCCTGCACTTACCGGATCTACCTTGCCGGCCCAGGCGGGGCGGACGGCAGCATCCTGATCACGAACAGCATGATGGAGACGTTCGGTGTAAGTGAAAAGCAGCTTTTTGATACGGCTGTGGAGAACACGCTCAAAAATGACAAACCGACCCTCAACAGAATGTCCGATGTATTCGGAAGCTTCACGACGACAGGACGTCCGAGACCGGAGCAGAAGGAGAAACTTGAACGTACAAACCTGCTCAACGATCCTGCTTCACCTTCACGAGAATCTTCCGAAGGCCGGAATTCAGTAGACAGGAAGGAAGAGGAACGGAACTGGTGGGAGGAAGATTCCGAGCCGGATCGTCAGGAAGACTATGAAGAAGACCGTGACGATTTCGATGAGGACTATGACGAGGACTATGAAGAAGAGTACGAGGAAGGCAGGTCACTCTCGGATGAGATCCCGCTTCTTGTCCTTACGACTCAGTCCATGGTTCCTGGCGCGGCGGCTGTCTTCATTCCCGAGGTCATGGAACAGATCTCGAAGAAGATGCCGGAAGGATTCTTCATTCTGCCATCTTCCATCCATGAAGTGATGGTTCTTCCCAAGACTCTGGGGGCATCGATCGAAGCACTGGATGAGATGGTCAGTTCGATTAATGAGATGCAGGTCGACCCGGAAGACCAGCTTTCGGATTTTGCCCATGTCTATGATCCGGACCGGAAGATCCTTCTCTGCCCTGGAGCTCCGGAACTGAATAAGGAGAAAACTCCTGAGAAGGAGCAGGAACTCGACACGAATGTTATCCGCTGAGAGAGCAGAGGCCAGGTCGCCACGAACTATACCAATAAACGTCAATGCCATCAGATCCATGAAGTGACCTGGTGGCATTTTACATGAAACAGGAGGAGAAAGGGAATGAACGGACTTACGGAGAAGCAGGCAAGAAGCTGCAGAAAGAGACTGATGACCTATTCCAGAGAGGTATTCATCACCAGCATGATGAATCTTATCTGGGGCTGGTGAGGGGGTGCCCGCATGGATGAAGAACTGAAGCGGATTGAGGAAGAGATTCGGAAAGCCAAGGAAAGGCGGCAGGCACTTGAGGACAGAAAAAACAGACGGATGAAGCAGATCCGGGCGAAGCAGGAAAGAGACCGGGCTTTTTGGTTGAAGAAGATGAGCGCGGTTCTCGACAGGACACTTTCAGAGATGAAGGGAAAGACATACTTCTATGAAGTTACTCAGGAGCAGATCGCATATGCGCTGAAGAAGGGTGGGATTCCGGAAACGGTTCCCGGAGATACGCAGAAGAAAGCAGCAAACGAAGCAGCAAAGGCAGGCTCCGGAACCGGAGCTGAAAAGAAGGAGGCAGGCAGATGAATATCAGGGCAGATATGAAACCGATTTTTTCAGATAAGATTCTTGCATCCGGGGACGTATATCTGGATGAGAAGATCGTGATCCACAACGTGAAGGTTATCCAGGCAGACAAGGACGGCAAGACTTATTCCTTTGTTTCATTTCCGGAAAAGCTGAAGGGAGACAAATGGGAGCCGGTCGTCATGATCAAGGACAAGGATCTTCGCAAAGCAATCACGGATACGGTCAATAAGAGTGTGGTTGCGCAGATGAAGGTCGAGAAGGAACCGCTCGACCTGACAGTTGAAGTAAGACTTTACGAAAAGGATGAGACCAGGGGCTACGCCACGGTGAATTACGGCGGTCTTGTGAAGATCGACGGAGTCCGCATTTTTGAGCGGGACGGGGAACTCAGGGTTTCCTATCCATATGAAAAGAATGGTGACCGCTACCAGAACATTGCCGGTCCGGTATCTCCGGGAATCCGGAAGGCAATGACGGAGATGATCGTCAAAGCTTATCAGGACAAGAAGCTGGAGCAGGAAAAGGATATCGGAGATGTTTCAGAGGAGGCTCCGGTCCCGGATGGCAGAAGCCTGTAAGAAATGGAGCTGCAGCTCCTGGAAAGGAGGAATATAGATGAGTGAAGTCGCGGACGCTACCCAGATCGTGGTCGTGGCAGGCAAGGCAATTTACCTTCTCGGGAAGATCAGTCTGAAAGCGGCGATTCAGTTTGCAAAGCTGATCAATACGATCCGTCTTTCGAAATGGAAGGGGAAGGCACGTCTTGGCAGGCTGCGGGCGATCAAGGGCGACGACATGATGTATGTGAACGTTGGGAGTGAGGACAAAAAGGAACTGAAGAAGATCCAGAAGGAAATGAAGCAGCATGGGATCCTGTTTGCGAAGATGCCGGATCTTTGCGGAGGGGATGGCCGTACCCAATACGCCATTGCTGTTTCGGATGCTCCCAAGGTGAGAGCTCTTCTGATCGACCATGCGATGGGGCCTTATAAGGACACTTATCTGGGGATGCTCAGTGAGAGGGATTATCTCTCGACAGCCTTTAACAGAAACGGGGAACTGACACCTGAAGCGCAGGACCTGTCAAAGTCAGTGCCGGACCCATTTACCGAAAAGAAGGAGAGGACTTCGGAGAAAACAGTACAGTATTCCAGAGATATGGGTACTCCCGAGCAGCAGGTGGCAGACCTGAAGGAAGCATTCGGAGATGTGAGAGTCCGTCTCCGTGATCTAGACTGCCAGGGGCTTCAGCAGCAGTACCAGTGGATCAGCGGGCCGCCAATCGAGATAAGGGAGAACTTCGCCGAGTACCGGATCGACCAGAACCGGACGGTGTTCATTCCTGTTAAGGATGCGGTGCTGCCGGGCAAGGGACTCAGTGAAAAGAGTCTTGGCGCGGCCCTTTTCCGCGACAGGGCTTATGCAGTCACAGACTTTCGGACAGCCACTTTCCAGACACTGGCAGGGCCGGTTGTAATCGGGCTGGTAAAAGAAGCTGCCTTGAATCGGAATTCCGGGCAGGCAACGGTCGGGTCCAGGGAGATGACCCGCGAGCAGACTCGTGATCAGAATCACGATCAGACACTAGGAGAGGGTCATGGAGGTCTTGAAGGACCGACCAGTGCGCTGGAGAATCTGAGCAGTCTGCTGAACAGTGGCGCGAAGCAGGAGCCATCGCCCTTTGAGAAGAAGCTGTGAGGAGGGAGGGTGAAAGAACATGCAGAATCCCAAACGGAAACTGAACGTGATTTTCTTTCTCTGCTTTCTTCCCGCAGCGGTCTACCTCGGTTACTGCATCGGGCTCATGTACGGAAATGAGGTTACGCTGGATAATCTGAAACCGCTTTTGTTTCACTATCTGCTTCACTCATTTCCGCTGCGGGTCACTCCATGGACTTGGAAAGCCATCCTGATCTGCGGGATTATATGGTTTGTCATTTTCCTAAGAGTAACTTCAATGGATCGGGATGTGAAGCCGGGAACAGAGTACGGGACAGCCAGCTTCGGCACCTGCAAGGAGGTAAATAAAAAACTGGCTGATCCGGATCCTGCCAACAACAAAATACTGTCCCAGAACCTGCGAATCAGTCTGGATACGCATAGAACCGGACTCAACAATAATGTCATCATTATCGGCGGTTCCGGCGCAGGCAAGAGCTTCCGACTGATTATGCCCAATATCCTAGCCGGGGCTCGAAGTTCCCTGGTGATCACAGACCCGAAAGGATAGTTTGTATTAAGACAAATGAATTTTGGGCATAACGATACAGACGGACATCGAAAGGAGGCGGCGTATTATGAGGACTCAGCTATCGACTGAGCCGGGGAAGATAACGGCATTGTACGAGCGTCTGTCGAGAGACGATGAACAGCAGGGGGACTCCAACAGCATCATCAATCAGAAGCAATACCTGATGGATTTCTGCTCTCAGCAGGGTTTTCAGAATGTCCGGCACTTTACTGATGATGGTTATAGCGGAACAAACTTTGACCGTCCGGGATTTCAGACTCTGCTAGGCGAGATCAATGACGGTCGCGTGGAAACCGTGATCGTGAAGGACATGAGCCGATTTGGAAGGAACTATCTTCAGGTCGGGTATTATACTGATGTTCTCTTTCCAGAGAAGCATGTGCGTTTTATCGCAATCAATAACAACATCGACAGTGCCAGACCGGGAAGCAATGATTTCACGCCATTCCTGAACATCATGAATGAATGGTATGCCAAGGACACCAGTCGCAAGATCCGGTCCATCTTTCACGCAAGGATGCAGAAAGGACTTAAGTGCAGTGGGGCAGTTCCCTTTGGCTATACAAGGGACCCGAATGACAAGCAGACTTTTATAGTTGCTCCGGACGAAGCGGCTATCGTGAAGAGAATCTTCCGGATGGCAGCGGAGGGAACTACCATGACAGAGATCGCAGATACGCTGACCAATGAAAAGGTTCTTAACGCGACAGCCTTCAGGCAGAAGTATCATCCGGAAAACGTCCACAGTGTCCGTTACAGGGACCCGTGTTTCTGGTCACCACAAACCATACGCCATATACTCGTCCGAAAAGAATACCTGGGGTGTACTGTCCTTGGCAAGACAAGAAGTGAAGACTTTAAGCGAAAGAGAAAGAGACATGTTCCGGAGGAAGAACAGCTCGTCTTTCCAAACACCCATGAAGCAATCATCGATCAGGAAACATGGAACCTTGCGCAAAAGGTAATGAACCGCTGCGCAAAAATCACAAAACTGGGAATCACAAGCAGACTGTCAGGACTTGTATTCTGCGCAGATTGTGGCAGAAGGATGGGCTATTCAGCGTGCCATGCCAAGGCAGCCCCCGAGGCAGATTCCTCCTATTCCTTTCAATGCGCTGGCTTCAGGGATCGCTACAGGCAATGTACTTCTCACTATATCAAAGAAAGCACGATTGAGAAGGCTGTAGCGAAGGCTATCCGCGCGGTTATGAAACGCGTTTTTTTAGATGAGGCAGCTTTCGCTGACGACCTTCAGAGACAGTTCAATGAGCGGAAAGGGGACAGAAACAGCAGCGAGAAGAAAGAATTAACTGAAGTCAATAACCGGATCATGGAGCTTGGGAGGCTTACAAGAGGACTCTATGAGAAAAACATGAAAGGTATTCTTTCAGACATGATGTTTGAAACGCTCATGAAGGAGTACGATTCCGAACTGCAAGTGAAGGAGGCCAGGAGAACTGAGCTGGAATCTTCCCTCAGAGAGGCGGAATCCCAGAAATCGGATCCGCGAAGATTTATCAGTCTTTTGAAAAGTTATAAGGAATGCAGCCATGTGACCAATCAGATGCTGTATTCCCTGATAGACCGGATTGAGGTCCATGCCCCTGCCCGCGGAGCCGATGGCAAACGTTCACAACAGATTGATATCTATTTCAGCTTCCTTCCGGAGTGCCCTACATCGGTCAGTGACGATACTCTTCTGGACGAGACACCGGAAGAACAGAAGAAGTACGATGAGGAGCTGGACAAATGGCTCCTTCAGAAAAGAAGAGAAGATCTTGTAAATGCGGCAGGCTCTGAGGAAGCTGCGGCAGTATTGATAACAGAGTATAGGGAGAGGGAGGCAGAATCAGCGCACAGGTATTACGAAGCGCAAAGGAAGCGTATGGAAGAAGATCCCGACTTCAACAGGGAGATGCAAGAGAAATTCAAAAAATACAGACGCACGAGAAAGGAACGTGATAAGCAGAAGTGGGAGGAACTAGTTAAAAAGGCTGAGACTGATCCTGAGGCAGCAAGAGAACTGGAGGCTATCAGGGCTCGCAGAAGAGAGCGCGACAGAGAGAGAAGAGCAAAGCTGCGAGGTGGCAACCCGGCACCAAAACCGGAGAAGCAGCCCCATATGTCAAGAGCGGAGCGCATGAGGGAGCTGAAAGCAAAGGCCGCTACTGATCCCGAAGCCGCAGAGAAGTATGCCTCGATCAGGAAAGCCGAGAAGGAAGAAAGGGACAGACGGAAGATCCAACAGGAAGCAAGGATGGCAACAGATCCTGATTATGCTGAATACATCAGAAAGCGTACCGCAGAGTACAACCGGAGACATTGCGCACAGCGGGCACGAGACAGAAAGAAACTCATCCAACAGGCGGCTACTGATCCTGAAGCAGCGAAGAAGCTTTCAGAGATCCGTTCCATTGAAAGAGAACGAATGAAAAAGAGCCGGGAAAAGGCCAAAGCTGAAAAGGCCGCAGCGGCAGAGGAGGCATCGAAGAATGGACATAGAAACAACGGAGGAGAAAATCAAGAAGGTTGACGCAAAAATCAGTACGCTTCAGAAAAAGAAGAAGGAGGTCCTGAGGAACATCAGTACCGAGCAGAGAAAACAGAGGACCCGGAGACTGATCCAGGCGGGGGCTATTGTCGAGAGTGTCATGAACCGGCCGCTTGAGGAGGCTGACCTTCCAAAACTTCAGTCATTTCTTTGGAGACAGGAACGCAACG
This sequence comes from Lachnospiraceae bacterium UBA7729, assembly GCA_002482005.1. Classification (GTDB taxonomy): domain Bacteria; phylum Bacillota; class Clostridia; order Lachnospirales; family Lachnospiraceae; genus Porcincola. Next base: position 1,060 of record DLFD01000050.1, on the reverse strand, counting down.
GAAGATATTTTTCAAAAGCGATGGACAAAGGCGGCGGAACAGAGAAGTGAACAGGACGATTTTTCGGATCCATTTATTGTTGGAAATTCCTTATTTTTGAAAAAAATAAGGCGCACTTATACGCACACTTCGTATGCATAAGCGCGGAAGGATTTCACCCTTCACCCAGCGAGGCGCTGCCTCTGCACTCCGGCGGGCGCCGCCCTGCACCTGGGCAAAGGCTCCGCCTCTGCACTCTGTCAGGCATCGGATAAGCAAAGGACAGGATTCCCATCCGGGACCTGTCCTTTCTTTTCCGGTGCCTGTTTCATTTCCGCCCCGAAAGGAGGGACATGGCAATCTATCATCTCAGCATCAAGATCGGCAGCCGGCACGGAACGAAGTCTTCCGTAGCTGCCGCGGCATACCGGGCCGGGCAGAAGCTGAAGGACGAGCGGTCCGGTAAAACATATGACTACACGAACAAGAAGGAAGTCACGTATTCGGAAATCATTCTTCCGGAGAACGCGCCTTCCTTTTTTTCTGACCGCGCGGCTTTGTGGAACAGCGTTGAAGAAGCGGAGAAACAGGACAACGCCCAGCTCTACCGGGAGTTCGAAATTGCTCTGCCGAAGGAATTATCAAGGGCACATCAGCTTCAGGCGGCACATGAGTTTTTCCAGAGAAGGGCTGCTGAAGGGATGGTCGTGGACTGGTCCTTTCACGACAAGCCGGGCAATCCTCACGTTCATGGCATTGCACCGACCCGGGGCGTAAAGAAGGACGGCAGCTGGGCACAGAAGAGAAAGCAGGTCTATGCCCTTGACGAGAACGGCGAACGGATCCCGGTTATCGACAAAAAGACTGGCCAGCAGAAGATTGGCGCGAAGGGAAGGAAGATGTGGAAACGCGAGACCGTTGAGGCTAACGACTGGAACAGTCGGGACCGGGCAAGACAGTGGCGGGCGGAATGGACTCTGATTTGTAACAGGTACCTATCCATGGAAAGGCAGCCGGACCGGATCGATGACAGGTCCTATGAGGAACAGGGTATCGACAGGGTACCGACAAAACATGAGGG
>DLFD01000037.1 GCA_002482005.1 Lachnospiraceae bacterium UBA7729 | reverse complement strand
GTAAAGTGCCGGACATTCTGAAAACCCTGCTGAGAGCAGAAATCCATCAGGTATTGCTTCTGATTGATGATGCTGTTGGAGTCCCCCTGCTGTTCATCGTCTCTCGACAGACGCTCGTACAATGCCGTTATCTTCCCCGGCTCAGTCGATAGCTGAGTCCTCATAATACGCCGCCTCCTTTCGATGTCCGTCTGTATCGTTATGCCCAAAATTCATTTGTCTTAATACAAACTATCCTTTGGGGTCCGTGAAAATCATGGACGTATTGCAGAGCAGGCCATTCGGCTGGACGAAGTAGAAGGACTTGCCTGCGCCGGAACCGCCGATGACGACGACATTGTTGTTCAGTCCCGTCCGATGCGTGTCCAGGCTCACCCGGACATGCTGGGACAGAATCTTGTTCATGGAATCATCCGGGTCCGCCAGTTCTTCATTTACCTCACCGATATCCGCAAACCGGGCTGTCCCGAATTCCTTGCCGGGCATGAAATTGCCGTCATGTCCGGCTGCCTTCAGGAACAGGGCGAACCAGATCAGCAGGCTTGCCGCGATGGTTTTGATCGTCCAGTCCGATACTGCGAAAGGAAATGGATGAAGCAAAACGTCCAGGACGCCGTCTGAGAGGTTGTCCAGCGTCACATGCCGGACCGGGAAGAGACCGATGCAGTAGCCGAGATAGACGAAGAAAGGCAGGAGAATGAGGAAGAAGGTCCGGTCGGCCTTCTTCCTGCTGTTTTCATGTTCCGAAGCATCCATTTGCACCCGCCTCCTTTCCTCAAAGTGTCTTCTTCGGGGCCGCCTTCGGGACTGCAGCCTTGGGGACCGTCTCCTTCGGCATGTCCGGACCCTTGGAAGGTGCCTTCTGATGAGGAGCGTCGAGGGACTGCGCGGCTTTGCTCATCTCCTGTCCGGTCTTCTGCAGCACTCCCTTCGTGACCCAGAGGATTGCCTTTTTCCCGGACAGCTTCTGGAAGCTGCGGGTCTTCCGCTGCACGGTCGTATAGGTACTGCTCTTGAAGAGTACAGCGCCATGCTTTTCGGAAGGTCCGTACTTGGCCTGGTTCTCCGCCACCAGGGCATCCCCAACCGGAATAAAGATGGAGTTGTCCCTGTCCAGCTCAAACTCGAAGAATCGTCCGTTTCTGGAAATGGGCTCCCCCGGAAGGAAGACGTAATCGGCGGATCTTCCCTCCGCGTCCAGTTCCCTCATGCGAATCCGCGGGTCACGGAAGGTCTCCTCCAGACGCTGCTTCTGGATGTCAGGCGTGTCCGCAGGGTCCTTTCTGACCGCCGGATCCGGCTCCGGTTTCATCTCTCTCTCTTCTTTCCCTTCTTTCGCTTCTTTCTTTTCCGGTTCTTTTTCCGCCTTCCCCATCTCAGGTTCCGGCTGCGTCTTCACGCCTTCCTTTGCGCTCTCACGCATCCTGCGTAGCTCTTCATTTTCCTTCCCGTCCGGTCCGATGCCGGTGTGAAGATACTCCGCCTCACTGATCGGACCGAACCGGATATTCTTGTACTTGCTGTTCGCGTGGTCCAGAAGGACAGCCCGCATCTTGGCGACGTCGTCCGATCCGATCGCGTACTGAGTCCTTCCGTCCCCGCCGCAGAGATCCGGCAGCCTGGCGAAGAGGACGCCGTGGTCCTCCATGTTCTTCTCGATCGCCTCAAGGATTGCCGGATCCTCCGTTCCGGCATTCAGAAAGACCAGGTCCGGTCCCTTCATCTTGATCAGCTTCTTGTATTTCACCGACCCGGCCCAGTTGCTGTAGTAAAGCGCCTGTGTCAGCTGCAGCATTTTCAGAAGAAGAAGGTAAGATCCTTTGGCGAGAAGGTATCCGCCCCTCGCCGCCGCGATCACGAGCTGTACTGCATCTCCTGCTTCCGCCATCAGATACTCCTTCCCCGCTCCTTCTTCGGAGCGCTCTGTGCCGGCTGATACGAGGCTGCAGGTTCCGGATCATCCCACGGGAGCCGTGGCATTTCCTGATCCGGTGCGTTCTGGTCTGGTGCACTCTGCCCCGGACGGCTCTGCCCCGGCTGGCCCTGCGTCTGCCCGCCTTCCCGCGGGCTTCCCTGTCCCGGTACACTGCGCGTCTGGTCGTATTCCAGTTTCTTCTGCTGGTATTCCTTAAGAACTGCTTCCGACAAGGCGCGGTACATGCTACCGTGTGCCGGGCCTGCCAGTGTCTGAAAGCCGCTGTCGGAATGGACGAAGGGAAATACGCAGGAAAGCTTCCCGTCCTTCTCCTGGATGCGGATGTTCTCGAGCTGGATGGCATCCGCATAGGTGACCGAAGCATAGCCTCTGGTGTTATCCATCTCGTAGATTCGCACCTCCGCGACGATATCCTGCGGCTTGAAGGCCCTTTTGATCTCCTTCAGGGAAGCCTCCTTCACCGCGGCGATCACCTTTGCTTTCAGGTCGGCATCCTTGAAGATGACGACCGGCTCCCACTTGTCTCCTCTCTGCTTCTGCGGAAATGAAACGAAGTTGAGCACCTTTCCGTCTTTTTCTGTCTGGACCAGACGGACGTTGTGAAGCACGATGTTCTGGTCCAGATATACGTCTCCCATTGCAAGGACATCCTTGCTGTCCACCACATGCATCTCCGCGCGAACCTCGATATTCGTTCCCTGTGCCATAACGATTATTCCTCCTCTTTCTGTTTCACCGGTTCTTCTGTCCCGGGCTTATCCGAAGAAGAGGACGGCTTTCCGCCGCCCTCCTTTCCGGAAATGGATCTTCCCTCTGTCTTCTCCCCTGCGTTTTCAGCCAATTTCCCTTCAGAGATTCCTTCCGTCTTCCCTTCGCCCTTTTCTTCTTTCCGGGCGAAGGTCCTGAGCTTGTCCGTCCTTACGGCTTTCGTCAGGTCTGGCGGGGTGATGTCGTAGTAATAGTTCTCACCGACCGCTTCCAGAAGAAAGGTGTCGATCACGGGACCGGCTTCCTTCATCCAGGCCCTTTTGTCGGCGTCCCTTTTCTGCTGGATCTCCTTCATCTTTTCAAGGCGCTGGCTGGTCTGTTTTTCGATAACGGAGTCAATCCGGCCCAGCTGCTCATAGAGCCTTTCGAGTTTCTTATCCATCCGCATGCACTCCCTTCATCAGATCGAAAGGCGAGTCCTTCTCGTCTTCGGCATCTCTCCCTGAAGCATATACGGACGCCCTTCCTGGGAAGGAGCTTTCTCAGCAAGCGCCGGAATAGGCGTGCTGCAGGTCAGCTTCTTCGTGCGGGAATCAAACTTATGCACGAATTCGGAAAGACGGTCGACAGGATCGACGCAGGTCTCATTTACCTCGTGGATCATCTGGTTCAGGTCCTCTTCCCTTGCCCCGTTCCTCGCCGGGACGGCAAGAAGTTCGTGGACGGAAGAAGGGATGATGTAGAGATCACCGACTCTTTCCGAAAGTTCCGCGAGTTTCTCCTGCACGTCCGGGTAAAAGATCGTGCAGGCCCCCTTCACCCGGTCCTTCGTGGTGATGACTCCGAGGAACTGATCCGGGTCTTCCGGATTCCAGGTCTCTCCCGAAGGTTCATCCTCACGGAGCTCAGCAAGCAGATCATCCATGGACGAAAGTTCCGCAGGACGGACCTTCATGCTGTTGCTGATCGCGGTCTCAAAGATCTGGTCCTCCGGGACGTCCCATTTGGCAGCGAGACTGCTGCTGACCAGGATGGTCCCGGTCCCTCCCGCGTCAATCCTGCAGACGCAGGCAATGTCACCGCTGATCCGGTGAGGGATATCCGGAAGACGGTCCCTGTTCTGCGAAACGCCCATCGCGTCGACGATGAGATGGTCCTTCACCGCGTCCCAGGAATCGATCTGGCTCATGTAATCCGGAATGATAGGGATCTCCTTGAGAGCTCCCGCCGTCTCGTCGGCGATCCGGCTCATGACCTCGCCTTCCGGCATGCCGGACTGGTACATGTCATAGAACCTGTCCATGTAGATCAGCGGAGCCGCGACCTGCCCTTCCAGACGGACAGACAGAGCCGTCCTCTTTCCAAGGTTGGGCTTCTCAACGGTCTGGATCCGGATGTCCTCCACATCCAGATCATTCGGGAGGTATTCGGCGATATTCCTCTCGACATCCTTGCAGAATCCTTCAAAGTCTCTCATTTGCGTCCTCCTTTGCATGAAAAAAGCCGCACCGGAATCGGCACAGCCATCAGTAAGTACACTCTTATAAAATGAATCTCCGGCAGTTATTTCATCGTCCGAAGTAGCCTCGCCTCATGCGGCAGCCCCTCCCGCCGGAGCAGCTTTACCACCCATAGCAGCTTTCCTCGTCGGAGCTGCTTTGCTTTCTGAGGCAGTGCTTCCATCGGATACCGGCCCGTCTTCCGGGTCAGATCCACCTTTCCCGGAATTCTCTTTCTGTGAAGCGAACCCGACAAACTCAGCCTCCTTGAAACAGTCCTGATCCGGCTGGATGAAATCAGCGGTCACGTCCGTCAGCACCGCGCCTTTCATGCGGACTCCCCACATGCCCGATCCGGAGAGATCGATCCCGTCTGCGTAGATCTTCTTCATGCAGGCGTTCTTCAGCCAGGCGGCTCTCATCATGGCGACATGAAAATATGCCCCGGTGAAGTCACAGTTCTCGAAGTTGTTGATCCCGTCCTCTGTCTTATCCATCAGGGTCGCGTCAAAGATTGCACCGATGAAAAAACTGCCAGTAAAATCACAGTGACGGAACTCTGTCGCCATGAAGGAACAGTTCCGGAGGGAAGTTCCCTTGACCGAGCAGTGGATGATGGTCGCACAGTCAAGGATGGAGGCGGCGAGATTCATCGTGTCCATGTTGCAGATGTCAATGTAGGCTCCGCTGATCAGGGAACCGGAAATGTCCGCTCCCTTCATGCTGCATCTGCAGATGCGGACATCCCGCATATCACAGTTCTTCAGTTTCGCTTCGGACATGTTACAGCAGACAAATGTCGCACCTCTGAGTTTGCTTCCGGAGAGGTCGATCCCGGTAAGGTCGATCCCAAACAGGTTTGTGTCGGAAAGGTCCAGCCCTGGATTCTCCTCCTGGTGCGGACAATTTCTGATCTCTCCCATGATGTGTTCCAGCTGGCTGCGGCTCGAGATTTCTTTTCTTCTTTCAGGTATCATGCGCGCTCCTCCTCTTTTCTCTGTGCGTCCACATCGGACGGATCCTTGAACACCACCAGATAAGCCAGAAGCCTCTCCGCTGACTGATCCGGATCAAGATCTGCTTCGATATCAAGCAGATACACCGCTTCTTTTCCTTCGTAATCTTTCATGTAAGTCTCCCTTCTCCCCGCACCGGGGACGTGTATTTCTCATGTCAGTTTCTGATCATGCCAGCTTTTTATCTCGTCATCAGATAGGTCAGGCAGACCCTCATCGCCGGAGCCTTCATGGCCGGGTCGCACAGGATCTTCAGCTTTTTCCATTCAAGACCTTCAGCAACAGCTTCCCGGATGATAGCCAGCTGCTCTTCACTGAATGACCCGTCTGCTGTCATCTTCCGAACCCGGCGGCGGTTGATCCTCTGCCGGATGGGATAAGCAGAATCTCCGTCCGGATGTCCCCGGATGTCATAAAGTCTGCCTGTCCCGAAGATTCTGCTGAGAACTTCGGAAGCCGTCTGCTGAATGGCCAGCTGTTTTTTCAGTTCAGAATTCTCGTGAGCCAGGTTTTGGATCTGAAGGTCTTTCTCCGCACCTTCCTTCCGCATCTGATCCATCTCCGCTGAGAACCATTCGAGAAGCTTCTGTCTCTCCTGCCTTTCCTGGTCCATCTGCTGCGCCATGGCTTTCCAGATTGCCTCGGCAGTCTCCGGACTAATTCGATCGGACCGGGGCGGTCTCGGAGCCGGAGAAGGAACCGCCTCACCATCAGTGTCTTCAGTTGCCTTAGCACTCAGGTTCTGAACTGCTCCTGCCTGATTTTTCAGGATAAGGTCGAGCGCGGATTCTATCTCTCCCATTTGATCGCCTCCCATACAACATGACTGTTAGCGGCAGTACATTTTGGGTGTAAAAAAAGAGACCGGTGTGCCCGATCTCTTGAAATGTCATCCTATTCGATTACTTTTGTTATTTCCTGTTACGAACCCTGGTGATAATTTCTTTTACCAGAAAAGCCACAGCCATCCCGATTGCACAGATGCCTCCCATTGCCGGACCATTCGAAGAACCGATGTACCTGCTGCCGTCCAGATGAAGATGATAGATATTCAAGCCAAGAAGGTATACCTCATGATCTGCTCCTCCTTGTGCGTATGCATTCGAATACCCGAAATAGATGGCAACTGCCATCACCGCCATTGCTGCGCCAAACCCAATCGCCAGAGCAATCGCAATCCTGATACTTTTCTTCATCTATTCTGCCCTCCGGAATTACTGATGAAACCTGCTGCAAACCTTCCGATGTCTGCAGACCGCACAATGGCTTTTGTCCGGATCCTTTTTATGCCGGCAGTAAAGCATATAGTGCGCAATGTGAAAAATAAAAATCCCTGCTGCAGCAATGGCTGCAATCAAAATCATTTTCTCTCTGGATCTCATTTTCAACTATTTGCCTCATCTACTTTTTTCTATTCGTTGCTGAGAACAGTCAGAAGATGCCGATGCAGTTGTTATTGCAAACCGGGAGTCATCCAATGTATTTCTCGTATCCCAGATGCGCTTTCCAGACACTGATGTACTCGTCCACGTAAGAATGCATCAGGATCATGATTCGCATCAGATCCTTGTCAGATATTCTGCCCCGATTGCTCGCTACCTGAAACGTCTTGTCCTTCTTGATCCATATTTTTGTGTCATTCGGAGACGGATCTCCCTTTGTCACATGAAAGTGAATCGGCTCATCACTCTCGTTTGACCAGAAATACACTTTGAACCCTTGCGCCCGGAGAAATATCGGCATCATGCCACCTCCATGCTGTCCATCTCCCGGAGCATCTCCACTGAGCGATAGATCTGATGAAAATATGCCATGAAATAGGAAGTCTTTTCCTCGTTGAAGTTGTTAAACAGAATCGTTCCATCATTCGCAATCAGAATGGACTCTGCGGTCTTCATATCTTCAAAGCACACATTGTCTTCCAGATAGGTTATACGAATGCCATCTTTCTCACAGAATTCTTTTCTCATCTTCATCACCTCGTGCTTTTGTTACCATAATCATAACCGATATCATGAAGTCTGTAATCATACAACTTTTGACTTATACTAGTCGCATTACCCGCGGCCGATTGTAACGCTGAATAATTACAAATACCATGTCGATGCTGGCCGCTATGATTGCCGTGATCAGGAATGCGGGAAATGCACCTAATGGAATAGAAAAAAACAAAGTCGTAAAACTGAGCAGCATTATCAGCTCATGGACGGCTTCTGCATGGCACATGTTGTTAACAATCTCTTCCATCGAGTGAATCTTTAATGAAAATTCGCTCGGATCATAAGACAGTATTTTTCCCTTCCACCTTTTCACCTTCAAGAAACGATAAACCTCAGGCTCCCATTTTCTCTGTTGAAACCACCATGCCCTGCAATTATACTGCCTGTGGAAAATGCATTGCAGAATCACCGGTGACATAAACCGTATCAGCATATGATAGGCAGTTATGCCGCAGATTACCGACATAGTAAACAGCCACGGCACCTGCAATGAAGAATAAAATATGCTGAAAAGCAGACAGCCAGTAAAACTCGAAAGCATTGTTGCTACCATGATTTTGGGAAGCGGGCTGTAAAATTCCCTGTTTTTCATATCTACACTCTTGAAATCTGTCCCAATCTAATAATCATCCAATCTACAGATTCTCTCTTGTCATGCTACCATCTTATCAGTCTGAACTGAATCTCTCAATCAGAATTCCCTGCGCATGAAAGAACCATTCCACAGCCACCATAAGTTGCGTCCTGCTCTAGTCTACCATAGCCGCTCCTATTACACAGAAGGTATTCTAAAAACAGCATCGAATCAATATCTGCCCCAAACTGGGGCAGACTTTCAATCCCTTTACATTCTTGTCTGTCGCTTTTCCTGGTTCGGTTGTCTTCTCACTTTCTCATCCAGTGACGGTTCACCTTCCTCACGCTGCTCTTCTTCAAGACCCTGCTTTCTGATCGACTCGAGCATCTTCAGCTCATGCCTTTCCTCCCGCAGCCTTGTCAGGTAGACGGATTTTTCTTTCATGAGATTCTCATCTTTCGGAAACTCCTTCAGCTGACGGTAGATCTCATTCAGCCTTCTCCGGTCGGATCTCATCTGTCCCTGAAGATCCTTCTCAGATCCTTCCGCCTGCTCCTGCGTCCGGATATCGCGGTCGATCAGGTAACGGAGATTCTCTGAAAACTCTTCCAGCCTCACGATCTCCTTGCGCGGAATGTATCGCCGCTTCCGGTAAGGGGAATGCATCTTGCAGATTCTCCAGTATCGGAGATAGAACTGCCGCTGGTAAGGAGACATCTTCCATCTGCCGCCGGGAGACCTGCGGACCCGGATGAAAAGCAGTTCCCGGATCTCCTGGAGATTTCCGTAAACGAAATATTCCGGCTCTGCTTCCTGTCCCTGCTGGTATGACTGATTCTCCCGGTTCTGCTGATCTTCCTGTTCCTGCTGTTTTCTTCTTTCCAGGATCCGATTCTGGATCTCTTCCTTCCCATACCCTTCGCCGAGGCGATAAGTGCGGATGGCCCGCTGCCTTTCTTCAGCGTGAAGAGACAGATACTTTCCGTCCCTCACATCGTAGTGAAGGGTCCGCAGGTAAGAGAGAAATTCCTCATAAGTCGAAGACGCGGCGATGGCCTCGTCGATGTCGTCGCGGATCAGATCCTGCCAGGTCGGCTTTTCAGACCGGACTCCTTTCTCCCGCATCTTCTGATTTCTCCACTCTCCGTAATCCTTTCCCTTCCGCTCCTCGTCGTAGCTGAGCGTGGAGAGGCCGTACTTTTTGCAGACCCGGTCCGTGATCGGCTGGATCCGTTTCTCCCAGTCGCCTTTCGGCGAGTGGAACTTTCTTCCATCGACCCGCGACACCGAATCGAATACGATGTGCGCGTGAAGATGCTGCCGGTCGACGTGGATCGTATAGAGATAGAGAAAGTCATCGTCCCCGAGAAGTTCCCTGCAGAAATCTTCCGTGACTTTCATCGCGGTCTCCGGAGTGATGTATTCCGTCGGCGGGAAGGAAAGGATGTAATGGAAGGCCTGGGTCCCGTCCGGCTTTCTCCAGACTTTTTTGTTTTCCACCATCTGATGAAATGCGGACTCCGCTGACCAGCCGGCGTTTCCGCCGATGTAGAGGTCCTTCGTTTTTTCCGGATTGCAGATATATTTGAGTGCATCCAGAAGAGGCCGGTTCTGTCTCGACCCTTTCCCTTCCTTAATTCGAAGGAGCTTCGTCACCGCCATCTTTTTCTCTCACCGCCTTCCTTACCGCTTCCGGCATACGGCTCAGTATTACTTCGAGTTCGTCAAGTTTTCTCATCAGCTCGTCTTCCTTCTCCGGATCTTCGAGAGGATTTTTTCTGTGCTTCTCTCTCACGTAGCGGCTGATCTCGATCCCGGTCTGATAAATTTCGTGCTCCGCCTGCGCCATGAGCAGCTCCAGATTTTTCGGAAGCACGTCTTTCACGCCGTGTGCGAAGATGCACCGCCGGATGAATTCCGATTCAGAAAGTCCGTAGCGGTCCGCCGCCTCCTCGATCTGTTTTTTCTCTTTCTCAGAAATCCGGAAACTCTTCTGCTGATATTTCTGGACGGAAATTTCATTTCCCGCCTTTTGACCCTTCTTTCCTTCCTGCTTCTTCATGCAGCCCTCCGCACCTGAAAATGCCCTCATCTGCCCCTTCCCGGGAGTCAAAACTAAGGCCCAAAACGTGTGAAACAGGGTATTAGCAAGATACGCCTCTGTCATGCAGCGGCATCTTGTCAGGGGTGACCCCTGAGACCCCCGGAAAACCTTCCCGAAGTGCCACAATTTGTGGCCCGGCCCGAAATCGCGCCTTTTTCTTCAAAACCCCGGCATCCGGGAATGCCGGATTTTTCAAAGTTCTTCATCTCAGGTCCTCCATGTCAAAGCCGCTTCTTCGAGCGGAATGTCCTCAAAGTCGTCGATTCCTTCCGTCAGGAAATGTTCCACCTGGCGGTTTGTTGCCAGGATCGCGATGCTTCCACTCTTTACATTTTCGGACGGCATCACGTTTTTCTGCTCTTCCTTCCGCTTCAGTTTTTTCAGCTCTGTGTGTTCCAGCACAGGGTCAGTGCCCTGCAGCTTCTTCAATTTCTGCGAGCGGAGAAGATAGATCCGGTCTCCCGGATGAAGCCCTCTTTCTGAAAAGAGCCGGGCCAGGAAGATGATCCGGTCCAGCTCTTTTCTGTAATCCTTTCTGCAGATAATCCCGAATGTCCCTGCGTCCAGCACAAGTGTGTAATCTTCTCTCAGGGTTCCCATAAGCTCCTCAGGAGAACGAGTAGGCATTCGAATCTTTCGAATACACTGCCGTCACGCTGCCTCCGTCTGAGAGAGTCAGATGGATCGTCGCTTCCTTTCTTGTTCCGTCGACGGAGAAGTCAGAGACCGATGCGGTCATCTTTCCCCTCAGTCCCTTCGAGTACAGGTAGTCGTAGAGTCTGAACTGGAACGTGTACGGACTGTCCAGGTAGTTGAGCAGCTTCTGGGGAACGGACTCCACGGAAAGATCAGTTGCATCGTAGTCGCTGCTTTCTGCCGGCTGAGCCGTCCGTCCTGTCCGGGCACTGCTGTCATCGGCTGCCGGCTGCGCGGTGGAAGAAGGGGAGACGTTCGTTACGCTCTGCGTTTCCGGTTCCGGGACATCAGGAAGCGTGGTCAGCGTGAAGAGATATTCTCCCGGGAAATCCGGAAGCACCACGAATTCAAGCAGATGTTTTTCGTCCCCCTGAAGTCTCGCCTCATATCCGAAACTCCCCGGGATCGAAGTCTCTGTCCGGCTCTCTGCGATGATCCTTGATGCAGTGATGCCATTGTCCCGTAGAAAGATCCCGGCATCGTGAAGAAAATCTGCCGTCTCCATTCCGCTCTGTGCTTTCTCCGCATCGGTGATTCCGGAAAGAGTCAGCGTCAGCCCGACCTTGTGCGGCGAGGAAGACCCGAAGATCTTTTCCCGGACTGTGTCTTCCCCTTCCGCCCGAAGTTTCTCTGCTTCCGCCGCCGGGATGAAAAACTCTGTCTCCGTCTCTGCAGTCGGATGGCCTGTCTCTGTTTCCGGCGATGGAAGAGTCATCATCATCTGTTCCGATTCTGATGACGGGTTCAAGGTGACTTCATCATGTCGGAACGAGCCGCGCATCCCTGCCGCAAGGAGGAGAACTCCTCCGGCGGCGGTGATTCCGATCAGGGTCCCGATGATAAATTTCTTTTCCTTTTCATCTGAAAGGCGGACCTCCGCATCAGGAAACCTGTCTTCCTGACCTGTCTGCGTGAGATGATCATCCGTTTTCCTGCGGAAAAAGTCCGTGACCTTTTTTCTCTCTTTCATGTCCGCCTCCCATCACAGTCCGGTGAATGAAAACTCATTCGAAGACCTGTCATAGCTTCCGCTGATCGTCTGGCCGCTGCTCAGGCTGATAGAGAAAGCTGCCTTTTCTTTTTCCGGATCGATCTGATAAGAATCCATAGTCCCGGTGATCTCGCCGGAAAGCCCCTTCAGCTCAACATAATGAAAGACCTGGTCATAAAAACTGTCCCTGCCTCCGCAGAACTCAAGAAGGTTCTTCGAGACCTGCATGATATCCAGGGAGATGGAAGTGACCGTGCTGCCGGCTGCCTGGCCGCTTCCACTGCCGGAAGTACTGCCGGATCCTCCGCCGTAGCTTCCTGACGCTGAGGTGCCCTGGGAAATGCCCGCGGAGGTTCCTGCGGTTTCAGACTGCGTTTCGCTTTCGCTGACTGGCAGGGCCGTATCCGGATCGGTGAAAAGATACCGGTCTTCCTGCGGGAAGTACGTGCACAGGACCCGGAAGTTCTTATCATTGTTGAAGTAAACGTAGTGATAAACGTTTCCCTTCTCCTTCGGTCCGCTGTACTCTTCGTCTGAAAATGTGACGTCCCTGACTCCCCTGTAATCGGATGCATCATTGCGGATGTAGAGATCATCGCCCAGCTGCTGGAGGAAAGCCTGGTCATTGAACCTTCCCATGTAGGAGGTCAGGATCTCCGCGGTAAGTCCGTGGAGCTTCAGGTTGTAGGGTGTCTCAGTCTCCTGCGGCACCTCGTCTGTCTCCGGCTCCTCTTCCGTCCCGGGTTCCGGGACCGCAGGTTCGGTCTCCTTATCCGCATAGGTAATGTTCATAAGAAGATTCTTGTCCGGCATGACGAAGTTGACACGCTTCTTGTCGCCGTCCCCCGTATCGTTTACGAGATAGTCGACACTGTTGTGGACGTTGTCCATCTCATTGATCGTGACGTCCTTCAGGACCTTGCCGGACTTCGGATGGATCAGCAGCGTGACCATCGTCCCGTCCGTGATCGAGAGCTTCAGCTCCGTGTCCGTTTCCTTCTTCAGCCACTTCTGCTCGAACTCGACTCCGCCTCCGGAGCTTTTGTAGATCAGGACCTGGTGTCTGGAAGGTTCCGTCTCCGCTGAAGGAAGTTTCTTCGGACGTGTGGCTGCCTTGAGAACGATCAGGCCGGCGATCAGGCCGGCAATCAGAAGGACCAGCGTCAGAAGCACCCTGTTATTTCTCTTCTTGTACATCGTGTTTCCTCCCCTTACTCGTGGTATGCATATACGCTGTAGAAGTCATAGACTTTATTGTACCGGCAGAAATAGTAATCGTGATATTCATCGCCGTCGTAGGTGATGAATACCTGGATCTGGAAAGTGATCTCCTCATCGTCCTCGCCGACAGCATCTGTCAGGTAAACTCTGGTTGCTTCAAAAGAGTGTCCGTACACGGAATAGAGGTGGTCGGCAAGTGCGTCGTCGAAAGCTTTTTCTCTGTCCCCGATGAATTCGTCGTAAAGTCCTTTCCTGGACTCCGTGATCTTCGGATGGAAGGATTTCTCGTACCGGGACAGCTGGCGGTCGTAAGCATCTTTCTTCTTCTGATCAGATGCAGCCGTGGACTTTCCTGACGAAGAGGCGCTTCCTGAAGGAGTCTCCGCACCGGATTCCCCATTCCCGGAACCTTCCTTTCCGGATGGAGAAGCTTTCTCTGTCTCGGTCTCCGCTTCTGTCTCCGGGATCCCGAAAGAAGTCATCATTTCCTCAGACTCAGTCAGCCCGGTCTCTTCTGTCTGCCTGCTGTCTCCGGCACCGATTCTCTGAAGCAGCATCCCAGAAGCACGGTGGATGAGCTTAGGCGCCATGATGGACAGGGCGGAAATGCCGACGATCAGTGCCGCATACCATATGATCTTTTTCTTCTTCATCTGATTTCCTTTCATGCGCCGAAGTACCAGTTGCCGCCGCCAATCTGAACGGCGCCCGGAGTGTTGCTGCCGTAATGAGAACGGAAACTTGTGTGGGTGTGGTTCCGGATCCCGCGCTTCAGGCAGTCATAGACGGCCTGCTTGACATAGGCAGGGACATTGCCGCCCAGCCGGCTCTTCCAGTAGCTGTCATTCGAGTAGCAGAACTGGCCCGGAGCCGTCAGCTGGCTTAATGCATTTCCACCTTCATATCCCCATTTCGAGGATTCTGTCCGGTTCATCGCGGTTGAGATCACTGCCAGCGCTCCTTCATAGCTTCCGTTGTCTTCCTGAGCGACGATTGCCCACATGAGCTCCATCTGGTCCTGCGAGTAATCGGTTGGGTCCGCCCTGTACCCGGTCTCGGAGACCGGCATCTCATCCTCATAGATCACAAACCTGCGGATCGACGTGATGTTCATGTAGTCGGCATTGCTGACTCTCGGACCGGTGCCTCCGCCGCTGGAAGTACAGTGGCAAACCTTTCCGTCCCCGATGTAGATCCCGACGTGCGGATTCGATCCGTAATAGATCACATCGCCCGGCTGCGCGTCTTTCAGGTTGCCGACCGGCTCTCCAGAGACACCCATCTCCTGGGCAAGTCTCGGAAGGTTGATCCCGAAGGACGCATAGATGCTCTGGACAAAACCGGAGCAGTCAGCGCCTGACTTCAGGGAAGTACCGCCCCAGACATAGGGAAACTTTCCGATGAAGGTCTGGGCATATTCCGCAATCTGCTCTCCAAGGTCGGATTTCGCGCGCTTAGTAGATTTCAGGGTGTAGTAAAGGGAACTGTTGTCTTCCGGGGAGATTTCCTCCGTCGCCAGGGACGGAGAATCTGTGCTTTTCGCGATCAGCGCAGCCGGGTTCCCCAGCAGAAGCTGCTCTGATCTCAGGAACCCTCTCACATCCCCGGATTCGACATACACCCAGCCGTTCGGAGCATTCTCGAGCGGATAGACGACCGTTCCGGAAGCAACTTCCCCGACTGCCCTGGAGGAGGCATCCGGGTATTCACGGATGGACCCCTTCTGCAGGACAACGGCGTCCGATTTCTGAGCCAGAACGTCCTGGACCGTTGTCCTCGTGTAGGTGAATGCCTCATTCTCCGATGCCGGGATATCCGGAAGTGCCAGGGAAAACTGGTCTTCCCCCAGAAGGCTGACCATACGGTCTGATTCTTCATTGCCCATCAGTTCTGTGGTAGGAATGAAGCCTCTCACATTGCCGGACTCCACATAGGACCAGTCCCCTGTTTCATCCAGGATGTATACCAGCCCGAAAAACGGGACTTCCCCGATAATCCTGGACCCGGCGTCCGGCTTTTCGTAGATCCGGCTTGTCAGGCCACCCTGGACCAACCCGTAGACTTTCCCCACTTGACGGAAACGGAAATCCCGCCTGATGAACCAGCTCGGGTCCCAGTAGCTGTCGTTGTAATAGACAGCCCCTCCGTCCACGTCATCCCCAATCTCTGATTCCGTCTCCGGCTCTTCTTCCTGGATCTCCTCAGGCAGTTCCGTTTCTGTCTCGTCCGTTTCTGTTTCCCCTGCATCTTTCTCCGTCTCTTCCAGAACGCCGGACTCCGATCCCTGTGTCTCCTCTGATTCGCTTTCCGAAAGCTTTTCACTCTCTTCGGATGACGCCGGAACGGTCTCCTTCTCCGACACCGGTTCGGTCTGTTTTCCGGGCTCAGTCCCCGGCGCTTCTGTATCCGACTTCTCACTTCCGACTTCTGTTTCCGGCTTTTCTGCCTTATTCTCCGATTCCGCCGGACCCGGGGGGTCGCTTATCCGTTCCGTTCCCTTTTCCGTGGCAGGCTGCGGTTCTGTCGGAATCTCAGACTGCGTTTCTGCGGAGGAAGGGACCTGGTCTGTATGGTTTTCTGTGACATCTGTCTGGGGCATGGTTTCCGATTCAGGGGCCGGGCTCCCGGGAGAGGGAACGGTCTCCGCCAGTGTCTCTGCTTCCGTCTGTGCCCCGTATGTGGAAATGGAAAGGCAGCTGCCTGACATCGCCGACATCAGAACAGCTGCCCCTGTGAGCAGAGATAGCAACTTTTTTCGCTTCATATATGTCCTCCGTCAATCAAAGTACCAGTTTCCTCCTCCGATCTGTACTGCACCTGGCGTGTTGCTTCCGTAGTGAGAACGGAAACTTGTGTGGGTGTGGTTTCTGATGCCCTTTTTCAGACAGTCATAGACCGCCTGCTTCACGTACTGGGGAACATTTCCGCCAAGCCTTGCCCTCCAGTAGCTGTCGTTCGAATAGCAGAACTGGCCGGGAGCCTTCAGCTGGGCCAGCGCATTGGAGCCCTCATAACTCCATTTCGGAGACTCTACCCGGTTCATCGCGGTCGAGATCACAGCAAGTGCACCTGCATAGCTTCCGTTATCTTCCTGAGCGACGATTGCCCAGATCAGTTCCATATCGCTCTGTGAGTAAGGGGTCGCATCAATCCGGTGGCCTCCGGTCCCTCTCCCGCCAAGGCTGCCCTGGGTAGTGGACCCGTCAAGAGACTCCGTCAGGATCCTCCGCACCTGGAAATGAGAGCCGCTCCATATATTGGATACGATGACTCCGATACCCGGATTGGATCTTGTCCGGCTCTGCGAATTGCCTCCCGCGGTGCAGTGGACCATCTTTCCGTTCCCGATGTAGATGGAAACATGATAGGAATTCCCTGCACTGCATCCTGCGTCCCGGAACCAGAGAAGGATGTCTCCCGGAACTGCGTTCTGAACAGAATCTGTTCCGACGACATGCCCGGCATGGGTCTCCATCTGGTAGGTATCGCCTCCAATTTCATATCCGAAGTGAGAAAAGACACCGTGTACGAAGCCGGAGCAGTCAGTAAAGTCCTGCCAGTCTGTCTCATAAGCCCTTCCTTCTCCCCACGCATACTTCGTGATGCCGACCCAGCTCTCCGCATAGGCGATCAGCTCTCCCGCCTCCACGCTGCTGTACACATCGTCCTGGGCAACGGCTGATACCGACGTTGATACACCGGAAATAACAGAGATCAGGATCAGAAGAATCAGCAGAAAGGGAATCAGAACGGCAAGCAGGGAGCCTGCAAGCGCTGTCCACGCCTTTGCCTGTATGCTTCTTCTGACCGCGTCCAGTGCTTCTTTGAGTGCAGCACTTGTCTTCCGTGCAGCACGACCGGTTTTCCCTCCGGCGGAGATCAGTTCCCCGATCGCCAGAGTGCTGTCTTCCAACTCTCTTCCGGCGGAACCTTCTGCCTGCTCTTTCTGCATTTTTCGCTCCATCTTCCGGATCGTAGAATCCTTGAGTTCCGAAAATGCCAGCGAGTGGAAGAGTTCCTTCCGGTACTGTTTTTTCACACGGTGCGAAAGTTCTTTGTAATACAGCGCTTTAGCCTGCCCTTTTTCCTCCCACTGCATCCAGATCTCGTCAGGCGAAAGGTGAGTGGCTGCTGATGAACTGACAGCTGCAGGAGCAGCATTCCCTGCAGGTCCAGCAGAAAATGATTCGCTTTTCCTTGTCTGGATTGGCACCATTGTCACTTTACCTGAAGACTGACCCGCCTTTATTTCCTTTACTGTTTTCCCGGCTCCCGCCTGTTTTTCCGCTTCTGTCCTGCCCGGCTTTCCGCTCGATGGTGCAGGAACGGATAAGGTCAGGCTGTCCGCAGTCTCTTCCCTGATGATCCGTCGGTCTGATGGCGTGAGATCCCTGATATCTTCCGGGATATTTGGAGAATCACGCGCTTCTGCGATTTCCGGATGGCCGTGGTTTCCCCTGCTCTGCATGCCCCTGGCACTTTCTTTTCCTGGGGAGTGCCTGTTCCGGATCCTTGCCGGGGTACCGGATACCGGATTTTCAGACCGGGTCGCTTCTTCCGTCAGGGTCTTCAACTGTCTTCGCATAGCCCTGGCATCAGCATCCTTCGCGGAAGTGGACACTTTTCCCTGCATCACCGGAATCCGAACCGTATCCGAGATCTTCCTTCTGACTTCCGCATCCTGCAGCTTTTTCTCGGCCTTCCTTGCAGAACGTAGAGTCCGTCTGGTCCGCGGATCGTTCTCCACCGATTGCCTGTATTTTTTCATCCGGCGGTCGATCTTCTTCTCCACATCGAGAATCAGCTTCTCTCTTTTCCGTGCAGGCATCTTCATCAGAAGCCGTCTCTGCCGTTCCGGAAGGGAAACAATGATCTGTGCGCGAAGGTCTCCTGCATGAAAGCTTTTTCCGGAAAAACGTCCTGACCGGATCCCGGTTGAATGGTTCGTAGATGTCGCGTTATTCCTAATGAGAAAGCTGCGGGCAGCCGTCTTCCGGATCGGGGTGTCACGGATCGTCTTCATCCTCCGCATCCCCATCTCGATCACCTTCTTTCCGGAGTGTTGGTCCCTGCCTTACTTCTGCGTGGATCCTTCGGCTCTTTCTGCACTGGTCTTTTCTTCTTCCGCCCTTCTGAGTACTCCTTCCATGTCCAGGGCTTCCTTCTTTGCTTCTGTCTTCAGCCCCCGCTCTGACCTCAGCTCATGGAAGTTCGTGTTGAAGAGCCGGTACATGGCGGAATCTTTCGGAAGCCGTCCGTCGATCGGGATCAGTTTGTTCCCGAAGCGGAGCAGTCCGCATCCGGGGTTCGGATTGCTGATGTACTTCATCAGGTTCGGGCTGATGCCCAGTTCGGATTCCAGCATCTTCCGTTCATTCTCCTTGAGCCGCATCAGCATCAGAAATTCCGAATTGCTGACCATGGATTCCACAGAAGCATTCGTGAACAGGTCTGCTACGTTCTGGGTGATCGCGGTGCAGTAGCCTCCCAGCTTACGTACTTCGCGCCAGATTTTCTCCAGGTACGCGGAGCTGTAAGCGTTGTGGGAAAGCACATGGAACTCATCGATGAACAGCCAGGTGCATTTCCCTGCCTTGGCGTTCCGGGCGATCCTTGAACGGATGAACTCGAGCATGATGATGATCCCAAGGCCTGCCTGGGACCGGTCGATATCCTGAAGCCCGAAGATGGTCAGCCGGTTCTTCATGGAGATATTCGTCGGCTTTGCGAACATGTCCATCGCACCTTTGACGAACAGCTCCATGGACAAGGCAAGTTCCTGCGCCCGTTCTTCCGGCTGCTCTTTCAGCACTTCATAGAAGGTCGTAAGGGTAGGCGTCTGGAAATCCTTTCTGTCAAGCCCCTGATAGATCTTCTGCACCACCCGGCCGATGATGGAGTTGTCTTCCGGCTCGATTCCTGCTTCCCGGATCTGCGAGAACAGGGAAAGCATCAGCATCGTCTTGTCCTTGAGGAAAGTCGACTTGCTGTCCATGTAGCGGTAGGTGTCCGTGTCCAGCGGGTTCACATAGTGCTTCGAGGAAGAGGAGAAATCGATATACTGCCCGCCCAGGTAGTCCGCGATCGGGATGTATTCGTTCATCGGGTCGACGATGATGATGTCGTCGTCGGTCTTCAGATAGATCTGGACCGTCTCCTTCTTGACCTCCATGCCTTTTCCGGATCCGGAATTGCCGATAATGAGGCCGTTTCCATTCGCCAGCCGGCTCCGGTCTCCGATCTGGATGTTGCGGCTGACTTCATTTACCCCGTATACAATGCCCGTCGGCTGATACAGCTCATGGACAATAAAGGGTGTAAATGCTGCAAGCGGCTGCGTCAGTACCGGGATCAGTTCCTTCATGTACCTGCAGCCGACCGGGGAAGCCGTATTGAAGGCTTCCATCTGCCTGTAATAGGCTGGTTCGAACCGGAACCCTTCCCCATCTGCCTTGGACAGGAAGGCAGTCACCTCATTCTCAAGTTCCGTTCTCGATGCCGCGTTGATGACGACATAGATGCCGAGGTAAAAGAGCCGCTCGTTGTTGTCCCCCATGACGTCCAGAAGGTCTTCCAGTTCCTCTTTCTCCCTCCGGACCTCATAGGAAACGTCAGAAGACCAGGCACCCTGACGGTTCCTGGTCTCCTGCTGTTTTTCTATGATGTGCCCGGTCTGCAGATAGAGATCGTTCACTCTTTTCCGCGCGGCGTCATTCGGGATTGGCGCCACGTCCAGCGTCAGGGCCAGAGGACAGTCCCCGGATGTCAGTTTCTGAAGGATGTCCGGACTGATGCCCGGCGGAAGCTTCGGGGCGAACAGGACCCTGGCGAAACGGTCGCCAACCTGCAGCGTGGTCGGATCGATCCCTCCGGTGTCTGTGAGGTCACAGCGGACCATCTGCGGAGCGATGAGGTCACGGAAGTCGATCCCATTTTCAGCCAGCTTTCGAAATGTGAAATCCGGTACCTGTGCATGACCGAGATTCCAGAAGCAGAACAGAAACTTCAGACGCTGTTCTCCGTCTAGCGGGACCAGCCTGCTTTCCAGGAGCGTAAAGTTATTCTCCAGATTGGTCTCGATCGACTTGAAATAGTCCTGTGCGCGCTCGACTGTCCTGGCTCTGCAGGAGATAACGAACAGCCGGACCTGCTTCAGGCCCGCGTGGCCCTTCCGGACGGAATCTTCAAGATACCGGTTCAAGTCCTGTGACATCTCGTCACTGCCCTTGAAAAATACCTCCTTTCGGATCTTCTCCATGTCCTGCGTATTGTCCATCAGGATCATTTTGAAATCGGTATTCATACTGTTCAGCACCAGGCAATACCGCTGCAGAAACTCGTCCTGTTCCTCTTCATCCATCGTGGAGAAATTGGTATCGGCAAAAAGATATGCCTTGTCGAAGGTCGTATCTTCATCCGCATTGTCCGGTTCTGTCCGGGCGATGCCGTCTTCCGTGATACCGGCGACCGGGATCATCTGCTGGACGGACCTGGGAATCTTTACCAGCGGCTCACTCAGTCTTTTGTAATCCTTCATTGGTTTCACTTCGTGTATCCTCCATTCTGTTTCTGGCAAAGTCTTCCAGATCTCTGATCGATGTCATATCTTCCAGGAAAATGCCGCCGTGATCAGACACCTGCCCTGTCTCCGCCTCTTCTTCTCTCACCTCAAGAACTTCAGGGGAATAGTAGAGAGCCTTCATCTTCTGCATCTTCATCCTCTGAAGGAAGTACGTCCGAAGGTCCATGCCATGGATCTTCAGGAACCCGCTTGAGATGATCGGAAAGACCACAGGGAACAGGATGTAGACCGCCACCGTCTGGTTCAGATGTGCGGTCCTGGTCAGAATCAGGAACAGGACTGCTCCGACCGCCACTCCGGTCACGGACGCGGCAGTTTGCCGGAACGTCAGTCCCTTGAAGAAGTCATCCTTATATGCGTCTATGTTCTGATTTACTTGTACTTTCATCGCTGTCCTCCATTTCTCAGATCCCGAGCATCTTGCTCATGATGCCTTCCGCTCCCTTGACGCAGGCGGATGTTGCCAGAATCGGCATGACATAGGCCAGCGTTCCCATCAGAGGGTTGGAGACTTCTGAAGCGGGCAGAAAGTCCGCGTTATGGAATAGGGTAAAGGACAGCCCGATTGCCAGTACGATCAAAAATGCCTCCAGGCAGTACCCAATGTATGTTTTCAGCCAGCTGATCCCGGTCTGGCTGTACGCGCCTCCTCCTGCAAATCCTGCCAGGGCGATCGGCGCGAACGGTACCGCCAGCAGAACTTTGAACAGTCTTGTGAATACGGCGAGGACGATATTGATCCCGCTGATCACGATAATCGCCCCTCCGAAGATGCCCGCAATGAGCGACAGAAACCCTCCCCCAAGGTAATTGAGGGCGAGGGTCCATCTGCTCACCGATTCATCCTTTCCGCTTTCCTCTCCGCTGCCTGTCTTCTTTCTGCCGTCCGATTTCTTCTTCGGCTTGCCGGCGGAATCCCACTGATCGGAAAGATATTCCCGGTAGTCTTTGAGGAATGTAGGCTCTTCCATCGTCAGCTGGCTGGATATCATTGCGGACGCAGCTCCTGTCAGGGATACCGCGATCTGAGAGATATCCACAGCAAGCTGGGCCGAATTGGTCACTAGGGCGATCGTGATCACGAACCTTACGAACATGCGGATCAGGTTCTCCATCGTGAAGGTTGTGCGGATATCGATGCTCTCATGGACCCATCCGAGGACAAAATAGAGGACTGCGAGGCTCACGCCGACTGCCACAAAAGCATCGAGCAGTCCCCGCACCGTCGACCAGGATGCCATCGCCTGCGGATTCATGACAGAGTATTTCAGGACCGCACCGGAAGCCCATTTCCAGAAATCGTATCCCATCTGGATGAACTTCTCTCCGCAGTTCATGAGCAGCTCTCCCAGGCCTCTAAGGAGAGACGCGATCATGTCGCGGATCGGCTTCAGGACGGTATCACCGACCGCCTCAGCTCCTTTGCCGAGCCAGCTGGTCAGCCAGTCGAAGACAAGCAGTGACGGCGTATACCGTATCAGTTCTATGCCAGTCATGGCTTACCCCCTTTCCTGCCTTCCATCAGCCTCCGAGGGAGTTGATGATCTGCGAACCAAAGACCATGATGATTCCCGCGATGACCTTCTTCAGAGAATCAGTCTGCTGTGCGGTATCACGGCTTTGGTAGGCAGACGCAAACTCGAAGACGCCCCAGGCAAGGACGATACTTCCGGCTGCCGTTATGATGTTTACGACAAAAGTCTTCAGGGAATTGATCTTTCCGATGACAGCGTCCGTCGCAAAGGCATTCATGGAGAACGCCATCGCGAGGACCAGTACGGTCATCAGGACCATCAGGTATTTCTTCTTCCTGGTATTGATATACATTCCTTCTCCCTTCTTTTCGAAAAGTCCCGGAGCACAGGGTCCCGGGGCAAAAGAGGAGGCCTCCCGGACGGAAAGCCTCCTCATGCAGCGTGATGGTTCATATTTTTGTGATGTATCATTTCAGGGGTGCTTCCGCTCAGCGCTTCTCTCCTTTCTTCTTCGTGAAGATCAGCGTAAGAGCGGTTCCAAGTGCCAGTACTGCGAGCAGGACAAACTGCAGGACCGGCGCATTGTCTCCGGTTTTGACCGGAGAAGTGACATAGGTGCCCGGAGTGCCTCCTCCGCCATAAGAAGGTGTTGAAGTCCTGGTGTCCTTCTTGCCGGTCAGGTCGATCTTCTCGTCCTTCGGTGAGTCGTACATCGTAACTTCCATGACCTGCCCATTGTCCGTTACGTTGAATACAACGGACTCAGCGACCTCGTAGCCGTTCGGTGCAGTGACCTCCGTGAGAGTGTACTGTCCGGCCGGGAGCATCTGAATCTCGTGGGGAGTGGAGCCGGAAATCCAGCTGTCAACTGTCTTTCCGTTTTCATCAGTTACGGTAAGCTCCGCGCCTGGAAGTTCCTCTCCGTCCTTGCCTTTGACGATATCCTTCTTGTGGATGATGATCGGCGTCGGCCTGTCGAACATGGTTACGGTCTGAATCTCCCCGGTATCCTTCACTTCGAACTGCACATCCTCTGCCTTCATGTAGAGAGCCGGAGGTGCGGTCTCAGTCAGGGTATAGCTCCCGACCGGAAGCATCTCGATGTAGTGGGGCTCATTGGTGGAAGTCCACTTCTCGATCTCTTTTCCTTCGGAATCTTTGATGACCAGCTGCGCTCCAGGGAGTTCCTCTCCCCTGGTGATGTCCTGCTTGGAAATCTTCAGCTTCGTGACGTCGTCCTTCATCTGGTGCATCTCGCTCTTGCCGTTGTCTTCAATGGTGAACTCGATGCTCTCAGCGGTGACATATCCGTCCGCCGGCTTTGTTTCAGTCAGGATGTAAGTCTTTCCGACCTCAAGGCCGGATACCGGATGCGGCTCCTTTTCGGAAGTCCAGGTGTCAGCTGTCCTGCCGCTATCCTTCTCAACGACAGAAAGGTGGGCTCCGACAACCTCTTTCTCCCCGGTAATGTCAGTCTTGGTGATCTTGACCTGCTTGTTGACCAGATTCAGCTGATCATTCGCATCCGGCTGGTCCGAAACGGTAAATGTGATCGGTGCAGCAAGGACATACCCTGCAGGAGCCTCGGTCTCCGTCAGGGTGTAAGTCTGTCCGACAGCAAGCCCTGATACTGCATGAGCGGTTCCATCGGATACCCAGTTGTCGACGATCTTTCCATTCTGATCTGTGACCTGAAGATGGGCGCCTGCGATCATGGTGATCTCGGTATCTACCTTGCTGATCAGGACCTGGCGGTCGACCATGGCAATGTTCTGATCTGCGTCTTCCTGAGTGACCGTGAAGTCTCTAGGGTTCGCTGCCGCGTAGCCTGCAGGAGCACTCTCCTCGACCAGACGGTAAGAATGTCCGACGATCAGACCACTCACTGCATGCGGAGTTCCATCGGATACCCAGGTATCGACCAGCCTTCCAAGCATTGCTCCAACAGTGCCGGTAGTGACCGTTTCAGCATTCTGAGAAGTATCTGCAGATCCCTGCCTTTCAGTCTCAGAGTTCTGACCGGCAGTCCCGGATTCTGCAGTCTGATCGGATTCGACAGCTCCAATCTGAGCTGCTGCTCCTGTCTCTTCCGCAACCTGGGTCTTGTCAGCTTCCTCCGCAGCGACCTCTGCTCCATTCTCAGGTGCAGTGGTAGATGCTTCGATTCCTGTTTCCGTCTCAGTCTGTGTTTCAGGCTGGGAAACTGCATTCTGCTGGGTCTCCTCAGCAGGCTTTTCTTCCGCATCCTCTGTCAGTTCATACACTGCCAGTTTTGCTCCCCTGACCGGCTGGCCAAGTACATCGAGTTTTTCAATCGTGATTTTCTTATCCTTCATGGATACGGTCTGGTTCTGTCCGTCGTCCGGGACTTCGAACTCGACCTGTTCTGCGACTGCATATCCATCCGGGGCAGTTACTTCCTTCAGGATGTAAGTTTTACCGACTTCCAGGCCGGAAATAGCATGCGGCTTGTCACCGGAAGTCCAGCTGTCTGCAACTTTACCGGTCTCCTTATCGGTGACCGTCAGCTTTGCTCCTGGCACTTCCTTCTCTCCGGTCACATCGGTCTTGGTCATGGTGACCTGCTTATCGACCATCTTCACCGTCCTGACTGTGAACCCGTCATCGACTGTGAAATCGACATCCGATGCCCGGACATAGCCTTCCGCAGCGATCTCCTCGTGAAGAGTGTAGCTGCCGCCTACATGGAGTCCGGAAATAACATGCGGCTCTTCTCCGGATACCCATCTGTCGACTTCCTTGCCGGTGTCCTTATCAGTGACCTTCAGGGTCGCTCCCGGGATCTCATTTTCTCCGGTCACATCAGCCTTGCTCATGAAGACCTGCGTATTCGTAAGGCTGAAGCTGTCGTCTGCGAACCAGTTCTTTGTGACAGTGAACTCGATCGGATCCGCAAGAACGTATCCTTCCGGAGCCTCGGTCTCGACCAGAGTGTAAGTCTGTCCGGCCTTCAGTCCGGAAACCGGATAAGCGGTTCCGTCGGAAGTCCAGGCGTCCACCACCTGTCCCTCACTGTTCCTGACCTCCACCTTTGCACCGGCGATCATGGTGATCTTCGTGTTGACCTTGCTGACCAGGACCTTCTTGTCCATCATGGTCACGGTCTGGTCTGTCAGGTCATCCGTGATGGTAAAGTCGATCGGCCCCGCCTCCACATATCCCTTCGGGACTTTGCTCTCGATCAGACGATAGGTATGGCCGACCTGCAGGTTGGAAGTGTCATACTGCTTTCCGTCTGACTTCCAGGCTTCGACCGGATCTTCAGACAGGTACTTCGTTCCGTCCTCATGGAAATGGACCTCGTAGATCTCAAGACCAGCCTTCTTCACTCCATCTCCGAGAACATCCAGCTTGTTGACGATCAGTTTCTTGTTGGTCATAACAGCCCTGCAGAGGACGCCGGTATTGGTCACCTCAAACGGTATATCTGTTGCAAGCGTATAGCCTTTGATCGACTGCTTCTCGTGCAGGACATAATTTCCGACCGGCAGCCGGCAGATCCTGTGCGGAGTTCCGTCGGAAACCCAGGTTGCAAGAATGCCCTTCCCATTGTCATCCATATAGGATGCAATGTTGCCTTCAGCATCAAAGATCTGCATGACAGCACCTTTGAGCTCCTGACCGGTCATATCGACTTTGGAGAAATCCCATCTGGTGTACTGGTCCTTTCTCCGAATCTCAGCGGTGTCGCCCTTCTCCTGCCCGTCAAGCATGGTTCCCTTTGCGTCAGACAGGAAGATGTATCCGTCGTCATCGACTGTAAAGTAAGTAACCGTATCATCCAGCACATAGCCCGGGATAGTTGCTGTCTCCTGAACCGAATAGATGCCGGACTCAATATACTTGATCAGGATGTTTCCTCCTTCATCCGTCACAATACTTCCGCCGGAGAAGACCTCCCCCGCACGGCTTCTGTCAGGCTCCCCGCCGCCGATCCTGGTGAAGGTAAATGTGATTCCCTGCAGTCTCTTTGTCGGCTCTGCGTCTGACCACTCGCCGTCCTGATCGACCGGCTGCTCGAACTTCAGCAGGTTCAGCCTGGTCGGCTTGTTGGAAGCTTCCTTCTCGACCGTAATGACCGGTGTATTCTGGTCCTGATATGTCAATTCAAACGGAATCTCAGACGGATCCAGCGTATATCCTTCCGGAGCCTCGATCTCAGCTGCATGATATTTGCCAAGGTAAAGCTCCCCGGAAGTCCCGGTCCCGTCACTGCCGATCACGACTGTATCGACCAGGTCTCCTTTCTCTGCCTGGACCGTTCCGTCTCCGGATACGATCTTCTCGTCCGCATAGACTCCGAACTTTGCTCCGGCGATCTTCTTCTTCGTCTCAGCATCATACTTGGTGATCTTCAGGACTCCTTTGACTTCCTTGTCCTTCATCTGCCATGTGATCAGCTGGTCCCAGGAATTCGCAGTATCGACCTTGAATTCCACAAGATCCTTGTTCAGCACATAGCCATACGGAGCCTTCAGTTCCTTCAGGTAGTAGGTTCCGGTCTCAAGCCTCTGCGGAAGATATGCCATGCCTTCCTCGTTGGTAATGAAAGTCGATACCTTCTTATGGTTGGTCGAATCCTTGAGTTCGACAGCTGTCTTTTTGTCTTCCCTGAGGATCTGGATCTCTGCGCCTGCCCGGAGAACTGGCTTTCTTGAATCCTGATCGATCTTGGCCAGCTGGATCCATTCGCCGTGCTGGTCCTGATAAATGCCAGCCTGGATCAGCTGTCCGTCATAGACACCTCCGTCCGCCGTTCCATTTACATGGAGATTGTGGACCGTACCGAATCCGGCCGGAACCGTATCCTTATTTTCGATGATCGTGTAGTGGCCGTACGGCAGTCTTCCATGCGGATAAGCTGCATCCTTTGTCGTCGCGTATCCTTCCTTGTTGGTATAGATGGAAGCATAAGGTTTGACACCGTCCTTGGGACTTTCCCCGTCCATGTCCTGATCCCGGTAAATGTCAAACTGGATGCCTTCCATCGGCTCGAGTTTTTCGTGCGGATCTTCCTCGTTCAGTTCCGCCTCGACTTTGTGAATGTCCACATCAAAGCGGATCACGTCATCTTCGGCGGAAACGGAATTCAGATCCATCATGGTCCCTTCGCTTTCGCTGCGGACAGAAAACTCTGTGCTGATGAACTTTCCTCTGAGATTGTACCCTTCAGGAGCTTTGGTCTCCTTCAGCTCATAGGTTCCATACGGAAGATATCTCTCAGGCGGAAGGTCATTGCCAAGCACGTCCTTACTTGCAGGAGAAGTGAATTCCCCATTCTCATCCGTAGTGAAGGAGCGGATCTTATCGCCCGGCTGGTACACCCTTCCGCCTACCACGACCGGATGAAGGGAACGGTTGATCAGGTCGAACTCTGCTCCCTCAAGGGAAGCTTCGCCCTGAATACCGTTTCCGTCCGGGGTGGTTCTGTCAGCGTGAAACTCAGCTCCGGTCTTGTCTGTCAGAGTGCACAGTTTTTCAGCGAGCTCGAGGTCCTTCTTCCTGACCTTGAATCCTGCACGCTGCGGAATGTTTTCATACGGGTCCGTTTCCGAGTAATCCGCAAGAGCCTCCCTGTTGACCGTCACTGACAGAACCTTATCCGAAAGAGTGTATCCTTCCGGAGGAGTCTGCTCACGTACCGTGTAGTTTCCGGTCTGAAGAAGACTGCCGGCCGTCTGTCCAATGCCGTCATCACCTGTGGTAATGGTTGTGGCGACCTCTCCAGGATGGACCGGCTTGTCCGGAGCAGTATGAAGGACAACATCAAAATCATTTGCATTGATGACTTCGAAAACTGCTCCTTTGAAAGCCGCGTCACCGTCAGGAGTCTTTCCCTGCTCCTCCGAAATCTTCCCAAGCTTCAGATCTCCGAAACTCGGCTTATCCTTCAAATCTTCCGGATTGACAGGAGCATTCTGAAATTCTGGCTGGGAGGTGCTGCTGTACATGACGCCATTGCCGCTCTGCTGGATCTGCAGCTTCCAGACGGTGTCATTGAGTTCGTATCCTTCCGGGGCCTTTGTCTCCTGTACGGTAATGCAGCCGAGCGGAAGAACATTCTCGCCATAGGTCAGATCACCGGAAACCAGGTGTTCCTTATCCAGGGCTGCAGTATAATTTCCATCCGCATCCCTGATTGTCTGGATCACCCAGGTCTGCTTTGCCGCCTCTTCCGGCTCCGGGCTGTCATAGTAGTTCACCGTGAGCTGTGTACCGGCAGTTGAACGGTTGGTCTTATACATCGGATCCACGATCTTGTTGACCAGACTGTTCAGAGTACCGGTGAGCGGCTCATCCGTGATCGGAAGCTCCTGCACACCGCCGGTGGACGGGAAGATACCCTGGCTGAAAGGATCGACCGTCTTATATCCCTTCGGTGCAGCCGTCTCAGAGATCTGATAGTTGCCCGGAGCGACATTGACCGTCTCACTGTCACCGTTCTCATTGACATGAAGCGTGTAGGACTTGCCATTCAGCGGGTCGCCTGCAGCTCCGGTGTATGTCAGCGTGAACTCGGCATTCGCAAGGCTGTACATGCGGTTGTCTTTCGTAACCACTGTATTGGAAGAGCTCTTCTTTACCTTCACCGGGACAGGGATGATCGAATCCTCCACATCCTGGCCAGGTGTTGCCGGTGCCGCTGCGGTATTTGTCTCAGTCAGCGCAACCGGAAATACATTCGGGTTGATCTCAGTGCCTTCCGGGGAAGCAACTTCTTTCACATAAACAGTTGCCGGACCGGTCAGAAATACTTCGGCAGGACTGGTATTGCCATTCGCATCCGTGATCAGCTGTGCCGGAACTCCGGAAGCGTTTGCCGCCATCACCGTGCATCCGGGATCCAGGTAGACATTGAAGAGTGCTCCGTCGATACGGATATGGTCGCTGATGTTCGTGTAATACTTCTGGCCATCCAGCACGATAGATTTCTTCAGTGTGAGATACGCAGGGAATCCTACCGGCTGCTCATAGAGTTCAACCTCTTCGGTCTCCTCGACGCTGAAAGTGAACTTGGTGACCGTATTATCCCTGAGCCATCCTGCGGGCGGCAGCTCCTCAATTACGTAATAGGATGTCTTGTCCGCATAATCCTTTGTGAGCTTCTGACTCGCCTTCTGAAGAACAATCCGCTCAACAAGATCCTTCTTTACAGCCGTCTTCTGTTTCGTCGTCTTCGGGCCGCCCGCCGCATAGATCTTATTCGCCGCGTCTGCAGATGCCTTTGTCGAATATACCCTGTAAGCAACGCCGGCCATCCCGGCCATCCATGTACCGGTAGTGGTATCCATCTTTATGAGATAGATTCCCTTGCTGGGTACCTTTGTGGTGAAGGAACCGCCTCCTGCAAGGTTCTGCCAGGATGCGGCGTTGTCGTTATGCCAGTTGAAGGAATAGCTGTACTTTGCTTTTCCTGCGGAAGTAAGCTCTACAGAATAAGTAATGACAGCCGTTCCATACTGGCCGACCTGCGGATTCATGTATGCATGACCGGAAGTGCATCTGCTTGCATGGATCGTTCTTCCTCTCCAGACACCCTTGCCATTGGTAAGCCTGATGCTTGCTCCCTGGAAAAGATCGTGAGGCCCATGCGCATTTGAGGAAATGTATCCTCTGTACCGCACCGTTGTCTTCTTTACGGCCGCTGCGCGGAGAACGACCGGCGCTTTCGGCATTGCAAATGAAACGGTGGCGGGCACGCCGGCAAGTTCTTCACCGGAACCATCCGGAGCCTCTTCGGCAGATGCGCTGTCGTCATAGTCAAGATAGACACCCTGACCATCCCCGCTCTTATTCTCCTCTGAAAGGATCTCCTTCTCCGAAGCATCTGCATCCGCATCTACCGCCATTGCACTTGCAGTGCTGATTGCAAGATCTCCCTGCGGGACAACCGTAGCAACAACCTCCTCGCCTGGTTTGTACTCCGTCCTGTCCCCTTCCACCGAAATGGAATAGCTTGAGCTGTCCGGAACGACCAGCGGGTATTCCACAGCTTCCGTTTCTGCTTCGGTCTCCGCTTCGTTCAGAATATCCTGTTCGGTTTCAGACAGCGCCGCAGGGTCTGCGTCCGCATCATCGTCTGAGCTTTCCGTCTCATCCGTCTGCTGTTCTGTTCCGGATTTCTTTTCACCCGAACCTTCCGCCTGAGTCTCCGGTTCTTTTCTGTTTTCCACGATGCGGACCGGTCTGACCAGGAACCAGAACTTTCCGGTAGTGGTTTCATCTGCCCTGTACACAACTGTGTAGATCCCGGGAGTCCCGAACTTCACATCGTTCTGAGCGAGGGAAGTCTGAACCGTGTCTTTCGGATAGGTAACATCCTCGAATTTATCTTCCGGAAGGTCTGTAAGATCAGATGCAAGCCCGATCTCGCTCAGCATCATGACGCTTCCCTGTGCGGGAAAACCATCCGACTCAATCACGGATGCTGAGTCTTCATTTCCACCCCCGGACTGGACCTCAGCAGTTCCGTCCGATGACCTGCCAGGATCCGTCTGTCCGACGCCCGGAGACTGTTCGTTGCTTCCCGGTTCCGCTGGATTCTGTGCACCATCCGTTTCTGACGCAGAACTCTCCTGCGCCGCGGTCTCTGATGTCTGTGTACCTGAAGATGCAAATCCCACCTGTGAAGCATCCGTCAGCGCTTCTCCGGTATCATTCTGTACAGCCAGTGTACCTGCCGTCTCTGAAGAGAGCAGGTGATATTCCGTGTGCATCCACACATCATTTCCCGGCATGGTGAATGTCAGGGTATCTTCATCCTTCCACTCAAACGGTACCTCGGCATGAATCGGGTCCCGGACGATATCATCGGTATCCGCGAAGATAACCTTATCGATCTGGTATCCGGGTTCTGTTTCTATGTCCAGATTGACCACTTCTCCCGCTTTGTACAGAAGTGTTGTCTCTCCGTCTTTCGCTGTTTCCTTGAAATGATTCCGGTCCCATGTCAGATGGTAGACATCCTGATCAGAAAGAATCAGGCGATAGGACGGAGCTTCTGTATCTGTCTGCGGAACCTGTGTCTCCGGGACTTCATCATTCTGATCGCCGGACACATTCTCAGTTGGGTTTTCGGCGACCGCCGGCATCTCGTCCGCATAGGAAAGCCCGGATACCGGAACCAGTGCAAGTGCGCCGGTCAGGACACAGGACATCAATCTTTTTCCCTTCATTGAATCCCTCCTCGTTTTTCCTTTGGTTTCATTTGGCAGATTTCAGGTCAATCAGGACATAGGCACCACCTCCTCCGCAGACACGCAAAAGGGCAGGAGGAATGATCCTCCTGCCCGATACTTGCGGTACTTGTATGAATTCCAATCGAAAAGGGAGGGCACCTGCTGGCGCTCTCCCTCTGGATACTTCTTTTCGATTTCCTTTTCTGGCAAGTTTAAGTATATGCACCTGAGGAGTCGAAAACAATGGCATAACGGTCTAAGGTTGTCTACTCTGGTCTACTTCAGTCTCCTTTCTGCGGTCCTTTGGAATTGTGTGTAACGAATAATCATCTTTCTGCTGATTTCGTTAAGAAGAATTGAGAGAGGAATATCTGAGAAGGAGGGCTTTTTCGGTAGTTACGCTCACCCGCAGGTCTTCTTCGAATGAACTTTCCCATTATTCGTTCTTAAGCAACTCTGTAGCCGATAAGAACCCGGCTTGAAACCTGTGTACATCGCATCACACTGCACATCAGTTGCTGCATCGTTCACCGGATCATTGTCACCAATCAGCCTGTCCAGCTGTTCAAATGCTCTCATCCAGTCTGTCGTCCGCTTCCAGGCCTGGCAGGATGTGGCAATCAGCAAATATTCTTTACAGGGAAATTGATTGATCTTTATACAAATATGTAATCGTTTTTTCAATGTGATGCTATCTTTTCTTTCCGGAGAATGCAGAAGGAAATATCAGAGGGAGGCATAAATCATTCTCCAGGGCTCCCCCATAACGAAGAAAAGGATGGTAAAGATGAGAAAGAAAATTGTAGCTGTCACGATTGCCATGGCTTTGACAACAGGTTGTGTCTATCCTGCACTTGCCAGCGCCGACGCTGCTCAGTCGACTGAGGCTGCACAGACGACTGAAGCTGTTCAGGAGGTTTCGAAGGATAAACAGGACATCGGCCTTACCGGAGTTGATAACGCAAGACAGCTTGGCGGATATGTGACAGAAGACGGTCGAAAGGTCAAAGAGAATGTGCTCCTCAGAACAGCAAAGCTTGTGAACGCTACGGATGATGATATTGCCAAGTTGACAGATACATATCATCTTGATGAAATCTGTGATTTCAGAACGTCCTCAGAGCGCGAAGCTGAACCAGATCCGGAAATAGATGGCGTCGATAATGTATGGATTTCCATTATTGATGAAGGTACCATGAATTCCATGTCCGGCAAGGATAAAGAGACAGAAGAAAGCGAAACCCAGACACAGGCTGATGAGAGCTCGGCTGCGGGAAGCAGCTCGACTGAATCTGCGTCAGGAGCAGCAGCGCAGACACAGGATCCGGTAGACCAGATGATCGCCTATGTTGAGAATATGGATGTTTCCAGTATGTATGTCGACATGGTAAAGAGCGAACATTCACAGGAAGGATATCATCAGTTCTTTGAGGAACTCCTTAATCACGGGGATGGTGCTATTCTCTGGCATTGTACTGCCGGTAAGGACAGAGCAGGTCTTGGAGCAGTTCTTCTGCTTTCCGCACTTGGTGTGGACCGTGAGACGGCGCTTGAAGATTTCGACCTGACAAATCAGTATTATGGTGACAAAGTGGATCAGATGGCAGAAGCTGCTAAGGCAAAAGGACTTTCTGATGACAAAGTTGAACAGCTCAAGGGCCTGGTTGGTGTAAACAGAAGCTATATGGAAGCTGCGCTTGATTACATTGACGAACAGTACGGAGATGTAAATGGATACCTGAAGAATGCATTGAAACTGACAGATGATGATATCAAAGCTCTTCAGGATAAGTATCTGGAATAACTGTTTTAACTGATTGGCAGAGTCAGTTTCAGCCTTACCTGAGGTGGAAGTTACAGCCCAACCTGGTAAGGCATTTTATATGAAAACAGGGTCACAGTATCCCGCGTGTCAATCAGCCGCACAAAGCTTTCCTGATTTTTCAGACTACTGCCGCACCCATAATAGGGAGCTGATTTATTACACCTGAAGTTTCTCTGACTACATGAGATGTTTTGCAATCTCTTCCGACACGATTGTCCGTATTTTCTGAAGGTCCATTGCTGAAAGCGTCGGGATTAACTGGATATCCTTCTGGATTAGTGTCTGGTCTCTTACCGCACCCGCAAAGAAATCCGCGATGGATGGGTACTGGCTCTTATCCCGCTCCTTCATCTTTTCATACATGGCCCTCTGGGATGGCTGGCCAAGGTCGACCCGGAACTTCACCCATTTAATCTTTTCATCTGACATTTTCTTAAGCATTTTTCCTTTATATCGAATATCGACGATTGCAGAATTGAACTGTCGGATCTCTCGTGATGGGTTACCGTGATGATTTTGCAATCAGGATCCTCACATGGATTTTGTCATCGAGAACTGGGATTTTATCATGGAGCTAGTCAGTTTTGTCATGGGGCCATTGATTTTGTCATGAAAGCAGTTCAGAACTGGAATTGAAAAATCCCTTGAATTCAGCTTCTTCTCTTCTTTCTTCCCTCAGGAAGGAGCAGAAAATATCATCACCATGACAAAAATGACAAAATGAATTGTGTTTATCTAAGGAGCGTGGAACAGAAAGTATAAATTCAGATGAACGCCTGCAAAAATATCATTTTTGTCATAACTGTCATTCCACATTGATTCATTCTCCGTCTGCGGTTTCCTCTGCCTGCGACCATAATCTCTCGGCAGCATTGCCGTCCAGCGGAAGACTGGTCCCTGTCGGATTACTGTCCAGATTCTCGTTGTAGATAGCCGTCAGCTTCTCTGCGATTCTTGCCGCTTTTTTGTAGTAGCCCGCTTTGCCAAGACAGGCTTTTTCCATGCCATCTGCAGCCGGCATCCCTGAAATGAGATATACCGTGACGAATTCATTGTCGTCAGAATCGAGACGGTGAATGGACAGCCGGATCCTGGCAAGCTGCTTCCGGGTCTTGAGAAGCCGGATCTCTTCAGACATCAGGTCCTCAGCAGCCTCCTTCTGAAGACGCTTTGCCTGCTCCAGTGTCCGGAAAAGCTCGTCGTGCTCAATGTTGCCCGAAGTCTGAACCTTCTCCTGCAATGCCGGGGATCTCACGGAGGCGGCAAAGATCGCCTCCTCCTCAGAGATCAGCTGTTGTGTTTCACGGTATTCCTGAACGCTTTCCCGGATCTTCTTCAGGGCTCTTGTCGTATTTCTCTCCATCAGGGAAAAATCGCGCAGGATGACGAGCATCTTTTTGGGAGAGATCTTTTCCAGCTTCAGGTTCCCGTCTTCACTCATCATGGCTGTGCCCCGTATTTCTCTGAATGGTCTTTTCCCCGCTGCGCTGCATCATTACCCTGGTTTCTTCCGCCCGTTTCTTCCTCATCTGCTCCCGGTACAGCTTCTCGATGGCCATTCCTGCGGTCGGATCTGAATACCCCTCATCATTCATATATGCATCGCTGTAATAAGACCTTGCTCTGTTGCCTTTCATGACAATCTCCCTTCTGCCTTCCTGAAGCCTCCAGGGGCGGTCTGTCACAGGCTTTCAGATGAATGTCATGAAAAAAGCGCAGGGCTATTCCATCACGGCACTTTACTCAGAGAAACCTTCCGTTATGGAAGATTTCCTGATCTGAAAATGCTTATGACAGAACCTTGACCCTTGCGCTTTACATGTCAGGCTGTGTTCTGGTTTGTTTGTATCTCTGATGCGTAGATCATAAGGCAGTCTTTCAGAATGCAGAAGGAAACGGCATTGCACCTCTGATTCTTTCTTTCAGACCGTTCTTCATTCCTGAAAGCTCCATAACGAGGCGATTTCTGCCGGAAACGAGGCCTGTTTTATCTATGTTGCATAAATCAGGAGGAGTAAATTGTGCAGAACAGACAGGCAATGCCGTTGCGCCATAGGTTAAAAAACATTTATGTTTCTTTTGTGAAGATTAGCACTCACTTGTTGACAGTGCTAACAATTCGAACTATAACGTAGTCAGAACGAAGGAGATGAAAGAAAGGACCTGAAGGAATTCGGGAAATGGATTCTGAAGATCCGGACCGTTTCTCTTCCGTCTGGCAATCTGAATTGTAACTGGAACCCGCAATCGGAAATGTTCACGAGTACAACGGTTACATAAGTTTGATCCCAAAGAAGGATATATGCGAAAGGAGAAATGACTTATGTTTATGCCGACTGTTATGAATGATAATCTTTTTGATGACTGGTTTGACGATGATTTCTATATGCCAGCATTTCCGGATATGAACTGGATGGATAAGAAGCTCTACGGCAGCAAGGCTGCGCATGAGATGAAGACCGATGTAAAGGAAACCGACAAGGCCTACGCAGTCGCTGTTGATCTTCCGGGTGTAAAGAAAGACGACGTTACTGTTGAGCTGAAGGATGGCTACCTGACCATCACGGCAAAGAAGAATGCCGGCAACGACAAGAAGGATAAGGAAGGCAAGTATATCCGCCGTGAGCGCTACTCAGGAGAAATGAGCCGCAGTTTCTATGTCGGTAACGACATGAAAGAAGACGACATTCATGCATCCTTTGAAGACGGTATCCTCACTCTTCAGCTTCCTAAGATGGAGGAGAAAAAGCAGATTGAGGATCAGAAGCATCTGGTCAAGATCGCTTAACGATATGGCACTTCCTGCCATGCTCAGACGCCTGGCAGTTGAAACTTGGTACTGACATAAGAGGAGGCCCTGGGAATATTTCCCAAGGCCTCTGTTTTTATTACTTTGTATTTGGCATGGACAGCGGCTGGATTCCCTTCTTCTTAAGGTACTCATTGACTTCACAAACGGAATAGTCAACGGTCATGTAGTCAATGATGAATGAGTAAGCTTCGTAAGGCTGACCTTCGGAGGCATCGAATGTGATGTGCGCTGCTTTCAGAAGATTCCGGGATGTCTGCGGTGAAAGCCCCATTGCCACACAGATCGAAAGGACATACGGCAGGGTCGGAGTGACTTTCCCATTCCGGTAATTGGTGATCGTCTTGTCACTGATCCCGGTGTCCTCCACCAACTCAGAAATTGTGATGCCGAACAGCTCCATCAGTCCCGTAAAGGTGTCTGCAAAACCTATTGTATGTTCGGAAACAGTCTGGTGATAGGCCTGGTCCAGCTTCATGAGTCCGTCGATGTTCTGGTGCTCGTCCATGCACACGTCATCTGGGTGAGCCTCGTGGTCGCGGTGGAAGGAAGCAGGGTCATAATCATAATGTTTTCCGCTGTGAACGGGCGTAAAGCCGATGCAGTATTTTGCGATGTTCATCTGGGCGGTACTGGTCAAGCGGTACTTCCCGTTCTCCAGCCTCACACTTTCCGGACAGAAGTGGACCAGGTATCCGCCGACATAGACGTACTCGTCTGTTTCTGCCAGCTGCCGGAGCTTTGGATTCCTCTGATATTCCCGCTCCAGCTGCTCCAGGGTCACTGCATAACGCCGGCGGTCTTTTTCCTCCGCCGCATAGTCGTCCACATACCTTCCGTCAATATAGTTCATGATCCCGCGTGCTTCCGGATACCCCAGTTCCACCATCCTGTATTTCGCTGTGTCATAGGATACATTGAAAGACTGCGACAGTTCATGGATGGTGCGGTTCATCGCGTCCGTTTGTCCAAGGGCCTGGTATTTTTCCATGCACTCCCGGATCCTTCGCCTCGTATATTCCTGAGGCATCCGAAGTCTTGCAGTGATCTGGGAAGCCTGTCTTTCCACCCGGTCAATCGGCGTTGTCTCCCCGTGAAAGACCTTTACCGGTCCGTCACTGGCAAGGAACTCAAGATCTTCGTGATGCAGCTGCTGGAAATAGAAGAAACATGCGTGTTCGATGTAGTGGACACACTCATGAATGATCGTGTCTTCCCGATTCCGTGTGACTGCTCTGCTTCTTCCCCGCAGTTCCATATCCAGAAGGATCGTTTTCGGCATGACGGGAATCACTTCCGGTCTTCCTTCTGCATCAAAGACTCTGACATTCTGCCTGTCAAAATACAGTCTTCCGTAATGATGGCCTGAATCACCAAGGTTGGCATAACACAGTTTCAGTCCGAGTCGCCGGGCCAGTTCTTCTCCCTGAAGCTTTCCAGGGTCCTTCACTGCTTCCGGAAAATAGTGTGCCAGGATCCGGTCCGCTTCGTCTTCCAGCTGGTCTTTCGGGATGACCGGACACAGTTCATCACTGAGCCTCCGCCCGGAGGGATTCTCTTCCCTCTGATAAACGCTTACTTCAGGACTGCACACACCGCCGGTAAGCAGGTCGAGGTATGTCCGTACCCGAAACCACTGACTGCTCCTGCCTGATGCATTTCCTTCCCTCCCGTAAAAAATGACATTACTGATGACGACCGTATCAACCTGTATGGTCGGATCGCCAGAGGCACACTCAGGTAACGGCATCTCCCTGCTTTTTACGGACCTGATCTCAGGGTTTTCCAGAAAAACCTGATCATATCCGGAAGCCGCAACCGGCGATCTCTGGATATCCATCCCTTCTGTCTCAACTGCATATCGGACCGCTCCGATGACCCAGTCACGGTATTCCGCGGTGAAATAGTCCTGAAAGTTTCCGATCCGGGCAGGTTCCCAGGCCGGATTCTGATATCGGTACAGGTTTCCGGTCCCCATCGGGTCTTCGAAAAACCCATACGGTGCCTGGTCGGCAAGTCTGTCGTAATCCTCTGCTGTAAATAGATTCATAGATTCATCACTCCCTGTGCAAAGCAGAAATGGATGAGTGTATCCATATCCGCTTATCGGCAGCATAAACGCACCAGAACTTATGCTGCTGCCGGTAACAACACATCCGCTGGTCCCGGTTCTGTCGGGACCAGTTTCCACTTCCTCTCCTGTCTGCTTTCTCTGTCTTCCCTTCTTTCAAAATTATTTTGTGATACTTATTGACACCGATTATGGAAGGTGCTACTCTTTTGTTACAGAAGATGTTATTAAAAATCATCTTCGAGAATGAGTATAGTCGAAATAGTGAAACATGTCAACCAACCATGTGACATTCAACGGCATTGAAAGGAAGGCAGAGATGTCATTTGCAGAGAATCTCAGAAGGCTGCGAAAGGAAAAAGGGCTGACGCAGGAACAGCTTGCCAGACAAATCGGCGTTGGGAAGCGGGCTGTCATCGGCTATGAGACAGAAGGCCGCTATCCAAGAAAGCATGACATCTACCAGAAGATCGCCGATGCACTGGACTGCACCACGAACGACCTTCTTACGGACAGCGACCAGTTTGTCGCAAAGGCCCAGGAAGAATACGGCACCCGCGGCAGGAAACAGGCGGAGGAGGCAGTCAATACCATCACCGGCCTCTTTGCCGGCGGCGAGCTTTCCGAAGAAGACCGGGATGCGGTCGCGAAGGCAATCCAGGACGCCTACTGGTATGCGAAGG
Source organism: Lachnospiraceae bacterium UBA7729 (assembly GCA_002482005.1). GTDB lineage: Bacteria > Bacillota > Clostridia > Lachnospirales > Lachnospiraceae > Porcincola. The sequence goes on along the minus strand of DLFD01000037.1, from coordinate 23,166 downwards.
AACGCAACCGCAAGTACACACCATTCAGATTCAGGGATGGCAACTGACCTTCAGGGGTACAAGAATGATTGATTCGCTGAATTTATATAAAAAGGCGGACCGTCTTGCCTGCCGCTTCGGGACCAGTGATCCGGAAGCGATTGCGGAATCTCTCGGGATCACGATCTTCGATAATCTGGACACGGATCTGCTTCTCGGCATGTATCTTTATAAATGGCGAAACAGGATGATCTTCCTGAATAAAGACCTGGAAGACCATGTGCGGAAGTGCGTGATTGCCCACGAGCTCGGCCATGATCAGCTTCACCGCGGCGATGCAAAGGACGGTGCGATGCAGGAATACTACTCCCTCTTTAAGATGACCAGCCGGATGGAATATGAAGCGAATGCCTTTGCCTCCCATCTGATCCTGGACACAAAAGAGACAGTCGACGACATCCGCCAGGGAGCTACGGTCGATGAGATCGCCCGGAAGGCAGGCGTGGACATCAACCTTGTGCTGATCAAGGCGACAGAGCTGAATAAACTCGGTTATGACCTGAGGACCCCGCTGGAAGCAGACGGCAGTTTTATGAAGAACCTGACACCTGATTGCGGGAAAAGTGGTCTGATGGGTTAATGGGTCTACCCTGAGGATGTGCTGAGGAGGTGAATTCCATGTCCGTCATATGGAACCCGTGGCACGGGTGCACAAAGATATCGTCCGGGTGCAGGCACTGCTACATGTACCGGAGAGATGCCGAGTTTGGCAAGGATTCTTCGATTGTCACGAAGACATCTTCTTTCAGAGCGCCTGTCATGAGAAACCGGAGAGGCGAGTATAGGATGCAGCCGGAGGACGGCCTAGTGTACACGTGCTTTACCTCCGACTTCTTTCATCCGGACGCGGATGAATGGCGCAGGGAAGCCTGGGCGATGATGAGAGAACGCTCAGACCTGACCTTCTATTTCATTACCAAGAGGCCGGAGCGTTTTTATACCTCCCTTCCGGAGGACTGGGGTCAGGGATGGGACAACATCCGGATCTGCTGTACCTGTGAAAACCAGTATGAGGCAGACAGAAGGCTGCCGCTCTTCCTGAGTCTTCCAGTCCGGCACAAGTCCGTCATCGTGGAACCAATGTTGGAGAATGTCAGCCTGTCCAGGTTCTTCCGGGACTATCCGGGACAGATCGAAGAAGTGACCTGTGGCGGAGAATCCGGTCCGGATGCCCGGCTCTGTGATTACGTATGGGTCATGCGCCTCATGCTCGAATGCGTACAGTATTCTGTCCCATTCCATTTCATGCAGACCGGGACGAACTTCCGGAAGGGAGGCCATCTTTATTTCATCAAGGACCACAGAGACCAGATCTCCCAGGCAGCAAAAGCAAGGATCGACTATCAGCCCATGGAGCCGGTGCAAACAGTAAAGTAATCTGAGAGCATCCTGTCAGTTCCATGTGGATACCCTATCATAAGACAGATTTCGTCCCTGTCTTATTTATTTGCGCATTTGTGCAGAACATATGTTCGATTATGGAGGACGTCATGACAGAAGAAGGACAGCATACCTACATCTGTATTGATCTCAAGTCATTCTATGCTTCTGTGGAATGTGTGGAGCGTCACCTTGATCCGCTGAAAGCAAACCTTCTTGTCGCGGATGAGTCAAGGACAGACAAAACGATCTGCCTGGCGGTCTCCCCAGCCCTAAAAGCGGTCGGTGTCCCGGGGAGGCCCCGCCTTTTTGAGGCAAAGCAGGCAATCGGTATCGCGGAAAACACACTTGGACGAAAGATTGACTATATCATTGCTCCTCCAAGAATGGCGACCTACATCAAGTACTCCGCAAAGGTCTATTCCATGTACCTAAAGTTCTTTTCTGCGGAGGATATCCATGTCTATTCGGTCGACGAAGTGTTCATCGATATCACTCCCTATGCTTCCATCTATTCCTGCAGCGCCTATGATCTGGTCCGGATGGTGATAAAGGAGATCCTGAAGGAGACCGGCATCACCGCCACCGGAGGAATCGGGACCAACATGTATCTGGCCAAGATCGCCATGGACATTGTCGCGAAGCATAAGCCTGCCGATAAAGACGGAGTACGAATAGCAGAGCTCACGGAAGATTCCTACAAGGACCTGCTCTGGACCCATACCCCGATCACAGACTTCTGGCAGATTGCGCACGGCATCTCCGGAAGACTAGCCCGGTACGGGATCTACACGATGAAGGACATCGCTGAAGTATCGGTTGCCAACGAATCCCTGCTCTATCAGATCTTCGGGGTCAATGCGGAGCTTCTGATCGACCATGCATGGGGGATAGAGCCCTGCACCATGAAAGATATCAAACAGTACCATACCGGTTCCCACTCTATCTCCAACGGACAAGTGCTTCCCAGGGCTTATTCCTTTGAGGAAGCGCAGCTGGCGATCAAGGAACAGGCGGAACTCCTGTCCCTTCAGATGGTAAAAGAGAAGGTCACTGCAGACTCCATGACCATGTATGTCGGATACGAAGTCTGCAGTCCCGGCTACACCGGACAATACCGGATCGACTGTTATGGCAGGAAGGTTCCATCCTATTCTGGCGGAACAATCCGCTTCGGTACTTTCACGAATTATTCAAAGCAGATCATTCCTGCCGCAGTGTCCCTGTATCAGAGGATCGCGAAACCCGAGCAGAAAGTCCGGCGCATCTTCCTCACGGTCAATCATGTCCGAAGCGAGCGGGACATCTGCTTTCAGCTGGATCTGTTTTCCGACTACGGCGGCATGGAAAGGCAGAAACGGCTGGAGAAAGCCATCCTGACGATAAAAGCGAGGTACGGAGCCAACGCCATTCTTCGTGGGATCAGTCTGTGTAATGGGGCACGTACCATGGAAAGGAATACCCAGATCGGCGGCCATAAGGCATAACCGGCCGTCTCATCGGAAAGTGAGGTGATGCTTATGATTGATTCTGTTACACTTCGAAAAATGCACCGTCCTGTCCATAACGGAGACGACTTCTCCCGCATCCATCCAAAGATGAAGCGTGAAAACCGGGCAAAGATCTTTGCTCCCTTTGACGCACTCTCCGGCTTTGATGAAACGATGGATGCAGAGACTGTCTGTACCGTGCACCCGGCAGAGCTCTCTGAAGAGATGAAGCAGGAACTGGATGAGAAGCTGCAGAGCATTCTGGAAAGATACAAAAAGCTTCCGGCCAGGCGCTGTGACCGTATTTCAAAACTTCAGATCTCTGTCCTGTACTTTGAGATCGATTCGGAACAGACCATGCTCAAGAACGACGGGATCAGGGGAAATTACCGCTGGCTGAACGGAGATGTTCTGGACATCGATCCCGTCCACCGGACGATAGACCTGGGAGACCGGCATCTCGAGATGGACCTGATCTACGCGATTGAGTAGCTGTAGATTTGAAACATATGCGGGAAAGAACAAAAATTATTCCTGTGTATTATGATCTGCAGAATATCATCGAATACAATCATTCCTTCGAGCTGGCGGTTCCGAAAGATTCAATCAGATGATCATCCTCCGCATCATAGAAACTGATGATTCCCATGTTCGAGATTCTCTTGAATGCCTGATCCGCACAGGCTTTCAGATCATAAGAAGGCTTTCCGTCCGTCTTCACGTACACTCTCAGTTCATACGGCTCCTTATCTGACTGAATCTCAATCGATTCATAGAAGACACCATCGGGATAGGGAAGCGAGGAGGCAAGCTGAATGTCTTTCGAATTGTCTCCGATGTAGAATGTTCCGGATGCATCATCACCCTGTGAATCCTGATCTCCTTCAGTTTCTTCCGAGACTTCCTCCGGCCATACCTCTGTCCCGTAATCTTGATCAATCTGCGAATCGTCTGGACCATCAGTAGCAGAGAACACAGGGGTGATATCAGATATCTCTGCGTTTCCGCCGAGATCTTCGTAAACAAAAACAAGTACAAAATCTACAACCGGATTGGGCTCATCGGAGGACTCTCTGCACAAATAGCAGTAGTTGGTTCCGGCGACGACCTGAGAACCCAGATAAGCGATTACTTCGTAGCTGTTTCCGATTACTTCATAGCTGTTTTCAGCAAAGTCGTTCATTGCCTTCTCGTAAGCTTTTTTTGCGGCTGAATTTTCTTCGGCATCAATAGATGTGTCACCTGTATTCATCTCCCAGCCGCCGGCCAATGTGATAGACGTTGGACCGTCGGCACCTCCGATTATGAATCCGTCATTGCTTTCATCAGTTTCCGTTTCCTGAACGGCAGTGACTTCTTTCTTTTTTGAATCAGTGGAAACAGACGCTTTCTCCGAAGCGAATGCTAGTGTGGAGATCAGCATGGATCCGACAAGGACAGCAATGGACATTATGGTAGTAAACTTTTTTCTCATATCGGTATTATTCTTCCTTTCGGTTTGAGACGACTGCATCGTCTTTTCTATGATTCCATCCTATTCCAGTACCTGATTCCAGTAATGATGCTTTTATGTATGTTCTGTAAGAAACCTGTAACAGGATTCTGAAATGACATAAGCGGTACAGAATTCTGTGCCGCTTATTATGTCAGAGAGCGTTTGTCAGAATCTCTATTCCCCCAAAGTAAATATTGATAAAGTTTGGGGAATATCATTCGCAGATATTATGGAAGAACCCTTCAGATGTCGGGGTCCGATATCTTCCGGTCTGTTACTGAATCGGGACCACATAGAAATTATCTTCTGTGGGCTGTTTTCCGTCTTCCACCGGTGTCTTGTAAAAAAGAAGAGCATCCACCTGCTGTACGTCAATCACACGGTTCAGTCCGCGCCTCTGAATATAAGTATCACCAGTTTCTTCCATGTACCCGGCTCCGCCTCCGTCAACAATGTACGGAATAAGTGTCCCGTCTTTCAGACGTACTCCGGTCAGGGCCGGCGCGTCCTGCCACTGGGTATACACTTCAGTCTGTCCATTGCCGTCATCAAGATATTCCGTCATCTCAACCTGGCGCGGGAAGTTCATTTCCACATACAGGGAGACCGGAGAGATCTCGGCCTTGCTGACGGTCGCACCGGTATCGCCAAGTGAAGCATCGAGCTTTACTTCCTTCGCGCTGCTCGACCCCGGGAGCGTGAAGTCGAATGTCCATGTTCCTTCCACATCCGGTGTGAAGTTCCCGGTTCTGTCCACTGTTCCCAGATTCTTCAGTTCCACGTGGATCGGCTTCCCGATCAGCGCTCCCTTATCCATACCTGCTGAGACGGTCCGTACATACTGCAGGCTGCCATCTGCCTGCACATAGTGAGTGACCGCAGTGCCGTTCTCATCCGTTTCAAGCTCGCTTCCGTCAGCATAGACCAGAGAGCCGTCAGACGCAGAAACAATCCCATCGTAGAATCCTCCGCCGCCTGCGTATCCATCCTTTCCATCCACAGAGATGTTCGTCTCATCAATAAAGGGTTCAGCCCCATTCGGCAGCTGATAACCTGTCACATTGAACGAGAGGTAAGCAAAATAATTATCCACGATGCACTGGTCCACCGATACAGTGACTCCGGCATCGGTAACGGACTGCCCCACCGTCTGAGCGTAATTCTCTGTTGCCAGCTGGTCCTGCTGCTCCTGCGAGATCTGCATTCCTTCTTCCAGTCCGCGGTTCCAGCGCACCGCCGCATAAGCCGTTCCGCCAACCGCCAAAGCTGCAGCAAGTACAGCAGCAATCGTACTTCTTCTTGTGCTTTTCTTCATCGTCTTCGGATTCCTTTCTTCTGCGCTGTCTTTCTGCTCACAGAAACAGTCTTCATCCGCGGATTCCTTCTCACGCATCCTGATATATCTCAAAGCATCTTTTTTTTCGGATTCGAGCAGTTCGACCCGCGGAAGGTGATCGAGGTCTTCATCCTGCTCATGGAGATAATCAAATATATCCTTCATTTTCTCCCCTCCTCTTCAACAGATCCCTCAATCGCCTTTTCCCTCTTGAGACACGATTGTACAGTGCTGACTTTCCGATCTTCATCTCACTGCTGACCTCTTCGTAGCTCTTGTCATCCCAGAACAGTTTCAGGAAGATCTGCTGGTCTTCCGGCGGAAGATATTTCAGCAGATGCTGAAACTGTTCTTTCTCCTCCAGCTCATATACCGGGAGCTGTCCTGCTTCCCAGTTCGAAGTCTCCCAGATTTCATCCAGCGACAGATACTCGATCCGTTTCTGCTTTTTCAGATAATTCAGAATACAGTAGCGTGTGACTCCTGCCACCCAGGTCGTGAACGATGCCTTCGCTTCATCGTATCTGCCTGCGTTCTGCCATATGGCAAAGAATGTATCGTTCATGCACTCCATTCTTTCCTGGCGCGGCAAAGCGGACCTGGACAGGATCGACTTAACGATCCATCCGTCTTTGTCGATGAAGTATTCCAGCGCACGTTGATCCTTCTGCTTCAGCAAGTCTATATAGTTTTCATCTGTGACAATCAAACCGTGCCTCCTCTCGTCATAGTCAGAGTAAGCTGCGCAACCCGTCTGCTATCAGAAGATGAACTTCTGATATCTATATATTTCCGATTCTCCTCTCGTTTCTATCATAAAGCCCAAAAATATTTCCAGTCGAAAAAGGCGGTCCGTACCAGTCCCATCGTCTGATACAAACCGCGTTCATTTACAATTTGTTCTTTATCAGCATGTACAGGATGCCTCATCTGCTGAACTTCACTGTATACAGATAAGAGCAATCTGCATCCAACGCAATGCCCTCTGGAAATCCTTCAGCCGAAACTGCACAGATTCTGGTGGAAAACCATTCGTCTGGAGACTTCTCTTCACTTATATATGGATCACCCCTCTTTTCCCCGGAGAATCCCAAATATGATACCTGTTTCCACTGCCATCGCCAGTCCCATCATCCATGGCAGTCTCAGGACACCTGTCGGAAAGACAAACGACTGATACACCTGAAAGACAGGATAGGATGCCAGGAACTGAGCCGGGGTCAGTGCGCGCAGCCAGTCCGTCCACTTGAAGACTTTGTCCTCATAGTCGAAGTTTCCGATCGGCATGCCTGCCAGAATCGTCAGAGCCAGCTGAAGAGGCAGAGAAAAGCGCAGCGGCAGAAGGCTTGAGAAGAGGCAGACGCATAATGCAAAGCACAGGCTGCCCAGAAGACTGAAAAGACAGTTGGAAAGATAGTACTGCCCCCAGGTCATCGGATAAAGCGAAGGCTCTCCGTTATAGGTCAGAACCGTGCAGGAACTTCCCTCCAGCGTGAAGCCTGCTGCAGCAGCGATCAGCGCTGCTCCCTGAAATACCATCCATACGCAGACTGTTGCGAGAAAAGCCGTTTTCATTTTAGCCCGAAACAGTTTCTTTCTTCCGCCTGGTGTCGTCCGCGCAAGATCCCGCATATGGCTGGCCCGTTCAACGGAGAACAGATCCGCAAGGACGATGATCAGGGCGATCCCCAGAGTATAAGGAAGGTACTGCATGTCGCCCGTCAGTGCGTCCCAGCCCAGGGAATTTCCGACCGTGAGAGACATTCCCGCATAGTTCTTCTCCACGAGACGCCAGAAATCGGCTGTCTGCCGGTCACTGTAGCCCATGCTCTGCATATAGGTAATACCATCCCACTTCTTCCATAAACGATCCATATCCGCGTAATGCGCTTTCATATAGGAAACAGGATCTTCAGCCAGAGGAAGATAGACTTCGAAATCCTGTATCCAGTATTCGAACTCGGTCGACTGATAGGCTTCATCCTTCAGGATTCCAAAAGCGTGATCGATATTATAGGGGTCTGCCAGTGCTTCATCCGGTGTGTAGTCGAAGGTCATGCCTTCCGCTTCCTGATCTTTGAAGAACTGTCTGGTCTCCTCCTCTGTCATCCGGTTTTTGTCGACATAAGCCTTATAGCGCTCCGGCAGGTCTGCGATCCATTTCGCATCCACTTTTTCCGGTTTTCTGCTTTTGAGATAAGCCGCATATTCCTTGTCTTTTCTGAATGTTGCGATATCGATCCCGCTTAAAGTATCATACTTTCCGAAAAAGAGCAGAATGACATATAGGACAGTCAGAAGAAGGACCGCTGCGATCGGAACAGCTTTCCTCCGGAACAGTTTTTCAAATTCGTACTTCATTCAGTTCATGCTCCTGCACTTGCGCCCGTTCTGCTTTTCGCCCCAGAAAGCGAACGATAAATACGGACAATATGATAATGATCCCGGTTTCCGATACGGCAAGCATCCAATAAGGTATCTCCGCACTTCCAATCTGCAGAAGACACAGCCGGTCCAGAAGCGCCCGGCAGTTCATCAGGCAGGGAATCCACAGAGCCAGGGGTCCGATATCCAGAAAGTATCTTGCCAGGGCCGGGAGGACCAGGGCAAAGAACTCCAGTGCAAATATCTGCTGGACGCCCGCAGGTATATACGAAAGAAGAAAGAAAAGCAGCGCCGCTGCCTGGCTTGCAGCAAAGCCCATCAGCAGGACCGCAAGCAGAAACTGTCCCTCGCTCAGAGGATATGGACAGTAATTTTTGTTATATCCCTGGCATACAGCGGAAAGATTCCCCCAGCCGTACAGATACGTGAGTGTCAGCGCGTAGACAGCATTCTCACTGATCCACACGATCAGAGCGCTGATCTGGCATGCCAGACATTTGCTGAAAAATAGTCGCCTCCGACCATCATGAGCAGTCGCCTGGAGCGGCGCCATGCCCTCATTTCTCTCCCCTGCAAAAAGGCTGCAGGAAAACAGGAGCATGAAAAGAAGAAAACCAATCCCTACCGTGCTCTGGTCGGACATCGATTCCGCTGCCGGGGAAATGCCGAAGATCAGCCTTCCGCTTTCCGCCGCTTTTTTCAGTCCGGAGTAATACTGCTCCGTCTTTCTCCCATATGTCTGGTTCATGGCCGCTACAAGATCATCGGTCATCGAGGAGAAATCCGTATAGGGCATGGCATACAGAAGCGCTTTCTGTCCGGCGGAAAGAGTCCCGTACTCCTCATCGGAAGGTCCGCTGTCTCCCCATTCTGCCTTATAGCGGGCTGAAATGGTCTTATCCCAACTGCTGTTCATGGGTCCGGACATTTTGTTGATCTCTGCTGAAAGCTCCCGGAGACTGGTATCCCGATTTGAAAAAGGATAGAAGACCTGCAGAAGGCAGGCAAAGAGCAAAGCGATGATGGTCATCGGGCGGGACCAGGCCTTTTTCATCTCTGCCCGGATCATGATGCCTCCTGTCCGCAGTAGCGGAGATAGGCGTTTTCAAGGGGCGAAGTCCCGTCTTCAACGGCTTTCCCCGCGACAGAGCTGCTGATCTCCTGTACCGTCCCCGTGCGGACCACATGCCCTTCCCGCAGAAGAATGACCTGGTCTGCTTCCTGCTCCACATCGGAGACGATATGGGTGGAAAGAAGGATGATCCGGTCTCCGGAAAAACGCCGGATCATGTTTCGAAAGCGGATCCTCTCCTGGGGATCGAGACCTGTGGTCGGCTCATCCAGGATCAGGATCTTCGGATCATTCAGGAGTGCCTGAGCAATCTCAACCCGCTGCAGCATTCCTCCCGAATAGGCAGACAGATGCTTTTTCCGCTCTTCATAAAGTCCCACAGTCTGCAGCAGTGTCCGGGTTCTCTCTGCCGCATCCGCCCTGTCCAGTCCCTTCAGGGCAGCCATATAGAGCAGAAACTTCTCTGCCGAAAGCCATGGATAATATCCTGCCTTCTGCGGAAGATACCCAAGCTGCATCCGGTACTCCTCGCCCATGTCAGAGATGTTCTTCCCGTCAAGCAGAACGGCTCCCTGGTCCGGGCGCAGAAGATCCACAAGCAGACGTATCAGGGTCGTCTTTCCTGCTCCGTTTGGCCCCAGCAGCCCATAGACCCCGGGTGTCAGTTCCAGATTCACATGGCTGACTGCCGTCTTTCTTCCAAATGTTTTCGTAAGATCAGATACTGTAAGCTTCATCGTACGCTCCCCCGGCCAGAAATGTCGGAAACTGAATCAGAATAAGAATGAAAAGTGCGGCTGCAGACACTCCTTCCGCCAGAAGTCCCTTGCCCGCGATACGTCCCTGGAAGAAGGAACCAGCAAGAGCTGCTGCGACGAAGGTCACAAGCATCGGCCCCTTTCTGCGGCTCAACAGGCGTGCCTCCCAAAGTGCCGCCGCACTCCCGCATAATCCCGGGATCAATGTGGAAACCGCAGCACCCGCTCCCTGCGGGCAGTATACGGCAGCCATTGAGAAGGTAATCCCGCTCTCCACAATGGAAAGCAGGAAGAAACACATGGCCTTCGCCATCAGATGCTGTCCCCGGCTGTACAGGCAGGTCCTCTCCAGTTCATCCATATCCCCCTCTCCCTGCGCCATCAGCTGTCCCGCAGGGAAGAGCAGGATTACAGCCGAAAAGAGTGCCGCTGTCCGCAGCGCCTGATCCGGAGACAGCGCCTGCCAGATGAAAAACTCCAGGCTGGCAAACACGACGACGCCGGCATAGAACAGACCAGAAAACGACCTGAGCTCCAGTGCAAGAAGACGCTGAAGGTACGGACGTCTCCGTACATCCGGAAGATTGTCCAGGCAGACGTCCACGCACCGTTCCGGCGGTTCCTGTACGCTTCCTTTTATGATGGATATAATCTCTTTCTGCGTCATGATTCCTCACTCCTTTTTTTCATGGCCGCAAGGCCTCTCCTCACATGAGACTTGACTGTTGAGACCGGAAGATTCAGGGCGTCAGCGATCTCCTGGTATTTCAATCCGTTTATGTAGCGGAGAAGGATGCATTCCCGCTGTATCTCCGGCAGACCGTCCAGCAGTGTCTGCAGCGCAGCATCTGCCTCAGTCCGGGCATAAGCCCCTTCTCCGGCTTCCAGCGCATCCTCGTCCAGCTGCCCGGTTTCCCTGACCGTCCTCAGATAGTCCACCATCGTATTGTGGGCGATCCGGTGCAGCCACGCAGAGAAGGATGTGAGTGGGACGAAGGACGGAAGGTTTTTCACCATCTTCAGAAAGGTCTCCTGCGTCAGGTCCTCTGCAGTCTCCTTCGATTCCACATGAAAAGAGATATATTGATATATTTTTCGATAATAGAGGCGGACAAGTTTCTCCAGGGCATCCCTGTTGCCCCTCTGTGCCCGCCTGATCAGTATCAGTTCTGTCATAATCACCGCCGCGATTGATCATTTCACTATATACAACGAAAGCATACGGGAAAAAGTTGCACCTGACAAAAAATAATTTTCCAAAAACGCGGCCCGTATCAGCCTCATTTGACTGACACGAACCGCGTTCATTTTTCCAGGCTGTCCTCTTCAACACGTACAGGCAGCTGCTCACCTGCTGAACTTCACCGTATAGAGATACGTGTAATCCGCATCCGGGGCCTGACCTTCCAGAAGTTCTTCGGCAGGAACAGCCCCGACTCCATTTTCGCCGTAATACATTGCCAGCACAGCCTCCTCTTCACCCGCACGGATCTTCTGAGAATCAGGGATTCCGGCTGATGCCAGCCCATAATTCTGCCTGTTCTTCACGCCTTCCAGAACATCCGTCTCAAATGACATTTTTGAGCCTCCCGCTGAGATGGTCACGTCCACTTTGAAATGGTATCCTCATCAGGGCTGTTCCCGATATTTATTCGCTCTCAATCGGCGTCGGCCGCATGGAATCAAAGAAGCTGCTGATGTCGTGGATTCCAAGTTTCTCGTAATCAGTCGCGTAAATATGATGCGTGCCGGCATCCGCCGTCATCGCCTGGTACATGGTGAAGCCGTCCAGTGCCACGCGTCCTGTCCGCATATAGTTGTCGCCGAATTCCGTCCATCCAATATTCCCGTCGACGTTGCAGAAGATATTGAATCCCTGTTCTTTATAGTACTGGAACTTTTCATTGTCCGACGTATATCCGCCTGCCGGTCCGATGTCCGCACCGAATGCGAAGATGATCTTATCGGTCGGACCGATGATCGGCTCAACGGTCGCCATCCATCTTTCATTGTCATACTGGAGTTTATCCAGAGGTGTGTCCGTGGCGTTCAGATGTCCATAGGTATGACTTGCGAATGTCCATCCCTCCGCCTTCATCGCATCCGCTACGGCTTTTGCGTTTTTACAGTCCTCGTCAAAATTGTAGTCTGGGTGGTCCTGCAGCCATTTCACCTGGTCCGGATCCAGATTCGGGTTATTGATGTCTTTGTAATAATCGTTCGTCCGGTAGCCGAACACGCCGTTGTAGCCAGTCAGTGCGACCGTTCCCCGTGCGCCGTGATACGAGAAGTCCGGATGGCTTTCGATAAATGAATCCAGCCTCGGCACCACGTCATAGTCCCCCACACTGGTATTGCCGTCCGCGTCTGTGTATTCGCACTTCGGTTTTCCGTTCTCATCGAGTACCATCTTTGTGGCGTAGCCCTGTGTGCCGATTCCATAGGAATGATAGTAGCTCAGGTCATCCTCCGAAAGGACCAGCGGTTTCTTTCCTTCCGGCAGACACAGATTCGTATTCGGCGCAATATGCACCTGGCCGTCGTCCCCGGTCGTCTTCACGCACAGATCATCCAGACTTACCAGCATATAACCGGCGTCATAAAGGTTCTGGATAATCGCATCGAATTCCGCTGTCGTCGTCATGGCTGCGTTGTTCGCCGCCACCCTGTCCTGTCCGATGACATCCGCTTCGAAAGCCCGGTCATCATTGATCAGGGAATGGAAAAAGATGTGCGGCACAGATGTCACATCGACAGGGGTACCCTGTTGCTCTTGAGAGGCAGACTGACTGGCTGAATCCTGCACTTTCTGCGTCTGCTGACTGACCGCATCCTGCACTTCCTGTGTCTGCTGGTCAACCGCAAGCGCTGTCAGATTCCCGACTTCTGAGTTGCAGTCCGATATGTTCTCCATTCCGCCAGTCGCATTCGCCGCCGCAAGCAGTCCTCCCGCAATTGCAAAAGACAGGATAACTGCCAGAATGATAATTCGGACCCTGGCCTGCCTTCTCATAGTCCTGCGATATCCCGCCCGGCTTCTTTCCCTCTGCGCTGTCACATAATATCTCTTTGCTTCCATGAAACTCACCCCGCAGTCTGCCATCTCATCTTTGACGATGACGAGTTTCGCACCCCGTCATCATGAAGTTTTCTTCGTAATGTTTTCAAGTTGTAAAATCAGTCTTCTCTGCAACTATGCTATGTCATTCCTGCATTGTGAAAATGACTGGTTTCTGAATGTTCGGTAACAAATCGAACACAAAGGCTCCGGAGACGCCTGCGCTCCGAAGCCTTCCTGCACTTCAGTCAGATTCTGTTATCCATCTGCTTACGAAAGCCCCAACGAATAGCTTCCTTCGCTCTCGTTTCCCTCGCCTCCGACAACCACGATCATATGGCTGAGCTGGTCTTCGTCTGCAAGGAAGCCGATTGTCACGGTCCTGCTCTCCCCTGCTTTGATGCTGTCAATATAGTTAGATCCGTTGTTTTGGCCAAAGGTATCGGCAACACTCTCCCATGCCATCTCGGAATAGGATTCGCTGTAGCTCAACGACCGCTTTGTTCCGTCCCAGCTTCCATCACTTTCCTTCGGTGCAATGTAATCGCTTCCGTCCGCATTCCTGTAATATGCTTCCGCATAGAACAGGATGTTTGTCAGATCCATGCCGGTATTGTTTGTATAGGTCAGGTCGACAGTAACAAATTTCAGCGGAACCTGGTCCGTGCTGACGACGGTATTTTTCGTGTTGATCCCATCGCCGTATTTTACGTAACTGATCGTATCTGCCTTCAGCTTCCCGTTGTCTCCCAGCAGAGTAGAGAGCGGATTAACTACTCCGAACTGGTCAGAGCTGCGGTCACTTTCAGGGACTGCCGACAGATCGTCGTAAACCTTCACATTGCTGAGTACTGTATCCAGAGTTACAGGGGCATTCAGGTCATTGCCATCGGCATCATTGGCTATTGTCTCTACAGACGACTGGTCTCCCGGCTTCCTGCCGGAAATGACTGCTGCCTCCGTCGCTGCTGCATCCCCTTCTGCCGTTTCTTCCACTTCCGTTTCATCCGAAAGGACAAGGTCCTGGCTCATCAGCGTGATTCCTTCTTCTCCATCCTGTGCCTTCGCAATATGAGTATTCTGCGCAATCTTCAGAACCTCGTCCTTTGGGATACTGCTTCCCGCATACAGCTGCATGGCTGCATGGACTTCCGGATAGTACACATAGACGGTCTGTCTGAAGGGGACATTATCTGCTTCCGGCTGCTCCGCTTCTGTCTGCGCAGCTGTCGTCTGCAAAGCCGAGCCGGTATCGAGGCTCGTCTGACTGAGATACAGGCCGTCATGCCCGTCCGCGTCGAACTTTTCGCTGTCGTCCACATCCCGCTCCAGGACGGATGCCGCCTGCGACGGATCCAGGCTGAAGAGAATTGCCGACAGATCCATGTTCTTTCCGTCCTTCGTGAATTCTGCTTTCCCGCTGAAAAACTCATATGTCACGCCATCCGGAAGATAATTGAAGGAGCAAGTCACCATCGTGTCCGATGCCGCTTCCGTTCCGTCTGACGTCTCCGGATAGAAGGTGATCTCCTGACCGTAGTTTCCTTTCTTCTGCGCCTGCATGCCTTTTATGACTGCGGCAGAGACAATGCCTCCGCAGGCAAGTGCTGCGGCAAGACCGAATACAAGGAAAGTCCTGCGGCTGCGCTTTCCTGTCCCGCGGACGGTTAGCCCCGATGCTCCGGATGATGCGTTCAGATAAGTAATCTTCCCGTTTTCTTTCTTTTTGTCATACTCCGGAAGATATCCGACCTCCTTTTTAACCAGATCTTCCAGCTGCGCTGTCATGTCGTCCGGCATACGAAGGTCACGGTGCTTCAGATCATTCATATTCATAAAATTACTCCTTCCCGCTCTCATTCCTGCTCTGCATCTGCCTGGTCATCTGTCAGATATCGGTTCAGTTTCTCCCGAGCTCTTTTCAGCCGGCTCTTGACGGTATTCTCCGGAACACCGCACATTGCAGCGATCTCCGAGATCCGATACCCTTCCATATAGAAAAGGTTCACCGCCAGCTGTTCATCCGCAGGCAGATGGTCGACCGCATCGTACAAATTCCAGTAATCTGTCTGAGGGTCATCGGATGCAGCCATCCCCCGGACATCTTCCACCGGAACACAGCCGCTGTTCTTGCGCATGAGCAGATAGCACTCATTGATCAGGATCCGGATGAACCAGGTCTTTGCATGCTCATCATCGCTCAGGCTGCCGATTCCGGAAAATGCTTTCACGACTGCCTCTGAGATTGCATCGGCCGCATCAGAATCATTTCTCAGAACAGACCGTGCGATCCGGTAGAACTGGTCCCGGTTCTCCAGGATCAGAATCCCCAGTTTTTCTTTTGTCATATTGTCAGTTCCTTTCCACACCGGTGTTTTTGTTTACATATATTAGATGCATGAGAAGGGCAAAAAGTTGCATGCTTATAAAATTTTATTGAGTTTTTCGAATAGAATCTTTTCCAGACTGTATAATGCCCCACAATCAACACTCTGTGATTCGTCGCCTTGCAAAAAAGCGGTTCGCGCCATCCCACCGGCACGAACCGCCTTCACTGCTTTCCGTATGAACCATGTCAAACTTTTATAGTCTTTTGCATCATCAAATACCCATCCGGTTCTCTCATGCAGTTTTCAGCACAACAGAGGCTTTGAACAAATCACCATCAATCTGAATATTAAGCTTCCCGCCCATCAGACTGCTCAGGGATCTGGCAATGTCCAGACCGAGACCGCTTCCTTCGCTGTGTCTGGAGGAATCCCCCCTGATAAACCGCTCCATCAGTTCATCCGCAGAGATGTTCAGCTTCTCCCGCGACATATTCTTTATCTCAATCACAGCCTGACCATCGCCCAATTCCTGAGCGCTGATATAGACGCGGGAATGCGGTGCGGAATACTTCGCGGCATTGCTCAGCAGATTGCGCAGAACGCGCCACAGGAGTTTCCCGTCTGCGGTGACATACAGATCCTCCGGTACATTAATGACTGTTTCCAGATTCGCTGATGTCATTTTTTCCTCATATTCTCCATACGCCTGATCAACGATTTCAGCCACGGAAGTCTTTTCCAGATGAACATCCACATTTCCGGAGTCTGCCTTGGAAAATTCCAGGACGTCTTCTGTGAGCTTCCTCAGACGCTCAGTCTGTCTGGACAGGACAGCGACATATTCCTTCTCCTGCTCAGGGGTATGCTCCCTGCCAAGCAGATCCACATAATTGATGATGGATGTCAGCGGAGTGCGGATATCGTGTCCGACATTTGCAATCAGCTCTGTCTTCAGCCGTTCGCTTTTCACTTGTTCGTCTACGGCATGAGAGACTGTGTCACTGATCCGGTTCAGGTATTCCGCCTGCCTGCGCATCCCGCCATACATTCTGCTGATTGTCCGCTCCGGGACCTGATAGTTCAGATTGCCGCCGCATATTTCTTCTGCGGCAGTGCAGGTCTGTTTCTGCATCCAGAGGGAATGAAGCGCAACTCCTCCAATCACTGCGCTGACCATAAAAAACAGAATCTCACCATTGCCCCCGATTGCCGCGGATGCAGCAATCTGCATGATCAGATAGAGAATATATACCAGCAGCCGCTGCCAGAATTCAGGGATCAGCGATCCGAGAAATTTCCCAAACCAGACCATCCTCCTCCAGATCCATCCGATCAGAGTTCCCTTCCGGACTGTCCCTGTCTTCACTCTGCGGGCCAGACTCATCAGATACGTGAAGAATACCAGCGACCAGGCAAGGAAAACCAGCATCAATGTTTCCGCCATCTGCACGTTCAGCTGATCGATTCCATATGCCTGTTCCAGAATCGCAGAGACAGCAGGCATGCATATGATTGTGAGGATAATCATCAATACTGTCATCAGATCAAACGGAAAATGATCGATTCCAGCCAGTACAATCTCGCTGTGGTTTTGCTTGTGTCCTGCCGCACAGAATTCATAAACCAGAATCAGCAGGAAAAGGACGATGAAACAAACCGCTGCAGGGATTGCGAAGGAACCATGTTTTTCTGCGAAATTTGCCATTTGATAAGTATACGAAATCGTGTCCTTCGCAGTAAATGGCGTCACAAGCAGGACTGTGCAGCAATAGACACTGAGATTTTTCCATTCCCTGCTGGTTAACTCATTGATATCCTTTTCTGTGGCAAGCCATGGAGAAGCGGAATCCGGTTTGATGCAGAGCCAGAAAGTTTCCTTCTGAAGGTAAGACTCATTCTCCGTTGTATCAAGCAGCAGTTCTTTTTCTCCATTGGAACTGACTTTCTCCACATAGAAACGCAGATTCGTCTGAGATGGATCTGTCTGTGCCGGATTATCCGCGCTCAGGCTGGTTACCACATCAAAGACTTCATTGCCCATCTGATCCCGGATCAGTTTCGATTCAGACTGATTATCCAAAGCAACCGACCAGACCGCAGTGAATGCAGCTCCTACAATGAGGAATTCCAGAATGCACAGAAAGACGACTCCCAGTATTTTCCAGAGCGTACTCTCCAGAAATCTGTTATGACTGATTTTTTCCGACTGACTCATGACTGCTCCCTTCCCGGCGTTCTTTTTCTGCGGATGCCGGGTCCTCCATTCGATATCCCTGTCCCCATACGACCTTCAGGTATCTGGGTTCTGCGGGATTAATCTCAATCTTTTCTCTCAGATGACGGATATGAACAGCTACGGCACTGCGGCTCCCGTAAGGAGATTCATGCCAGACCTGACGGTAGATATCCGCAGAAGAAAATACATGCCCCGGATGCTCCATGAGAAGTTTCAGGATGCTGTACTCTACGGGCGTCAGTGAAATCTCTGACCCGTCGACTCTGACCCGCTTTTCGTCATCATTCAGGCAGACAGATCCGATCGTGATCTCCCGGCCCTGATTGACGTTACCGCCAAGTGTCATGTATCTGCGAAGCTGAGAACGGACCCGGGCAATCAGTTCCGCCGGATTAAAAGGCTTTGTAATATAATCGTCGGCGCCGACGGTCAGCCCCATAATCTTATCTGCATCTTCCGCCTTTGCAGTCAGCAGAATCACCGGAACATTTGAGATCTCTCGGATTTTAGAGAGCGCCTTAATCCCGTCCATGACCGGCATCATGATATCCAGAAGCACCAGATCAATTCCTCCTGCGGCGACACGGTTCAATGCAACCTTACCGTCAGAGGCGCACACTGTCTCATATCCTTCCGCTTTCAGGAAAAAATCCAGAGCACTTCTGATATCCGCTTCATCATCTGCAATCAGGATCACTGCCATTTCTCTGTTCCCTCCGTTCATGACTGTATTATACCGAAGGAATGTTTAACGAAAAAGGAGGCAACTGTTTAAGAAGTGTTTAAGAAGGTTGTTCTCCTGAGACAACCACATGAGATGATGCTTCCATTCAGTCACATTTAAAACCGGAGCTGTGTTGCTGTAAAATATGATGTGAAATTATGTTGCGGATTTTGATGAATATTTCGCGCGAATAGCCCACCATTCACGGCCGTTTAGCCCCCCCTCACGGTCAAATAGCCCACCGTTCACGGCGAAATAGCCCACCTGTCACGGCGGTCAGCCCACCGGTTTTCCCTCTTTGAGCTGTTGTATAGAGCCCTGATCTGCGCGACGGCGGGCCCCATGGGCGGTCTTTTGCGGGCCGGAGCGCAAGGGCGACAAGGACAAAAGATTACCGTATCAGCGCATTATCCAGGTAGCATAAGGACTTCTACTGGGCTGGTATCCGTGACAACTGGGCTAAATGTCCGTGACAAGTGGACTAATCGACCGTGACGAATGGGCTAATCGCGCGAAATATACATTTTGAACAGGAAGATTTTATAATGAAGCTGTTCGGGATATTCGGACGAACTCAGGAATCGACAGATTATTGGGGTGAATGAAAATGGCGGTTCACGTCATTTAACTGATACAAACCGCCTTCATAGAGCTGCTGAAAAAAGCAGGGGAGTTTTATCCTTCTGTGTTCAGCACACTACCAATACCGATCAGCAGGTTATCGCCTTCCCCGACATGCGAATTCACATTCAGATAAAGGTTCGGGAAGTCGCTTTCGTCGACGATCCAGGCAAAGTGAACGGTCACCGTTTCTCCTGCGGACATGTGAGGAATATAGTTGGAGCCATCCGTAGACCCGTCTTTCTGAGAAACGTCAAACCAGCCCATCTCATATTCGGTCCCGTGCCCGGTCGACCGGATGGTGTCATAGCCATATTTGTCGGCAAATCCCTTTATGTACGCGCCGAGATCCTGACTTGCAAGAGCTTCCGGCTTTTCTTCCAGCGTCTGATCTGAATTCACAAGAATTCGCCTCAGTTCCGTGACGAAATTAACATTCGCTGCGTCCTCATCGGAGGCATTAGTAAACTCAACGGTTGCGCAGACCAGTTTCTGCTTCACCGTTTCCGTCTTCACCAGCTGGTCCTGCGTATTGATTCCGTCCCCGGCGATGTAGTATGTAAGGGTATTGTCCGCCAGCTTTCCATCTGCGCCGACATCATTCTTCCATTCGTCCGGCACGCTGTCTCCAAGCACATCCAGTGAGTCATATGCATGGACTTCTGTAACTGCCGCTTCCATCGGGACATCCGTCCCATCCTGCATGCTGCCTGTGAAACTGACCGTATCGCCAATCGTCCCGGCAAGACGGAATGTCCTCTGACCGGAAGCGAGGGATGCATCTTTCATGGTCCACTGGCTGAGCGTGACAGCATCTCCATACTGCATCGTAATTCCGGTCGGAGTCACCGTAAGACCATTCAGCAGGGTCGACAGTTCCTCTTCAGAGACGTCTCCGCGGGTCTGGACCTGGACAGCCAGCCAGTATTCAGGATAAATCACATAGGCTTCTGTCCCCGCACCCTGACTGATTGATGCGCCTCTCTGATAGATGACCGCCTCATGATCACCGACAGTGAGTTTCCTTCCGGATGTTACATTTGCGGTGATCAGATCTGTGGAGCCGTCTTTGTCCAGATAGATGGCATAAGCCGCCGCAAGATTCGAATCGCTGCCGTCCTTCAGGACTTCATTTCTGAAAGTCTGACCGCCCTGCTTTTGATATGCATAGCCATCCGGCAGGCGGTCAAAAGAGATGTCGACATCCTGAAGTACGGATGGCGCCTTTGTCCCGGCCGTGTCCACGATGGTGGCTCTGCCGTAGCTTCCGGCCTTTTTCTCTTTCAGGCGGACCAGTCCGTTTGCTCCAACTGTGATTGCGACAAATGAAGCCGCCAAAGCTGCTGCAAGGACAATCATCTTTTTCCTGGATCTTCTTCCCCGGCCTGTCTGTAAATCCGCCTTTCCGCTTTCATTTTCCACCAGATCCCTGACCTGCACTTTCATGCTCTCCGGCATGTGCGGCCATTCATCCTTCATATCTGTCAGTCTCATTCTTCGTCCTCCAGCTGATCTCCCAGTAATGTTTTCAGTGTCCTTCTTGCTCTCAGAAGTCTGTTCTTTACCGCACTCTGCGTTGTGCCTTCCATAGAAGCGATCTCGCGGACGGTGTACCCTTCCATGTAATAAAGGGCGACGGCGATCCTCTGCTCCTCTGGCAGAGTCATGACTGCCTTGTAGAGATCAGAATAATTCTCTTTCCGATGGAACTCCCGCTCAGGGACTTCATCGAATGGCACAATCCGCGCACCTCTCCGCTGGATGTTTCTGCATTCGTTGATGAGAATGCGGATCAGCCAGGTGCGGGCATATCTGTCATTCTTCAGCGTCCCCAGGCAGGAGAACGCACGGACAATCGTTTCTGAAACGGCATCCGCACAGTCCGCATCCCCAATGAGGATTGTCTTCGCAACGCGGTATAGAGACTCCTGGGATTCGGTGATCAGTTCTCCCAGCTGTTTTTTCGTCATGTTCCGGCAGGTTCCTCCTTCCGCTGCTGCTCAAAAGCAGAACCGGTTCTTTTTGTTCCTTCACTTATTAGACGGATCTGGAAGACGTTTGGTCTCGGGGAAATTCATTTTTTTAAAATTTTAACTTTTTTTGCTCATACGCGTGACGTCCGTCCATTTTTTACGTCTATATATAGTGAAGGTGCTTTCAAAGGATAATATGAAATGAAACTACAGTACAGTAAGATGCAGTCAGATGACTGGAATGGAGGCGAATGGAGGAACCGCACTCATGAATGAAACACTGAATGACAGAGATATCACAGAGCTGCTTTATTCCGGAGATCCGCAAGGCTCAGAGCAGCTCGACAGAAAATACCGAAACCTCTGCGGAAGCATTGCGTTCCATATTCTCGGGAACAGAGAAGATGCAGAGGAGTGCGCCAATGATGCGCTGATGAAAGTTTTCAGCAGCATTCCGCCTGAAAGACCGGCTTTCCTGAAGGCATTCACGATAAGAACCGCGAGAAGAGCCGCAATCGACCGTCTTCGGAGACGAAATGCCGGCAGACGTCCTGACGCTCACCTGGCGGAGATTGAGGGCGAGCTGGAGATGCTCTCCAGAGGAGAAGACGAGCTGTCGCAGAGAGCAGACTCCGAAGCGATCCGAGAAGTTTTGAACCGTTTTCTGGAGGGACTTCCTGCCTTTGACCGGATCATCTTTGTGAGAAGGTACTGGTACATGGACTCTGTGGAAGAGATTGCAGATCGTCTGCAGATGACCTCCGGCTCCGTCCGCGGCGTTCTGTACCGGGACAGGAAAAAGCTGAAAAAACTGCTGAAAGAAAGTGAGATCGATCTATGAAGAAGAAAGATATTGAGCATATTCTCGAAGCGTTTGATATGATTGATGACCGCTACATTCTGGAAGCGGATGACCGTCAGGCGCTCGAAAGCCTGAAAGGCAGCGCCCGTCAGAAGACACCCGGAGAAACTGCATTCCGCAGGAAACCCCGAAGACGTTTTGTTCCTGTGCTGGCTGCGGCCGTCATCGGTCTGTCTGCAGTCACAGGCATCGCGGCAGTGACAGGAAACCTGCAGTCCATCTTCCCGGACTCCTTCCGGTCAACGGAAGCACAGAATCTGATCAATGATTCCACGCTGAATGTAACGGTCTCCGGGCAGGAGCATATTCCTGACGGGGTTCTGAACAGTCCTGACAGCCTGGCAATGTGGAAGAGCTGGCCTGCACTGAAGGATAATTCCGCCTTGATCTCCATCACGCAGACAGCATTTGATGGGAAATGGTTCTACCTGACTGCCTCAAAGACGGATAACGGGAAAAAATACGACCTTAATGAAGACCGGATGTGGGTGAACGGCAAGGAATTCGGCCCGGTCAACTCGACAGATGAGAACAGCATATACAGTGTAGAAGCTGACCTGAGCAGTCTGAACCTGACCTCTGATTTCGAGGTCATTCTTCCGCTCAGTGTCTACGGCAAAGACGGAAAAACCAGATATCAGAACCAGGAGATTTCATTTACCGTCCCCTATGACGGCTCCGCAACAGAAGGCTATGCATGGACACTGCAAGGTCCGGTCACCTTCAGCCATCCGGATGTAAAGCTCACCGTAACCAGCATCTCTATGTCGGCCACCCGTGTGGAAGCTGTCGTGCATGCCGAGAAAACATCCGAAACACCGGAGGGATACGGACCGGTTCTTACCATACTTTCCCCGGAAGATGGAAAGGAAGCCGAATTTGATGAACCGGATTCCTGGACGGGCGTCCAAAGCAGTACTCATGAAAATGAAGACGGCAGCGAAGACTGGACTCTCGTCTATACCGGATTTACCCAGATTCCGGACAAGCTGACATTTGCAACCAGGCTTGTAAAAGAAGGCGACTATGTGAGGAATTATCCCATCCTCTACAAGG
The DNA here is from genome assembly GCA_002482005.1 of Lachnospiraceae bacterium UBA7729. Taxonomy (GTDB): domain Bacteria; phylum Bacillota; class Clostridia; order Lachnospirales; family Lachnospiraceae; genus Porcincola. The sequence continues at coordinate 351 of DLFD01000037.1, read as the reverse complement.
ATGAGGTGACCTGCAGCTGATTTGGGAGGGTGCCTTCTGGCATCTGTATTAAGTGCCGGGGTGGCACGGATTCCACAATACTCATGAAGAAGGCGGTCCACACCAGTCTTATCCCCTGACACGAACCGCCTTCTTCCTCAAAAACAGAATAACCCATCATAATCGGCACATGGAGCGATGATGCGGACAATTGTCTTGCATGTATGATAGTGTCAATAGTTTTGTGTAAACTACGGAACAGATTTCTTGTTCAGTGTATTCCTTCGACCTCTGGCTGCTGTGTATCTCAGCCTGGCTTAACTGTCAAGGGGGCAGAGCACCGCTTCGCGGCGTAGCCCTTGACAGCTAAAC
>DLFD01000028.1 GCA_002482005.1 Lachnospiraceae bacterium UBA7729 | reverse complement strand
CTTTATTTATTGAGCATTCACTATTTATCACGACCAAAAGAGCCGTCTCCGGCTCCTCTGGCTTTGGGAATCAGCCCTCCCCGGTCAGGATGAAGTGCACGTACTCCTTCGGGTGCTCCTCCAGAAAAATGACCAGTTCGAAGTAATCCCGCTCATAAGCCATCCGCTGCACCACCAGCAGGTCAAACATGTTCGTCTCGCCTGTGGCGCGGATCTCAAGGATCTGTTCCTTCACTCTCTCAGGCATCCGGATCATCCACCTTCCGCACGCGGTCTTGCTGCCAGACCACGTTGAGGCCCGATCCATTGTCCCAGCGCATGATCAAACTGGCCATATCGTCGACGCTTAGAACGGTTCCGAGTGTGCCAATTGGCGGAGCCATTGGGTCGTCCATAGCCAGAAGCTCCACCCTCGTGCCTGCCGGGTACATCCGGCGGATTCGCTCCACCGTCTCTTTATTCGGAAATCTCATCGTCTTCACCCTCCTCTGCAGCATCGGCGATTTCCGGCTCGGTCGTTTCCGCCACAGTTGTTTTTGTGGCAGCCTTCTTCTCCTTCAGCTTTGCATAGAAGGCGTCGGCGTCCGCCTGATTCTTAAAGGCGGCATGCCCGGAAAGGTGCTCCATCAGGATGGCTCGGGCTTGCTTGTGCTCTGCGCCAATGAATCCCAGCCGCAGGAGGAATGTCCGGAAGGTGTATTTTTCGCTCTCAGTTGCCTTTTCCTTTGCCGTCACGCGCCTCGCTTCCTTCGCCATCTTTACGAGAGCCGTCAGGAATTCGGTGTAGGCTGCGATCTGCTCCGGCGTCGGCATCCCGTTCCACCAGGGGAAGGAAACCTTCTCATCGTCGAGCTTCATCTCAAGGCTGTCCGACTGCAGGGCCTTTTTGATCAGCGTCTGTTTCGATGCGATCAGGGCCGTCAGGTTGGCCAGCGCATTTTCGGTGAAATCCGCCCTCGGGAAGGAAATGGTCAGCCCTTCGATGCCCGCATCTTCTGCGGAATCTCCGGCAGTCTCGGCAGCATCTTCCGTCTCAGGATCCTCTTCCGCCTGCGTGGTAAAGCCTGCTGCAGCAAGGGCCGCCGTGATCTTCCCGATCAGATCCGCGTCCGTGAGGTCGTCCCAGAGAAGCTCGCCGGTCTTTGTAACCTTCATGCTGTCGATCATGTAGGCACATTCGGGCATCCTGGTGTAGACTGCCTGCACGCCTGCCTCCCGGCTGATGATCGCCACCATCTGCTTCCTGTCCTCGCCTGTTACGTTGTAGTTCGCTTTCATAGTGTACCTCCTTGTTTTTACGGCCCGGAGGCCGGTTTTCTTTGGGTAGTGTATTCATCACTCTGAAGCGGACAGATAGCAAGTCAATTCTGCAGAATTCGTGCACAAATCTTCCGGTCAGCATTTGTGCATCTTAGGCAGAAGAAAACGCCCCGCAAACCGACAGGTCTGCGAAGCGTCTGCAGCGTGATTCCACATCTTCTCTGATCCAGCCCGGCGGCTCCTGGACATCGTTGTATCTTCCGTATTCGCCAAACATACACTCCATGCCGACGTTCCGGGCCTGCACCGCTTCCTCGAAATCATCGTAGTAGCCAAGGTGGATCTCCTGCTGGGAGACCTTGATCCGGGCACGGTATTTCTCGTTCCGGGGATAGAAGTCCACACCGGACACACCGCTTGAGTTGTTCCTCTGCAGGGAGTGGTTGATCTGGTTTTGCTGGTGCGTCACGATCCGCAGATTGCAGGAACGGTTGTCCAGCGTATCGAGGCTTATATGGTCGACCTCATAGCCTTCCGGGCAGCCGGTGATCACCCGGTGCAGGTAGTTGCCTTTCCGGTCGATGAGATACAGCCTCCTACTCCCAGGCTTCCGGTAATTCCGGTACCACTTGGTATCCCGGATGCGGTCGAACTTGTCGGCATCAAAGAGGAACCTTGTCCCGTCCGGCAGTGTCCCGATCCCGGTATCGCCTTCAAAGTGGTAGGTCACGTTACTCAAGTGGCTCACCGCCTTCCGGCTCGAAAGATGCTACCTCGTCGAACTTCAGCTTCTGGCCATCGCGGATAACGAACACATCTGCGTAGTCGCCGTCATGGATCTGGATATACCGCTTCACGATGACATCGACAAACTTCTCTTCGATTTCAATGCCAAAAGCCACACGGTCTGTCTCATCGCAGGCGATCAGGGTACTGCCGCTCCCGAGGAAAGGATCAAGGACGATGCCGTTTGTCATGGTGCTGTTCTTAATGGGATAGGCCATCAGCGCCACCGGCTTCATCGTCGGGTGATCCTTGTTCGCCTTCGGACGATCATACTCCCAGACGGTCGTCTGCTTCCGGTCGGAATACCACTGGTGTTTCCCGTCTTTCTTCCAGCCGTACAGGCAGGGCTCATGCATCCACTGATACGGGGAGCGGCCCAGCACGAGCGCGTTCTTCTTCCAGATGCAACAGCCAGACAGGTAAAAACCAGCCTCATCAAAGGCCCTGCGGAAGATCAGCCCTTTCGTATCCGCATGGAAGATATAGATGCTGCCGTCATCGGCCAGCACATCCGCCATGCACTTCATCGCCTTCAGGGTGAAATCATAGGCATCGGCGTCGTTCAGGTCGTCGTTCTGGATGGTTCCCGCCGTCCCGTGGTAGGCCACAAAGTACGGAAGATCCGAAAGAACCATGTTGGCCTTCACATCGCCAAGCAGGGTCTGGTAGCTTTCTGGTAGGGTCGAGTCCCCGCAGAGTACTTTGTGCCTGCCAAGCATCCAGATGTCGCCCTTCTTCGAAAATGCGGGCTGCTTCAGCTCCGACTCCACATCGAAGTCATCTTCCTTCACTGCCTTGTCGTGTACCTTATTGAACAGGGTCTCGATCTCCGGCGGATCAAAGCCGGTCTTCCCGAGATCAAAATCCGAATCCTGAATGTCCTGTAAAAGATCGGCCAGCAGGTTCTCATCCCATGCGCCGGTGATCTTATTGAGCGCAATGTTTAATGCCTTCTCCCGGACTTTATCGATATCCACCACGGCGCAGGGCACCTCGGTGTAACCGAGATCCATGGCTACGGTGAGTCTCTGGTGTCCGCCGATAATCGTCATGTCCGCGTTTACCACCAGTGGATCAGCAAAACCAAATTCCTGAATGGAGGCTTTGATCTTCTCGTATTCCTTATCACCCGGTTTCAGCTTTTTACGCGGGTTATACTCTGCCGGTTTGAGTACGGATACCGGCAGCACTTTTAATTCAGCAGTCTTCATCTTTCCTTCTCCTCTCCTCCTGACAGTCATGCCGGTACGGGCACCCGGTACAATCCTCCAGATGACACTTGCCATCGCTATCGACAAGCGCCGTGATCCACAGGATCATAACGGCGACGAACACGACAAGAAGCAGCAGGTTACAAAACGCTTCCATCATCTCTGCCTCCCTTCCCGGCCCGTCCCCGGTTGGCACAGGCACGGCTGCAATATTTCCGCTCCCGCCGGTTTTCATGCTGGGCAAAAAACAGCCCGCCGCACACCGGACAGGTCTTCTGTTCATAGGAGGCCCACACCTCCACCTTCGGGTGCGCCTTCCAGAATTTCTGTCTGCAGGCATCCGAGCAGAACTTCCGGGGCCTGCCAACAAGGGTGTGTCCGCTTTTGTCTATTTCGATCTCCTGCCCGCAGGTCGGACAGAATCGTTTCGCGCACCCGGCGATGAATTCCTTCATGTCGACTTCGATATAATCCACCAAGTACGCGCACCTCCCTTGTGTGAATGAAACCCCTATGGATTTCGCGGATTTACTTCAAAACAGGTATAAAAATGCGGAGGTAGTTTTACCCCCGCATGGATCAATTTCGTCTATGCTGTTTCGTCCTCCCGGGCACATAAAAAGGCGCGAAACCTGAGGTTTTTCCTACAGTTTCACGCCTTTTGATCTGAGAAGGAGAAACTCAGATGCTGATCATTTCGTTGCCGTCCGGAACAGCCTGACCCCCGCCCTATGAATTTCGCGGAAATGAACGCGAGAGGGGGCGGCGGTCTGTGGGGACTGGCCTTTTAGAGATTCATACCCGGCCCCCGGGGCTGCCCTCAGAGCTTCTTCAGTAGTGGTACGTGGGATGGCTGTCCTCGCGTCCGGTCTTTTTGTCGTGACAACTCTTGCAGAGGCCGCGCCAGTTGCTTCGATCCCAGAAGAGCGTCGGATCTCCCCGGTGCGGAACGACGTGATCCACCACCGTTGCTTTGACGTAGCGTCCTTCCTTTAAGCACTCCTCACAGAGCCGGTGCTCCGGCATCGAAAGGAAACGCCTGCTCTCCCGCTGCCACGCGGCACCGTACCCCCGGCTCGAAGCCGACCGAGTCTCTTCCGGGTGGAGCTTTTTGTGTGCGTCACAGTACTTAGAACCATAGGGTATAAGGGCCGCACACCCCGGGTGCTTACAGGGCACCCTTACATGGGCAGGCATTACGCCTCCCACGGAAGGCCCTGCTTCCCGAAGTGTCCGTAGGTGCTGGTCTTGTTGTAATCGACGGATAGAAGCCCCAGTTCCCGGATGATGCCCCTTGGTGTGAGGTCGTAGTTTTCCTGCACGTACCGGCGGATGAATTCCGGATTCTGGAACTCCGTACCGAAAAGATCGATATACACAGAAACCGGCTCCGTCACGCCAATGGCGTATGCCAGCTGTACTTCGCACTTATCCGCATAACCGGAAAGCACAATATCCCTTGCAATCTTCCGAGCCATGTAGGCTGCAGACCGGTCAACCTTCGTCGGGTCTTTCCCGGACAGGGCACCACCACCGATATGGCCGATACCTCCATAGGTGTCACAGGCCAGTTTCCGACCTGTCACGCCACAGTCTGCAAAGCTGCCTCCGATTACAAACCTGCCGGTCGGATTGACCAGCTTTTCAAAGTCCGTATTCAGTACATACTCGGATGCGGCCAGTACCATGATCGACTCAATGATATGCCGGAAATCTGCTACCTCCACATCCGGGCTATGCTGGACGCTGCAGAGGAAGGTCGTAATTCGTCCGGTATCATAATCGTAGGAAACCTGGGCCTTGGCATCCGCCCGGAACATCCGGCTCGGGTGGTTCTTTAAGATCTGCAGGAAGCGTGTCGCCACCATAAAGGGAATCGGCATGAGCTCCGGTGTTTCATTCGTCGCATAGCCGTACATGATTCCCTGATCACCGGCACCGCCCTTATCAACGCCAAGCGCGATATCCGGAGACTGGCGCTTTACCAGAAGGCCGATATCAGGGCCTGCGTACATGGCAGGATTCCCGTAGCCCATCTTCTCCCATCTGATCTTTTCAAAGACATCGTTCACGAGCTTTTTGTAATCGGGCTCCTGTTTGCTGGTCAGTTCCCCGGCGATAATGATGTGCCGGTCTTTCATCAGGCACTCGATCGCCACCCGGGAATCCGGGTCGTGGTTTAAGCAGTCCGTCACGATGGCATCGGCGATCTGGTCGCAGATCTTATCCGGATGGCCCTCGCTCACCTGCTCGCAGGTCAGTATTCTCATCATCTGTTCCTTTCATGAAGAAAGCCCCGGAAGACTTCTGTCCCCGAGGCTGTTGATCATCTTGTTTCGCTGATTGTACTATATCATGAATGCGACCGGCTCATTTCGGCTCAAACCGGCTCATCCTGGTCTTTTTCAAAACAAAAGCCCCGGAAATCTTCTTCCGAGGCCCTGCTCCATCTTTTTTGCTGATTGTACTATATCATAATTCTCACCAGCTCATTTCGGCTTAAAGCGGCTCATTTTCATCAAGCTGGGAAATCAGGATCGGATTTTCCGGCACCACCACATGGGTGAGCGCTGTATCGTGCCAGCGTTTCACGGTACTCTTATCTACAAAGAGCTCCATCCCGATCTGCTCCCAGGTCTTGTTATGGATATAGCGGTACCGGAGCACCATCTGCTCATCCACGTTGTCAATCTGGCTGATCACCTCCCGGATCTGGTTCTTCAGGTCGACATACAGATCAATCTCCGCATCGATCTTCGCCTCCATCTCCCAGATCCGCACAAGAGCCCGCTCGAAGGGAGCATCCCCATTGTGGGAAGTCTGTACCTTATCTGCCGAGAGCTGTGGGGAGGAGATGCTGCCTGCCATCGCCCGCAGCTCACCGACTTCCTTGATGTTGCTGTTGATCCGCTGATCCAGCCTGTATGCCTGCTTCAGATATTCCTTTGCTTTCAAATTGGTCACTCCTCCTTCAGCTTCCGAAGTAATGCTTTCCCATCGAGCTTGGTAAGGACACCAAACCAGCCCGAGAGAAAGAACTTCTCTGTTTCATTTCGTATCCGTTCTGCATCATGATTGTTGGGCCGCTTCCTAAGCCGCACCATCGCGCCTCGCCAGTCCTTCACCGCCTGCAGAATGATTGCGTTTGCCAGTCTCTCATAGGGATCCATCGCCTCCACCTCCGATCTGGCCCGTCAGTTCCTGACAGTCCTTCGTGAAGCGGCGGATCTTGTATCCGCGCCGTTTGGCCCGGTCATACTCCGCCTGCATTCCGGCAGAGAAGGTTTCCCCAAACAGCCAGACCTCATCGCATTTATCCATGAGGATGTTTCCAAAGAAGAGCCCCATCTTCCGCTCCGCCGGATCTTCATCCTTCAGAAACTGTGGAAACAGCAGATGTGCCGCCACCGGGATATATCCTTCCTTCACAGCAAACCGGCAGTAATCCTGCGCCGCGAGAATGTTCCGCACCATATCACCTGCATAGGCGCTGCAAAGATACACCAGCGGACGGTACTGTTTTTTCTGTGCCTTTCTCTCCTGCCTTGTCACTCTGGAAATGGCGATCCCAGCAGTCGGATCAAAATAGCCTTCCGCATTCCGGTTATTTCTCATTGGCCACCTCCAGTTCCTCGATTTCGATATAGATACCCGCCGGGTCATCTGACCAGCGCTTCTCGACTGTCTCACGCACCACCTGCGCATCATCCTTCCAGAAGCCGCATTTCGTCATGCAGTCCTTCAGGAGCTTCTGCAGGTTATCGGTATCCGGTTTCGTGCTGCGCCACTCTCCGTTCCTATGGGAATTCCCCTTCGGGAAGAGCCAGATCGTAGTCAGCGCCACGGGCCCTGTTATGGGCACATCCGGTCTATGGAAGATCAGCCTCCCAGTCAGGTTCTTTCTTGCCTCCTTCACCGGGGCCGGATCATAATATCTTGGTTTCCCGCCCACAACCGTGACCTTCTTTTCCTGTGCCGTCGCGGTCGGCGGATTCATTTCGATAAAAAAATGCATTCTACACCTCTTCCTCTTCGGCGCTCCTCCAAACCATTCAGTCACCGTTGCGCTCCTCGAATAGGTAGGGCGGGCGTTTAAGCCCTACCTAATTCGGGAGTGTAACGATTCTAAGAATATATAGACATATATATTCAGTGTAGAAGAATACTGTTGATGGAGCGCTGCAAAGCCTTTATTTCTCAGCATCCGCGCGTTTGATCGTGCCCTTTTCCAGAAGGAACTCTCCGCCCATCTTTTTGAGCCGCGCATAGATTGTTTTATCCGTCAGATCCATATATTCCATCATGTCCTGCACAGTGACCTTTCCGTTCATGTTGAGGGCATCATAAGCCGTACGGAATTCCTCCGCCGCTTCCTCTGCGCTTTTCGATCTCGGGTTGTTGAGCCTCCCGGCCTGCGGTGTACCCTGTGCAGGCATCTCACCGAGGACGCCGTTTTCATCGATCTTATGGAGGGGATACTCAAACCAGAAATTGACGGGCTGGATATTCGGGAATTCCCTAAGGGAGGATTCCAGCCGCCACGCCGTCGCCATTCCGTCCCGGACGTTGTTTTTCACATCGTCAGATAACTCCAGCTCGATCATATCCAGCTGCGCATCCGGATCTCGGGCAAAGACGCCGCTCCCGGAGGCCCGATCCATCGCCTTCTTCATCCCCTGCGATCCTTTGGAATGATGGTGGCAGTAAATGGTACTGCAGCCTGTCTCGTTGCAGATCTTATCGAACTGGTTACAGAAGGCTCCCATGTCCGAAGCGGAATTCTCATCACCGGTGATGACCTTGTAGATCGGGTCAATCACGATGGCATCAAGCTTCAGATCCCGGACTCTCCGGATGAGCTTTGGCACCAGCTGATCGAGCGGTACTGCATGGCCACGAAGGTTCCAGATAAGGATGTTCTCCGACTGCCGGATCGGCAGGCCCTGTGCCTCATAGATTTTGAGAAACCGGTTGATGGCACTCGCCGGGTCGATCTCCAGGTTGACATAGAGGACGCGGCCCTTCCGGCAGGGGAAACCCAGCCATTTCTTTCCTTCTGCAATCGCGATACAGAGCTCCATAAGAAGGAAGCTCTTCCCCGCCTTCGATGACCCGGAGATCAGCATCTTATGTCCACGCCGGAGAATTCCTTCGATCAGCTCCTCGGGAAGCGTCGGCGGATTATCCTTATATTGTGAGAGGGATACCATATCCGGCAGCTCGTCCGTCACACCCTCCACGAAATCCATCCAGTCCACCCAGCTCTTACGGCCTATGTTCGTTGCCACAAGATACTGGCGGTTTCCGTTCCGTGTCACTCCCGGCATACGCGAAAGCCGTGACGGGTTGCGGTTTTGCTTATCGATCGACACGCCGTTCTTTTCCAGAAAGTCATATAAAAACTCGACGCGTTTCCGATATTCCTCATAGTTTTCCGCATCTACCTTCACAATCGCATGCAGGCTCTTTCCGCCGGAATGCACGAGAGCCGCGATCGGAAGTTCCAGTTTCCGGAACAGGATGTCCTGCTCCGGGATCGGCAGGGTATCGGACTCCACCAGTGCATAGGTGAAGCGGGTGATATTCTCGTTCTTTACACCCTGCCCGTCCACCGGGTTGAACCGTATCCAGGCACCGACGTCCTTCTTCCAGTCGCCGATCGTCGCGCCGAGGTCATCCGGATGCTTCTTAAGGGATGCGATCAGCTCTGCTGCCGTCCGGTCAAAGACGCCTTTGCTTGGCACCCAGCGCCCATCGGCATCCTGCCACACATCGTTCGTAACATAGCCAACCTTTTCATCCGGCAAAAACAGTGTCTCCAGATAGGCGATCAGATCCTGCGCCTGATCCCATGGCTCCTGCGAGAAGCCGGTGAAGGCGGGATCGCCGTCATATTCGATGGTATCGTCCCAGCCCATACAGCCGTTTTCTCCTCCAAAGGGTGTCCAGCCGCGCTCCTTTGCCATCTGCACGATGCTTCCGCCCTTCACAGGATTCCCGCTGCCATGAAAGCTGTTCCATTTTTTCTCACATTCCCCGGGGTGGTAGCGCCGGTCATTCCGAGACCAGTCATCCCAGATCGAGCAAGGATAACCTTCAGTCTTAAGGGCCATGCCGACCGCGATCCACTCCGCCCTTGTCATGGACGCCACATCCAAGAACTTGAGCGCCGACAAAATGTTTGTATTATTCTCCATATTCCCTCCTTACGGCATATAGGCCGCCGGGTTCATCCCCCTTGGGAGTGACCAGCTGTTCCCCGCGATCCTGCCGATCAGTTTCGTTGCCGATTCAAATGTCCAGGTACCTACGTGCCGGAAACCGTACCGTTCCAAAAGCCGGATCTGCTTGGGCGTGGCCAGCCCCTCATCCTGCCGCCGTACCAGACGGTCAATGAGAAGCGAAGCCATCCCTGCATTTGTCACGCCTTCTGCAAAGATTCCCCTTCCCTCAAGGAAGGCGAGCTGCTTCTTCGATGGCGGGGCCATTTCCCATACAAAGGTCGGCGTATAATTTGCCAGATCTTCTGCTGCAATGGACAGGGCATACTGCAGGGGATCTACGAGCTTTCGTTTGCGGCGGCGCATCTCTTCCAGTTCCCGGGCCAGAGCCCTTTCGCGTTCTGCAAGGACATCCCGTTCCGCCTGCTCTTCTGCTTCGATCAGGTCGATTTCTTCGTCGCCTTTTGCAATCTTGTCATCGATCATCTCCGCGATCTTCGTGTCCTTACTGATAAGCGCCGACGGCCTGCAGAGGTCGTGCCGCTCTGTCATCCACAGGAAGTCGAGAAGCAAAAGATGATCCTTTCCCGGTGAGAGTCGCATCCCGCGCCCCACCATCTGCTGGTAGAGCGATCGCACCTTTGTGGGCCTGAGCACCACGATGCAGTCGACCGCTGGACAGTCCCAGCCCTCTGTCAGCAGCATGCTGTTGCAGAGAACGTCATATTTCCCGGCTTCAAAATCAGCAAGGATCTCTGATCGGTCTTCCGAGTTGCCGTTCACCTCCGCTGCCCGAAGGCCCCGGTCATTTAACATCCGGCAGAAGCGCTGGCTCGTTGCGATGAGCGGAAGGAATACCACCGTTCGCCTGCCTCCGCAGTAATGCACCATCTCATCGGCGATCTGGTGAAGATACGGCTCCAATGCCGACCCGATCTCGCCTACCGCAAAGTCACCGCTGCTCATTTTCACGCTGGAGATATCAAGTTCGAGCGGGATCATCTGCGCTTTAATGGGGCAGAGATACCCATCCTTGATCGCAGTGCTCATGCTGTACTCATAGGCCCGGGAGTCAAAGAACTCTCCGAGGTTTTTCATATCCCCACGATCCGGCGTCGCCGTCACACCGAGCACATTCGCCTCCGGGAAATGGTCGAGTACCCGGCGGTAGCTGTCGGATAAGCAGTGATGGGCCTCATCTACGATGATGTCCTGATAGTAATCGTGAGGGAACCGGGAGAGCCTGCTCATCTGGCAGAGCGACTGCACCGATCCGACCGTCACCGGAATGAAACTCCCGAGGCTGCTGCTCTCCGCTTTCTCCAGCACCGTATCAAGGCCCGATGCCTGCTTCAGCTTCTCTGCTGCCTGCTCGAGGAGCTCTCCCCGGTGCGCCATGATCAGCACCCGGTGTCCTTTTCCCACCTGTTCTTCTGTGACCGATGAAAACACGACGGTCTTCCCGCACCCTGTCGGGAGGACGAGGAGCGTCTTCCTGTGCCCCTCGTCCCATGCAGCAAGGATCGCCTGTTTTGCCTCGGCCTGATATGGTCTAAGCGAAAACATATCTCTCCTCCTTAATTGAACGGCAGCTCATCATCGATCCCCTCCGGGATTTCCATAAACCCGTTGTTCGGGAAGTTCTTCTCGTCATAGTCATAGAAGCGGTCGACGTCATTCGTCTGACGGTCATTCCCATCGCGGTCTTTATAGGAGCGGGGCTTAAAGTGTGCCCGGCCCTGGCTTCCGACTACACGGTTCCAGTTCATGACAAGCCGCTGCCCTCTCTGCTTCTGGCCAATGCTGCGGAAAAATGAGGAGAGTTTCCACTCCATCGTCTTGTAGAGCAGCAGGTCGATGAAGCACATGGCCACGCCATCATCTGTCTGCACCTGCAGGGTCAGGCTTGCCTTATTGCAGGCCGGGATCTTCTGGCCGCCGGGGAAGCGCCCGCGTTCAAAATCTGTGACGGTAAAGTTGTAGTCTCCCTCCGGCAGGACGATAAATTCCTGCCCGTCGTTTTCAATGGCATCGTCCCAGTCAAGGAACATGTTCTGGTTATTCTGATTCATATCGCTCATGGTATTTTTCTCCTCACTGTGCATCTGCACTTGTCTCTTTGATCAGTTTCGTTACCTGGGGCCAGTACTTGATCAGCCATCCGCTGATGAACTTATCGCTGTAGGTATCGATCCCGGCTTCCCTCGGGTAGTGCCCCTTATCTGCCACCACGGACTGGATCTGTTCCTCCGTGATACCGGCTTCCTCCATCATCTTTTTCAGACGATCGAGCGGCTTTTCCGCCTCTGCCGTCGGCGTCAGCGAAAAGAGATGGGCGATGGTCTTGAAATCCAGCGGCAGCTCCTCCGGCAGATCCTGACGGTTCTTGGCATCCCAGCAGGGATGGTGGCTCGTGTACATGACACGCTTCCCGCCCTGCGCCTTCTTCGCATTCGTCTCCGTCGTGACCACATAGGTGCGGTAGTTTAAGAAAAGGAGCATGTCGCACCATTCCTTCAAAAGCGGAGCCACGTGCTTGGAGAGCTTCATCTCCCACCGGTCATAGGCTCCCTGCTCATCCGGCTGCTCGAACTTGCGCATCTTGGCATGGGCTGTAATGATCACGTGGATTCCGGCAGCGATCACCTGATCGAGAGCCCGCAAGAGGAGGGCAAATTCCTCGGAGAGATACACATAGCCCCTGCCGTAACCAAAGCTCTCGATGCTCGGCTGCTTATACTTCTTGCAGATATGGGAAACGCAGAGCTGCTCCGCCCAGTCCGCCGTATCGAGCACCAGCGTCTTACAAATATCTGGTGTCACCGCAACTTCCTTTACGATGTCAACCAGCTCCTCCCATGTCTCCGGTTTCTCGATCCGGCGCACATCCATGTGGGCCGTACTGCCTTCCGTATCGATAAAGAGGGGATCTGGGGCATCGGCAGCAAACGTGCTTTTCCCGATTCCTTCCGACCCATAAACCACTACCTTCATGGCCCGGGCCGTCTTTCCTTTTGTAATGCTCAGCATGTTTTAACTCCTTACTTCAATTTGCAGGACACGTCATCGACGATACTGCATCCCGGAATTTTCTTTCCGGCGCTGATGAGTTTCCGAACCTCCGCTTTTGCGACCTCCGGCTCCGGCACGCGGAAGGCAGTAAGGAACTTGTTTCTCTTCAGCCACCGCACAGCCTTTCCCGGATCGTCCACCTCCACATGACTGGTCTTCCGGTATGCAAGCGTCGCCACCCCGAGATCTGTTGTCTGCCCGGCGCACTCCCGGTCAAGCACACGGATGAGGCGATCTTCCTTCTTCTCGAGCCGCTGCCTTCTGTCTTTGAGACGCTTCTCTTCTGTCTTTAGAGCCTCTTCCTCTGACCGGAGATTCAGCACCAGCTTGGCGAGATATTCGAGGATGCGCTGCTTTTCCATCTGCAGGGATTCGATCTGCTGATAGAACTCATCGACATCACCAAGGATCTCCCCGGTCTCCTCGTCAAACGGGATCGCATCCGCAAGCCGCATAATCTCCAGATTGATTTCGTAGAGCTTCATCATTTTCCTTTCCGAAAAGCCGTATGCATCCGGCTTCAATTCTTCGTATTTCCCGGCGGGCTGCAGTCCCGCTCGGGATGGTTATAGTTTAGAAAAAATCGCTTCCCGATCCCTCAGCCTAAGCGGTCAGGTTTCTGCTGCTTTGTCTGCCAATTGGTAGAACTTGCATCAGGAAGCCTGTGCCTTCATCCGCTTTGCCATGAGAAGCAGGATCTCCAGGTCGCCCTCAGAGAGGCCCGCTGCTGTATCGACCAGCTCCGCGTATTTCCCCTCCAGCTTTTTCGAGAGGCGCTCCGGCAGCAGGTCTGCCGGATTTGCAGAGAGCGCGTCGGCATATTGGCAGAACACGGAGATCTTCATCTCCCGGGTTCCGTTCTCGTGACGGGAGACAGAATTACCGTCAGTCCCTACCATGTCTGCCAGCTCATCCTGTGAGAAGCCGAGCGCAGTACGCCGCTCACGGATCTTATTGCCGATCTCATATTTGTCGTTGTCATTTTTCAGTGACAGCTGCATCCTGCACTCACCCCCTCCCTGTTCCTGAACAAAAAAAGGCCGGTACCAACACTTACAGATTTCTCTGTAAATGCTCGTACCGGCCTGAACTCATCTTCGGTTCCGCTCGTCTGGAGCTAACTACTATTTGATTTTACGGCGCGTCTCTCAGTTTCGGAGTCGCTGCCTTATACCTTTTCCGCTTCCTGCATGATCATCTTGTTCAGTTGATCCAGCGGGATCACTTCCATTTCCTGACTTTTCGCCTTTTTAATCCTCAGGCTATAGTGACCATCCGGATTCTTTATGGCTTCCCCGATCGGAATATTAAACTGCGGTGTCTTCACAATCCGTGGACGGCTTTTTTCTCCATTCGCAAATCCCCCCTCTTTAGAAAAATGGTGGCTCATCATCGTCCGTAAAGTCGTCTCGCATAAATGCTTCTATCGCATCCTTAGCACCCTTCTGTAATTTCGGGTGTTTCATGCTTTCAGCCACCGCTGCATAAAGATGCGTAACGAGATAAGCAAGCACCGCATCATCTTTCGTACCTGCCAGAAACTGTATAGAATAGTCAGCCCCTACAAGCCATGCTTCTTTTGCAAATGCATCTGGATCGTTAACCCTATATACTGACTTGCATATATTCATCAGATATAGGAAGGCACCATTTTTAAGGCGAAGGTTGTAGCAATCTCCATATATCGTCGTATGGACATCAAAGCTATGCGATGGAAAAACAACTCGGGTAACCTCTTCTGGGTACTCCGATTCACCCTCTTCCATAAAGGTCTCGTATTCAAAAAGAGGGTGGCTCACATTGCCATTAATGTCAGTATCCAAACGATTTAAAGTCCCAGCCTTCTCAACTCCCCAGTCCAGCTTATCTGCTGTAGTATCTGCAATCAATTTGTCAAAAAAGGAAATCAGATATCTTTCTGTTGGTGTCTGTGCTGATAGATCTACTTTCAACAAAGTGTCCATTCCGATGTTAAGCACCTCCGCCACGTTCATAATAAAATCGATACCTGGCTTCGAATTCTCCTCCTTGGTTATTCTGGAAATATAGCCGGTGCTGACTTTTGCAGCAGCTTCCAGCTCACCGATTTTCATTTCCTTCTCTTTCAAAAGGTAGGAGATGTTCTCAAGCAATATCTTCTTGTCAAATGCCTCGCCCATCTATTTACCTCCTTTTCAATCTGATGTTGATATTATAGCTGTATTTGAACTATCTGTCAATATGACATTCATAATTTTACATAGATGGTTTAATACGAATCAATTTTCGCATACTATTCAATGGCAGGGATTTTGTTTGAATATATTTCCGCACCATTGTCCAAATTTCTGTACACCTCTTTTGCTATACTACAATCACCAGAGCTGAAAGTACGCCACCTGCATTCTCCTTAACTTTCGTCTCATGCGAATGTTTAGGAGAAAAACACGAAAGTTTTTTCATTCTTCCTATTGACAACTTGCGTATCTGGCTGTATGATCGTCCTATGAGTTACGTAACTTACGCAAGTTAGTATACAGACATCTCTCTTCTCTGTCAATACGAAAGTTGCGGCAATTACGAAACTCAGAGTTCACAAACGATTCGCTACCTTAGAAAGGACGTACCAACATGAACCTGAGCGAAAAAATCAAAAACGCGAGGGCAGCCAAACAGATGTCGCAGAATGATCTGGCAAAAGCGACCGGGATCTCTCTGCGGACGATTCAGAACTACGAATCCGGTGCTCGGATGCCTAAGAGCCGGGATACCTACACCAAGCTGTCAGAGGCCCTCGGAGTCGATGAGAAAGTCCTGATGGATGAGAACGCCGACTTCGTTCTCCGGGCCAACGAGCAATACGGCGGACGCGGCGCACGGCAGGCATGGGATCTGGTTGCAGATTTCAAAGTGCTCGCTGCCGGGGGAGAAATTGAAGAGGAAGACATGGACGAGATCATGCGTGCCATGCAGGAGGCATACTGGGAGGCGAAGAAAAATAACCGCAAGTATGTCAATAAGCGTTACAGGAAAGAGGATTCCTCTGACCAGTAACATACGGGGGATCATGAATGGACGAGAGAATTTTTCGTATACCCGAGCGTCTGATCGAGCGGCACGATACCAGGGATCCGTTCCAGCTGGCAAGGCTTCTCGGGTACTATGTGAAGTTCATTAACACGAAAAAGCAGAAGGGATTCTGTAAGATTTACCTGAACAATTACTTCATCTTCATCAATTCAAATATGAGCCTGCAGATGCAGCGGATGACCTGCGCCCACGAACTTGGTCATCTCCTGCTCCACAAGGATGCGCTTACGAAACGGGATTATCTCGTGGAAATGGAAATCTTTGATATCACCGATCAGCGGGAGCTCGAAGCAAACCAGTTTGCCGCGAACATCCTGATCGATGATGAAGAACTGCTGGAGTTGATTCAGGAAGGGAATGATGTTGTCCGGATCGCTTCGCTGCTGAACGTCAACGTCAACATGCTGATGGTGAAGCTGCTCACCATGAATAAATCCGGTTACGATTTCAATGTTCCCTTTGTGCCAAAGTCTGCATTTATGGGAACGATAGAGGATCGGGCTGACTCCATTTAATGTCTGTCGGCCCTCCCTCTTTTCTTTTTTTCTTTGTGAAAGAACAAATGTTTGGAGGCCCTATGGACAGGACGTATATTTGCATCGATTTAAAATCTTATTACGCTTCGGTGGAAGCTGTATCCCGTGGATACGATCCGTTGAAATGCAACTTGCTGGTCGCCGACAACAGCCGGACAGATAAGACCATCGTGCTCGCTGTCTCCCCTGCCCTCAAGGCGATCGGTGTTCCGGGACGGCCCCGGCTGTTTGAAGCCAAGCAGAAAATCAAGGAATATGAGATCGCGCACCACACGCGGATTCTCTACGAGATCGCTGTCCCTCGGATGGCGGAATACATCCGAGTCTCTTCAAAGATCTATGAGATTTACCGGAAGTACGTCGCCGCCGAAGACATCCATGTCTATTCGATCGATGAGTGCTTTATCGATGTGACCGGATACCTGCATTTCTATGAAGCGGATGCGAAGGCCGCCGGTGTCTCCCCTGCCCACCAGATGGCGATCACCATGATCCGAGACGTCTTGAAAGAGACCGGCATCACCGCGACCGTCGGAATCGGCACCAACCTGTATCTTGCGAAGGTTGGCATGGATATCGTGGCGAAAAAAGCCCCGCCGGATAAAGACGGCGTCCGGATCGCCGAGCTTGATGAAGACAAGTATAAGATCCTCCTCTGGGATCACCGGCCCCTGACAGATTTCTGGATGATCGGCCCTGGCACCGCCCGGAAACTGGAGAAGCGTGCAATGTTCACGCTCGGGGATGTGGCAATGGCCGCGCTCTACGACGAAGGCCAGTTTTATAAGATGTTCGGGATCGACGCAGAAATCCTGCTCGACCACGTGTGGGGTATTGAGCCCTGCCTCATGAGTGACATCAAGAGCTATAGGAACAAGAGTCATTCTCTCTCCAAGGGCCAAGTACTCTCCCGTCCTTATTCTTATGATGAGGCGAAGCTGGTCTTCACAGAAATGGTCGACCTGCTGGCCACCGACCTGCTCTCGCAGAATCTGACAGCGGGCGGACTCTCCTTCTGGGTAAGCTTCGACCCGAAGTCTCTGGAGGAAAATCCATATTACGAAGGGCCAGTCTCGATCGATTTCTACGGCAGACTTCACCCTTGCCATGTCGGCGGCAGTTTCAAACTCCGCACCCGTACCAACAGCAATCAGGAAATCATGTCCCTGCTGCTGGATGCCTTCACGAAGAAGGTCGACAAGTCACTCCTTGTCCGCAGGCTCGGCATCGCTGCACAGGACACCAGAAAAGATGATGGAATGTATCAGTTAGATTTGTTCACAGATTATGACGCACTCGATAAGGAACGCAGACTGCAGCGTGCCCTTCTTGAAGTACGCCAAAAATACGGATCAAATGCGTTGCTGCGCGGTTTCAACTACATGAACGGCGGCACCGCACGCGAACGCAATCTCCAGATCGGCGGGCATAAAGCCTGATCCTATGTCCTGCCGATAGAAAGGCAGGATATCATGGCAGCAACTCTCCCCATCGGATTCAAATACACGGCGGCATTCCTCTCCGGACGCCCTCAGCACCACCGCTTTGATGATTTCTCCCGGAAGCATCCCAAGATGGATCGCCGCAGACGGGCTAAGATCTTCGCACCGTTCGACGCACTGGACGGATACTCCGAAAGCATCGACAGCAAGAACGTGGAGTATGTGGAGCAGATCGAACTCGAGGAAGCTGACCGCATCGAGCTGAATCGCCGTCTGCAGATCCTACGGACTCTTACCTATAACAGCAAGATGGCCCGGGCCAATCAGGTAAAGGTCAGTGTCCGCTACTACACCCCCTGCACGGATCACAACCGCTTCGCATGGCAGATGCTGGGCCAGTACGTGACTGTGACCGGGATCTGCTGGAAGGTCGACCCAGAGGAGACGGGATGCATCAAAATAGATGAAGCGGCAATCCCGCTGGCCGATGTGGCCGAGATCACCTCTTCTGATGAATCGCTGTTTAAGACGGATGAGTGGGAGGCATGTTAATCATCACGACTTAGCATAATGCTCCATGGAAAGAATTTTCACCCCAAGTTCCCTATAGTATTTCTTAAAACTGTCCACATGAGCTTTCTTATCTGTGGGGATTGCATTTCTTAACATCGGGGCAATCCCTCTTTCTATCGCGTGGGAATACAGATTGGAGTCAATTACATTACCCACCTCTATCATTTTGATAATAAAATCATCCGGCAACAGAGTAGTGTATTTAAGCAATTCATCAATATACCCTTGTGTCTGGCGCGAAAACAGATTTAAAAACTGTAGCGTCTCTATTTCCTTTTGCAATGGAATAATAGATCCATCGGGATTAGGCATTATGATCGATACAGGCTTCTGAAGAAAATCAATTCCTATTTCAGGGAAATCATCCTCTAACTGCTTTCTTATACAATTCATATACTGTTCAAGCTCTGTGCCTGCATCTCCCGCTGATTGAGCAGGCTTCTTTGTGACAATAGAAATAAAGCTTTGAGAGGCGTAATGGATCAGCTGTTCCATTTTTCTTCCTATTCCACTTCTGATCGCTCGTTCTTTTAACGCCTCTCTTCTCTGGAGCGAGTCAGTAATCAAAAGTGTTTTAGTATCGACATTGCTAATTTTCTGCAGAATAGCATCGGTATCTTTTTTCTGTTGTTCAAGAATATCAAATAGACTAATCGCAAGTTCTCTTTTTGATCTGTACTGCGCAGCAATTGCCGTTATAATATCTTGCTTTAATGTTTCTTTATCGGTTATCAGCATGGAAGCGAAAACCGGTTTTATACTTTCGCTCAGTTCCTGAATGGATTTAGATGGCTCTATATCTCTGGAATCAATCGCAAGAATCCTATCCTTTTCCAGAACTGGTATAACATCCCTATACTCTGAACGAAAATATTCTGCATTTACATATTGTTCAGCAGTCAGATATAAGATTTTCTGATTTGTGTACTGCTTTCTTAGGTCGGCGATTTTTTCAATTGACAGATCAGCAACCATTGAGAACAGATTTTCCAGTAGAAGTTCAATCATTTAAAGCCCTTTCTGAAAAGCACCTATTAGTCAGAGTCCCTCATTAAAGAAATCCGTATCGATCCGCTTGACCTCATATACATGGTCGACGGACACACCGACATTGAACTTGATCATCAGCTTCATGCGTGCTGATCACTCCTCTTTCGGAACCGGAATATAGACCATCTTCAGAGGGATCATCTTCCGGTACTTTTCGCTCAGATCATCATAGTATTTCAGGATCAGATCCACCAGCTCTGTTCCGTTGATGCCTCGGATAATCGGTGTGTTCTCCAGATACTTCTGCGCCTTCTTGGTATAGTTTGACAGCGTGACGAACAGGCCATAATCACCCTCGCGCATTGCGCCCTTTAAAGACTGAATAGTTGTTTCCTTGATATCGCTGTCCTGGCTTTTCACCTGTACCAGAATTCTCGGCGGCAGCTCATCTTTATAAGCAGTGATATCGATACCGCTATCACCACCATGCGGAGACACAGTTGTCCGGTAGCCCATCGCCTGTAAAAGATCCGCGACAAATTGTTCCAGATCATAACCTTTTAATTGACGGCTCAGCTCCTTCAGAATAAAATCCTTGGTGCTTTCTATAATGTCGTCTGCCGTGGCACCAACCGTGTCATCCTCTTCACCTTCAGATATGCTCTTGGCAAAGCCCTTATCGAGAGCCGCCAAGAATTCATCGGCATAATTTTTCACCATGAAGAAAGACATAGCCGAGCCAATCTCGTACAGAGCCCCCTGTGAGAAAGACATGCGCGGTACATGCTTCAGCCACTTGACACTCCGCTGCTGTACATATTCATTCGCTTCCGGAACATACTTGTAGCCGCCGGTAACCTCGCCGATATTGATCATGCGATCAATCTTTGAAGGATAGATAATGTAATCTCCGATCTGCACCTCATGGCAAAACCGGAACAGCATACCGACACCGGTGGGAATCGAGCCCTTCTTTGCATCCGGATAAGCCGCTATGTATTTTTCTTTGAATGACTCTCTGTCGGGAACTATGAGGCTCAGATCACCAATCTGCTGCCACCCTAATGCAATGACATTTTCTTTCAAGAAAAGATTGTCGTCTTTCGTATGGATGCCCCAGACTCTTTTTTCTTCAGTCTCTGGTACTTGATTACTCATGCTTATTTCCTTTATTGGCTTTTCTTACTCAACTTCGCCTGCAGCGCTTGGAATCCTTCCAGCGCACTCTGCAGATTTTCAATGATATCCTCCGCCAGCACATCCGGCTCCGGAAGGTTATCAAGATCCGCGAGACTCTTGTCCTTCACCCAGAAAATATCCAGACTCTTCTTGTCCCGCTTCCAGATCTCATCAACAGTGAACCTTCTCCATCTGCCGTCAGGATTCTCTTCCGACCAGGTTTCCTTCCTCTGGTGTCGGTTCTCAGGATTGAAGCAGGCGACAAAATCGTCGAGATCACTTTCCTTCATCGGATTCTGTTTCAATGTGAAATGAATGTTTGTCCGGAAATCATAGATCCAGACTTCCCTCGTCTGACGTTCCGGGCTGGCGGGCCGCTTGTCGAAGAAGATCACATTCGCCTTAACACCCTGCTTATAAAAGATGCCAGTAGGCAGACGCAGGATCGTATGCAGATCTGTGTTCTGTAGAAGCTGCTCCCTCACCGTTTCCCCTGCACCGCCTTCAAAGAGCACGTTATCCGGCACGACAACTGCTGCCTTTCCGGTAGAATTCAGGATCGTGTAAATATGCTGCACAAAGTTCAGCTGCTTATTAGAGCTGGTCGTCCAGAACTCAGAGCGGTTATAAACAAGATCCTCGTCCTCGGTCTCCCCTTCTTCATTCGTAAAGGTAATTGAGGACTTTTTTCCAAAGGGCGGATTCGTGAGCACATAGTCCACACGATACCCGGGATCTGTCAGCAATGCATCCGCCTGCTTGACCGGCACATCGCCGTAGATATCTCCGATATTGTGAAGGTATAGGTTCATCAAGCAGAGCTTAAAGGTGGTCGGAACCAGTTCCGTTCCGTAGAAAGTCTTATTCTTCAGGAACTCCTTCTGCTCCCGGTCAAGTGTCTCCCTGTATTCATTTGCGATGAAATCCTGTGAGGCAAGGAAAAAACCGCCGCTGCCGCAGCAGGGATCTGCGATAGTCTTCCCCGGTTCCGGACGCATACAGCGCACCATCGTCCGGATCAGTGATCGCGGTGTGAAATACTGCCCGGCACCGCTCTTGGTATCTTCCGCGTTCTTCTGAAGAAGGCCCTCATAGATGTCACCCTTCACATCCGAGGACATGGACACCCATTTCTCGCCGTCTATCATATCAACGACACGCTTTAGGATAGCAGCCTTGCTGATCTTGTTGGATGACTGGAAAAAGATGCTGCCGAGAAGGCCACTCTGCTTTCCGAGGGTCTCCAGAATGGTTTTGTATTTATCCTCCAGCTCCGTTCCCTTGAGCGAACGCATATCCTGCCACGTGCATCCGGCAGGAATCCCGCTGTCACGGTTATAGGGCGGTTTGGAATATTCATCTGCCATCTTCAGGAAAATGAGGTAGGTCAGCTGCTCCAGATAATCCCCGTAAGAAACACCGTCATCCCGAAGAGGATTACAAAGGCCCCAGACCTTTGATACGATAGAACTGGTTTGTGTCGATAATTCGGCCATGATTTATAATCTCCCTTCGAATGCCTGTTTCAGAATGGACTGACGCATCGCTTCCGCCTGCTGGAGTGCGGTGTCCACGGTGTGTTCGATGGAATCGCAGACGGAGAGGCGGGATTCGATCTCGGCAAGAACTTTCTCCTGTGTCGCTAAATCGGGGATTGGCAACTCCAAATTTGAAAGAACTGTTTTATTGATCGACGCAAGATTTACCGTCTGTTTTCCTTTTCTAAAGAAATACATGCGGGCATAACTGCCCATTGACCAGTAAGCGACATATTCTGGTATTGCAATACTCTTATCTACTCTCGCTCTGAATACATGGTTTTGATGGACACAGTCGGGGATTTCCTCGTTCCATACGGTTCCACGTCCCAGTTTATCTCTGTCCCCGCCTTCTGTATAAAGAACATCTCCCTTTTTCAGTAGGTACTTCTCCTTCTCATCGGCTTTTAGCTCTATCTCTTTTATCTCCGTCAGATCCAGAAAGCCGTTTTGAACATTCGCCACACGAAGATAAGGAAGAAAGATAGTCTCTGCTTGTTTAAGATCTCTTCCTTTAGTGATCCCACCTGTTATATCCGAAATTTCCGAAAGCTTCTTCGTGTTTTCTTTCGTCATCACCGGGTATGCAGATGTAATACTTGCCTGCCGATAAACCGCCAGCTGTTCCTTTGTCTTCTGCAATGTGCTTACGCTGTTGTCCAGTTCAGAAAACAGTTCCTCTATTCGGTAGACGATCCGGCGCTGCTCATCTATTGACGGTACCGGCATCTCTATTTTAAGGAGATCGCTTTTAGCTAAACTCGGTCTTCCTGTAGACTTGTCGAGCGGCATAAAATTAAAATGTACACAGAAGTAGAATAGATACTTTGAATCCAAGCCCCCATCCGGTGTTACGCCAAAAGCGGTGTCGATATTCCAGAATGGCTCATCTACATAGATGGGGCGATTTATCGTACCTTTTCTTCCTACAATAGTGGTACCTGGCTCACACAGGTATTCATCTGCATAGCCCATCTTCCCACCACTGCCATATATGGGATATTTTCCATTCGGATTCTGGACATCTTTCTGATTTTTTCCACTTACAATGTGTAAAACATCAGCCCATTTTCTTTTTTCCATACCCTTACGCCACCAATTCTATATTCATCTCATCAAGTATCTCCAGATACTGATCACCGAACACTTCATAAAATCTGCCGAGCCCACCCTTCCGGTCAAATGGCGTATAATCCAGATCGTCCGCGCTGATGCTCAGGCTCGCAGCAATGTGATCCTTCACCAAACGCAGCCACTCCATCTGTTCGTCTGTGAAATGCACAGCACCGGCGTTCCGTTTCAGCGTCCACTGCATGAAGTTATAGTTTACCTTGTCGGCAAACGGCTGCAGGTTGTCTGCATAGCCCATCTCGAAACGAATGATGGAAATCAGATCCGCCAGCTGTCCGATCGTGCCACGCTTCACTTTGTCAGGCTTCTTAATGGCATAGCAATCCCAGAGCCGTTCAATGGTGATATGCTCCTGCTGAAGCTTTTCATACAGCTCCTTCAGCTTCCGAATCGCCATCGGGCGGTCTGCGAATCTCTGATCGTAAATAATCCGCAGCGCAAGAATCTCATCCTTGTTCTCTTCGATAAATTCATGAAAGCTCTTGATCACCTGATCAGCGTTGCTGTCACGGTCTTTGTCCCACCCAGCATAAGTTACGGAGTCGATGTTTACATTGTCGATGATCTGCTCGTGCTTCTTCCGGACGTCTTCAATATAATCCCGGTTGTCCGGATCGTTGAAAGGCTGTTCTGCTTCTTTGATCAGCTCCTCCTGAGCAGCGTCAAGTTTCACCTGTTCTTCCGGGCTTGGATCTCTGTCCGGGTCAAGCTCAACTCCGGCTCTCGCGGCAACTACATCCTCATCGAATGCGTTAAGCAGGTCTTCTGCAACAGTACTGATCGGCTTTCCGACTTTTGCTTCAAACTCGTCAAGTTCTTCTGGTTTCAGTTTTGTGCTCAGCCGGATTAGACGATTTGCCAGTGATGTAAGAATCTCCGGATCTTTTGTTCCGAGCGATGCCCGTTTCATAAGCTCTGTCAGACTTACATGGGGCTTATACTCCAGTGGCCTTGTTTCCGTCTTCTTGGATTTTGTTACGCCGACCGCATCGATTACGACAAAGTGATCTTTCTCTGTAGCGTCATCACCGGAAACCATCTTCAGGTCTTCCAGCTTCAGCACTCTGGTTCCGCGACCGAGCATCTGCTCGTAGTGGCCTTTGCTCCGGACATCACGCATAAAGATCAGACACTCCAGAGGTTTCACGTCCGTTCCGGTAGCGATCATTTCGACCGTCACTGCAATGCGAGGATAAAACTGATTGCGGAAATTGCTCAGAGCCTCGTCTGCCTTCTTTGCCTTGCAAGTAATCTTCTGGCAGAATTCATTTCCCTCACCGAACACTTCTCTGACGATCTGAACAATATCATCGGCATGGCTGTCATTTTTGGCAAAGATCAGTGTCTTCGGCACATTCTTTCTTCGCGGGAACAGCTCCGTAAATACCTTGTCCCGGTATGTCTGGATGACAGCACGGATCTGGCTCGGATTCACAACGTCCACATCCAGCATTCCCGGATTATAGGCCATATCTTCATCCATCTGCCGCCAGCGCTTTGCCCGGGTCAGACGATCCCGGTATTCTGCCAGACGTTTCATGATCATAGCACCATTCTGGGTGATTTCGGTATTGATCAGATAGATGTCCTCGCCGACATTAACCCGGTCAATGATTGCTTTCTCCCGGGAGTATTCGCTGACCACATTCTGGTTAAAGAACGCAAATGTCCTCTTCTCTGGTGTGGCGGTCAGGCCGATAATGAAAGCATCAAAGTATTCCAGCACCTGCGACCACACATTGTAGATCGACCGGTGGCATTCATCAGCTTGTGTCAAGATAGGTCAACACATATTCTCCGCCACATTTTTGGTGGCTGGATATCATTCGCCAACAAATTTTCCATCTTGATAAATCTTCTTCTGAGGTCCGGAAGGTTTGATTTCAATCGGAACGCTCCTGCTTATACTCATTGTTCCTTCCCATATTTCTGTAGGTAAATTTTCCCTCGTAGCCTTTCTGATGTGCTGCTTATCATGTAATTCCCTGAAGTATACGCCAGAGTACACAGGTTCACCGTAATTGTCATATTCTATGTAGTCGTCACGATACCCCATCCAGAATCCATATGGATCCGTTTGTCCGTTTAAATAGAAAATTGGAATATCAAGTCCGCTAATTCCATAGGCTTTTTCATTCATGTAATCACATAATTTATAATAGTCATCATGCTCATCCACTTGAATCAGTCCGAGCGCTGTTTTATCGCTTTCATTTATTTTGTATGCTCCAAGCAGCAAATAGAATATCAGCCGTGCACTATTCCTGGCATCAACTACTTTCGACCAATCTGTGAGATTATGTTTGTGGAAGAAACCATTTCGCAGACCAACTATGCCGGTAAAAGTGTCTATTATGAACTCATAGGTATCATTATCAATTCCACTAACCAGCAAATCTCGGTTTCTCCAATAGTATTGGCCTCTTCTTCCATCGTAATAGCCAAACATGCCCGTAAGAGATCCCAGATTTATATCTTTTGTTTTTTCTTCATCACTTATGAGTGCATCAGTCAGATCCGCGTTTCCCCTTGGATCAGCATAAGGTTTGCCTCGACCAACAAAAACCGTGCGGGTTACCCCATCCTTTTCTATGGTGTGAAGTTCAAGGTAATGGAACAGGAGCTGTTCTATAGCCTTGAAATATCCCATTGCAATAGCAGTCAAATCAATTTTACCCGCACCGGATAACGATTTATAAAGCCATTCCGCTGTCATATAGCTTTGCGCAAAATCACTTGATCCAGTTAGAATCTCGTAATTTTTCTCTTTGAAGAACTGCTCTTCAATTAGGTTTCGTTGACTATCAGAGATTCTTGAATCTGAATCAAGCTCTGTTACATCGAAGGAAGCTATATCATCTCTAACTACACTTCTGAAATTATGCAATGTATTAGGTTTTATTGTCCTGACTATCTCAAACCCAAAATAATCACGAACCTTCTCCGCGAAAATATCTGCGAACTTTTTAAACACTGCATATTCTTCTGGCCCAAAAAAGAAATCGAAAAATTGCTTGAGTGAGTATATGCCAGTTCCTCTGGTCGGATCATTTTCATCGTCATTGTGATTAATTACTTCAGAATATGCATCATTTTCAACTATCGAAACATAGCAGTGAAGTTTTAAACCATTTTCCTTCTTAATTGTTTCAAGAAGACTCTTCGGGATATGATTTCCAATTCCAAACTCCTTAAAAATATACAGTCCTTCCTTCTGATCACCTTTGCAGCTAAAAGCAAATACCTGTTTTCTATTAGACTGCTCAACATAATCAGGCCAATTTTTATTTTCAGACACAGAATATATATGAGCATCGTTCTGATTTATTTTGTAAAACTGAGCTGTTATATTATATGCTCTCATTAGTTCAATCACTAAATATGGAATCATTTCATATATGAGTGATTCGCACTGTTTCATAATGAAAGAATAGGATCTATAATCGGATCCACCTATGTCAATAATAGATGGCAGGCCATACACACTCTCCTTCTTATTGTCGCTCCAGGCATTGCGTATGGACTTCATTTTATTAAAGCATCCATTCAACATTATTTCTTCATAAATTTTCGAATTATCCATAGTAATAACCCTTTACTTCCTCTTGTACATTTCACAAGCACGCGAATGAAATTCTATCATCTTTGTTCTGAGTGACTCCGGCGTAATAATTTCAGCATCATCATATCCAAAGCGTCTGAAGTAGAAAAATACCTGATCTTTAGAACCCTTAAAATAGTAATAGTGTCCGTCTTCTCTTTCTTCAACTCTATCAAGCACAGGTCTGCCATAATATATTCGGCTGAAATTTCTCTGTCCTGAAGCTGTAAGCCTTACACAAGTTTCTTCCTCATCATTAATCATATACTGTGGACCATACTGAACCATCATATCCAAGTGTGTTCGCACAGTATTGTCAATTGAGGCCATGCTCCTCCCATAGTTCAACTTGTCAATACGATTCAATCGATATGTTTTTGCTTCCTGATTTCCAGTTGTTTCGTTTAGTTCTGCGCAGAGGAGATAATTAAACATCTCTTCTGTTCCGGTCACAACTCTATATGGAATCACTTCGTGGATTTTTTTTGTATTCCATATTGTCTTAAAGGTAATGCTTCTCTTAGCATCACATGCTAGTTGCAATTCTACAAAAGTACTCTTAAATACAATCTGTTCTCTCTTACTGAAAGGCTTTTCACAATAGCTCATGAACATGCGGCAGAAATACTGTGAAATATAATCATCTCCGCCAAGATTCAAAAGAATCTGTTCAATCAATGCTTCCGTATCCTTAGTAGGTTTCACTGAAAGCTTTGTTGGATTCTTCCCTTTACGTGATGGAACAACTGGAAGCACAACTGCCTTCAGTATATTATTTGCAATATGTTCTTTTTCTTTGGGACTAAGCTTATCTGTATTTATCGTCGAAAGGATCCTATCATATGCCGTTCTTGCCTCCGTCACATAATCCGCATAATACCCGTTAATAAGCATGCCAAGGAATTTGTTTCTATTAACAGTCCTGCCATCTTTTTTATAGACCTCGAACATCATGGCATCGTTTTCAAGCATTGCCCCTATATTTTCCGGTACATAAACATTTATCTTTTCCAATGTGGCGTCTCCTACAGCCCCGTTTTGGGGTCGCAAAACAATTGCTTTTTTCTAATATATCACGTAATTTATTGAAATTTAAGGGGTCGTGAAATTTTTAAATCTGATTCTATCTATTTAATTTTTCCAGAATTACAATAAGAGCATAAAAAGTGTACCGCACAAACGACAAACACCACAAAGGAGGTTTCCAGCATGGAAAACAAACTCACTCAGATAGTCGATACCATCCCTACCCTCATTAAAAACACTCAGCTCAATGTCAGTCTCGAAGGTTGGCCGGCAGCAATCACAGCCATTGCATTTTTCTGCTCTGGAGTAGCGGTCTACGCTCTCAAGGTCACTCATCCAAATGAGTCATATGCACGGGAGGATGACAATGACGTATACAAAGCTGCTTAGCCGAAAAAAGACCGGCTACTGCTTGCCGAAAGCAATAGCCGGTCTTTTCATTTTTGTCATCATTCAGTAAGGAATTCCATCACCATTTCCGAGAAGTTCCACCGGATCTCGATGTGCTCCGGATCCGTGACCCGCACCTCCTTTACCAGTGCACCCACCATCTCCGGCGTGAGCTCCTGCGCTCCATCGAAGGATCTGAGCTTTTCTATCACACCTGCTGCCTCCTCGCTCTGCTCCATCCTGGGATCAAAATCCCGCTTCTGTGCTTCGGCAATCTGTTTCTTCAGTGCTTCCTCCTGATCATTCAGAAGCTTCCTGCGCTCCTGATATTGATCCTTGCTGATGTCTCCCGACATCATGGCGTCTACGTTGGCAAACTTATCGTTCTCACACCGCTCCAGTGCCTTCTGCAGGTCACTCAGCGTGCGAGCCTTCGACAGTCTCTCATCTGCAGCATTGGCCTTACTCCTGGAGGTTTTCATCGCTGCCTGTCCCGCCAGATCTTGAAGCTTCTGAATTCCTTCCAGAACAATCCTATTCAGGTCATCCTCTCTGTAATAGCCCGGAAAGCACTGGGATCCATTCTGGTATTTCGACAGCGGGCACCAGAAATAATTGTAATAGACGCCTTTGATCTCATTCGATCTGTACTGCAGCCGCCTTCCGCAGACGGCGCACTTGACATGACTCTTCAGAGGATACACGTACGGCACTGCCGTCTTCCTGCCTGTTACTCTTCGAAAAATCTTCTGAGCATCCAGGAAGGTTTCCTTGCTGACAATCGGCTCAAACATGCCTTCAACGATCAGCTGCTCCTCCTTCGGGATCGCTCTTGTATGCTTACAGCCAATGCCGATGCCTTCTCGCTTGTGCTGGACCACAGCGCCGTAATACATTTCCTGCTGAAGAATATTTCGGACATTGTCCATCGTCCAACAGCTGAGAGCTGAAGCGTTTGCAAATTTCTTCGATCCCGGATGCTTCCTGCGGTAATAGGCTCCCGGAGTCTCATAGCCCTTTTGATTCAGCGTATCCACAATATCCTTCTGCTTCATTTTCTTCAATGCATATCCGAAGATCTCCTTCACGATCTCCGCCGCCTCCGGATCCGGTATCAGGCTGTTCTTCCTGTCTGGATCCTTCATGATCCCGTAGGGAATGTGTCCGCCCATGTACTCACCGCGCTTCATCTTCGATCGCTTGGCTGTTTTTACCTTCATGGACAGGTCCTTGCTGTAGTAGTCATAAACGATGTTCTTCATGACGACATCCAGTCCGCCAGTCGTACCCTTGTAATCGTTGCTGTCGTAATGATCGTTGACAGAAATGAACCTCACGCCCAGGAAGGGAAAGATCCTCTCCAGATAATCTCCCAGCTCGATATAATCTCTTCCAAAGCGGGAGAAGTCCTTGACGATGACACAATTGATCTCGCCAGAGCGGATCTTCTGCAGCAGCCTCTCAAAGGATGGCCTGTCAAAATTCGTCCCGCTGTACCCGTCATCGAAGAATTCCTCCTGCCGGCAGCCCTTCAGCTCCGGATCAGATTCGATATAGTTCTGGATTAAGGCTCTCTGATGAGAAATGCTCTCGCTCTCCGTCTTGCTTTTCTTCTTCATCAGATCCCGATCAGCCTGAGAGAGGCGAATGTACTTTCCAATCACAGTTTCCCGCATATCAATCCGCCTCCTTCAAGAGTTTTGCCAGAACGGCTTCAAAGGCATTCTTTTCATCAGAATAATTCAGCTCGATTTCCACCCGTTCATCCTCATAAACAAGAACTCTGCTGATCAGATCGTCCACCAGACTCTGATCGAGCTCACTGGCATTCTCTGCTCTGTGAAGAGCCTCAAGCCAGTTGCTGTTCCCTGAGAGAATCTGCTCCAGCTGATCCCTTTTCTTCTTCGCGGCGTCGAGCTTTTTCTGCAGCTCTTCTGCCTTCCTCTCATATTCAGCCTTGGCGTATCTGTATTCATCGGCATCAAGAACGCCTTCCGTAAAGCTTTCGTACAGTCCTTCACGCCGGGCATTCACCTTCTGAACCTCCCGAAGCGCATGATTGTAATCGCCGTTATACTGGTCCAGAAGATTCCGCTCGCTTCTTGTTCCCTTCAGTCGACGAAGCATTTCCTCCTGATTCAGAGCATGCTCCAGCTGCTCCCTGATGACAGATAGTGCAGTGTCGCAAACATCTCCATATTTGATGTGGTGCCTGCTGCAATTTCGGTACCCGGTATCGATATACCCGCCGCAGGCGTAGGAGATGAAGGTATATTGCTTATCCTTTCCCTGTCCTTTGATAAACCGCATTCGTTTTCCGCAGTCGCCACAGTAGATCTTTCCCTTGAAGAGATTTATGATCCTTCTTCTGACGTCTGCAGTCTGCTCCATCTTCCTGTTGGCATTCTTCTTCGTCTCCGCAAAAATAGCCTGGACCTGATCAAAAAGTTCTTGGCTTACAAGCGGTTCATGCATCTCCGGGAGGATTCTCAGCTCCTCGGGCTTCCCTCTATGGATCTTGATCCCCTGATACAGAGACTTCGGCATCCTTCCATAGACAATGGCTCCCGTATAGGTCGGATTCTGCAGGATATCCAATATGCTTCTGCCGTGCCAGATCGTATGCTTGTATTTCTCAGCCTTCCAGATTCCCAGCTCGACCTTCCGTCTGGCAGGCGTAATGGCTCCCATGTCATTGAGCCGATTACAGATTTCACTGTGGCTGACGCCTGCTGCCTTCCATTCGAAGATCAGCTTTACATACGGAGCCGTCACCGGATCAGGCTCATAGCGATATTGCTGTGTCTGTGACTTCATGTAACCATACGGAGCGAAGGCCGGGAGGAATTCTCCCTTCTCCTGCCTTGCCCGGAAGGAAGTAATGATCTTCCTGGAGATGTCCTTGGCGTACACATCGTTGATCATGTTTTTCAGTGGGATCATCAGGGCACCCTCTGCGTCACTAGACAGAAGACTGTCGTAGCCATCCGTGATGGAAATGAATCTGACTCCCATAAAGGGAAAAATCTTCTCCAGGTACTCTCCCGCCTCAAGATAATTTCTTCCGAATCGGGACAGGTCCTTGACTACAATGCACTTCACCTTCCCGGCTCTGACATCATCCATCAGGCGCTGAAATTCCGGTCGGTCGAACCGGGTTCCCTTCTGGCCGTTGTCCTCATAAATATCGTATAGCCTCAGATCACTTGCGTTCTTCAGGTAATCTCTGCAAAAGCTGATCTGGTTTGCGATAGAATCTCCCTCATCGTCCTTGCCGCTATTCTCAATAGAAAGCCTGGCATAGATCGCCGTCGGATAATAAACGACAGCGGCATCATTCTTCTCTGCAGCAACAGTGGCTACAGACCTTCTGCTCTTTCTTGCCATAGCGCACCTCCTTACACTGCTGCCCGGGCTTTTACGTCTTCAGGAACATTCTGCAGAAATTTGATGATTTTCTCGCATTCATCTGCGTATCTGAAAACGACCTCGATTCGCTGGTCCTCATAGACATAGATGCACTCGATCATATCGACGACCGCTGTTCGCTCCAGCTCCGTGAGATTTGCATGCTTCTTAAAGACATCCATCCAGGAAAGCCTCTCCCGGCTGCTGCTTACCATCTGCTCCCGGTCCTCCTGCAGGAGCTTTATGGACTGCTGCGCCTTCTTGATCTTCTCTGCATAGCTTTTCTTGAAGAGAAAATACTCATCCTGGCTGATCATACCCTCCTGCAGGTTCTCATAAAGCTTCAGCTTGAACGTCTCGTTTTTCTCAATATCCTCCTTAAGCCTGACGATCTGCGCGTCATAATTAAGGACGCCTCTCTGACGCTCAGGAATCGCCTCAACATAATCAATCGTTTTTGCCATCTCAAGGATGGTGTCCACATGCCTTCTGGTCGCAGTGAGAACTGCTGCTGTCAGCTCTTCCACGCCAATGGAATGTGTAGAGCAGCCCTTGCCGCGCTTATGTGTCGAGCAGACGAAATAGCTGTAGCGCTTCTTTCCATGTACAAAGGACTTGCGGACCATGCTCTGTCTGCAATCGCCGCACCGCACATAGCCCGAAAGCGGGTAGACCATATCCTCCTGCGGAGCAATCCGGATATCATGCTTCAGAATGATCTGGACATTCTCAAAGGTCTCGCGGTCGATAATGGCTTCATGTGTATCCTCCGCTCTCACCCATTCTGACTCATCCTTCAGCATCAGCTTCTTGACCTTATAGTTCGGAGTGCTCCTCTTCCCCTGCAGCAGGACCCCTGTATAGATTTCATTTTTCAGGATCCGCTCCACAGAGACCGGAGACCACATGGCCTTCTTCCTGACCTGGAAGCTGCTCTTCAAGTTCACGCCAATCGACTTCTTATACTCCAGCGGGCAGAGGACTCCCTGCGCGTTCAGCTTGTCCGCAATCCTGCTCTGGCTCATGCCCTCGATTTTCCATTTGAAGATCGCCCGGACCACCTCAGACGCAAAGGGATCAACGATAATCTTGTTCTTATTCTCCGGATCCTTCAGATAGCCGTATACGACAAAGGCGCCAATGTACTCGCCATTCTTCCTCTTGATCTCGAGCTGGCTGCGGATCTTCACAGAGATGTCCTTGCAGTAAGCATCATTGATCAGATTCTTGAAGGGAATAATCAGAGAATCCGCCTGGTTCCTGTCCAGGCTGTCATAGCTGTCATTGATGGCGATGAAGCGCACTCCCATAAACGGGAACACCTTCTCGATATAATTGCCAGCCTCGATATAATTTCTTCCAAAACGGGAAAGATCCTTGACGACAACACAATTGACCTTCCCGGAGCGGATCTCATCCATCATCTCCTTGAAGGCTGGTCTGTCGAAATTGACTCCGGAGAATCCATCATCAGTCTTTTCAGAAACGATATGGATCTCCGGATGCTTTTTGAGATAGTCCCTGATCAGGGCTCTTTGATTGATAATGCTGTCACTTTCCAGCTTGTCTCCGTCGTCACGGGACAGTCTGGCATAAATGCAGGCGCTGTACTCTTTATTCATGCTGTTTGTCCTCCTTAGTCACCATCTGACCAAGCAAAAACAAATGCATCCGGTACAGCCCTGATTCTTATTCGCTATGGTCTGATTCTACCATGATCATACGCTGCCTCATCGGCCACAATTATTTTGACCGGAGATAATGCTCCATGCGCTCCTCAAGCGTCACATCCGTATCTGTAAATCTGGTCTTCACGACAACATTCCCGCATTTGAAGCAGTATGGATTCCGGATCTGCTGCACAAAGCTCCGGACACGCTCCTCCTTCGGAAGAGTCCTGTCTATATGCACGTCTCTGATATCTACCAAATCATCACGGCTGACCGTCCGCACGTCCACGTTCTTCATTTCATCGACCGTCATAGGCACCTCCAGGTTGTAGTTTTCCTACTCCTTAAAGTTCCCCCGGTCGGATTTTTTCCGCTCTCAGAGCACAAAAATAAGGGCTATCCACCGCAGATCTCTCCGCCATGAATAGCCCTTCTTCCCAGATGATGCAACGCTCCGTTACCTCATCATCTCATTCACTTTTCTCTGTACGGCCTTATAGTCATACCCGGCAGCAATCAGCCTCTGCTGTCTTTCCCTGCCATTGCCCCACTTCCCGGCAATGACCTCTCTGGCCAGTTCCTCGACAGACTTTCTGGAAGGCGCCGCTGCAGTCGTTCCTGCTCCGGTACCTTTCGGGTATCCATTAAACCCTCCGCTCTGGATCACCTTCGGAAAGTCCTGATAGCACCGATCCAGATCCACATTCCCGCTGATCCCCGGCACCCTGCCCTTGGAGGAATACTGCCAGATTCCGCAGCGCCCCTGATAGCTGCAGCTCTTCGCCCACTGGGCGCACCAGAAGGTATACCGGCTGAGGATCTCCGGCGATACCACCGCCTTTGCATAGGATGCCGATGTGTAAAAGCCGGCGAAGTATCCCACCTTCTCCATTTCACTGCAGAAGGTCCGGATCAGTCCGCTGCAAAAATCCCTGCCGGCCTCCAGCTGATCCTTCTCCTCCATGTCAAAGTACACCGGCATGTCGAACTGCTTCCCGGCGATCACCCTCTGGAAAGCCTTCGCCTCAAGGGTAGCTTCCCGGAAGCTGTTGGCATAGCTGTACCAGTAAGCGCCGACATGCAGCCCCGCCGTCTTCGCGCCAAGATAGTTCCTCTCGAAGAATGAATCCTTCTGATTTGCAGAGTTCCCGTAGCCTGCCCGGATGATGGCGAACTCGATACCGGACGCCTCCACCCTCTGCCAGTCGATCTTCCCCTGCCACTTCGAAACATCAATTCCCTTCATCATGATCCTTTATCTCCTTCTCCTCTTCCTTCTCCTTGCCGTCTCTGTCATGCAGCTCTTCCAGTACTCTCTTCAGGCTCTCCGGCACCGGCAGCCCCAGGTGCACGCTGTTCTCCACCAGAGACAGCCCTTCATTCGAGATGTAGAAAAAGATGACTGCTGTTCGCAGGACACCCGGCTTTCCCAGCACATGGATATCAATGGCATTGCCGATCCCGACCATGATGAAAATGACGATTTTTCGAAAGATCCCCTTGAAGCCGATCTGCGAGGACAGCTTGTGATCTGCCGCCCCGCACATCACGCCCGTGATATAGTCGCAGACTACGAATAGAATCAGTGCATACATAAGTCCGTCCGCCCCTCCGAGAAACCAGCCAAGCCATCCTCCGACGACAGCAAACTCCGCTTGAATAATGTTCCAGAACTCCTTCATCGCTACCTCCTTCTCCCTTACAGGCAAAACAAAAGACAGCCCCAAAAGGAGCTGCCCATTTACAGGTTCAAAATAATATCGCGCGTCAGGATGCCGATGTCTCCGCCTCCTGCGTCAGCGTGTACGTGATCTTCATGGTCTTTTCAGCTGTCTTTTCCACGGTCTGAGAAAGATTATTGATGGAAGCCAGATACGGCGTCAGGATGTACACCGTCCGGTACTCATTTCCGTAGGAGCCTCCCCACTGCACGAGATAATTCTTGTACTGGAAAATGGGCGAAGCCGCGTCCTCCAGCCGCACCGCACCGCCGACCTTCGTCACCTTATCTGACGCGTCCAGGATGAAATCCCATCCCATGATCAGCCCGTTCACAACCGTCATGTAAACCTCGCAGCTTCCGGACTCGCAGAGCGGCTTTAAGGCAGATGTAAATCCGAACGGGATCAGCGTGACATCCGTCTGGTTGTTGGCATTAATCTTGTAGATGCCCTTCTTGTTGTAGGCCAGCACATAGAGATAGCCGCCCCGCATCACGGAATAAATGGTCCTTTCCGGATAGCTCGACGCCTCATCCCTGGTCCCGATCCGGTGAAGATATGCCTTTGTCAGCGTCCAGGAGCCGTCCGTCATCGTGAGATCATCCTTCTTGATCTTCACCCAGGTGACCGTCGCGTTGCCGGACGAATTTCCCTCTGAAGAGAATCCGTACCAGTAGCCGTCGCCTCCGTCAAAGAAATCTCCCCAGACGCTGTAGTCATCGCCCCAGACAAAGGAAGTCGTCGTCACGGATTTCTCCTCAAGGATTGAGGTCGTCGAATCGTTCAGCTGCTCATTCAGCCCGATGGTAAAGGTCGGAACCCTGAGCTTTCGGATCACGACCGCAGAGTCCTTATAGGTGATCGAGGTCAGGAGTTCCTTCTCCCAGTCAAAAGCGACGGCGTTAAAGAGCATCCGCTTCCTGGCGTCCGCCACATCCCCGATGTTCACCCTCTTCATCATCTGAAATGTCGCCTTGGTCCCCGCGGAGCTTCCGAATGCGTTCGTCCCGCCCCAGCAGGAGGTCAGCGCTGCGGCTGCAATCGTCCCGTTGCCCTGAGAAGGAGTAAACTCCCAGACAAACTTATAGCCGTTATCGAGTTTCTTACTCTCTGACTGGTTCAGGCTTCCTCTTGCCACATCCGCCGTGGAATTCACATTGTTGGAGGCATAGGCCACCGGCAGGTTGTCCGTCGGTGGGTAAATGTTCGCTGCATCCTCCGTCAGAGGCTTTGAAAATAATAAAATCCCGCCGATCAGGTTCGGACAGATGGGCAGCATGGTCTTGTACCACTCCACCTCGTTGATCGTGTTTCCGGTCGTGTAATGGACTCCGAAGGGATTATAGGCAAAGAGGTCGTTCACCGCCTCTGTGATCATATTTTCCTCTGTAACTGTCTCCACTGCCCCGGTATTCGAGTCCATGAGCTCAATGGTCATCCTTCCCTTTAGCTTCATGCTGTACCTCCTGTCTCCATGATCTTGCCGAAGGCGCCAACCTTCTGCCTTCCGGTGATGGTGTCGCTCCAGTAATAATTGACGACCCACTTCACTTCCTTCTCTATAGCTTCCGTAAATGCGATCGGCCTTATCGCTGCCGTCAGTCTGAAGGGCTGTATCTTCTCATCGATTGCGATCTTTCCATCCCAAGCCTCCTTTGCCGCCATGGACTGGCCGCTGATCGATGCGATAATGTCGCCGATCTCGATTCTTCCGGTCCCGCTGGTCATCCTCATATACACGTTGAAGGTATTCGTGTAATTGGCAATGACGTTCTCGATCGGATAATAGAGGCTCAGGATATGCTTCCCGGAATGCCAGGTCTCCACCGGCACCGGTGTCGTCAGCTTCGTATCATTGAATTCATAAGTAATGATCCCCTCTGCCTGCCCATCCATTTCAATCGTGACCGGCAGCGCCACCTGGATGACTGTCTCTGACGTGCTGGAGGATTCTGCAGTGGTATCCGTTCCGCCTGCATCAGTGTTTCCGCTTGTGTCGCCGGTTCCGGATTCGGTCGAATCCGTACTTTCTGAAGTGTCTCCAGCTCCCATCCCAGCAGAATCCGATGATCCGTTATCAGTACCGTCGGCATCCGATATTCCAGAAGCTGTGCTTACCGGCAGTGCCGGAACGGTAATGCTACCCGCCGCCTCTCCTGCCTTCGTCACAGCCTTCGCCGCCACATTGATCATGACCTGCCCAAAGAACTGAACATGGTTTGCTTCCGAGGTCGCGAACTGAATGCTGATGATCTTCTTATCTGTCTCCGCTACGTCAATGACAGAAGCATTGGTAAAGGTATGAATTCCGATTTTCCCCTGCTCAATGGAATTCATCAGGCCGGCAATATTCTTATCGTTCTTGGACTTCGACTGAGCCAGCAGCGGATTCTTGCCGACGCACTTCAGCGTCTCCTTCCCGCCGATCTTGATCTCCATAGAGGTAATGGCTGCCAGCTGATTTGCGTCAGCCTGTCCTCCGGAAAAAGTCAGCACATCCCCAAGATCCAGTGCCGGATTTCCGATCGTGTCCGACTCAAAAGGCACATAGCGGATCTGTGCAATGTCATTCAGGATGTTCCTGCAGAGCATCTCCCTGGTCTCTTCCAGGCCGAACTGCAGCAAAGGATTCACGCCCAGGTTCATGATCAGAGCATCATCCGTCTCCAGGGCATAGTACTCAGCAATCTCCGTCCGCCGGTTCGTAGAATTGACCGCCGTATACCTTGTGATGAAATCCGAAAAGCTGGACGAAAACCGGTGCTTCGCCTCGTAGGTCTGAACAGGGTTCATTCCATACTTCCGAAGCTCCAGCTTTCCTTCCCGGTTGATAACAAAAAAGCCTGCCAGAACCTGCCCAACATAATAAAGACAGTCCCTGTAGGTCTCGATATCATTTTCTGTATAGATGGACATGGCCTGGGTGCCATTGGTCATGGCTTCGATCTGTTCCTTCGTCTGCGCCATCTCCACCTTGCAGGCCTTGCAGCACAGAGCGATGAAGTCATACGGTGTTCCAATGGTCTCAAAGCCGTTGAAGTTCTGCTCGAACCGGAGCATGTAGTCATAACCCTTCAGCTCCAGCGTCCTGACCTTCCGGTTGGCCTCCGAGACCTCAAAGATTCCCATCGGCACCGTCTCATAAGTCCTGTCCGTCAGCTCCAGATGATAGAACAGCTCGACCTTTGCGTCCTTCAGCGTGTACCGGTCTATCGAGGAAAATAATGAGATCCCGAACTCCGCGGCATACACCGTTCCCAGCTCGATTTCAGAGGACCCGCAGCATTGGGCAGAAATATATCCGGATCCCTTCACGATATCCTCCGGACCAAACTCATACGCTGCACCGCCGGTCGTCGTGATTTTCCCTGTCCAGTAATAATGGCGGGTTTTCCTCTGCACCGCCTGCAGAAACACATCACTTACCGGATACATCGCCCGCCTCCTTCCTCAGTTTATGGCAAAAGAAAAGAGCCATATCTCTATGACCCTCATAAACATCATATTTTTAAATTATGGCGATTGTCATCAGTCCAACAAAGCAAATACCTCATCACACGGTTTTCTGATATTCAGAATGGCGGATGAATCAAATTGTGTCTTTCCCGGATTGATTTGAACAATCCTTGCTGAAGATGGGATTGAATTCCAATAGACACCGCCATATGCCCCTTCTGCGCCGACAAGAATAACCAGTTCAGCCTTTGCTGCCCATGTCCTCGCTTTCGCCGCGTCCGGTTCATAAAGACCGATGTGTGCATAAACAGGCCAGCAGCTGTAAAGCCCTCCGCATTCACATCTTGGTGCCTTACCCTGATTCCATATATTTACATCAAAATTCTGTTTTTCGCATTTCAGGCAGGTATTTACTGCAAAGCTTCCCTGGATCTCCGCCACATTTACAGAACCGGCCATGCTGTGCAGATTATCAAGGTTTGTCGTGATAATCCCATGCACTTTACCTTTTTGCTCAAGCTCAGAAAGCTTCTTATGTGACAGGCTGGGACCGTTCTCAAACATAGCCTTCAAAAACGAACGCCTTGCTACCCTGTAGTAATGCTCCGGCGTTGCCCTAAGAACATTGTTGGATACAAACTGCAGCGTTTCTGCCAGATTAAGCCCGTGCATGCTCGGAATGCCTGATGCAACGGAAATCCCGGAACCGGTAACAACCAGTGTAAACCGGCTCTCATCCAGCATCTGCTGTAGTTTTCTGATCTGCTCATCCATAATTACACCCACTCGAAGTTTTCTTTTCCTGCACCAGCCTCAAAGAAATATTTGCCAATTCCTTTATCAACGCCGGAAAAAATACCATTTTCGCAGGAAAGAGAAACCTTATTTCCGGTTCCCTTTACTGTAAAAGCCATCTTGTTAAGAGCAGTCGGAGCTAAAAGAAGGGCTTCCACGCCGTCCTTGAACCACTGTGGTTCATCACCCTCATAGGAACTGATATCCGATGGTGTCTTCATCTTATGCTGAACGCCCTGTGTCTGTCCGTAGCCGATTGCTATGATCCCGGCAGGTCTTTCACCATCAGTATTATTGCTTACGCCTTTCCTTGAATACATGCCGCCGACCCACCAGGTGTTGAGACCAAGCGTCTGCGCATAAAGCATAACATCCGCACCGCAATAACCTGCTTTCTCATCAAGCTCCGGTGTATCCTTGCCGGAAAGGGCTATATAGTTGTTGACGCCTCTTGCCAGCACCAGTTTGGCAACAGCACTTAAACCATCCGACTTTCCTGTGACAAGCTTTATATTCATCCCATACTTTTCATTGTTTTCCGTGATTCTGGCATTCAGCTGCTCTACGAGATCAGCCGGTATCGTTTTATC
Organism: Lachnospiraceae bacterium UBA7729; assembly: GCA_002482005.1. Lineage (GTDB taxonomy): Bacteria > Bacillota > Clostridia > Lachnospirales > Lachnospiraceae > Porcincola. The sequence goes on along the minus strand of DLFD01000028.1, from coordinate 23,455 downwards.
CGTATATTTGCGAACCATATGCCTTGCTTTGATTGCTTCTTTGATATCCATTCTATTCCGCCTCCTTCTGATTCACACTAATTGCACGGCTTACGATTCTGTCGAGGTATGATGAAAGTGCTTCTGTCAGACCTGCGTCTTCATCTTCCGTCATAATCTTTAGCCATCGATCCTGAACCTTTTTAAGTTCCGGTTTGATTTTCCGCGCCTTTTCTGTCAGAAAGAGCTGTTTCTGCCTTCTGTTCTTCGGATTATCTTTTCTTGTAATCAGCCCTTTGTCCTCCATCTTGCTGACGGTTCTTGCGACCGCAGCTTTATCGACAAGATATTCAGATGCCAGTTCATCCTGCGTAAGTCCATCCTCTTTATACAGTGAGGCAAGGTACAGGATCTCCGTTGCGGACACATTAAGCTCTGTTAATTCGTGATTCAGATAGAGATTAAACTGCCTGACCAGGATATTGATCTGTTTCCCAATGTTATTCATTTCCCACCTCTAACTGTTGATATGTCAATTATGCTTCTTAATTGTTGACCTGTCAACAGTTAAAATATGGATTATCATTTTGGGTCAAAAGCGATCCATGTCGTCTTGAGATCCAGTCAAGTATCAAGGCAAGAATATTTTTCCAAATCTGAAAAATACTGATTTATTTCCTTCATCATATCAGTCTTGACTGATTCACCCAATCAGAATTCTCTCAGCGTGAAGGAAACGTTCCACAGCCCTCCATAGCTGGTATCCTGCACCAGTTTTGCCTTGAAGCCGTCAATATACATCTCTGCTATCTTCACCGCTGCCGTCTCTGGATCATAGTACTTCACCGAGATGGAAGCCTTGTTCTTATAGGCCGTCAGCCGCTTCATCCAGGATGGGCTGACGGAAAAGGAAACAGGGATCTCTGCGACCCCTGTCCGCACGATATCTCTCTGCGTTGTCCCGGCCTCTGTCTCCCCGCCGGAGTCCGCCTCCACATCGGAAAGCTGCACCTCATAGGAGTCCGGCCGGGGAATCGCCACATTATCAAAGGTCAGATACTGTATAAAAGCCATTCTCTCACCTTCCTCCTGATCTCAGGTTCTGCCGATTCTGCGCTGTGACAACCATCTCATCCAGAAGTGTTCCACCCACATAGACAGGAATGGTAATGTCCCCGCCGCCGGCCGCTCCGATCGCCTGGGCGAGCACCGCCGTCTGTCCGGCGACCGCCTCCTGGATCATGGTCCTCAACGAATCCACTCCGACCACCGCCTCAGGACCTGCCTCACCTCCAGCCAGTAACTTTCCGCCAGCAGTGCCAAATATAGTCGGTGAATCCAGGATCATGCCGTCGCCCATCGCCTTCCGATACCACTCCACTCCAATCTTCGGAATGGAGGGCGGATCCAGGCTGAATTTTCCTGTGATGGAAAAATGCGGCAGCTTCAGCTTTGGCAGCTCCCAATGGAAGTTCATCATGCCCTTGATCTTCCCGATGGCACCGGAGACGATGTTCTTCGCACCCTCCCAGACTGTTGAGAACGCATTCTTAATTCCGTTCAGGATATTTGTGACCGTATTCTTCGCCGCAGTAAGCCCTGTAGAGATCCCGTTCCTGATCGCATTGACAGCTCCCGTCACGACAGACTTGATGCCGTTCCATACGGTCGAGGTGACCGTCTTAATCGCATTCCAGGCATTGGTGACCACCGTCTTCACCGCGCCGACTGCTGTGGAGAAGATATTTTTGATCCCGTTCCACACAGTCTGGAAAAATGTCTTGATGGCATTAAAGATCGTCTGGCAGGTATTCCTGATTTCTTCCCAGGCTCTCTTCAGGAACTCTCCAATCGCGTTCCAGGCTGTGATGACCGCCTGCTTGATGCTCTCCCAAAGGTTGATCCAGAACTGCCGGAACTCCTCATTTGTATTCCAGAGATAGATGAATGCCGCCACCAGCGCCGCGATCGCAGCAATGACGATCATAATCGGATTGGCCAGCATGACCGCGTTCAGGGCGGCAAAGGCTCCCTTCACCGTACTGATCAATCCCGCCAGCTTTGGAACAACCGTCATAATCGTCCCGACCGCCGACATGAGCTTTCCCACGATGAGAAGAACCGGCCCGATTGCCGCGACGAAGAGCCCGACCTTCACGATCAGGTCCTGCTGGGCAGGACTTAAGGCATTGAACTTATCCACCAGCCCCTGCAGGAAATTGATCACGCTCTGGATCGTAGGCGCCAGCGCCTGACCGAGCGAATAGACTAAAACATCGATGGAAGACTTCAGCTTCTCAATGGATCCGCCGAAGCCATTCATCATGGTGTCCGCCATGTCCTTCGTCGTTCCGCCGCAGGCTGTCAGGGAAGCATTCAGCTCATTCACATCGCCCGGCGCCGTATTGATCAGCGCCAGCCAGGGCGCCATCTGGTTCTTCCCGAAAATTGCGGAGGCCGCAGCGATCTGCTCCGATTCCGACAGATTCGCGAAGGCGTCATGCAGTTCCTTCTGCACGGTAACGGAATCCTTCATGGATCCGTCGGAGTTCGTGATGGAGATGCCCAGCTTCTCCATCATCTCCGCACCGTCCTTGGCCGGAGAGACAAGCCTTGCGATACCGGTCTTCAGGGAATTGGCTGCCTTGTCGGCTTCGATTCCGTTGTTGGCCATCACGCCCATGTAGAGAGCTGCGTCATTAACCTTATAGCCAGCGGAGGCAAAGATCGGTGCCGCCACCGACATAGCCGATGACAGGCTGTTTACATCCAGTGCCGAATTGTTGCAGGCAGAGGCAAATACGTCTGCATAAGTTCCTGCCTCTTCAAAGGACCCGTGAAAGCCGTTGATCGTCGCGACCAGTCCTGCGGAAACCGTATCCAGGTCGCCACCCTCGCCGGCAGCCAGGTTCATGGCAGGTGCGAGAGCCGCTGCCGACTGTTCCGCATCAAGACCGGCTCTTGCGAAGTTTAATGTGGCGTTCGCGGCATCGCTCATTCCATAGGTGGAATTGGCCGCTGCGTCCTTCATGGCATCGTTCAAGACACCAGCCTGCTCTGCCGTGTTGCCCATTGTCTTGTTGGCAAGCGCCATCGTCTTGTCGACCTCGGCAAAGGACTTCACGCCCGCAGCACCAGCTGCCGCCAGAGGGACCGTCACATAAGTAGTCAGATCCTTTCCGATTCCAGATACCTTGCCGCCGATATCCTTGAGCTTTCCTCCGGCTGCTGCGATCTTCTGCAGTGCTGTTGCCGACTGCTCCGCCTGGGCTTCCAGATCCTTCAGTTTCTGGGTAGTCTCTGCAATCTCCCTCTGCAGACCGTCATACTGCTCCTGGGAAATGGTCCCGTTCTTTAAGGCTTCATCCGCCTGCTTCTGGGCCTCCTTCAGGGACTGCAGCTTCTTTTTCGTCTCATCGACCGCCTGCTGCAGGAGCTTATGCTTCTGTGCGATCAGCTCCGTATTGCCCGGATCCAGCTTCAGGAGCTTGTTCACGTCCTTCAGCTGCGCCTGGGTATTCCTGATCTCCTTGTTGACACCCGAAAGAGCCTTCGAGAGACCGGTGGTATCACCATTGATCTCGACAGTTATGCCCTTTATCCTGTCCGCCATGCCGGCCTCCTTCCCATAAAATCAAAAACCTACCTTGTACCGCCATCAGAATGCATCCATCTGAGCCTCGGTCGCGATCTCGCAGTACCCGTCATAGTCGTCGTTGCTCATCTCCGAGTACATGTCATTGACCGTCCCGATGGTCAGAAGATCCAGATCCCGCAGGCTGATCCCCAGCTGCACACACCGCAATAGAAACAGCGGCGTCGTCATTTCCCTGTCTGTGGCGGGAAGTTTTTTTTAGCCTCCACCTGCTGTTCCACGTTCATGCCCCAAAGTTCAATGATCTGCGGCAGGATCTCATAGATGGAAAACGTGTTGAACTGATCCAGCCATTCATCCGGATTGTCCGGCACATGCTGCGGATCCGCATGCCAGGCAGAAAGCCAGGCAAGGCTCTCGAACACGTCCAGGGAGAAATTATCCAGGGAGGAATTATCCGCATCATTCTCCTCGATCGCTTTCTGGAGCTTTGCCAGATCCCTGTAGATGTCCCTTCCGAACTTGTTTCTGTATAATCTCGGGATCGCCGCCGATGCCTTGAACTTCACCGGGATCCCGTCAATCTCAATCTCTTTTGTAACCGCCATACTGTCTCCTCCAGGCAGTGCAACCTGCCATTTCCAAAAATCGGGCTGCACCAGCTAAAGCTTCTGCCTCAGCCGATGCAGTCCTTGTTCTCACGCACCTGTATCTGTCTCCGTAGAAGCCGGAGTCGCAGACGGCATATAAACCGCCTTGTACCAGTCGTTGTAGACGGTGTCCGAGGTATTGGACCCGGTCTTGGACTTCACGATGCCATTCGGCAGCGGCGTCGACGTGATCGAGATCTTCTCGGTCTTCACATTCGTCTTGTCCTCCTTGGTATCGCCTTCCATAGCCGGTCTTGTCGCACTGCAGTAGTACATGCAGTGGCGGATCTGCTTCTTGTCGCCCGTGAACTCGAAGAGCAGGGCAAAATGCGCCGGCTCCGCGTCCTTGTTCTCCACGATGACTCCGTTCGCGTCCTCCGTCTCCTTCAGGACATCCTTCAGGAAGCTCTCCGGAATCATGGCAACCTCCAGATCTCCTGAATAGCCGGTATTCGTTGCCACCAGGAAATACACAGAATCATCTGCATAGAAGGGATCATTATCACCCTCTGCACTCAGCGAAAGGGACACCGCACCGGGGATCGGCACCGGCGTACTGAAGGTTACGTTCTGGGAATCATCCATTGTTGCAAGCGCGTAATGGCAATTTCTCAGACCGAACTTCACCTTGTTCTTTACTGCAGCCATCTCTCAATCCTCCTTTATGATCTGCGTCTGATAGAGCACCTCGTACATCCGCTCATCCGAAATCCAGACCTCTGTCTTTACATATGGGCACTGATGCTCCGTCAATATCGTTTCCAGCTTCTTTTCCAGCTCCGGATCCTTCTTGTCCGTATACAGCTCCACATTCAGGTCCTCGACCTTCTGGTAGACTGTATCGTCGGCAAAGACGTTCTCTGATTCCGGAAAAAGAAACACCAAAAAAGGCGGATCCGGAGATTCGCCCTCAGCAAAATGATCGTAGGCAAGCGGCAGGTCAGCCGCCTGCAGCATTGTCATGGTCTCTTCAAATGTCACATCAGCCGCCTCCCTCCAGCCTCCGCTTGATCTTCTCTACAAGCTCTGTCTCGCCTCTCTGCTCCGCAGGCTTAATATGGGGAATTGCAGCCACCCTGCCGCCGCCCCTCTTGGCATGGCCGTTTTCCAGAAGATGAGCGATCTGATAGCGGTTTTTGGAATGAACCACCAGCTCTATGGACTCCGCTGTCTCCGCCGTCTTCTTCACCGCCCAGGACTTCTTGTACTTCCCAGTCCTGACCGGAGCATGGGCCGAGATATCCTTCTTCACATCGTTTCCGGTCTCCTTAACTGCTTCCTTCAGATCCTCCGCGGCCAGGTCCCGGTATTTCTCCAGCTCACCCATGATGGCGTCTGTCATCCCGTCAATCGATACCCTGTCGCTCATGACTTCTCCTTGTAGAGCTTTCCGGTGAACTTCAGCGACGTATGCTTATAGCCCATCGGATTCACGAAAATAATGTTGTAGATCTTCCCCTCGCACAGGATCCTGTACCTTGTGGACTCTACCGCCGCCAGCTCCGTGCACCACCTTGTCGTGAAATTCAGTGTCTCCTCCGGATTGATGACCACGCCCTTGTCCTCGGACCCGTAGCTGTCCGTCCCTATCGTGGCCCATGCGGAAAAGTAGTCCTTCCATCCGCTCGCATGGTTTCCGTACCTGTCTGTCGTGACCGCGTTCACCTGAAACAGGATCCTCTTGTGAAGCCTTGCGATGTTCATGTGATCACCGGCCTTCCTTCCCGGATCGAGAAGAGAAGGTTTCTGAGCGTCATCACCAGCTCGTGATGATCCGCCTCCTCCCGGTGCTCATAAAGGTACCCAAGGGTAAACAGCACCGCTGTCTTCAACAGCTCCTGATGCTCTGGAACTTCCTCCTCCGATAACCTTGCCACGTCCATTGCCAGCTTCTCAGAGGATGTGAGCAGACTCTGGATCAGGGAATCTTCGTCACCGGTATCGACCCTGAGATATGCTTTTGCCTCATCTATTGTTACCAGCATCATGCTCACCTCCCAAGCCGAAGGCCCCGGCTTTCACCGGAGCCCTGCTTATTCTTCCTGATCAGGATCCCGCCTTCATGTCGAGGATCTTGATACCCTCAGACAGGATCAGCTTGCCATCGACACGCTCCGTGCAGGTGAATCCTACCTGTCCGTTGGTTGCATAAAGCTCATTCAGACGCTTCATCGTGCGGCCTGCGCGATCTGCGATCCAGTAGCAGGAGAAATCACCAAATGCAACTGCCCTTGCTCCTGCAGCCATCACCGGCACCTTCGGAGAAGTGAACAGCGGATAGCCAAGCAGTCTGTCCGGCTCTCCTGCCGTCAGGGACGGCTGCCACATGTAAACACCGTTGCTGTCCTTCAGCTTACGGATTGCTGCCACCGTGGCGTCGTTCATCAGGAACTTTGCCTTTCCGCGGTAAGGTGCCTTCAGAGAGTAGACCAGGCTGATCAGCTCGTCCGCAGTAATGGCTGTTGCGCCTGCAGCCACAACACCCTGCGGTGCTCCACCTGCAGTTGCCTTAGAGAAAAGGCCTGTCGGACGGTCGATTACCGTCTGCCCGCTCTGGATAGCGCCGTTGATGAACGCATCCTCCTCCGCCTCACCGAATGCCCTTCCGAACTCCTCGGAAATATAGCCCTCGATATCGAAGAAGCTGTCAGAAAGCAGCTCATCAGAGACCTTGATCAGGTCGGTGAGCTTGTAGGCATCGATGCTCTTCTGGGCGAAAGTCGGATTGTTCTCGGTATACGCACCGTTCTCGGCAGTCCAGGCAGCAACCGTGTGACCATCAGCGACCGGGATCTTACGCTCATTCTGAGTCGTGATGATCTTGCAGCCGATCGTCCTCATGACGTTGTTTTCGTCAAGTGCCTTGACCAAGGTGCGCTCGAACTCTGTCGGGACCAGATAACCACCGTTGCCATCCGTGCCGACCTCCAGGACATCACGCAGCACCGGGTTGCCAGGATGCCGGATGTTGTCCCAGAAGGCTTTGCGGTACTCATCGGTCGCTCTTCCGGTCTTTTCCTCGCCCTTCGCCTGCGCCGGTCTGTCGGTGATGGGCTTGCTGGTCGGCTGGTTCAGCATCTGGTCGATTGCTTCCTGTCTCTGCAGGCGCTCGATATCCTTGGTGAGATCAGTGACCTCCTTCTCCATGCGGTCGTAAACAGCAGCATCCTCCGCAGAAACATTACCGCCGTTCTGAGAATGGCTTTCCAGGAACTCCTTCGCCGCATTCCATGCCTTCGCTCTCTTCTCCATCAGATCCATAATCTTGCTCATTGCTTTCATCCTCCTTAATGTGAGAGAAGAGACAGTCTCTTCTCAAGCTGTGCGACCGGGATCCCGGCCTCCTTTGTTTCAGCCTCATGCTTTTTCGCGGCAGGTTCCCCTATAGAATCTGCTCCATGTCTGTCCTTCGGGATCAGCCTGGATAACAGGGAATCCGTAACCGCCTTCCGGCTGAAAAGCATTGCGGCGCCCGGGTTCTTGCTGTCCGCTACCTCTTCCTGATCCTTGTCAAACAGGATCTCATCTGCGAATCCCAGCTTGACGGCCTCCCTGGCGTTCATCCAGGTCTCCGCGTCCATGAGCTGCGAGATCTTGTGCCGTGACATGCCGGTCTTGATCTCGTAAGCATTCATGATGCTTTCCTTGACCTCATTCAACATGTCGATGGCCTTCTGCATCTCCTCAGCATCTCCGATGGCCACCGTTGCCGGGTTGTGGACCATCAGCATGGCGACCGGGCTCATGCAGACCTTCGTGCCGGCCATAGCGATCACGCTTGCAGCCGAAGCTGCGAGTGCGTCGATCTTGACCGTCACATCACCCTTGTAGTCCATCAGCATGTTGTAGATCTGTGCTGCCGCGAACACATCACCGCCCGGAGAGTTGATCCACAGCGTGATGTTTCCGTTGCCTGCATTCAGCTCATCCTTGAAGAGCTGCGGCGTCACCTCATCCCCGAACCAGGTCTCATCTGAGATTTCCCCGTCGAGGTAAAGTGTACGGTCGGAACCGAAGGCATCCTGCCCTTCGTTCCGCACCCAGTTCCAGAACTTTCTTTTCATATGCCTCCTCCATGTCTCTGTATCTGTCTTTCCCCGGCTTCTCCGGGCTTTTGACCTTGCGTCTTTTCTTCACCGGTATCCTCCGATCCTGAATCCTGTTCGCCGCTGTAAGAGATCGTCTCTGAGAGCTTAGTCATGTTCCCATTCACCAGGTATAGATTTCCGCCCTCCTCATCCGGAATCAGGTCCAGATTCTCTAGGCTGCGGATATCGTTCGCGGACATCCAGCCGTTCTGGCGTCCGACCGCGTAGCCCTGCATACGGCTCTGGTAGTCGCCTCTCAGAAGCCCGTCCACGTTGAACTTGAAGAAGTAATCCTTCTTCTCCTCCTGATTCAGGAGAGATCTCTGCATGGACTGCTCCCAACGGCATACCCAGGGATCCAGCGTGTACTTCACGAATTCCAGCGACTGCTGCTCGATGTTATTGAAGGAAGACTTTTCCAGGTCTCCGATCATATGCGGCGGGATCCGGAAGATCCGCGCGATCTCATCGATCTGGAACTTCCGTGTCTCCAGGAACTGGGCCTCCTCCGGGCTGATCGAGATTGGCGTGTACTTCATGCCCTCCTCAAGGACCGCGACCTTATTGCTGTTCGCGGATCCACCGAAGGCTGACATCCAGCTTTCCCGGACCTTTTCCGGATCCTTCACGACGCCCGGATGCTCTAGGATTCCTCCCGGCGTTGCCCCGTTCGCGAAGAACTTCGCTCCATACTCCTCACAGGCGATAGCCATTCCGACCGCGTTCTTTGCCATCGCGATCGGGCTGTAGCCGACCAGCCCGTCAAATCCAAGCCCCGGGATATGCAGCACATCCTTCGGCTGGAGCCTCACGATCGTTCCCTTCATAGTCCTGGCTTCGTCCTGCCCGGTCTGGTATTCGTAATAGAGCTGGCCCTTCAGGTCCCTGTCCACCCTCATCCGGTTCGGCATCAGCGGATACAGGGCAACGACCTCACCCTTGCCGTTCCGGATGATCTGCGAATAGCAGTTTCCGTACAGCAAAAGGTGCGTCATCATCGTTTCCCTGTAGGCGAAGGACGTCATCTCCGGATTCGGCTCGTTATGGAGCAAAAAATAAAGCGGATGGTCCACCGCTTTTTCCTTGCTCCCCTCGGAGCTGTATCTGTATAGATGAAGCGGCAGGCTCGCCACCGCCTCGGACAGGATCCTCACACAGCAGTACACCGCTGTGACCTGCATCGAGGTCTGCTCATTTACAGGCTTCCCTGCAGCCGTTCCGCCGAACAGGAAGCTGAAGGAGCTTCCCGCTGTGGAATCCTTTGGCTTATCCCTGCTCTTGAACATCCCAGAAAATATGCTCATCTGAAATCCTCCATTCCATTCAGTGCCTCCCTGATCAGGAGAAATCCGATAATCGAAAGAATAATCATGTCCGCCTCCTTCAGGGCATAAAATAAGCACCTACCGGATCTCTCCGATAGATGCTCTGAAAAAGAACATATTATTGCTAATCAATTTTTATTGCTAATTCCCTCATCATTGTATATAGATTACATGTCTTCACTCCAAATGCACTTGCAACATCTGGGATTTTAGCATTTTTGCTTGGATTGTTTTTATTTAAGCCCGTATTGGGTCCTTCAAATGTTACAATGATGTATCCTTTAACTTTAGCTGCGGCAATTAACCATGGATCTGCGACCTTGTCATCCGCCCATTGATTCAAAGCCTTGTCACTATAAAATTCGCTCTCCTGAATGTACTGCATTATTTCTGCATACACGGCAATAATCTGCTCATCGTTTATTGAACATACCTTAAACTGATTGTTACTTTTCATCCAATCTGAAAGTTTATCTCCACCAGTATCAAGTTCCCTCTTTACCTTGTCCAAAAGAACAATTCTCCCTGTTTTGGCTTTCTCAGCAAGAATTTCCCAATACTTCGGAACAAGATCGAATGCGTAAAAATCATGGTATGGAGCAATAAAGCAATTTGCGTCAATCAGGAAGGTTTTGTCGTCACTTACCATATGACCCCTCCCAGTTCTTTCGCAACCTTATCAAATGTCTTTCGGCTTGTATCTGTAAGCCGATAAGCGTCTGTATAGCTTAGAGTTCCAGAACTTATTCCATCGCAAATTGCACGCATGAAGGATCTATCTATCCTGGATTCAGTAGTTGCGTAAAAATTGCCTCCACTTCCTCCCTTCTCTTTTTCCTTTCTAAATCCTTCTATTGCGTTATCTGCCACCTTCTGATAATTTTTCTTCCCTATCAAACCTGCATCCAATGCTTTTCTTGCTATAACGGTTTCACCGCAATGAAACTTCATAGCTAAAGAAGCTATTTTCTCATATATATCACCACGACTATCTTCCCAGCATTCAGAGAACTTACTCTTCGGTACAAGCAGTTCTGCTGCTACCGCATTACAAAATGTTTCTAGTGGCTTTGTAGATAATCCTTGCCTATCATTAAATAGATCATCTTGTCCGCACCATATATGCGCAACCTCATGTAAAAGAGAAAATAGTTTCCCTCCTTGAGAATCTGCACTGTTAATAAAAACTAAAGGTGCCCATTTATTTATTAATGCAAAAGCACGAAATTCTTCAATATTAAGTGGACGATGAGTATTGTTACCCACAATACCACTCATCATTATTAAGACTCCACTTCCTTCCAATGCTGCTCTGATAGAATTAAACGCATCCCTTATGGAAGATGCTGTCATAGACCATGTTTCTTCTATCCCAATTGCCTTCCGAATAGCGCTGGCCACCTTATACGGATCTTTTTCATTTTCTGCAGCGCCAACAAAGGAAAGCGGATCGAGCTCCTGTTCTTTTCTATAGTTTGCCATCCAATCCTGTCTTTCTTCCATAGTATGGATGGTATCTATCAGGTCTCTGCTAGGTTTTGCCAGTTGAATACTGTCAATAGTTCTAAATTCAAGTAAATTAATACTTTCAACTGGTGGCACCTTTAGAAAAAAGTAGCCCAATGGAATATGCGATTTTTTACTTAGATCCTGTATCTGATTAAAAGTAGGAGTTTTAGAGCCATCAATCCAATTGCTAATGCTGGCACGTAACTGACTGCCCAGAGAATCATCAGATGTCTGTTCTAAGACCCAATTCAGAATCGTAGGTTGAATGTTCACATTAACCTTAGGCATTATGGCTCCTCCTTTCTTTCTTGATTTTTGCGTATAGTTATTTTTATATTATCAAATTTCTATCACCATCACAAGATTTTCAGGGCTATATGAACAAAATTCCGCCTCTTCTATCGTAGACACTCTCTGTTTCCTTGTTTGCATTTCTTATCGCTCTGTCCAGCGCCATTACGGTTGCCACCGCAGCATCGATCTTCTCTGTCGACTTCTCCTTGTCCATCTTGATGTTGCCGGCAGGATCCGTCCGGACGAAGACGTTATCCATCATCCATCGAAGGACAGGATGCCCGCCGTGAGCAATCCGCTGCTCCAGCACAAGCTTCATCAGCTCCTTGGTGGGCGGGCTCATGTCCTTATAGCCCTGGCCGAAAGGCACAACCGTAAAACCCATGCCTTCCAGATCCTGCACCATCTGGGTAGCTCCCCATCTATCGAAAGCGATCTCACAGATGTGGTATTTCTCATTCAGCTTCTCAATGAAATGCTCAATGTAGCCGTAATGGATCACATTGCCTTCCGTCGTCATCAGATGTCCGGTCTTCTCCCAGACATCGTAGGGAACGTGGTCTCTTCTTACTCTGAGCCTCATGTTGTCCTCAGGGATCCAGCAGAATGGAAGCACAATGTACTTCTCATCATCGGTCCTCGGAGGAAAAACCAGGACGAAGGCTGTGATATCTGACGTGCTGGAGAGGTCCAGACCGCCATAGCAATCTCTGCCTTCCAGTTCCTTCGGGTCTACAGGAAATGCACAGGCATCCCACTTCTCCATCGGCATCCAGCGTGTAGACTGCTTTACCCACTGATCCAGCCTCAGCTGCCGGAAGGCATTTTCCTCTGCAGGATTGTCCTGTGCGGATCTGCAGGCGTTCCGGACCTTTTCGATATCGATCGTATGTCCCAGGGAAGGATTGGCCTTGTACCAGACCTTCTCATCCGTCCAGTCATCGTCATCCGCGGCACCGTAGATCACCGGGTAGTAGGTCGGATCAATCTTCCTGCCGGCGATGATGTCTTCAGCTTTCTGATGCTGCTCATAGCAGATGGAGTTCCGGTCTGTGCCGGCTGTCGTGATCAGGAAATACAGCGGCTGCTTCCTGGCATCGCCGGATCCGCGGACCATAACATCAAACAGCTCTCTTGTCGGTTGCGAGTGCAACTCATCGAAGATGACCGCATGGACATTGAGTCCGTGCTTTGTATAGGCTTCCGCCGACAGCACCTGGTAAAAGGAATTCGTCGGCTGATAGACAAGTCTCTTTGTGGACATAACCGGCTTGATCCGCTTCTTCAGTGCCGAACACTGGTCCACCATATCGACAGCCACATCAAATACAATCGATGCCTGCTGCCGGTCGGAAGCGCAGCCGTAAACCTCTGCTCCCCACTCACCGTCACCGCAGGTCATGTACAGGGCAACCGCAGCTGCCAGCTCCGACTTCCCGTTCTTCTTTGGGATCTCGATATAGGCTGTGTTGTACTGCCGGTATCCGTCATTCTTCACTGTTCCGAAGATGGTCCGGATGATCTCCTCCTGCCAGGGAAGGAGCTTGAAGTTCTGACCGTGCCAGATGCCCTTGGTATGCTTCAGGTTCTCAATGAACCGCAGAGTCTTCTGCGCCTTGGCTTCATCAAACATCAGCCGCCGCCCAGCAGTTCTTCCATCTCATCCTCCTCAGAATCGTCATGAGATACGACGATCCGGGATCTGGACGACGGCGTCAACCCGAACTCAGATGCTGCCTGAAGCATCAGCTTCTGATTCGTATTGGAGATGCCGACCCATGGCGTCTGCTGCTGATATCCTTTATCGGTTTCGAATACGGAGCCTTCGGAATTGATATGCTCCTGGGCTTCCTTCCATCTGGCGTAAGACTGACAGTATGCCGCGAAGGCAGCCATGTCGATCTGCGTCAGTACGCCAAGCTGGGACAAGTTCTCAGCCAGCCTCTTCCATTCCTTCTTTGCCTCCGGCAGGAGCCATGCTGGACAGGGCGGCATGCCCTTGTCAGGCTTCGGCTCGGATCTGTTCAGTTTCCTTTTGCCCGGATTGCCTTCCAGCTCCTTCAGAGCAGTCGGCTTGGGCTTTCTTCCTGCTGCCATAGGGCACCTCCCTTCTTTATTATTTCAGTATGTATAGGTATTTAGACCCCCATCTTCGATTTCGCGATTTTCTGCGCGAAGGGGAGGCGTCGGTCTTGGAGCGCCGGGCCCCAGAGATTTGACCCGCCCCTACTCCTCGGCTTCAATACGTGTACTTCCTCGGGAAGTTGCGATCCTCACGCGCGGTCTTCTTATCGTGACACTGCTTGCACAACGGCTGCCAATTGTCACGATCCCAGAAGAGCTTCATATCACCGCGATGCGGAACGATATGATCCACGACCTCAGCACGGGTATATTTGCCATGCCTCTCACACTCAGCACAGAGCGGATGCGCATGAAGGTAAGCCTTGCTTGCCTTCTGCCACCTCCATCCATACCCACGGGCAGCTGAGCCGCCGGTTCTTGTATCCTTCTTCTCTGCCTCGTGCATTGGCGCATGCTTCTCACAGTACTTCTCCCCGTATGGGATCAGCTCCGGACAGCCCGGGTGTACACATGGATGCTTTGGTCTGCTTGGCATTGTGCCATCTCCTCCCACGAAAAAAGCCCTGCGGGTATCCCCTACCCTGCAGAGCTCCTCTCATCTTCACTTTCGTCAGCTTAACATTATCACGAAGGGCACATGCACTTCTGCGCATTTTCATGCATTCCTGAAAAAACTTTATGCCGATCTGTCCAAAAGCTCCTGAACCTTATCCAGCCCACGGCCGTGCAGCATCTGTACCCAGCGGACCTTCTTGTCGATATCGCAGGCAATCTCTTCCCAGGAACACATCTCCAGATATCTCTTCTGAAGAACGATCCGGTAATCCACCTCGTCGATCTGCTCCAGAGTATCGTTGATCTCCCGCTTGATGGAGATCAGCCGGTCCAGATCCTCCCGGACTTCATTCTCATAATCGATGATCTTGCAGACCGTATCCTCCATCCTGGATGTAGAAGAACCCTTCGCCTTCGGCATGTCGCTGATGACTGCCGACATATTTGTCGCAAGGGCATTCATCTTCTCGATCTCCCGGACCTTGCTGTTGATTCGCTGATCCAGAAACCTTGCCTGCTGCAGAAACTCCTTAGCCTTCATAACCAACCGCCTCCTTCATTCTCCTGATGAGATATTCCCCGTCCACGCTAGTCAATGTTGAATACCAGCCTGACCGGAAAAATCTCTCGTTATCTTCCTTCTCCTGCTTTGCCGTCCGGCTGGCGGGATTCCGCTTCAGGCTCTTCAGTGCCCTCATGTAATCCTCGGCAGCCAGCTTCACGACGGCATTGGCGAGTGCCTCATAGCCGTCATAATCTGCCTTTGCCATAGGCGCCTCCGATCTCAGCCTTCACAGCTTCAATCAAGGCCGACTGTGTCCGGTCCTTGTCTTGCAAAGCCTTCATGACTCTCTCATCAATGGTTCCTGCTGTGATGATATGCTGCACAACGACCGTTCCGGACTGCTGTCCCTGCCGCCAGAGCCTGGCCACTGTCTGCTGATAAAGCTCCAGGCTCCAGGTTAGCCCGAACCAGATCAGGGTGTTGCCGCCCTGCTGCAGGTTGAGGCCGTGTCCCGCAGATGCCGGATGAATCAGAGCAACCGGGATCTCTCCCTTGTTCCATCTGATGATGCTGGAATCAGAATCCATTCGCTCGAATGGAATACCCCTGTTCGTCAGTCGCTCCTCAATTCTCTTAAGATCATGCTTGTACCAATAGGCCACCAGAACCGGCTTCCCATTGGCTGCTTCGATCAGATCCTCCAGGGCATCCAGCTTCCGGTCATGAATCCTTACGACCTCTCCGTCATCGGTGTACATCGCTCCGTTTGCCATCTGCAGTAGCTTCCCGGATAGGGCAGCGGCGTTGGCTGCGGTAATCTCCTTCCCCGGAAGCTGCAGGACCAGCTCGTTCATCATGGTCTGATATTTGTCTCTTTCCGCGTCATCCAGGTAGACCTTCTCACTCACGCTGATCAGCTCCGGCATCTTCAGATGATCCGTATTCTTCATGGAGATCGTGATATCGGAGATCCGGTCATAGATCTTCTGATCCGCGCCGGGAAGGAGCTTATAGCTATAGACCACCGGTCCATTCATCCTGTCCGGCCTGAAGAAAGCGTTCCGGTACCAGCCAATGAACTTGCCCAGCCTCTCTCCCATGTCCAAGAGCTTAAACTCTGCAAAGAGATCCATAAAGCCATTGCTGGACGGTGTTCCGGTAAGGCCCACGATTCTTTTCACCTTTGGTCTCATCTTCATCAATGCCCGGAAGCGCTTGGACTGCCAGCTTTTGAAGGAGGACAGCTCATCAATCACGACCATGTCATAATCAAAGGGCAGCCCGCTGTCCTGGATCAGCCAGGGAACATTTTCCCGATTGATGATGTAGATGTCCGCGTCCGCCCTCAGTGCTGCCATCCGCTCTGCTGCTGTACCGACCGCCATGGAATACCTGAGTCCCTTCAGGTGATCCCACTTCTCGATCTCCTCCGGCCAGGTATGTCTTGCCACTCGGAGTGGCGCTATAATCAGAACCTTGCTGATCTCGAAGCTGTCAAAAATCAGATCCTCTATCGCTGTCAGAGTAATGGAGCTCTTGCCCATACCCATGTCCAAAAGGACTGCAGCGACCGGATGCTCCTCTATAAACCGGATCGCATAGGTCTGATAATCATGTGGACTGTATTTCATCTAGGATTCCTCCGATCTGCTCTACTCCGTCAAGAATGTGGGTGGGATACCCAAGCTCCCTGAGAAGCTTATGTCTTGCCAGCTGCAGAGGTCTTGGCTTCTGCCCCGGAGCCTTCACCTCTACAAAGCCGAAATGGCGATCTGGCAGCAAGACGATCCGGTCCGGCATTCCGTCATATCCGGGACTCACCCACTTCGGACAGATCCCGCCCCGCCTTTTGACCTCAGAGACTAATTTCTGCTCAATCACTTTTTCCCGCATCGCCATCCTCCATCATTGCCGAAAGTGCAGGTCGTGAAGGTCGTAGTATAAACTTCTCTATAGGGCATTTTTCTCTGAAAATCCTCTATAAGGTAACTTTGGGAAATGACCTTCACGACCTGCACAAATGGCTTAAAATCAACATTCCTGAAAATCTGATCCTTAAAAATCACTTCTGCAAATGACCTGCACGAGCTGCATCGGTTCTGAAAAAGTCTTACCAACGACCTGCACAACCTGCGCTCCTGCCGAAAGGGTTCTGGAATCGACCTTCACGACCTGCATCGACCTGCACCTTTAATCCAGGAAATCCTCGCCGGATCTGAGCTTCAGTCCATGCACGAGAATCCCTGCGTTCGTCTTCCTTCTGACATAGCCAGCCTTCTCGATCGCCGTATAAAAGTCCGTGGTGCTGCGGGTATACTCTCCGTTCTGGATGCAATAGACCCGGTACTGCTGATACAGCTCCCCGGATTTCTCTGTCAGGTCCTTGCCGGTCTCACAGCACTCTGCCAGGAAATGCCCCAGCCAGTCGTTGTCCTCCCGATAGTCTTCAATCGCTGCCTTCACGACCTGCGGCAGCTCTGTCTTGAAGTGCAGAGCAATCGCCTTCTGGGCTCCCTCGATGATCCACTTCAGGATGTAGCCGCCGGCCTTCTCATAGAGATAATCCGCGTAGTTCTTGATATCGCTGTCGCCGACGATCTTGGCATTGAAGGGAATGACGATCAGTCGTCTCCAGATCCCGTCGTCATTGGCGCCGACCTTGGGCAGGTGGTTCGTGTAAAGGACCAGCGTATGGGACGGCGTGAAGGAAAAGGGCGCCTTGTATTTCTTCTCCGCGAAGATCTCATCTGTAGAGCAGAGCTGCTTCACAACAGAGGTATTGAGCCTCATGCCCTCCTCCATCTCGGAGGCAATGATGAGGCGCTTGCCCTTCAGCTCCGCCATTTCCGGCTTCACATTCCTCTTGCAGTTCATGGTCAGGGTCTCTGCGGACAGCTTTCCGCTATAGGTTCCCAACACTCTGGAGATCGTGTTCCAGAAGGTGGACTTGCCGTTGGCACCTCCGCCATAGGCGATGATGAGATGCTCCTGATAGACCTTGCCGACTGCAGCCATACCGACAACCAACTGTACATAGTCGATCAGCTCCTGGTCTCCCTGGAAGAAAAGCTGAATGGATTCCTCCCATAGGTTCTTCCCTTCATCCGAGGGAGAGCAGGCTGTCAGCTTCGTGATGAGATCCGCCGGATCATGGGGCTGATCTCCTGCCATGCCCTTTGCCAGGTTGAAGGTCGCATACGGCGTATTGAGGAGATTCGGATCCTTGTCCAGATCATCCACGCCGACTGCCACCATGGCCTTGGTGAAATTCATGGCATTCATCGCGTACTTGTAATCCCGACGCTTCATGACGAAAGCCAGATATGTCTTTGCCGCCAGAAGAGCAAAAAGGAGCCTCAGCTGCTGATCTCCGGAGACAGCCTTCTCCAGCGTCTTCCCGCCGGCGATCACGGTCTCCTTCGGAACGCCGCTCTGGATCAGCGCATCCTTCGCCCTCTGGACCTGATCCTGCGCATCCGCAAGCTGCAGATCCAGAAACTCTACCATGGCTCCGACCGCCAGCTGTCTGTCCTCGATCCAGGCTTCGCCATCGTATCGGAGGAAATCCGTTGCCTCAGAGAAGCGGAGCTCTCCGCCATATTCCTTCGTGAAGGCCTTGGCCTCTCCGACGTCGGAGTAGTCCGCCGGCTTCAGAGAATCGTCAAAGTCCGCGTCATACTGCTCCGGCGGCACATATCCGTCCGCGCTCTGGACCTTCTTTCGATAGAACTTCAGGGCAGAATTCCATATGGTCTTCAGCTCCGCGTTGGAAAGCGGCGGATCACATTTCAGGGCTTCATCCAGAAAGATCTGCCTCGCCTTATCTGTTTCCCCGAACCGCTTCAGGGCTCTCCCGGCGAAATGGGACAGTGTATTGTTCCGGTTACCCTGCCGGATCGTCCCGTCCAGGCTCCTGACTGCAGGCTTCTTTTGCGAAGGCACCGTCTCTTCCTTCTTAATGACAACCTCCGTCTCCTCGTCAATCGCCGTCCAGCCCTCATGCCAGACGATGTCATCACTGTCCGAGCCGAAGATGAATCTTGCCGCATCCAGGGCATTGTCATCAAAGAAGGGATACTTCCTCTGCAGCGCTTCCTTCAGTCCGGCGTAATAATCCGGATCCGTCGTCTCAGCGATCTCGAAATAGATGTGCATCCTGGGTCTGGGGCCGTAGCTATCCTTCGGCAGCATATGATGCCTGCTGGGAACAACCGCGTAATTCATATCCCCGAACAGGTCCTCCAGCTTTTCGAAGGTGATCCACTCGCCCGGATCCTCTGTGTGGTCATTGTCTATATCCATGACCAGAACGTTGGACCTGAGGAAGTTCTCAATGCTGCGGTAGTTCTTCTTATAAACCGCGCACACATGGTCAAACCTCACCGCCTGCTGCAGCTCCTCCGGACCCGTGACCTCCACCGTATTCGGATAAAGGCAGTTCTTCGCGTCTTGAGTCACTCTGGCTGTCTGTAAAACCAGCTTCATTCCTTAGACCTCCTTGTAAGTAGTGAGCTTGAAAGCTCCTACTCCTTAAAGTTCCCCCGCGCCTGTTTTTTCCGCTCCTTCGGCAGATTTTTTCAGAAGCTCTGAATCGCTTCCTTATAAATGCGGAATCGTCGTTTCACTCTTTTGAAAAATTTTCCGAAAGCAGCGGAATTTTCCCTGCCGGGGGAACTTTAAGGACTGTAAGGGACAGGAAGTCCCGCAGAAAGGAGGCAGACATGAGCGAAGCCAACATGAACAGAGCCGCTCCCATGACCCGCGACGATGAGGATCTTATCGATA
The DNA here is from genome assembly GCA_002482005.1 of Lachnospiraceae bacterium UBA7729. Taxonomy (GTDB): domain Bacteria; phylum Bacillota; class Clostridia; order Lachnospirales; family Lachnospiraceae; genus Porcincola. Next base: position 4,085 of record DLFD01000028.1, on the reverse strand, counting down.
CCCTGATCGCCATCAGCGTTGTGGCAAAGCGACTCGCAAGCAAATTACAGAAGGAATTGACAAAGGAAGGAGACAAGGATGGGGAAAATGAATGAGCTCTCCCAGGTGATCGACAATCTAATTACCTGCGGAGAAACCCTGATCGAGACCGGCAAGGCTCTCAAGGCCTTCTACTCCACTGAGGAGGAAATAAAGCCGACAGCCGAAGCCGCCCCGAAGAAGGAAGCGCCTACTGCAGAGAATCCAAGGACCTATTCCAAGGAAGACGTCAGAGGGCTCCTGGCAGCAAAGGCCAATGAAGCAGACGGCCGGTTCAAGGCGGCAGTGAAGGGCCTCGTACAGAAATATGGAAACGGAGGCACGCTGAAGGATATTCCGGCTGAGAGCTATCCGGCGCTTGTGAAGGAACTGGAGGGACTGACCGATGCCTAAGCACGCTTATCTCTCTGCTTCCTCCAGCCACAGATGGCTTGAATGCCCGCCCAGTGCAAAGCTGTGTGCCGGCATCGTGGACAGCGGAAGTCCTTACGCTCAGCAGGGCACGGACGCACATGCCCTCTGCGAGTACAAGGTCGAGAAACATCTGGGAAGAAGCCCGACAGATCCGACCGAGAACCTGACCTACTTCGACAGCGAAATGGATGAATGCACAGATCAGTACTGCTCCTACGTGATCGAGCAGGTCGAAGAAGCAAAGAAGCACTGCCGGGATCCGCTGGTCCTGGTCGAGGAAAAGCTGGATTTCTCCAAATGGGTACCGGAGGGCTTCGGAACCGGTGACTGCGTGATCATCGCAGACGATGTGCTGCACATCATTGATTTCAAATACGGCCTTGGCGTCCTGGTGGATGCTCATGAGAATCCACAGATGATGTGCTACGCCCTTGGTGCCGTCGATCAGTATGACTGCCTCTATGACATCGGGACAGTGAAACTGACGATCTTTCAGCCCCGCCGGGAGAATATCAGCACCTTCGAGATCAGTAAAAAGGATCTCCTGCACTGGGCTGAGGCAGTCCTGAAGCCGACAGCGGCTCTTGCCTATGACGGAAAGGGCGAGTTCAAGGCAGGTGACCACTGCCAGTTCTGCAAGGTCAAGGCGACCTGCAGGAAGCGGGCGGAGTACAACCTGGATCTTGCAAAGTATGATTTCGAGATGCCAGCCATGCTGGAGAACTCTGAGATTGCAGCTATCCTGCCGCAGATCGATGAACTGACCGCCTGGGCAAATGACATCAAGGACTACGCTCTTCAGCAGGCTCTCTCCGGTGTGGAATATGACGGCTTCAAGGTCGTCGCCGGAAAGTCCAACAGGAAGTATTCCGATGAAGCAGCTGTCGCTGAGAAGGTAAAGGCTGCCGGCTACGATCCATATGAGAAGAGGCTTCTCGGGATCACAGCCATGACTTCCCTCTTGGGAAAGAAGAAGTTCAATGAGCTTCTGAGTGCTCTCATCACAAAGCCTCAGGGAAAACCGACACTGGTGCCCGTGTCCGACAAGCGGCCGGCACTCAATACAGCAAAAGATGATTTCAACGAAAATTAAGGAGGAAATGAATTATGCATAAGTTTATGAATGCTACCAAGGTGATCACCGGAGTCAACACGAGATGGTCCTATGCCAATGTCTGGGATCCCAAGTCCATCAACGGCGGAGCGCCGAAGTACAGCGTCTCCCTGATCATCCCGAAGTCTGACAAGGCAACCATCGAGAAGATCAAGGCCGCGATCCAGGCAGCCTATGAAGAGGGTGAGTCCAAGCTGAAGGGCAACGGCAAGTCCGTTCCTGCTCTCTCCACCCTGAAGACTCCGCTCCGCGACGGCGATCTGGAAAGACCGGACGATGAGGCTTACAAGAACAGCTACTTCATCAACGCCAACTCTGCCACCGCTCCGGGCATCGTGGACGCGGACCGAAATCCGATTCTGGAACGCTCCGAGGTCTACTCCGGCGTGTACGGCAGAGCCAGCATCAATCTCTATGCCTTCAACAGCAACGGAAACAAGGGAATCGCCTGCGGCCTGAACAATCTTCAGAAGATCCGCGACGGTGAGCCCCTGGGCGGCAAGTCCAGAGCTGAGGATGACTTCGCCGGTCTTGAGGACGACGGCGACGACTTTCTCGACTGATCACTGACAATCCATGCGGGCGGGCGGCTCTGCTGCCGCCTGCGACAGCTTTTAGAAAAGAGGTATCTATCATGGAATTTGCAAACAACGTCGTAACACTGGTTTTCAATATCCTCGGATGTGGTATGTGCGTGGCAATCCTGGTCGGCATGATCTACGCGATCCGCTTCATGCTGCAGGTCAAGCAGCAGGACAAGGAGGATTACGAGCGCAGGAAGGAACGGGAGGAGCTGGAATACAAGGAGTCCCAGCTCCGGTATAAGAAGCTCCTTGAAGACAGGCGCTAAGCTCCGGGAGGCGGCAGGCATTGACGGCCTGCTGCCTCTCTTTTCAGTAAAGGATGATGAAAATGATCAAGGAAATGTCAATCGACTTAGAGACCTACAGCGATGTGGACATAGGTAAATGTGGCGTCTACAAATACGCTGAGTCTGATCAGTTTGAGATACTGCTCTTCGGCGTCTCCATTGACGGTAGCCCTGTCAGAGTCTACGACCTGGCAAGCTGCGAAGTCCTTCCGGAGGATATCCTCACAGCACTATCTGATGAGAATGTAACCAAATGGGCCTTCAACGCTTCCTTTGAGCGGATCTGTCTTTCCAACTGGCTGAAGCGTTACTATCCGCAGTACTTTACCGGCTACAGCATACCTGAGGATCCGGCAGGCAGGTATCTGAACCCGGTTTCCTGGAAATGCACCATGATCTGGTCCGCCTATCTGGGACTTCCTCTCTCCCTTGCCGGCGTTGGTGCCGTACTGGGCCTTCAGGATCAGAAGCTGAAGGAAGGCAAGGACCTGATCCGGTACTTCTGCTCTCCCTGCAAGCCGACGAAGGCAAACGGCGGCAGAACCAGAAATCTCCCGGAGCACGATCCGGAGAAATGGTCCCTCTTCAAGTTCTATAACCAGCGTGATGTTGAGGTGGAGATGTCCATCCAGAAGCGACTTGCCCACTATCCGGTACCTGATCAGGTCTGGGAAGAATATCACCTCGACCAGGAGATCAACGACCGTGGGATCCAGCTGGACATGGATGCCGTCAATAATGCGATCGCCTTTGATGAGAAATCAAGAGACAGCCTGATGATCCAGATGCAGCAGCTCACCGGTCTGGAGAATCCGAACAGCGTCAGCCAGATGAAGGAATGGCTCTCCAAGAACGGCGTCGAGGCTGAATCTCTGGGAAAGAAGGATGTGAAGCAGATGATCCCGGAGACCGACGGCGATATCAGGAAGGCGTTAAAGCTTCGCCTGCAGCTGGCAAAATCCTCCGTGAAGAAGTATCAGGCCATGCAGAATGCAGTCTGCAAAGACGGGCGCGCACATGGCATGTTCCAGTTCTACGGAGCCAATCGCTCCGGCCGCTGGGCAGGCAGGCTGATCCAGCTGCAGAACCTCCCACAGAACCATATGAATGACCTGGCGGATGCCCGGGAGCTGGTACGCACTGGAGATTATGAAACGCTGGAAATGCTCTATGACGATATTCCGGACACACTCTCGCAGCTGATTCGGACCGCATTTATCGCAAGACCCGGATACAAATTTGTGGTATCCGACTTCTCCGCCATTGAGGCAAGAGTTTTGGCTCATCTCGCCGGCGAGACCTGGCGTTCCAAGATATTTGCAGAGGGTAAAGATATCTACTGTGCCTCCGCCAGCCAGATGTTCGGCGTCCCGGTCGTCAAACACGGGATCAATGGTCACCTCCGGCAGAAGGGTAAAATTGCAGAGCTTGCCCTTGGCTACGGTGGATCCGTCGGTGCTCTGAAATCAATGGGTGCTCTGGATATGGGACTGAAAGAAGAAGAGCTGCAGCCACTGGTCGATTCCTGGAGGGCAACCAATCCGATGATCACCGCCTTCTGGTGGGATGTTTTTTGCAACCCCTTTTTGCAGAAAGTTGCAGAGCATTTTTGTAGGTTGTTGCACATACATTTTGTAGGCAATTGCA
>DLFD01000027.1:48110-74646 GCA_002482005.1 Lachnospiraceae bacterium UBA7729 | reverse complement strand
TTCATAACAGTCCTTTAGGGCACAAGTGCCTCGCGCACCGCGCACGAGATGATGGAAGCGGCTATGCGGAGATGAGGCAGACGTGCCCTTGCCATGTGTGCTATACTACCTTTTACGGCAGGAAGTTTCCGGTATCGGAAACGATACCGGAGGATCCTGAACAAATTCGGAATATATCTGGAAGGTTGAAGGTTACTCATGGCAGATTCAGATAACAATATCAATCGCGCAAAACTCCATCCGCTTGACTCGGCGTCGGGCTTTTCCATCTGTCCGGGCATGTTTGACAGAAATGGTGCAGTTCCTCTTGGCTATGACGGAGCGGTGAGCTTTACCGTCCATTCAGAGGGAGCGACCGCAGTCAGTCTCCTGCTTTATCACAGAGGAGAGGACGATCCATTTTCGGAGATCGCTTTTCCGAAGAACTACAGGATCGGATCGGTGTGGTCTATGGTCGTATTCGGCCTCGACATCTCAAAGGTCGAATACGCTTATTCGGTGGACGGACCGTGGGATCCGGAGAAAGGCCTTCTTTTTGATAAGAAGCATGCACTTCTCGATATCTATGCCAAGGCAGTGACCGGGCAGAGAATCTGGGGCAATAAAAATTTCAAGCCTGCCTATCACGCAAGGGCAGTCCGGCCGACTTATGACTGGGACAATGAGCGCCACCGGGTACCTATGGAGGACCTGATTATCTATGAGCTTCATGTTCGCGGCTTCACGAATGGAAAAAATTCCGGGGTATCGGCTCCGGGAACCTTCCAGGGGCTGAGAGAGAAGATCCCATATCTGAAGTGGCTTGGGATCACGGCGGTCGAGATGATGCCGATCTTTGAGTTCGATGAGATGCAGAATGCGCGGCAGGTGGACGGCAAGGAGCTGATCGACTACTGGGGGTACAACACCGTCAGTTACTTTGCTCCGAATACCAGTTACTGTGCTGCTCAGGAATACAATCACGAGGGCGATGAGCTCAGGCAGCTGATCCATGATCTGCATTCCGCAGGCATCCAGGTCATCCTGGATGTGGTCTTCAACCATACGGCGGAAGGAAATGAGGACGGTCCTTTCATCTCTTTCAAGGGGTTCGATAACAACATCTACTACATGCTGACCCCGGATGGGAACTATTACAATTTCTCCGGATGCGGCAACACGGTCAACTGCAACCATCCGGTGGTACAGGAGATGATCGTCGAATGCCTGCGCTACTGGACGGTCAACTTCCATATCGACGGATTTCGATTCGATCTTGCCAGCATCCTGGGAAGAAATGAGGATGGCTCTCCTATGGAGTATCCGCCGCTTCTGTATCGTCTTGCCAAAGACCCGCTCCTTTCAGACGTCAAGCTCATCGCGGAAGCCTGGGATGCCGGGGGCATGTACCAGGTCGGAAACTTCCCGGCGTGGAACCGCTGGGCGGAATGGAACGGCAAGTACCGCGATGATCTCAGATCTTATCTGAAGGGCGATATCTGGGCAGCTCCGGACGCAGCAAAGCGCATCATCGGATCGCCGGACCTCTACTCGGATAAGTCGGCGGAGCCGGGAAGGTCGCCGAGAGGATATCAGGGCTACAAATCCTCCGTCAACTTCATCACCTGCCACGACGGGTTCACTCTGTATGATCTTTATACCTATAACGGGAAGCATAATGAAGCAAATGGCTGGGGCAACACGGATGGCACGGATGACAACCGCAGCTGGAACTGCGGCGTGGAAGGGCCTTCCGAGGAACCGGAGATCGAGAGACTCCGCATGCGGATGATGAAGAATGCCATGGGTATCCTCCTGATGAGCAGAGGGACGCCGATGTTTCTCGCGGGAGACGAGTTCGCCAACACCCAGTTCGGTAATAACAATGCTTACTGTCAGGACAATGAGATCAGCTGGCTGGACTGGAACTACTGCGATAAGAACAGGGATATCCTGGAGTTTTCCAGGAACATGATCGCGTTCCGGAAGAAGCATCCCTGCATCTCAAGAGACCTGAAGAGCGCAAGATGCGGCTTCCCGAACATCTCAGTGCATGCAGGCACACCGTGGAATGCGCTGGTCACCAAGGATACCAAAGCATTCTACGTGATCTATGCCGGCTACGATGAGAACGTGAAAGATGACGATATTGTCTGCGTCTGCCTGAACGTCTTCTGGGAAGGCGTCGAGATCACGCTGCCGGACCTTCCGGAAGGAAAGAGCTGGCATCTGGTCGTGTCGACCACAGGCGAAGAGCGCGGAATGGCATGGAAGAAAGTCGTGATGCAGCCAAGATCGCTGGCAGTGCTGGCGGCAGAAAGCTATAAGCCGGAGTAATCGGATTTTCTAATGGCGGCAGAAAGCTATAGGCCGGAGTAACCTGACTTTTTCTATTAGTGGATTGCCATTCGATACAAGCTGCAGTACAAGAAAGAAGTATCAGATATGTGTGAGACAGAAAAGCGAGCCCTTATCGCCATGAGCGGAGGCGTGGATTCGTCCGTATCCGCTGCCTTGATGCAGAAGAAGGGCTATACGTGCATCGGCGTCACGATGAAGCTCTACAGCAACGGTGAGATCGGAGTCAGCCGGGCTCATTCCTGCTGCAGTCTGGATGATGTCAATGACGCACGCCAGGTCGCTGACCGGCTGGGGATGAGATATTATGTCTTTAACTTTGCCGACGATTTCAAAGCAAAGGTGATCGACAAGTTCATCCGCACTTATGAAGCAGGAGGAACTCCGAATCCATGCATCGACTGCAATCGATATATGAAGTTCGATAAGCTCTACGATCGGGCAAAGGAACTTTCCTGTGATGTGATCGTGACCGGGCACTATGCCAGAACGGCATACGATGAGGAGAGCGGAAGATGGCTGCTCCTCCGCGCAAAGAACGTTGACAAAGACCAAACATATGTTCTATACTCCATGACGCAGGACCAGCTTGCCCACACCATCTTTCCGCTTGGCGAATATGAGACCAAGGAACAGGTGCGTGAGCTGGCGGAGGAATACGATTTTGTGAATGCGAGGAAGCCGGACTCTCAGGATATCTGCTTTGTTGTGAATGGGAAATACGGCGATTTCATCGAACAGCAGACAGGAAAGCACTATCCCCATGGCAGTTTTGTCGATGAGGAGGGGCATGTTCTCGGAGAACATAAAGGTCTGATCCGCTACACGATCGGCCAGCGCAAGGGACTTGGCCTGGCGCTGCCGCATCCGATGTACGTTAAGGCAAAGGACATGGAGAAGAACGAGGTCATCCTTGCCGGGGATAAGGGACTTTATTCTGACAGGCTGACGGCAGACGATTTCAACTGGATCTGGTGGCCGGGCTGCGGAAAGCAGGAGAACGGGCAAAAGACAGAAGCGGAAGCGGCTCAGTCGGAAGTGGCTCAGTCGGAAGCGACTCAGTCGGAAGCGGCTCAGTCAGAAGCGACTCAGATTGAAGCTGCAAAGCGTCAGGCAGAAGAGACAACTGCTCCGGCTCCGGGTACCGTCATCCGCGCAACAGCAAAGCCGCGTTACCGGGCAAGGGAGGCGGCGGGAACTGCTGCTGTCAATGAGGATGGCAGCGTCTCTTTCGTCTTCGATGAGCCGCAGCGCGCGCTCACTACTGGCCAGGCCCTGGTTCTCTACGATGGCGACCGGGTGATCGGAGGAGGAACGATCGTCAGCGCTTTGCGCTGAAAGTATCCCGTTGAATTCTGGATGATCGGCAAGTGCTGCATACCATTAAAGGAGAGATGCATGGAATTCAAGCTTCACTCACCTTATCAGCCGACAGGCGACCAGCCCCAGGCAATCGGGCAGCTGGTGGAGGGATTCAAAGAGGGAAACCAGATGGAGACCCTGCTCGGCGTAACAGGATCCGGAAAAACATTTACGATGGCGAACGTGATCCAGCAGCTGCAGAAGCCGACGCTGGTCATCGCCCACAACAAGACGCTGGCGGCCCAGCTCTACGGGGAATTCAAGGAATTCTTCCCGGAGAACGCGGTCGAGTACTTCGTTTCCTACTATGATTACTACCAGCCGGAGGCGTATGTCCCCCAGACGGACACCTATATCGAAAAAGATTCTCTGATCAACGATGAGATCGATAAGCTGAGACTGTCGGCGACGGCTTCGCTTGTCTCGAGGCATGACGTCATCGTCGTCAGTTCGGTCTCCTGCATCTATGGCCTGGGATCGCCGATCGACTTCAAGGAGATGGCACTCTATCTGCGCCAGGGAGAGGAACGTGACCGGGATGAGGTCATGCGCAAGCTGATCGATCTTCACTACGACCGGAATGAGATGGATTTCCACCGCTCTACTTTCCGCGTGAATGGTGACGTGCTCGATATCTTTCCGGCTGATACGGATGATTATGCCTACCGGGTGGAATTCTTCGGGGATGAGATCGACCGCATCTGTGAGATCGATCCTCTGACCGGACAGGTGAGGACGGAGCTGAACTTCATTGCGATCTTCCCGGCTTCTCATTATGTCATGCCACAGTCCAAGATCATGCGGGCGACCGAGAGCATCAAGGCGGAGCTGGAAGAGAGAGTAAAGTATTTCAAGTCCGAGGATAAACTGCTCGAGGCGCAGCGTATCTCCGAACGGACCAACTACGATATTGAGATGCTGCGGGAGACTGGCTTCTGCACTGGAATTGAGAACTACTCAAGACATATGGAAGGGAGAGCCCCGGGGACGCCTTCCCAGACTCTGCTTGATTACTTCCCGGATGAGTTTCTGATCATCATCGATGAGTCCCACATGACGCTGCCTCAGATCAATGCTATGTACAACGGCGACCGGAGCCGCAAGCAGACCCTGATCGACTATGGATTCCGCCTGCCAAGCGCACTGGACAACCGGCCGCTGAAGTTCGAGGAATTCGAGTCCAAGATCGACCAGATCATGTTTGTGTCCGCGACGCCGGGCAAGTATGAGAGCGACCATGAGATGCTCCGCGCGGAGCAGATCATCCGTCCGACCGGTCTTCTGGATCCGGCGATCGACGTGCGTCCGGTCAAGGGACAGGTCGATGATCTGATCGCGGAGATCCGCAAGGAGACGAAGAAGGGCAGCAAGGTCCTGGTCACGACGCTGACCAAGCGGATGGCGGAGGACCTGACCGATTACCTTAAGGAAGCAGATATCCGGGTCAGATATCTTCATTCCGATATTGATACTCTGGAGAGGTCCAAGATCATCCGAGATATGCGTCTGGATGTCTTCGACGTTCTGGTCGGGATCAACCTGCTCCGTGAAGGGCTGGACATCCCGGAGATCACGCTTGTCGCGATCCTGGATGCCGACAAGGAAGGCTTCCTCCGCAGCGAGACCTCTCTGATCCAGATCATCGGACGTGCCGCCCGTAACTCGGAAGGCCATGTCGTCATGTATGCGGACACGATCACCGACTCCATGAAGGCGGCGATCGAAGAGACCAACCGGAGAAGGACGGTCCAGCAGAAGTATAACGAAGAACATGGCATCACTCCGACCACCATCAGGAAGGCGGTCCGTGATCTGATCGCGGTCTCCAAGGATGTCGCAAAGCACGAGAAGGAGTGGGAGAAGGATCCGGAGTCGATGTCGAAGAAGGAGCTGGAGAAGCTCATCTCGAACGTCGAGAAGCAGATGCAGAAGGCGGCCGCGGACCTCAACTTTGAGGCAGCAGCCCAGTTCCGCGACAAGATGAGGGAGCTGAAGATCGAGCTTCAGAAGCTGCAGTGATATCATGTTTTACGATTCGTTTTCATCCTCCGCCAATCCCCGTTAATCTCAGGAATCTCAGATAACGGTGCCTGGCGAAGTAAACTGTAGAAAGTTGATATTTCTTCGCTTTTCGGCGGTCCCGGGAAGGAAGGCCGGCGAAGGGATACAGAAAAGACTGAATCTTCTTCGCTGGTCATGATATTTTTGATCATCCGGGTGAGTATTGACCTCCTGAGTGGGTGAAAGGGAAATAGTAAAACACCAGCATTTTTTTGCAATAGCAGAGGATTGGTATAGATATGTCAGTAAGAGATGCAGCCCCAAAGAGGGACATCACAAAGTACATAAGGATCCGCGGGGCGGCGGAGAATAACCTGAAGAACGTGGATGTAAACATCCCGAGAAACAAGCTGGTCGTCCTGACTGGCCTGTCGGGTTCCGGCAAGAGTTCTCTTGCTTTTGATACCATCTATGCCGAGGGGCAGAGAAGGTACATGGAGTCTCTGTCTTCCTATGCCAGACAGTTCCTGGGACAGATGGAGAAGCCGAAGGTGGACAGTATCGAAGGACTGCCGCCTGCCATCTCCATCGACCAGAAGTCGACCAATCACAATCCACGTTCCACGGTCGGCACTGTGACGGAGATCTACGACTATTTCCGTCTGCTTTATGCCCGCTGCGGAACGGTCCATTGTCCGACCTGCGGACGTGAGATCAAAAAGCAGACGGTCGACCAGATGGTTGATACCATCATGAAACTTCCTGAAAGGACGAAGATCCAGCTGCTGGCTCCGGTCGTCCGCGGAAGAAAGGGCGAACACCAGAAGCTCCTGGAGCATGCGAAGCGTTCCGGTTATGTTCGTGTACGAATCGACGGCAATCAATATGAACTGAGTGAGGAGATCAGGCTCGACAAGAACCTCAAGCACAACATCGAGGTCCTGATCGACCGTCTGATCGTCAAGCCGGGCATCGAGAAGAGACTGACTGAGTCCCTGGAGCAGGTCCTTGCCCTGGCAGACGGACTTGCCTACGTCGAGGTTCAGCCGCCGAAGACTGACAATCAGAGGAGACTGGAGGCAATGAGCCGTGCGGAGAGCGCCCATGCGGAAGCTATGCATGCGGCAGAAGCCGGAGCAGGAAGCAGTGCAGCAGGTTCAGCAGCCTCTGGAAATGTATCAGACCAGGCAGCTGATACCGATGCTCACAACGGCATCGAGATGCTTACCTTCTCCGAAAATTTTGCCTGCCCATATGATGGAACTTCCATCGCGGAGATCGAGCCAAGGTCTTTCTCATTCAACAATCCTTACGGAGCCTGCCCGGAGTGTACGGGCCTCGGCTACAAGATGGAGTTTGACGAAGACCTGATGATCCCGGACAAATCCTTATCCATCGATCAGGGAGCTATTGTTGTTCCAGGATGGCAGTCCTCCCGCTCGGAAGGATCCTTCACGAGAGCGATCCTTGTGGCGCTGGCGGATGAATACAGCTTCCGCCTGGACACTGCGTTCAAAGATTACCCGAAGAAGATCCACGATATCCTGATCTATGGGACAAATGGACATGAGGTGAAGGTACACTACAAGGGCCAGAGAGGGATCGGCGTCTACGATGTGGCTTTCGAGGGACTCATCGCAAACGTTCAGAGAAGATACAGAGAAACATTTGGCGAAGCCATGAAAGCCGAGTACGAGACCTTCATGAGGGTGACCCCGTGTCCGGCCTGCCATGGCCAGAAGCTGAAGAAAGAAGCGCTGGCGGTCACGATCGCTGACAGGAACATCTACGAGATGACCAATATGTCGGTCGCGGACCTGATGGAATTTCTCGGCACCGCTGATCTGAAGCTCTCCACCCAGATGATGCAGGTCGGAGACCAGATCCTGAGAGAGATCCGGGCGAGGGTCCGTTTCCTGAATGACGTCGGTCTCGATTATCTGTCCCTCGGAAGAGGGACTTCCACCCTGTCCGGAGGCGAGGCGCAGAGGATCCGTCTGGCGACCCAGATCGGCTCCGGCCTGGTCGGTGTCGCCTATATCCTGGATGAGCCGTCCATCGGACTTCATCAGAGGGATAATGACAAGCTTCTCCGGACACTGTTCCGGCTCAGAGACCTGGGCAACTCGGTCATCGTCGTCGAACATGACGAGGATACCATGCGTGCGGCAGATTTTATCGTCGACGTAGGACCCGGAGCCGGAGAGCATGGCGGGCAGATCGTGGCGACCGGGACCGCCGAGGAGATCATGAAGGTTCCGGAATCGGTCACCGGCCAGTACCTGTCCGGGAAGCTGACGATCCCGGTGCCGAAGTCCAGAAGAAAGCCGAACGGCTGGCTGACGGTCAAAGGAGCGAAGGAGCACAATCTGAAGAATATCGATGTGCAGTTCCCGCTTGGCGTTTTCACCTGCGTGACAGGCGTGTCCGGCTCCGGCAAGAGCTCCCTGGTCAACGAGATCCTCTACAAGGTCCTGGCCAACAAGCTCAACCACGCGAGACATATCCCGGGCAGACACGATTCCATCGAGGGATGGGAAGCTCTGGACAAGGTCATCGATATCGACCAGTCCCCGATCGGACGTACTCCAAGGTCCAATCCGGCCACCTACACCGGTGTCTTCGACCAGATCCGGGATCTCTTCGCGGCGACGCAGGAGGCAAAGGCAAGGGGCTACAAGAAGGGACGATTCTCCTTCAACGTCAAGGGCGGACGATGCGAAGCCTGCGGCGGCGACGGTATCATCAAGATCGAGATGAACTTTCTGCCGGATGTCTATGTGCCCTGTGAGGTCTGCCACGGACAGCGCTACAACCGCGAGACGCTGGAAGTCCACTACAAGGGCAAGAACATCTACGAAGTCCTGAACATGACGGTGGAGGAGGCGCTGAAGTTCTTCGACCATGTTCCTTTCATCCGGAACAAGATCCAGACCCTCTACGACGTGGGACTGGGCTATATCCGCCTGGGACAGCCTTCGACAGAGCTGTCAGGAGGCGAAGCACAGCGTATCAAACTCGCGACGGAGCTGTCGAGAAAATCGACCGGGAGAACCATCTACATCCTTGATGAGCCGACGACCGGACTTCACTTTGCGGATGTCAGCAAACTGGTCGAGATCCTGCAGAGGCTGACCGACGGCGGGAACACGGTCGTCGTCATCGAGCACAACCTGGACGTGATCAAGACTGCTGACTATCTGATCGATATGGGACCGGAAGGCGGAGACGGCGGCGGGACCGTCATCGCGAAGGGGACTCCGGAAGAAGTTGCCGAGGTAAAGCATTCCTACACCGGCTACTACGTGAAGAAGATGCTGGAAGCGGCAAAGAAAGCTGGGAAGGGAGAGGCTTGACCCTTCCTGTACATTCTAATAATATGACGCAAGTTCCAAAAGTCACCGGCTGTGTGCGCCCCGGCACGTAAGGCCAGATGACTTATTGGCACACGCAGCATTAAATTGTTCTGATAAAAGAAATGAACTGCAGCAACTATGCAGCTGGCAGCGGAAGTCAGGAAATCATAGAAGCTGGTGCCCTATGGTCAGAAGAAGAGGAGAAGGTTATGGAGAATACCGCGAGTATCGGGCTGTGCATGAAGGATGAGGCTGAGTCCGCCGTGAAGGAGATCCTGAAGGATTACAAGGGCGGGAGGGCCATCGATAAGATCAGCAGCGCAGAGGCGCCGGACCGCGATGCGGTCATCCGGGTACTGCACGAGCTGTTTCAGGTGATCTACCCAGGCTACTATAGGGATCCCAACAACAAGGGGCGTGTCTATAACGTGGACGCACAGATATCGACGGTTGTCGATGATATCATCATCAATCTGCAGGAGCAGATCGAGATCGCCCTTCGCTACACCAACGAATTCACAGGCAAAGAGCGTAGAGAAGTCCGGGCGGAATCCCAGAGGATCACGATCCAGTTCATCCGGACCATCCCGAGAATCAGGGAATATCTGGATACCGACTGCCAGGCTATCCTGGACGGAGACCCGGCTGCCTATTCCAAGTCGGAGATCATCCTCAGCTATCCGGGTATGTACGCGATCACGGTCTACCGGTGCGCACACGAGCTTTACAGGCTGCATGTACCGATGATCCCGAGGATCATGTCCGAGCACGCGCACAGCAAGACCGGAGTGGACATCCATCCGGGAGCTACGATCGGCAAGTACTTCATGATCGACCATGCGACCGGTGTTGTCGTTGGTGAGACCACTATCATGGGTGAGCATGTCAAGATCTATCAGGGCGTCACGATTGGAGCTCTTTCCACCAGACTTGGCCAGAAGCTGCATGGAAAGAAGCGTCATCCGACGATCGAAGACAATGTCACGATCTACTCAGGAGCTTCCATCCTGGGCGGGCAGACCATCATCGGACACGATGCGACCATCGGCGGCAACTGCTTCATCACGGCTTCGGTACCTCCTTACACAAAGGTCAATGTCAAGAATCAGGAGATGGTGCTTGGCAAGGGGGAGGAGAAACCTCAGAAAGTAGAGCAGAAGGAAGACGCTGCCTGGTTCTATGTGATCTGAGAACATATCCGGCCGGGGGAGCTGGAGGAATCCGCCTGGTCATATCATCACGCTGACAGAATCTGAGTGAGGAAAAGAAAATAAAACCACGCATTGCATGATGACTCCTTCTGTGATATGATGCAGGAAAGAGATCGCTATGCGTGGAGGTGGCAGATATGAAGACAGCAGAGATAATCAGAGAGCTGCGCGAGGGCACGGGGCTCAACCGCAGACAGTTTTCAGAACACACGGGCATTCCGCTCAGAACCCTGGAGGACTGGGAAGCAGGCAGGAGGACGCCGCCGGAGTACATTCCGAGGCTGATCTCCTATCAGCTGAAGTATGAAGCTCTGGTCGGAGAAAACAAGCAGGAATAATACTTTTCGCCGGCAGACAGAGATGATGCTGTCTGCCGGTCTTTCATCCCATAGGATGCAAAAAGGCTGCCAGTGGCAGGCTTTATGTATTAACTCCCACATGCCAGAAAGGAAGAATCTGATGAAGATATCCTGCATCAGTTTTACAAAAAAAGGAGCCGGGACGGCTATTCGTATCAGGCGGGCAATCGGCATGGACGCATCGACCCGGGTCGATGTATGGACGGAGATGAAAACCGCTCCGGACGCAGAAGGAGTGAAGAAGGTCCCGAAGAATGTCCATGTCTGGCTGTATGATCACTTTTTTTCAGATGATGCGATCGTCTTTATCGGAGCGGTCGGAATTGCTGTGCGGCTGATCGCACCGCTGATCCAGTCGAAGGGAAAAGATCCGGCAGTCGTCGTGGTCGATGAGACAGGAAAGTGGGCAATCTCTCTTCTGTCAGGGCATACCGGCGGCGCCAATGACCTTGCGCGCAGGATCGCATCCGGTATCGGGGCAGAGGCAATCGTCACAACAGTTGCCGATATCCGGGGAAGGTTTGCCGTCGATGCCTTTGCAGCGAACAATGACATGTTCATAGGGGATATGGAACTGGCAAAGGAAGTCTCTTCCGCGGCGCTTGGCGACAGACCGATCGGCTTCTATGCAGATCCTTTGTTCCCGATCGATGGAACCGCTCCTCAGGAACTTACTGTATTCCCTGCGGACACGGAACCTTTTGATGAAGAAACCTGCGGCGAGAGGCCTGGGCTTGGGATCTCCGTAACACTGGACAAAGAGAAGAAGTATTTCGAGAATAACCTGGCGCTGGTGCCCAGGGCCGTCGTGCTTGGCGTTAACTGCAGGAAAGGGGTGGAACCTGCTGAGATGGAGCGGTTTCTGTTCAATTTTCTGGATGCTTCCGGGGTAAGCCTGGAGGCGGTTGCTAAGGTTACCAGCATCGACCTGAAGATCCAGGAACCTGCGATCCGGATCTTCTGCAGAAAGTATGATCTCCCTTATGAGACTTACACGGCTCAGCAGCTGATCCGTGTCCCGGGCAGATTCAGTGCATCATCTTTTGTCCTGAAGACGATCGGTGTGGATAATGTCTGTGAAAGGAGCGCTGTTCTGGGAGCTATGAACCGGGAACTTCCCGGCAAGCTGATCGTGGAAAAGAAAACCTATAACGGAATGACAGCTGCGCTTGCGCTGATCGGAAGAAGGTATTCCTGGAGGAAATCGCTCTGAGAAGAAGAATCTATGCAGTCGTATCCGGACCCTTCGGATATGAGGATATAACGATGCGGCAGCGCGGAATCAGGTACATTGAGCTGCAATAGGATTGCCTGCCTGGAAAGCGGGCGGCAGAAAGGATGGAAGGATATGTCAGGATATCTGATCAAGGATACGACAAGAGAAGAGAGGGAGAAGATCGTCGCGGATGCACTGGGTGTAACCGAGGGACTCTGCGATACGAATACCTTCCGCCTGGAGGAGATGTATCAGGATTACATCGATGGAAAGAAGGAGATCGCGGAGATCAATGCGGAGTTTCGGGCCAGCTATGTTCAGGAGGATAACCGGCCTCAGAAGGAAGGCTGCAGCTATGCCCGCTGAGAGTCCGCGATACTGATACAGAAACACCGGGCAGAGCAGCTTGCCGGATGCCAGATCAGTCTTTCCACTGCATGTGGTGAAGGGCTCCGTCTCGTTCAAGTCCCTGAAAGTGGTTCTGACGGAGGGCTTCATACAGGACGATAGCGGCGGAATTGCAGAGGTTGATGGATCTCTCGCCTTCCATCATAGGGATACGGATGCAGTCTTCCTCATGGTCGATCAGAATCTCTTCGGGAATCCCGCGGCTCTCGGGGCCGAACATGATGAAGTCGTCCATGCCGAAAGACACTTCCGAGTAGACCTGATGGGCTTTGGTGGTTGCAAGCCATACTCTGTGTCCTTTCGCGGCTTTGCAGAAGTCTTCATAGTCTTCATGGATCACAGGCTGCAGTCTTGGCCAGTAGTCGAGGCCGGCCCGTCTGATATATTTATCTGTAATCTCAAATCCAAGGGGCTTGATCAGGTGGAGCCCTGTTCCGGAGACTATGCAGGTCCTTCCGATGTTTCCGGTATTATAAGGTATCTCAGGTTCATACAGTACGATATTGATCATGGCTTTTCATCTCTCCAATCTGTTTCTTTCACAGATTCATACTCTATCACGAAAAAGGAAACCATCATATAATACAGATGCTGGTCTGTGTTATATTTTCAGGAATACAAAGCGGGGATCCTCGGTATCTGTGATGCCGAGTTGGTTGACAAAAACAGGGAATTAGAGAAAGGCGGGACTTGAATGGATGCGGAAAAAGTCTATTCCATGAGATTCTGTGATGTATATCCTCTGCTGGTCAATAAGGCGGTCAGAAAAGGCCGTAGCAAGGAAGAGGTAGATCAGACGATCTGCTGGCTTACCGGCTACGACCAGGGCGGGCTTCAGAAGCAGCTGCTGGATGGCGCGGATTACCGGCACTTTTTTGGGGAAGCTCCCCACATGAGTGACAGAGCCGGGAAGATCAGCGGGAAGATCTGCGGGGTGCAGGTGGAGACGATCGAAGATCCTCTAATGAAGAAGATCCGCATGCTGGATAAACTGGTCGATGAGCTGGCAAAGGGAACCCCTCTTTACAAGGTATTCCGGACACCGCCGGAGGATTATCCCGTCTATTCGTTCGATGCGGTCCTGATCCAGAACGGCGGTATGGATGCGGGATATGTGGAGGTGCCGCTGGATGTACCGAAGATCTTCGGGAAGAAGAAAGTACTTGTGCATGCTACATGTGACGGAGAACCTTATGACGGCCAGGTCGTGAGGATGGGGACGCCCTGCCATATCATCGGGGTCAGGAAGGACATCCGGAAGAAGATCGGAAAGGATTTCGGTCAGACGGTGCATGTCACGCTGCAGGAAAGATAAGGAGATAGCTTTGATGGGAAAGGAAAGACGGCAGGAAAAAGCACTGCAGCTTATCACTGAATAAGCCTTGCAGCTTACCACTGAATGGTTTCCTCCAGAATCTTCACGATCTTTGCAAGACCGGCTTCATCGTCTTCTGAAAAACGTCCGGTCAGCGGACTGTCGATGTCCAGGACCGCAGCAGTGCCCCTGTTTCCGGAGGCGTCGGTGCGATGGATCGGAAGTACGATCTCGGAACTGGACGCGCTATCGCAGGCGATGTGTCCCGGGAACTTGTGGACATCCTCCACTCGCAGAACTTTGTCGGTCTTCACAGCAGTCCCGCAGACTCCATCTCCGATCCCAATGTGGATGCAGGCGACTTTGCCCTGAAACGGACCGAGCACCAGCCTGCCGTCCTTCACCAGATAAAAGCCGGACCAGTTCAGGTCGGGCAGCGTCTCCATGATCAGCGCCGACGTGTTCGACAGGAGAGGAAGATAATAAGGATCCTCCTTTGCAAGTTCCATGATCTGCTCTGCGAGTATCTTATAATCCGTCATGAGCTCTTCCTCCTCACCATGTTCATGAGATGATGCTGGGGTCAAAAGTATCTTTTGCCGCCAACTGTTGATGCGGATTGCTTCGTTGCTGCGTCTGCCTGCTCTTTTCTGCTTCGTCTGTTCTGTCAGAACGTGATCATAATACCACATTGCACGCTACGGACAAAGGGCATTACAATGGGGCATGGACCGAAAGAAAGACCATGAACTGCCAGAAAGGTATTGAAAGTACAGAGAAGCACTTTCATCAGCCGGAAGCTGGCATACGGCGGCCGGAGGGAGAGAAAGAAATAGCATGAGCAGACCTTACATGACAACTTTGGCGATCCTTGTCGGATGCGGTCTTGACCTTCTTTTCGGAGATCCGCACTTTCTCTACCACCCGGTCAGACTGATCGGTCTTATGATCTCCGGACTGGAGAAAGGACTCAGGCGGATATATCCGAAAAGCAGGGGAGGCGAGCGGGCAGCGGGAGTTCTTCTAGTCATCCTGACTGCCGGCGCCACCGGCTTCTCGGCTTACTTACTTCTCAGGCTCGCGGAGATGTGCGGCACCGCTGCCTTATTCATCCTGCAGGCGCTGATGAGCTGCAGTCTTCTGGCGGCCCGGTCGCTCCGGGATGAGTCCATGAAGGTGTACCGGGAGCTCAGGAAGGGCGATCTTGCCGGAGCAAGGAAAGCGGTATCCATGATCGTGGGAAGGGACACGGAGAAGCTGACGGAGGAAGGGGTCACGAAGGCCGCGGTCGAGACCGTTGCCGAGAATACTTCCGACGGAGTGATCGCGCCACTCTTTTATCTGGCGATCGGCGGACCGGTCCTGGGCTGGATCTACAAGGCGGTCAATACCATGGACTCGATGGTCGGTTACAGGAATGACCGCTACCGCTTCTTCGGGACGGCAGCCGCCAGACTGGATGATGTGCTGAATTTTCTTCCGGCAAGAATCTCGGGAATCCTCATGGCTCTCTGTGCAGATCTCTGCGGTCTGGACAGCGGCAATGCTTTCCGCATCTTCCGGAGAGACCGGCTGAACCATGCAAGTCCCAATTCTGCCCAGACCGAGGCAGCGATGGCAGGCGCTCTCGGGGTGCAGCTGGCAGGGGATGCATATTACTTCGGAAACCTTGTGAAGAAGAAGACCATCGGCGACCCGGACAGGCATGTCGAAGCAGAGGATATTCGGAGAGCTGACAGACTGATGCTCGTCACGTCGGCAGTATCGGCCGGAATCTTCCTGCTGGCCAGATCCTTCGTGCTGAACAGGATTCTGTAGTATACTGATCTTGGAAAAGTGTACAGACAGATCTGTGCGGATAGAAACTTCCGGAGTGCAGAGCAGTCGGACCCGGAGGAACCCGGAACGCACCGGATGGGCGGCTTATCGACAGCTGCGAGGGTGAGCCGGCCCCGGAGGCTAACGGAACGCACAGAAGCGGCCGGATCCGGCCGTCAGGAGGAGTGCCTATGCAGAGTCAGGTTCATGGCGGTGATATCTATTCCGGAAACTATACGATGGACTTTTCAACCAGTATCTCGCCGATCGGGGTGCCGGAAGGAGTGAGACAGGCTTATCTGGATGCCGTATCCACAATCCAGCAGTATCCGGACGTCCGCTGCAGAAAGCTTAAGGCTGCACTGTCGGAAAGCCTTTCGATCCCGGCGGACTGGATCATCTGTTCCGGAGGGGCGGGGGAGCTGATCCATGCCGTGGCATTCGCGGCAAAGCCGAATAAAGCCCTCCTCATCGCACCTTCCTTCTCGGAGTACGAGCAGGCGCTGCGGCTTTCCGGCTGCTGCGATATCCACTTTTATGAATGCACTGAGGAGAACGGTTTCCTGATCGAGTCGGATATCCTCGACCAGATCACAGAAGATCTGGATCTGTTTTTCCTCTGCAATCCGAACAATCCGACCGGTGTTCTTGTGCCCTCGGAACTGATGCCGGAGATCGTGGAGAAGTGCAGAAGAAATCATGTCCGTCTGGTCCTGGACGAGTGCTACGTGAGACTTCTCCGTCAGCCGAAGCAGGTGACTATGCTGCGGCATCTGGAAGGGAATGACTGGCTCTTCATCATCGACGCTTTTACCAAGCTGTACGCAATGCCGGGACTCCGGCTGGGATATGGGATGACTTCGGACAGACCATTTCTGGACAAGGTAAGAAGCTGCCTGCAGCCCTGGAATGTGTCGGGACCGGCCCAGGCCTGCGGGGTGGCCGCTCTGAAGGATACGGAATATGTCAGGAAGGCGAGAGTGACCATCCGCGAGGAGATGACATATCTGCGGGAAACATTTGACAGGATCGGGATCACCTGGTACGGCTCCGGCGTGAACTTCATGTTCTTCCGGGGGCCGGAGGACCTGTTCGACCGCTGCGCGAAGGAAGGAATCCTGATCCGGGACTGCAGCAATTACAGAGGGCTTGGACCAGGCTTCTTCCGGGTAGCCTGCAGGACCAGGCGCGAGAATGAAAAACTCTGCGGGATCCTTGCCGGTATCTACGCGGAGGAAGATCACCGGCTGAGGAAACAGAGCTGAAGGACGGAGGACATACAGTTGGCAAGACCGATCATGATCCAGGGAACGATGTCGAACGCGGGCAAGAGCCTGATCGCTGCAGCGCTGTGCCGGATCTTTGCACAGGACGGATACCGCGTGGCGCCCTTCAAATCCCAGAACATGGCGCTCAACTCCTTCATCACAAGGGAAGGACTGGAGATGGGGCGGGCCCAGGTCATGCAGGCGGAGGCTGCGGGGATCGAACCATCGGTCCTCATGAACCCGATTCTTCTGAAGCCTGCGGGTGATTCCATGTCCCAGGTGATCGTGAACGGTGAGGTCCGCGGAAATTACAGCGCAAGGGATTACTTTGCCATGAAGAAGAGCCTGGTCCCGGACATCCGGAAAGCCTATGGCAGGCTTGCCGCGGAGAATGACATCATCGTCATCGAGGGGGCTGGAAGCCCGGCGGAGATCAACCTGAAGGAAGACGACATCGTCAACATGGGCATGGCCAGGATCGCAGCTTCCCCCGTCCTTCTGGTCGGCGATATCGACCTGGGCGGCGTCTTCGCCCAGCTGTACGGGACAGCTGCCCTGCTCACAGAGGAGGAGCGTGACCGGTATCTGAAGGGGATGATCATCAATAAGTTCCGGGGAGATGTGACCATCCTTGAGCCGGGTCTCCGCCAGATCGAAGGGCTTACGGGCAAGCCGGTGCTCGGCGTCGTTCCCTATATGCACGTGGATGTGGACGATGAGGACAGCCTGGCGGACCGTCTGAAAAGCAGCGGAAAGAAGGAGCCGTCCCTTGTGGATATCGCGGTCATCCGTCTTCCGAGACTTTCCAACTTCACCGACTTCAACGCACTGGGCAGGATCTCAGGCGTATCGGTCCGTTATGTGAACTCGGTTTCCGCTTTCGGAGATCCGGACCTGGTCATTCTTCCGGGCACCAAGAACACGATGGGGGACCTCAGATGGCTTCGCGAAAGCGGCCTGGAAGCCGTGGTGAAGAAGGCAGCTGCGGCAGGAAAACCGGTCATCGGGATCTGCGGCGGCTATCAGATGCTGGGGGAGACACTCAGCGATCCCTGCGGGGAGGAGAGCGGGCAGAGAAAGCAAGGCGGCAGGATGAGAGGGATCGGACTTCTACCCGTTGACACCGTCTTCTCGGAGATAAAGACCCGTACCCGTGTGAGCGGAAACATCATGTCGCCGGCGGAAGGCTTTGAAGGTCTGTCCGGAATGAAGGTCGAAGGCTACGAGATCCACATGGGGGCGAGCGTCATCCGGGAAGGCTGCGGAGCCGTCCCTCTGACCCGGCTTGCGGCAGAGGCAGCCGGGGAAAGGACATTCAAGGATGATGGCTGCAGCCGAGGCAATGTCTGCGGCACTTACGTCCATGGGATCTTCGACCAGGGAGATATGGCCCGGAGGCTGGCATCTGTCCTGGCGGAGAAAAAAGGCGTAAGCCTTGATCTGGCGGATACTTTCGACGCTGCGGCTTACCGGGAGCAGCAGTACGACATCCTGGCGGACACGGTACGCAGAAGCACTGATATAGGAAAGATCTATGCGATCATACGCGAAGGGATATGAGGAGGCCATGCATCATCAGGATCGGCCGGAACGATCAACTTTTCGTGAAAGTTCTCCGGTGTCATGTTACAATGTCCTTAAAAAATCAAGGGCAAGACATCTTCAATGAATATCACGACTCTACTCTTTATGCTATTTCTGATGGCCGGGCTTCTGATCTACTATCTGATTCCCGGCCGTTTTCAGTGGGAGTGCCTGCTTGTTCTGTCTGCTGTCTTTCTCTGCGCGGCAGACTGGCGCAACCTCCTTTATATCGCAGCGGTGACGGGCATCTCTTTTGCGGCGGCTCTCCGGATCGAAAAACAGTATTCGGAAGAAAGCCTGCCGGAAACAGGAGAGACTTCTGAAAGGCGTCAGATCAGGAAAGCTGAAAAGGCAAAGCGTGCAAGGAAAGCAAAGCATGCGGCAGTGACAGCTGTCGTCCTTCTGGTCCTGATCCTCGTCTTTTCCAAGTATGTTCCCGAAGCACTCGGCCTCGATCTTTCGAAGGTCAACAAAGCTCTTCAGGAAAGATGGCTTCTTCTGAAGCTGATCACTCCTTTCGGCCTTTCCTACTATCTGCTGATGGCCATCTCCTACGTGCTCGACGTCTACTGGAAGAGAGACCGGGCGGAGCATAACTTTCTGCACCTTTGTCTGTTCATCAGCTATTTTCCGCTTCTGACCCAGGGGCCGATCAGCCGCTACAGCCAGCTGAGAGAGGAATTCTTCCGTGAGCATGGCAGCGCCTACGACAACCTGAAAGCCGGCGCATTGCTGATCCTCTGGGGCTTCTTCAAGAAGATGGTCATCGCGGACCGGATCGGCGTCTTCGTGAGAAGAGGATGGTCAGGACGTCAGTATGGACTGAATGTCGTGATCTGCCTGATCTTCTACGGAATCTATCTCTACGGCGATTTCTCCGGCGGCATCGATGTAATCCGCGGTATCTCCGAATGCTTCGGAGTGAAGGTGACGGAAAACTTCCGCCAGCCATATTTCTCGAAGAGCCTGGGAGAATTCTGGCGCAGATGGCACATCAGCCTCGGCGCTTTCATGAAGGATTACGTCTTCTTCCCGCTGGCACTCTGGAAGCCGTTCAAGGTCCTCAAGAAGAAGACGAAAAAACATATGTCATCGAGGGCGGCCGGCAGGGTCGCTGCGGCTGTCATGGACCTGATCGTCTTTCTGATCGTCGGCGTCTGGCATGGGATGGGCTCCCAGTATGCAGGCTGGGGACTCTACAATGGCGTCATCCTGGCGTTCAGCACGCTTATGGAGGAACGCTATGCAGTCTGGAAGACGTCTCTCCACATTGAGGAAAGTTCGGGACGTTATCAGGTCTTCCGGCTGGTCCGGACTCTGCTGATCGTGACGATCGGCTGGGTCTTCGACTGCAAGGACAGCGCAAGAGAGGCGATCGCCATGTTCTTCCGCGCCTTTCTCCTTGGCCGGACCGATCTGACCAGGATCTTTCCGGAGACAAGCGAGGCGGCTTTCTATCTGCCGATCCTTTTTGCTGCCTGCCTGATCCTGTTCTGGGTAGACCTTCAGCATGAGAAAGGAATCTCTCTCAGGGAAAAGTTTGCGGGCCAGAGCTACTTCAGGCAGGTCTGTGTCTGGACATTTCTCTTCCAGGCGATCCTGCTTTTCGGAAGAACGGTAGGGGCAGGAGGTTTCATGTATGCGAATTTCTGAAATACGAAAGAGAGACGCATCCGGGAGATCAGATACAGCCCGGCGTAAGGCCAGTACCGGAAGAGGCACATTCTTGCAGAGGAACGGTGCCGGCAGATGCGTCAGCCTGAGGAAACTCAAGGCTCCGAAGAGCAGAGCCGGCAAGGCTGCTGTCCTCATTCTCATAAACATCGCGGTCATGCTTATATCCGCCTATTTGCTGAAGCAGCCTTCCATCCTGGAGACAGAGCTTCACGAGGTCCAGGGGGAGACAAACTACGATACGATCGTTGTCGGGGATTCCCATGGGGAGACAGCGGTGGACCCGGATGTTCTGGACGGGAAACTGGGGACCACGTCCTTCAATTGTGCCCGCCGCATCATGCCGGTCAAGGATATCTACTATCTCATTCGTGAGGTTTCCTACAGGAATGACCCGAAGACGATCCTCTATGAGCTGGATCCCTTCTACTGGACGGTTCCGGGGATCTCCCTGGGAAACGATACCAGCGTCTTCTTTGCGGGGACAGATCCGAAGAACCGTATGGACTACTTCCTGAATGAGATGCTGCAGCAGCCCTTCGCCAATGTGATCGCAGACTATCGTTTTGCTCCGAGAAATGCGGCTCAGATCCCGGGTACTGCCTGGGTGAAGCTCCAGCCTGCCTACCTGAGGCATGAGGACAGGAGCATCCCCATGATCATGAAAGCCCTCTATCTTGGGGAAAACTACGAGTACAGGGGAAGAGGGTTCCGCTACGGGACGACCTGGTCGGCTGCGCTCAACCGGAGTTATTCTTACGAAAAATTCCGTGCGAAGAATGTACCGGAGAGCAATCTGGAGTATTTTCATAAGATGGCGGAATTCTGCAGGGAGAAAGGGGTCCGGCTGGTCTGCTTTTATTCCGCCCTTCCGCCATACCGGCTCCGGAACGAGAATGAGTATGACGCCCATGATTTCTTCACGCGTCTGTGTGCAGAAGAAGGTGTCGAGTATTATGATATGAACTATCTGAAAGCGGATCTGCTTCCGCGGACGGATTATGATTATGTCGATGTAGACGGGCACATGCTCGGAGAACTGGCAGAGCGTCAGACGTCGGTGCTTGCAGAGATCCTTGCATCGGACAGACCGCAGATGATGTTTGTCGATTCCTACGACGAGGTACTTGCTGGACTTCCGGAGTTCATGGGTATGCCGGGGATCGATCCGGCGCCGTGGGAGGAGACCGAGAGCGAGACAGAGGCTCAGACGGAAACCGGGGCGGGTCCGCTTGAAGCGGAGACAGAGCCTGGGCCGGAAACCGGGACGGGTCCGCTTGAAGCGGAGACAGAGCCTGGGCCGGAAACCGGGATGGGTCCGCTTGAAGCGGAGACAGAGCCTGAGACGGAAGATATGGGGGAAACGAGAGCGGGGAAGACTGGATAACCGGATCAGAGAAGTGAGATAAGGGGGTAAGATCATGAAGAATGTACTGGAATATCTGGAACATACAGCGGCACGCGTGCCGGAGAAGACGGCGGTCACGGACCCGGAAGGGAGCATGACATATGCGGAGCTGGAATCCTGTGCCAGGAAGGTCGGGACCTTCCTGGCAGGCAAGGTCCGTCCAGGCAGCCCGGTCGGACTGTTTCTGGACAAGTCGAAGGAAGCCTATGCGGCTATGCTCGGGATCGTCTACGCGGGGTGCTTCTCTGTATATCTGAGCGCAGACCAGGGAAAGCTCAGGCTTTCGAAGATGGCTAAGATTGCCGGCCTGTCGCTTGTCCTGACGGACAGGCCTCGGGAAGCGGCGGAAGTTCTCAGCGCGGACGGGGAAGGGAGCGGTATCGCTTACGAAAAACTGGAGGATGCCTTTTCCTGTAAGGCAGATGACGGGATCCTTTCCGGTATCCGCGAAAGACAGCTGGACACCGACCCTCTCTACTGCAACTTCACGTCAGGCTCCACAGGAACCCCGAAGGGAGTCCTGGTATGCCACAGGAGCGTCATCGATTTCATGGACTACTTTCCGGATCTGTTTGGGATCACGGAGGAGGACGTGATCGGAAACCAGGCGCCTTTTGACTTCGACGTCTCCGTCAAGGATATCTACTCTTCTCTGAAGACCGGAGCAGAACTTGTCCTGATTCCGAGAAAGTATTTCACGGTCATCACGAAGCTGCTCGACTACCTGGACGACAAAAAAGTCACCAACCTGACCTGGGCGGTCTCGGCTCTGTGCCTGGTGGTCCAGTTCAAGGGCTTCACCTACAAGGTGCCTTCTGCTATCCGGAGGGTCATGTTCTCCGGCGAGGTCATGCCGGACCGATTCCTTAAGGCATGGATGGAGCAGTATCCGGATGCCGAGTTCGTCAATCTGTACGGACCGAGCGAGATCACCTGCAACTGCACCTACTACAGAGTACCGAAGGATAAGGAACCTGGCGGAAAGGCACTTCCGGTCGGAAAAGCATTTCCGAATGAGAGGGTTTTTCTGCTCGATGAGGAGAACCATGAGATCACGGAGCCGGAAAAGACCGGAGAGATCTGTGTGACGGGGACCTGCCTGGCGCTGGGATATCTGAATGCACCGGAGGCGACCGAAAAGGCATTCTGTGCCTGCCCACTTACATCGGGCTATCCGGAGCGGATGTACCGGACGGGAGATCTCGGATACTGGAGGGAGGACGGCCAGCTCTGCTTTGCCGGCAGGTCTGACTTCCAGATCAAGCTGTTCGGTCACAGGATCGAGCTTGAGGAGGTGGAGATCGCCCTCAATGCGGCGCCGGGCGTGAGCCGCGGCTTCTGCGTGTTCAACCGGGAGAAGAACCGCCTGGAGGGCTACTACTGCGGAGAGACGGATACGAGGACGCTGAAGGGAGAGCTTCTGAAACTGCTGCCCCAGTATATGGTGCCGTCAAGGCTCCACCAGGTGCCGGAGATTCCGGTCACCCCGAACGGCAAGATCGACCGGAAGAAGGTACTAGGCCAGTGATCCCCATACCCCGGAGGCGTCAGGCGGGGGCAGAGACATGATGACAGGCAGAAAAGGAGTCAGATCATGAACATTGAGATCCTGAAGGAAGCGGCGCAGAAGTATCCTTCGCCCTTCTATCTCTTTGATATCGATGAAGCAAGGGCTGAGATCGGCCGCATGCGGAGGGCGCTCCCTCAGCGGGCCAAGGTATGCTTCTCCATAAAGGCGAACCCGTTCCTGACGGGATACCTCGGGAAGTCAGCGGACTATGTGGAGGCATGTTCCTTCGGGGAACTGCGGATCTGCGAGCGGGTGGGGGTCCCGGAAGAGAAGATCGTGCTCTCCGGCGTCAACAAGGGAAGAAATGATCTTCTGGGAGCTCTTTCCCGCCATGAGGACCGGATCGTGTATACGGCTGAATCCATGGCCCACTTTGACGTGATCGAGGAGTTTGCCGAGAAGACCGGAAAAACCATCCGGGTCCTGCCGAGGCTGACGGATGGCAGCCAGTTCGGCATGAACCGGGAAGAGATCGAGGACATCCTCGAGGGAAAGCACGGGAAAGCAGCGAAAGTCATCGGGATCCACTTCTTCTCCGGAACCCAGAAGAAGAATATGGAGAGGACCCTGGATGAGCTGGAGATGATCGACCGGTGTCTGGCAGACTGGAAGGAGCGATACGGCTTTGTTCCGGAGAAACTTGAGTTCGGCAGCGGCATGTCCATCGATTACTTTGCACCGGAGGAAAAGATGCGGGACAAGGAGGAGAAGGACCTTCAGGCGATTGCAGGCAGGCTCTCCGGCATGCAGTATCAGGGAGAGGTCACCCTGGAGTTCGGAAGACGGATCGCTGCCACCTGCGGCAGCTTTGTCACGGCTGTGGCCGACGTCAAGACCAGGACGGACAAAGAAGGCGGCGGGCACCGCTTTGCGATCGTTGACGGCGGGATCCATCAGGTCACCTGGTACGGTCAGATGATGGGTATGAAAGTGCCGCCGGTCTTCTGCCTTGAGAAGCCGGAAGACCCGGAGACCGCGGGAAAGAAGGAAGAACTGGATGGGCTTTCCGACTGGTCCGTCTTCGGCTCCCTCTGCTCCATGAACGACGTGCTGCTGAGATCTGCAAAATTTCCTCCTCTGAATATCGGAGACCATCTTGTATTTGGACGCTGTGGGGCGTATTCTCCTACTGAAGGAATTCTGATGTTCCTGAGCAGGAATCTTCCGGCGATCCTCACATATTCGCAGGAGGAGGGTCTCAGACTTGCGAGAAAACAGCTTCCGACCGACAGCCTTAACAGCGCCGGAAGTTTTGTATAACGGACTGCACACTCTCGGGAAGACAGGCTAAGGTGCGGTCTTTCATCACTTATACTAGGAGGAACCAATATGGAAAAGCTGCTGGAAATTCTGAAGGACATCGATCCGGACATCGATTATGAGATCGAAGATCATCTGATCGATGACGGTCTGCTGGACTCCATGCAGGTGCTGGAGCTGGTCTCCACCCTGGAGGATGAGTTCGACATCGAAGTTACTCCGACCGAACTGGTACCGGACAACTTCAATTCTGCCGAGAGTATGTGGGATATGATCCAGAGACTTCAGGGCTGAGCTTCTGCTTTTCAGTATGTCCGAGGGCAGGACTTTCTGCTGCCGGAGATGCGTCTTCATGCGGGATGTGTCTCCGGCTGTTTTTATATGTTCCGGGAAACAGCCGCAGGAAATACCCTGTCCTTCAGGGGGAAATTGATGTATGATGAAGTATCCGGCAGGATCATTCAGAAGCTTTCTGCCGGTACAAAAGCATAAAAAGGAGGCTTTGCCATGAGTGACTGGAAAGATAAGAAACTTAGAAGATCTTCGAGGAATAACAAGATCGCAGGAGTCTGCGGCGGAATCGCAGAGTATCTTGGGATCGACCCGACGGTCATCCGGGTACTGTTTGCCGTCTCTGTACTTTTCGGAGGAGCCGGGATCTGGATCTACATCATCCTGGCAATCGTGATGCCGAAGGCCGGCCCGGACGACGAAGACTTCTGACTTAAGACTTTCAGGCGGAGATCAGGCAGAAAGACAGGCGCTGAAAAGTGCATGAACAAAGAGAAAAGCCGGCAGGGGAGCTGCCGGCTTTTCAAGGGGAGTATAAATAATTAATAAGGGGTTTGTAAAAGAACCATTAAGGGTAGCTCTTTTACGAAGTCATTATAGTATAGGATGTTTGAAAAAGCAACCCCCAATCCGAAAACCTCTGGGAAACTTATACAAACAGCATATATGGGAGACTTTGCTTCATGGATAAGATACAGATGATCGCTCCATGCCACTTCGGTCTGGAGGCAGTACTGAAAAGAGAGATCCAGGATCTTGGCTGTTCCATCACCGGAGTGGAGGACGGCAAGGTCACCTTCGAGGGAGACATGGCGGCAGTCTGCCGGGCGAATGTCTTCCTCCGGACTCCTGAGAGGATCCTTCTCAAGGTCGGCAGCTTTCACGCGGAGACTTTCGACGAACTTTTCGAGGGAACGAAGAAGATCCCCTGGGAGGATTATATTCCGAAAGACGGAAGGTTCTGGGTAGCCAAGGCGACCGGGATCAAGTCGAAGCTGTTCTCACCGAGGAATATCCAGTCCATCATGAAGAAAGCGATGGTCGACCGGATGGGGGAAGTATACGGTATCTCTCATTTCCCGGAGACAGGGGCTGACTATCCGCTCAGGGTCACGATCCTGAAGGATGAAGTCACGGTTGGCCTCGATACCACGGGCGATTCGCTGCACAAGAGAGGATACCGCCTGCTGACGGCCAAGGCTCCGATCGCGGAGAACCTTGCGGCGGCCCTGATCATGCTCACTCCGTGGAAGGCGGAGCGGCCATTCGTGGACCCATTCTGCGGGTCGGGAACATTACCGATCGAGGCTGCCATGATGGCAGCCCATATCGCTCCGGGCATGAACCGGGAGTTCACGGCAGAGCAGTGGACGGACCTGATCCCGAAGAAGTGCTGGTATGATGCCGTGGATGAGGCGGATTCCATGATCGACGATTCAGCGGAGGTCGACATCCAGGGATATGATATCGACGGAGAAGTCCTGAAGGCAGCCAGGGAGAATGCGAAGAACGCAGGTGTGGACCACATGATCCACTTCCAGCAGAGGCCAGTGGCGGAGCTTCGCCATCCGAAGAAGTACGGGATCATCGTCACCAATCCGCCTTACGGGGAAAGACTGGAGGACAAAAAGGACCTGCCGGCTCTCTATAAGCAGATCGGGGAATCCTTCCGAAGGCTCGATACCTGGTCGAAGTTCGTGATCACATCCTATGAGGATGCGGAGCGCTATATCGGAAGAAAGGCCGACCGGAACCGCAAGATCTACAACGGCATGATCCGGACCTACTTCTATCAGTTCATGGGGCCGAAGCCTCCGAGAAGGCCTCTTCCGGGAACTGACTCTGTCAAAGGACTGGGACGAGCGTGAAGAATGCCATGAAAGGGATATGTGCGGCGCTTACGATCTTCTTTCTTTCCGCAGGACTTTCCGCGGGAACTGTAAGTCTGCAAGCCTGTGAGCAGGCAGAAGGAATCCGGGAAGCGGCAGCAGTGCCGGGGGAGGCTGCACCGGGAAATACCGCTGCAGCCGGAAGCCTGGCGGCCTTACAGGATCCCGGCTGGCTTTCAGCGGCAAAAGAGAGCTGCCTGGTTACCTTA
>DLFD01000027.1:0-48031 GCA_002482005.1 Lachnospiraceae bacterium UBA7729 | reverse complement strand
TTACAGGATACCGGCTGGCTTTCAGCGGAAGAGATGCTGTACGGGAGACCGGGATCGGACTTCGGGAAAGGACACCGCTATACCTATGCCGCCGAGGCAGTGTTTTCGGATCTGCCTTCTCTGCTGCCGGCCCGTTTTTCCTGGGCTGATCATGGGAAGAAGCCGGCCGTGAGAAGCCAGGGCTCCCTCGGGACCTGCTGGGCGCTTGCAGCAGCTGAGGCTCTGGAGGCGTCTCTGCGCCCGGGACAGGAGATCGAATTCTCAGCAGATCATATCTCCATGCAGAACGGGTTTGACGCCGGCCAGGATGACGGGGGAGACTACAGCATGATCATGTCCTACCTGGCGGACGATAAGGGACCGGTCACCGAGGAGGAAGATCCGTACGGCGACGGGATATCCCCAGAGGGGCTGAAGCCAGCGGCCAGGGCTTCGGAGATGCGGCTTCTGAGGGGCATGTCCCAGGAAGAGATCCGCAGCATGATCTATCGCTACGGGCCGGTGCAGTCATCGCTGACCATGGACCGCGCGCACACAGATGATCCGCGGAGAGCATATTATAATGAAAAGACATCCGGCTACTTCGACCCGATGACCGAGAAGCTGGACCATGATATTCTGGTCCTCGGCTGGGACGACACTTATCCTAAGGAGAATTTCCTGATCAGGCCAGAGGAAGACGGGGCATGGATCTGCCAGAATACCTGGGGCAGCGGTTTCGGTGAGGACGGGATCTTCTATGTATCCTATGAGGACCGGAATCTCTTCCGGAAGGGCGGAATCGCCTATACGGATGTGCAGCCTGCCGAAGCTGCCAAAGACCGTCATGTTCTTGAACAGGACAGGCTTGGCTGGCAGGCCAGGCAGGGCTATGGAAGCCCTGAGGCATACTTTGCCGGCGTCTTTGTCTCAGATCTGGACCAGACCATAGAAGCTGTCGGACTTTATTCGGTCGGAAATGCGACGACCGTAAGCATCTTTCTTGTCCCTGACTTTGAAAGCGGGAAAGACCTTGTGCTGCCAAAAGGAGACCGGACCAGCTGCGGGCAGAGGAGCATAGCCCTGGCGACGGCATATCTGGAGACCCCCGGCTTCTACACGGTCAACGCGGAACGGGCGGTGAGGCTTGCGGCGGGAGAGAAGTTCGCTGTGATCGTAAGGATCTTCAGCCCGGGGCAGGACAAGCCGGTCGCGGTGGAAGTGAAAAAAGACCGGTATACGCAGAACGTCTCAACGAAAGGCAGGGAGAGCTACATCAGTCCGGACGGACACAGCTGGGAACGCACGCAGGATGCCTACGGGACGAACGTATGCATGAAGATCTATACAGCCTGCAGCTGACGGAAAGAAAATGCGCGATGCGGTATGATACGGAACATGACGCGATGACAGGATATCGGATACAGGAGAAGGATACGGGAGAAGAATACAGGAGAAGAATCATGGGACAGAGGATGATCGTTGCGACCGGCAACAGGAACAAGATGATCGAGATCAGGGAGATCCTTTCGGATGTGGATCTCGAGATCGTCTCGATGGCGGAAGCCGGGATCTCTGCTGAGATCCATGAGAACGGAAGAACATTTGCGGAGAATGCGGAGATCAAGGCGAGGACGGTAGCCCTTGCTTCCGGCCAGATGGCGATCGCCGACGATTCCGGGCTTGTGATCGACTGCCTGAGGGGCGAACCGGGGATCTATTCCGCCAGGTACCTCGGCAAAGATACTTCGTACGACCTGAAGAACCGCACTCTGATCGACCGGGTGAATGATTACTGCCGAGGCAGGGAGGAGGCCGGGAAGATGCCTCTTTCCAGAGAAGGCTCGGAATTCTTCCTGGCGGATGGGGAAGAATACCGCCCGGGAGCCGGTGAGAACGGCGATCCAGGCGTGCTCAGATCTGCAAGGTTTGTCTGCGCGTGCTGCTGCGCATGGCCGGACGGGACTGTGAAGACGATCGTAGGAAAGATGGAAGGACGGATCGCCTACCATCAGGCAGGAAAGCATGGGTTTGGCTACGACCCGATCTTCTTTCTGCCGGAGTACGGGAAGACTTCTGCGGAACTTCTTCCGGAGGAGAAGAATGCCATCAGCCACAGGGGAAAGGCTTTCAAGGCCATGCATGATTATCTGTCGGAAAAGATGGGACGATGAGAAAAAACAGTACTGCATCTGCGAGATGTTCACTTTTTGGAGGGCTGCCTGAGCTATGAAGATACTGGTGATGAGCGATACACACGGCTGGGACGACAACGCGGCGGAAGCCGTAAAGCGGGAAGACCCGGTCGATGGTCTGATCCATGCGGGGGACCTGCAGGAGACGGAGGCGGAATTCCGCCGGTATTCAGGGATCGGGAAAGACATCCCGGCATATTTTGCTGAGGGAAACTGCGATCAACCGGGCAGATTCCCGGATGAACAGGTCATCGAGATCGCAGGCCACCGGATCCTGCTGGCTCACGGACATGAGCTGGGCGTCAGCTTCGGGACGTCGGAGCTGCTCTATGAGGCCAGAGCCCGGCAGTGCGATGTGGCGATCTGCGGCCATACCCACCGGCCGGTCCTGGATGAGTCAGATCCGAAGGTCCTGATCCTGAACCCGGGCAGCATGACATTCCCGAGACAGCAGGGGCGGGAGCCCACCTACATCGTCCTGACACTGTTTCTGGAGCAGCCGCCGAAGGCCGAACTGAAGAGTCTGTGAGACTCTGAAAAGATCCTGAAAAATCTCCTGAAAAATCTTCAAAAAAAATTTTAGATCGGGGTTGACATTCCCTGGGGCCGAGAATATAATGTGTTTCGTGCTTGAGGGAAAAGGCAGTGAGAACACAAAGAATTCCAAGTTTCCCAAGATTCCGGGGTGTGGCTCAGTTTGGCTAGAGCGCCTGCTTTGGGAGCAGGAAGTCGCAAGTTCGAATCTTGTCACCCCGAGATTTCAAGTATTAACAATCTATCGTTTCACTTTTGCGGGTGTAGTTCAATGGTAGAACACCAGCCTTCCAAGCTGGATACGTGGGTTCGATTCCCATCACCCGCTTTTTGAGTCTGTAGCTCAGTTGGATAGAGCAACGGCCTTCTAAGCCGTGGGTCGGGGGTTCGAATCCCT
The DNA here is from genome assembly GCA_002482005.1 of Lachnospiraceae bacterium UBA7729. Classification (GTDB taxonomy): domain Bacteria; phylum Bacillota; class Clostridia; order Lachnospirales; family Lachnospiraceae; genus Porcincola. The sequence goes on along the minus strand of DLFD01000027.1, from coordinate 44,926 downwards.
TCAGGCTCGCTCGGAGTGCGAAGCTCCTAATACTTATGGTGGGTATAGCGCAGTTGGTTAGCGCGCCAGATTGTGGCTCTGGAGGCCCAGGGTTCGAATCCCTGTACCCACCCTTACCTATTGGGCTATCGCCAAGCGGTAAGGCACAGGACTTTGACTCCTGCATTCACCGGTCCGAATCCGGTTAGCCCAGCTTGGCAGAGGCCATTTTTTATATCTGGGGTATTAGCTCAGGTGGTAGAGCACTTGACTTTTAATCAAGTTGTCGGGGGTTCGAATCCCCCATGCCTCATATTGCCAGTATTCGGGTACAAGCCGTCACATCAGTGTGGCGGCTTGTCTTATATCAGCAGAATGTTTATAATAACTTCATGCTGAAGACAGGGAGCACCCTGGCCAGGCAGCTGTGGCGGAATTGGCAGACGCGCTGGATTTAGGTTCCAGTGGGAGACCGTGCAGGTTCAAGTCCTGTCAGCTGCACTTTGATATATACACTGCTGTGCGATATCCGGATATCTGATTATCCGGATATCTTTGTATTCCTAAGTATGCAAAAGGGCTGCCAGCGGCAGGCTTTTTGTATACTAAAGTATGCAATAAAGGGCTGCCAGCGGCAGGCTTTTGCGTGAGGACAGGCTATGGGATTTCCTTTCATCTTCAAAAGCATTCTTCTCGGAGTCGGACTGGCTATGGATGCGTTCTCTGTATCCTGTGCCAATGGTCTTCGCGAACCTCATATGAGACCAGGCAGGATGACGGCGGTCGCGGGCGTGTATGCAGGTTTTCAGTATGCCATGCCCATGATCGGCTGGTTCTGCGTCCATCAGCTGGTGACGTATTTTACGGCTTTTCAGAAGTTTATTCCCTGGATCGCCCTGGCCCTGCTGGCCTATATCGGCGGTAAGATGCTGTATGAAGGACTGACCGGAAAAGCGGTAGAGGAGGAAGAGGAAGTCTCTTCGGGGACTCTTCTCATGCAGGGGATCGCCACTTCGATCGATGCCCTTTCCACCGGTTTCACCATCTCCGGATATACAGCTCTTCAGGCCTGCATCTGCTGCCTGATCATAGCGGCTGTGACCCAGGGCATCTGCATGGCAGGACTGGAGCTTGGGAAGAAGATCGGAATGAAGCTGTCCACAAAGGCTTCGGTCCTGGGAGGCGTCATCCTTCTGGCGATCGGGACCGAGATCTTCGTGAGCGGGATACTGTGAAGAAAGACTGATCTGAGCGGCCGCTGGCCATCTGACAGAAAGCGGTACAGATGACATGGGGAAAGCAGAGATCATCATCGGAGGATACAGAGCAATGGAGATCGAACGCAAGTGGATGGTAACTGGCTGGCCTGAGGCTGATCTGCCTCTTGAGAAAGAGCAGCTGATGAGGCAGGGATACGTGACCGTACGCCCTACCGTCAGGATCCGCGAAGAAGCTGAGACGGGCGGAAGGACGGAATATGTTCTCTGCTTCAAGTCGGTCAGCCGCGACAGTGGTCTCTCCCGCAAGGAGATCGAGCTGAGCATTCCGAAAGACAAGTTTGAGGAACTCGAGGACCTGATCGGACTGCCCCTCATAAAAAAGGTCAGAAAGACTTACCGCCTTCCGGACGGCCTTTTCCTTGAGGTCAATCGTGTTGACGAAGGACTGCCGACCGAATTCTGGTATGCGGAAGTGGAGTTCGGGACAACGGACCAGGCCAGAAACTGGGACCCGGCATCCTGCGGGCTTGACGGCTATCTGTCGGATGACGTCACCTCTCAGCCGGACAGCTCCATGGGAGCTTACTGGGCCGCGACAAGACTGAGCGGAAAGGAAGCCTGAGAAGAAAGGAACTTCCATATGTACATGTTCGAGCTGATGACCGCTTACAATTACGGCGGAAGCACATTCTTCAATGAGAAACTGACCAGGCGGCCTGTCATGACGGCCGCCCTTGTTCTGTGCGCCCTTGTCTTTCTGGTCATCCGCACCGGGAAGGGAAGCGCGGGGCGGTTGAAGAAGGCTGTGTCCTGCGGCTGCTATGACAGGGAGAGAATCCTTAGAGGGCAGTGGTGGCGTCTCCTTACGGTCGGATTTACTCATATAGAGGCCTGGCATCTGCTTGTGAACCTCTATTCTCTCTATGCTCTCTCTGCGCTGGAGGAACTGTACGGTCATCTCTGGTTTGCAGTCATCCTGTTCGGGTCGGTCACAGGGGGAAGCCTTCTGGAACTGGCCGTGTCAAAAAACCGGTATTCGGTCGGCCTTTCAGGAGGCCTCTACGGCCTGATGTTCTCCTATGCCCTTATCTCCTTCACATATGGGAGCGGAGATCTCCGCAGCCTGGTCCTGACGATCATCATCAACCTTGCGATCAACTTTGCACCTGGCATCGCCTGGCAGGCACACATCGGAGGAGCCCTGACAGGGCTGCTTTTCACGGAAGTCATGCTGCATCTCGCGTAGATCAGCCGACTTGTCTCTGGAAAAATACATATTTCGACCGACGGACAAAGTGCGCCGGAGAAATAAGGTTGCAATTCAAAACTACTCATATTATAATCACACTGTTTGAAATCACAGCATTTTACTGGGATTTGTTTTTCCGGGAGATTACGGAGAAGATCCTCAGTAAGATCCCGTTATCCATACATACGGCAGAGATGCCGGATTCGGCCATGCTTTATGGCCAGGAATGAAAGGAAACAGCCATGGAACCTTTACTGAAAATTCAGGGACTCAATGTCAGCGTAGACGACAATGAGATCCTTCATGACCTGAACCTTACCGTCGGCCGCGGAGAGACTCATGTCCTCATGGGACCGAACGGAGCAGGCAAGTCCACCCTGGGCAATACTCTGATGGGCAATCCTCACTATAAGGTGACCGCAGGAACCATCTTCTTCAACGGAAAGAATATCGAGGACCTTTCCGTCAATGAGCGTGCAAAGGAAGGTCTTTTCATGTCCTTCCAGAGCCCGATCGAGGTTCCGGGCGTCAGCCTTTCCAATTTCATCCGCACCGCTCTTGAGCAGAGGTCCGGCAAAAGGATCCGCCTCTGGGATTTCAAGAAGGAGATCGAGCAGAAGCTGAAGGTCCTCGACATGGATCCGTCCTATGCGGACCGTGATCTGAACGTCGGGTTCTCCGGCGGCGAGAAGAAGAAGGCAGAGATCCTGCAGATGCTGATGCTGAAGCCGTCGCTGGCGATCCTTGACGAGACTGACTCCGGCCTGGACGTCGATGCAGTCCGCACCGTTTCCTCCGGCGTCAGAGAGTTCCAGAAGGATAAGGACGGAGCACTCCTGATCATCACCCATTCCACCAGGATCCTGGAATCTCTTCATGTCGATGCAACCCATGTTCTTGTGAACGGCCATATCGTCGAGGACGGCGGAGCAGAGCTGGTTGACGAGATCAATGAGAAGGGATTCACCCGTTTCGAGGAAAAGTAAGATGGCAGAGAAGACATACGTTGAAGATATTGACCGGTCTATGTACGACTTCCGGTATGACGAGAAAGACGCATACCGAATCGAGGAAGGCCTGGACCCGTCGATCGTCGAGCAGATCTCCAGGGAGAAAAATGATCCGGAATGGATGCATGATTTCCGCATGAAATCTCTCGAGATCTACAATCACACAAAGATGCCGGACTGGGGCCCGTCCATCGAGGGACTGGATATGGCGCACATCGCTACCTATGTCCGTCCGAATACCAGGATGGCCAACGACTGGGACGCGGTTCCGGAGGAGATCAAGGATACTTTCGAAAGACTGGGGATCCCGCAGGCCGAGCGGAAGTCCCTGGCGGGCGTCGGAGCTCAGTACGACTCCGAGCTGGTCTATCATAACGTTCAGGACTTCGCCGAGAAACTTGGCGTCGTCTATTCCGATATCGAGTCCGCACTGAGAGGCCCTTATGCGGACATGATCAAGGACCACTTCATGAAGCTGGTCCCCCCGACCGACCACAAGTTTGCGGCCCTTCATGGAGCCGTCTGGTCAGGCGGGTCCTTCGTCTACGTTCCGAAGGGGGTCCATCTGGAGATCCCGCTTCAGTCATATTTCAGACTGAACGCCAAGGGAGCTGGTCAGTTCGAGCATACCCTGATCATCGTGGAGGATGATGCATACCTGCACTTCATCGAGGGATGTTCCGCACCGAAGTACAATGTCGCAAACCTGCATGCAGGCTGCGTTGAGCTGTTCGTCGGAAAGAATTCGACACTCCGCTATTCGACCATCGAGAACTGGTCCAAGAACATGTACAACCTGAACACCAAGAGAGCACTGGTCCAGGAAGGCGGCAAGATTGAATGGGTCTCCGGGTCCTTCGGGTCCCATGTCTCTTATCTGTATCCGATGAGCGTGCTTGCCGGAAGAGGCGCAAGCTCCGAATTCACGGGTGTCACATTTGCGGGACACGGACAGAATCTGGATACCGGATGCAAGGTCGTCCACAACGCACCGGACACCACTTCCGTCGTCAACACCAGATCCATCAGCAAGAGCGGCGGGATCTCGACCTTCCGCAGCGCGGTCGTCATCAACCCGCAGGCGAAGAACAGCAAGTCCTCCACCTCCTGTCAGTCCCTGATGCTGGATTCCGAGTCCAGGTCCGATACGATCCCGGCTATGGACGTCAAGACCCAGCAGGCGGATGTCGGACATGAGGCAAAGATCGGACGGATCTCCGATGATGCGGTCTTCTATCTGATGAGCCGCGGCCTTCCGGAAGATGACGCGAGAGCACTGATCGTATCCGGATTTGCAGACAACGTCGGAAAAGAGCTTCCTCTTGAGTACGCGGTCGAGATGAACAACCTGATCCGCCTCGAGATGAAGGGAACAAACGGCTGAATGTGATTGAGAGCTGCATGCGGCCGGGAGCCCGGCCTGGCAGCGGTATGGAGGAAAGAATCATGAATATGACATTAAATCGTCTTCCGTCGATCACATGGTACTGGCTGAAGATGAACAACGGCTTTATGGAGGGCGTTGACCCTGCAGGCGGAGCCGAGATCAAGGACCAGATTCCTGCAGGCGTAGAGAAGTCCGTTCTTTCCATGGCAGATCTGCCGGAGCAGCAGACCGGAATGGGCAAGGATATGACCACTCTGGTCACGGAGTCAAAGCCTCAGGTCCAGGTATATACGGCTGACCGGGACAAGGAAGTTTCGGATCCGGTCGTTCTGAATTTTGATTATCAGGCGGGGAAGAGAGCGGTCAATGCAGTCTTCCTGAAGGCTCAGAGAGGGGCCGCGGTTACCGTAGTCGAGGACTTTGCTTCCGGTCAGGATGCAGAAGGCTTTGCGGCAGTCCAGACCCGCTATCTGGTAGAGACCGGCGCTACCCTGAAGATCATCCAGATCCAGAGACTGGGCAGCGGCTATACCTTCCTGAATGATATCGGCGGCAGGGTTGAGGACCAGGGAAGGATCGAGATGATCCACCTGGTGCTGGACGGAGGTCACACCTATCTTGGCGTGCAGTCTGACCTGGCAGGCTATCAGGCATCCCTGAAGGCTGACATCGGATACCGTGTAAAGGGCGAAGGAACTCTGGATATCAATTATTTCGCAAACCATACCGGCAAAAAGACTACCTGCGACATCGATGCCAAGGGTGTCCTCCGCGACCAGGCGAAGAAGGTCTTCCGCGGAACCATCGATCTGAAGAAGGGATCTTCTGGATCGGTCGGCAACGAGAAGGAAGACGTCCTGATGATGGACGATACGGTCCGCAACCAGACGCTTCCGGTAATCCTCTGCACCGAGGAGGACGTTGTCGGCAACCACGGAGCTACCATCGGAAGACTGGATGAGAATACCTTGTTCTACCTTGAGTCGAGGGGAATGGAGAAGGAAGCTGTCTATGAGATGATGGCAGATGCGAGAGTTGCGTCAGTCGTTCATCTGATCGACAGCCAGACCGTCCGTGAGAACGTAGAAAACTACCTGGCACAGAATCTCGACAGGAATCTGAGCGAGTAAGGGATAGAAGCGGTATAAGGAAAACTATTATGATGATAACACAGGATATGATCGACAAGGTCCGCGCGGATTTTCCTCTGATCTCGGATGAGTTCGCCTATCTGGATAATTCCGCGACCAGCCAGAAACCGCAGTGCGTGATCGATGCGGTGAAGAGGTTCTATGAGACGATGAATGCCAATCCGCTCAGGGGCCTCTACAGAATTTCGGTCGAAGCGACGGATGCCTATGAGGATGCAAGGGAAGCGGTCAGAAAATTCATCGGGGCGAAGAGCACCGAGGAGATCGTTTTCACAAGGAACGCTACGGAATCTCTGAACCTGGTGGCATACTCGTGGGCTCTCGGAAACCTGAAAGCAGGGGATGAGATCCTGGTCACCATCGTGGAACATCATTCCAATATGCTTCCCTGGCAGATGGCGGCAAAGCAGACCGGGGCTAAGCTGAACTATCTGTATCCGGACAAGGCCGGCACGATCACGGAGGAGACTTTCCGCAAGGCACTGACCCCGAATACGAAACTGGTGTGCATGACCCATCTTTCCAATGTCCTGGGCAGATGCTATGACCTGAAGACTTTTGCAAAGATCGCACACGGGCAAGGAGCCCTTTTCGTGGGAGACGGAGCACAAAGCACTCCGCATATGCCGGTCGATGTGAGGGACCTTGATGTCGACTTTTATGCATTCTCAGGCCACAAGATGCTGGCTCCGATGGGCATCGGCGTCCTCTATGGAAAGAGAGAGCTCCTCGACAAGATGGATCCGTTCCTTCGCGGCGGAGAGATGATCGATTATGTCACGACCGAAGGGGCGACCTGGACCGAGCTTCCTCATAAGTTTGAGGCAGGAACCGTCAATGCGGGCGGAGCGGTCGGCCTTCATGCGGCAATTGATTACTATAATAAGATCGGATGGGAATTCATTGAGCAGAGAGAGCTGGAGCTGACCAGGTATGCGATGGAGAAGATCAGGGAAGTTCCGCATATCACGGTCCTCGGCTCGGACAAGGCGGAAGAACACCATGGCATCATTACCTTCAAGGTGGACGGAGTCCATCCGCATGATATCGCGGCCATGATGGATGAGGATGGAGTCTGCGTGAGAGCAGGCCATCACTGCGCGCAGCCGCTTCTCAAGTTCCTGGGTGTTCCGAACACAACAAGGTGCTCGCTTGGCTTCTATAATACAGAGAAAGAGATCGATCGCTTTATTGAAAGCCTTAGTACTCTCCGGACCCGGATGGGCTACGCAGACCGATAAGAGGTAACAAGATGCAGAACACATTCTATAACGAAATTCTTACAGATCATAACCTTCATCCGGCTCACAAGCATGAGCTTCCGGATGCAAACTTCCAGCTGGAAGGCGTCAATCCGAGCTGCGGCGATGACATTGTTCTGAAACTGAAGGTTGAGGATGGCAAGATCGTTGACGGAGCATATCTCGGCGACGGCTGCGCGATCTCCCAGGCTTCCGCCGACATGATGCTGGATCTGGTCATCGGCAGGACCAAGGAGGAGGCTCAGCGCCTTTCCGAGATCTTTCTCCGCATGATCAAAGGCCATATCACGGAAGAAGAGCATGAAGAACTGGAAGAGGCAGGAGCGCTGATCGATGTCTCCCATATGCCGTCCCGTGTAAAGTGCGCAGTCCTTGGCTGGCATACGATGGATGAGATCTTTGACGATCCTGAAAAGGCAGCAGCGGAAGCGGAAGCTGCAAAGAAGGAATAAAGACAGATCCCTGGCGATAAGTGAAGCCGCTGCAGCGGAAGTCCTGGCATGGATGACCGCTGCGGCGGCTTTTTCTGTTCTGACCAGCAGCGGCTCCGAAACTCCGTGAAAATCAACATAAAACACGGGATATCGAAAGCGGTTTCGTTGAAGTGGTCAACAAGCGATCCCGAAATAAGGACGAATACGTTTTCGAAAACAGGGCAGGAAGAAGAAGCCTGGTTTTGAAAAAAGTACAAAAATGCTCTCCATCTCATAATATGTTAACTGCATGCTATACATTTTGCACAAAAAAACACCATGTTTTTTGTCTGTCCAGAGGTGTTGACGAATTGGGACAATTGCACTACTATATAGTTACGAAAACGATTTAGTGAGTTGGAGCTGAAAAACGAAAAAAAGTCAAACAACTCACGGACTCATTATAACGAGGAGGTATTCAAGATGAAAAAACGCATGATGGCACTGGTCAGCCTGGTCCTTGCAGGCGCCATGGTCCTTCCGACTGCCGCATTTGCAGGCGAGACCGAGGCAGCTGCTGGAGCAGATGAGGGCAAGGTCCTCAACATCGAGGTTTGGAACGAGGAGTTCAAGAGCAGGATCACAGACCACTATCCTGGATATGAAGCAACCGATGATACCCACGGAAAGATCGGCGATGTTACTGTCAACTGGATCATCACTCCGTCTGATGACAACGCATATCAGAACAATCTGGACACCGTTCTTCCGGGCAACGTTGACGCTGCTGCAGATGACAAGGTAGATATCTTCCTGATCGAAGCTGACTACGCTCTGAAGTATGTTGACGCGGACGCTAACGTAGCAATGCCGCTGAAGGATCTCGGAATCACCGACGAGGATCTCTCCAAGCAGTATCAGTACACCAAGGATATCGTTACCGATGCTAACGGTGACCTTCGCGCAGCTTCCTGGCAGGCTTGCTCCGCAGGACTGATCTACAACCGTGAAGCAGCCAAGGAAGTCCTTGGATCCGATGATCCGGCAGAAGTTCAGAAGGCTGTAGCTGACTGGGCTGCCTACAACGAGACCGCTGCAAAGATGAAGGAAGCCGGATATCTGATGACCTCCACCGTCAACGATACCTATCGTGTATATTCCAACAATGTAACCACTCCGTGGGTCGTTGATGGCAAGGTTACCCTTGATGACAACATCAAGAAGTGGGTCGACGATTCCAAGGCTCAGGTAGACGCTGGCGAGACCACGACCGCAGATCTCTGGTCTGATGACTGGTCCAAGGGCTTCTATCCGGACGGCAAGGTATTCTGCTACTTCGGGCCGGCCTGGCTGATCAACTTCTCCATGCATGCAGATGATGAAAAGTCCATCGCAGCTCAGGGCGGATGGGGACTTACCACCGGACCGCAGGGCTTCTTCTGGGGCGGCACATGGATCTGCGCAGCACAGGGAACCGACAACCCGACTCTTGTAAAGGATATCATCCTTACCATGACCACCAACGACGATGTCATGAAGGATATCGCTCAGAAGGATTCTGACTGCGTCAACAACAAGGACGTCCTTGCAGCACTTGCAGCTGATGAGTCCGGAAACCTTGCAGTCCTTGGCGGACAGAACCCGTATGAGGCACTTGCAGCAGGCGCTGAGAACGTTGATATGAGCAAGACTTCTCCGTACGATCAGGGCTGCAACGAAGAGTTCCAGGGCGCTATGAAGAACTACTTCGATGGCAACGCTTCTTATGACGATGCACTTGCACAGTTCAAGACCGCTATCGTTGAGAAGTATCCGGAGCTGACCACTGACTGATCAGAAACTGAGAATAACTGATGACAGTTGAGCGAAGCTGATGTGGAGCCTGCCCAGACGGGCAGGCTCCTTTTTAATACCAAGTATGCAATAAGGCTGCCGGTGGCAGGCTTTTTGTATTCACTGATTTGAGGGGCATCTGAAAGATGATGTCCGGAGGAGACAAAGATATGAAGAAAAAGAAGAGCGTCGTCAGCAGATATAACCGCTGGGGTTATATCTTCCTGATCCCGTTTGCAGTAGTATTCGTCATCTTCCAGCTGATTCCTCTTGTCACAACAATCTATAACAGTTTCTTTGAAAACTACATGTCCGGTCTGAAAAAGGTCGGTCCGAATTTTGTAGGACTTGCAAACTATGGAAAGCTGCTGACAGGCGGAGATCTCGGAAAGTATTTCGGCAACACGATGATCATGTGGATCCTGGGCTTTGTGCCTCAGATCGTCCTTTCCCTTCTTCTTTCTGCATGGTTCACAAACCCGCAGCTCAGGCTGAAAGGACAGAGATTCTTCAAGACCGTGATCTACCTGCCGAACCTGATCATGGCAGCGGCATTCTCCATGCTGTTCTTCACCCTGTTCTCAAAGGGCGGCCCGGTCAACTCGATCCTGATCTCCATGCATATCTTCAAAGACAAATATGATTTCATGGCACACATCGGATCAGTCAGAGGCCTGGTAGGCTTCATGAACTGCCTGATGTGGTTTGGCAATACGACGATCCTTCTGATGGCCGGCATGATGGGGATTCCGGATTCCCTCTATGAGGCGGCCGAAGTTGACGGCGCTACGCCGGGTCAGATCTTCTGGAAGGTAACGCTTCCTCTTCTGAAACCTATCTTCATCTATGTCCTGATCACTTCTCTGATCGGCGGCCTGCAGATGTTCGATGTACCGCAGATTCTGACGAACGGCAGCGGAGATCCGATGAGGTCATCGATGACGCTGATCATGTACCTGAACAAGCATCTGTATTCCAAGAACTTTGGTATGGCTGGTGCTCTGTCCGTAATGCTCCTGATTCTCACCGGAATCCTGAGCGCAATCGTCTTCCGCGTGACCGCGAAGGACGAAGTACAGTGAGGAGGGATGAGAGATGGCAGGAACATCTGTTAAGAAAAAAGGTTCCGGTAGTTCGATCCACGCGAGAAGGGTCATCGCTTATATTGTGCTGATCATTATCTCATTTATCTGCCTGTTCTGGTTCTACGTGCTGTTTATCAATGCAACCAGATCCAATGCGGAACTTGGACGCGGATTTACGGTAGTACCGGGAAAGTATCTGGGAACGAACTTCTATAATCTGTTTCATGGATCGCTTCCGGTTGTGAGAGGTATGGTCAACTCACTGATCATTGCAGGTCTGTCCGCATTTCTGAGCACTTACTTCTCAACCATGACTGCATATGCGATCCACGCATACAGGTTTGCAGGAAGAAAGGCGGTCTTTACTTTCATCCTCGGCATCATGTGCGTACCGACTCAGGTTACTGCCCTTGGATTTGTCAAGTTAGTTCAGGGTATGGGCCTTGAGAACAACTTCATCCCGCTGATCGTTCCGTCGATCGCTGCTCCGGCTACATTCTTCTACCTGAAGCAGTATATGGACAGCAACCTTCCGGGAGAACTTCTGGAAGCTGCAAGGATCGATGGCGCGGGAGAGGTCAGGATCTTCAACACAGTGGCGATCCCGCTGATGAAGCCGGCAATTTCAGTTCAGGCAATCTTCACTTTCGTCGCGAGCTGGAATAATTACTTCACTCCGTCCCTGATCCTTCATAAGGACAACACGAAGACGCTCCCGATCCTGATCGCTCAGCTGCGTGCAGCTGACTGGCTGAAATTTGATATGGGCCAGGTCTACGCGATGATCGCGTTCTCCATCTTCCCTGTGATCGTTGTCTATCTGATCCTGTCCAAGAACATCGTCGGCGGACTTGCTGCCGGAGCTGTAAAGGGCTGACCGGTCGTACAATTTCATATGTTTTTCCGAAGGGTGTCCGGTCTCCGGACACCCTTTTCAGTCTTTAAAATGTTCCAAACGGAAAATATGAAATATGGTAAGATATTTAATCGGATGGACATATTTTCAGAGTAATATGACAGGGTCAAAAGGTACTTTTAACCCCAACATCATTAATATGCGGTATCGGAACACAGGCTATGGGAGAGATCCGCGAAGGTCGCAATGAAGCAAGAGGCACAGTCATGATATATGGAAAGTATGAGGAAACCCTTCATCTGGTGATGGATCAGATCACAGGAGAGCTTTCAGAGTATAACGAGAAGATAAAAAAGGAGACCGGAGACGGCATCTATGAGCATCTGCTTGCCAGGGTCAAGTCGGAAGACAGCATGCTGGAGAAGTGTGTTCGAAAAGGAGTTCCGCAGACTCCGGAGAGTGCGCTCAGGATCATGACGGACTCCATCGGGCTTCGTGTGATCACAAGATTCCGGGATGATATCTATCAGATCATCGATTATATGAAGGGTCTTCCCGGAGTACAGGTGGTGGCGGAGAAAGACTATATCCGCCATGCGAAGCCGAATGGATACCGCAGCTATCATATGATCCTGGACCGTCAGGTTCCCTATGAGGATGTCGACGGACAGAATCCCGGGCACTACTACATCGAGATCCAGCTGAGGACGATCGCCATGGATTCCTGGGCGAGCCTCGAACATCAGCTCAAGTACAAGAAACACATCAAGGACCCGGAGCTGATCGGGCAGGAACTGAAGCGGTGCGCGGATGAACTGGCGGGCTGCGATTTGTCCATGCAGACCATCCGGAACCTGATGCGGGAGGACGAATGAGCAGCAGATGTGGGAATCTGGAAAGCTGCGGCGGCAGATATGAGACCTGCACCGATCTCAGCAGAATCAGGCCGGATCAGGCCGGAAGATCAGACTATAGACAAGAAACCAGGAGAGGATTGAAACAATGAGAATTCTGCTAGCCGAGGATGAGCAGCAGCTGTCGAGAGCGGTGGCGGCTGTCCTCACACATATGAAATATGAAGTGGATGTGGCTGATAATGGCCTGGAGGCGGTGGATCTGGCTGCTTCCAATACCTATGACTGCATGGTCCTGGACATCATGATGCCTGTCATGGACGGGATCGAGGCGCTCACGAAGATCCGGGCTTCGGGTGATGTGACGCCTGTCATTATGCTGACGGCCAAAGCGGAGGTCAGCGACCGGGTCGCAGGCCTTGACGCCGGAGCGGACGACTATCTGACCAAGCCTTTCGCGATCGCGGAGCTGGCTGCAAGGATCCGTTCTCTGACCAGACGCATGGATTCCTATACACCGAAGGTCCTTTCCTTCGGCAATGTACGTCTTGATACGACCGTATCTGAACTGAAAGCTGAGAATTCGGTCCGCCTTTCCCAGAAGGAGATGGAGCTGATGGAACTTCTGATGCTCAATCCGGGCAAGGCGATGACGACTTCCCAGATCATCGATAAAGTATGGAAGGATGACCCGAAGGCAGAAGAAGGAGTCGTCTGGATGTACATCTCCTATCTGAAAAGCAAGCTGGATGCCGTGACAGGTAATCTGGTGATCGACGGGGAGAAGGGAGGACCCTACAGACTGGAGGAAAGCTGATGAAGAGAAAACTGAAAAGACGTTTTATCCTGACAGGCCTTTCCGCGATCATCATTCTGCTTCTGCTCATCGACCTCGGGTTTCGTTTCCTGTCTCTCCGGCAGCTGAACCGAAGCCTGGACCTGACCATCTCCTATATCATCGATCACAATGGGACCTCTGGCATGGCGGAAACGGAAACACAAAGCTTCGATGAGACGGAAGAGGCAGGGAATGGATCTGATGGCGGGACGGTGATGACGAAGCCGGCTGAAGAGGACAGTCCAGGTTATACCGAGGTCTCCTCTGACAAGGACAGTCTTCTCGAAAAACTGGTGCGGGATGTCCGCAATTTCGGAGATTCGGTGACCGGCAATATCGAGTTCACGACTGAGAGCAGATTCCGGGCGCGCTATTTTCTGGTGACACTCGATCCAGAGGGCAATATTGTTCAGTCCAGCCTCTCCCATATTGCGGCAGTTGACCAGGATACGGCTGAGAGTATGGCTGAGCAGCACTATCAGCTCGAAAAGTCCCATGGGCTTCTGAAGTACGGCAGATATTCTTTCTATTACAAGATCGTGCCGAAGGAAGACGGAACGGTAACCGCGGGATTTCTGGAATGCACGCAGGAAGTGGAAGGACAGAACGCAATGAGAGGGATCACCCTGCTGATCAGCTTCTCGGTTGCGATCCTGTTCAGCATCATTCTGGCGTGCCTTTCCGAGAGGGCGATCCGTCCTTACCTGGAGAACATGGAAAGCCAGAAGCAGTTCATCACGAATGCCGGACATGAGCTGAAGACTCCGCTGGCGATCATATCCGCCAATACCGAAGTCATCGAGATGATGGACGGAGAGAGCGAGTGGACCGACAGCATCAAGGAGCAGGTGAAGCGGTCGACCGGACTTATCAATTCCATGCTGGCGCTTGCCAGGATGAATGAGACCCAGAAGGTCGAGCTGACCGAGGTAAACCTGAGCGAACTGGCAGAGGCAAGCGCCAGGTCCTTTGACCCGGTCATCAGTCAGCAGAAGAAGAAGCTGAAGACAGAGATCGCGGAGAATGTGACGACTACGGGGGACCGCAATCTTCTGACGGAACTCTGCAATATCCTGATCGACAATGCTTCCAAATACTGTGATGATGGCGGCACTGTGTCCGTATCGGTGAAGAAGAAGGGGAGAAATGGAGCCCTCCTTCTGGTCTCAAACGACTATAAAGAAGGCAAAGGGGAGGATTACAGTAAGTTTTTCCGCAGATTCTACAGGGGGGATACGTCCCACAGCAGCAAAACGTCAGGGCATGGGATCGGACTTTCCATGGCCCAGTCCATTGTCGGGAAGATGAATGGGACGATCGCCGTCTCATGGAAGGACGGCGTTATCACATTTACAGTAAACTTATGAATAAAAAAATAAAAAGGAGAGAGGGAGAAGATCATGGGAAAGTGGCAGCGTTTTCTGTATCAGCCGTGCCTTCCGCTTGGGAAGGATGGAAAGAGGGTCACAGGCTCAAAGGAGCATATTCAGCTTTCAAGAGCTGCAGCATCCGAGGGAATGGTCCTTCTGAAGAATGAAAGGCAGGTGCTTCCTCTTCCGTCAGGCGCAAAGATCGCCCTGTTCGGAAAGGGAACCGCCGATTATGTGAAAGGCGGCGGCGGATCCGGCGATGTGACGGTGGCTTACATCCGGAATCTGCACGAGGGGTTTCAGCAGAAGGAAAAGGAAGGCAAGGTCCAGGTCTTCGAAAAACTTGCCGGGTTCTATGAAGAGAACGTGAAGAAGCAGTATTCGGAAGGCGCAGCTCCGGGTATGACCATAGAGCCGGCAGTTCCGGAGAACCTGCTGAAAGAGGCGAGAGCCTTCACGGATACGGCTGTCATCACGATCTCCAGGTTCTCCGGAGAAGGCTGGGACCGCCGGACCGTCATAAGCGAAGGAGACTCTTATAAGCTGACCCCGGATGAGCAGAGAATGTTCGACCTTTCCTCCAGAATCTTCCCGGAAGGAGATTTCTACCTGACCGATGCGGAGAAGGCTATGGTGCAGATGGTTACGGAGAACTTCCCGAAGGTCATTGCCGTTCTGAACGTAGGAGGCATGGTCGATACCTGCTGGATCAGGGACAATGAGAAGATCCAGGGGGCTCTGCTTGCATGGCAGGGCGGAATGGAAGGCGGTCTTGCTATGGCAGATGTGCTTGTGGGTGATGTGAACCCTTCCGGCCATCTGACCGATACGTTTGCAAAAGACCTGGACGATTATCCATCTACTGCAGGCTTCCACAAGTCCACGTCTTATGTTGACTATGAGGAAGATATCTATGTCGGATACCGCTTCTTTGAGACGATTCCGGGAATGAAGGAGAAGGTCAATTATCCATTCGGATATGGCCTGTCCTACACCGATTTCCTGATCATGCCGACTTTTGCTTCCTATTCAGAGGAAGAGGGAAAGATCCTGCTGTCCGTCAAGGTTACCAATGTCGGACAGGTATCCGGAAAAGGCGTGGTCCAGGTATATGCTGAGGTCCCGCAGGGAAAACTTGGCAAGCCGTCCAGAACGCTTGCAGCCTTTGCAAAGACAGGACTGCTTGGGCCTGGAGCTGCGCAGTCCCTGGACCTGACCTTCCCGGTCAGCCGCATGGCCTCCTACGATGACCTCGGCAAAGTGCGGAAGTCAGCATGGCTGCTGGAGGCAGGGACCTACCGTTTCTACGTCGGCAATGATGTGCGTGACAGCTTCCGCATCCCGTTCGAGTGGACTCTGGACAAAGACCTGGTCCTCGAACAGGAAAAACCGGAATGTGTACCGCATAAGCTTCAGAGAAGACTTCTTGCGGACGGAAGCTATGAACAGCTGCCGACCGATGATCATGAGAGACCGGAGACGGAACTCTTTACCCCGGTCCCGAAGGACGGCCTTCCATCTCCGACCGGAAAAAAGGGGAGAAGGAAGCATACCTTCATCGAAGACATCGATCCTTCCCTTGGCGGAAAGCGGATCCAGCTGCAGGATGTAGCGGATGGCAGACATACCATGGATGAGCTTATGGACCAGCTGTCGCTGGACCAGATGA
Organism: Lachnospiraceae bacterium UBA7729; assembly: GCA_002482005.1. Classification (GTDB taxonomy): domain Bacteria; phylum Bacillota; class Clostridia; order Lachnospirales; family Lachnospiraceae; genus Porcincola. The sequence continues at coordinate 28,750 of DLFD01000027.1, read as the reverse complement.
TCGACCTGATGGGCGGACAGCCTAACACGGGCGTGGCCAATACGTATGGCTTCGGCAATCTTCCGGAATATGGCATTCCGGATGTCATGACAGCCGATGGCCCTGCAGGCGTACGCTTCTGGCCCAGGTGCGGCATACGCACGACAGCTTTCCCGTGCGCGACTGCGCTTGCCTGCACCTGGGATACGGAGCTGGTCACGGAAGTCGGAAAAGCGGCGGCTCTGGAAGCCAAGGAGAACAACATCGGCGTCTGGCTTGCTCCTGCGATCAACATCCACAGAAGTCCGCTCTGCGGCAGGAACTTTGAGTACTGGTCGGAAGATCCGCTGATCGCAGGCCTGATGGCAGGCGCTCTGGTGCATGGCGTTCAGTCGGAGAAGATCGGCACCAGCGTGAAACATTTCTGCTGCAACAACAAGGAGACCAACCGCAAGAATTCGGACAGCCGGGTTTCCGAGAGGGCTCTGAGAGAGATCTACCTGAAGGCCTTCGAGCTGATCGTGAAGCACGAGCAGCCTTACACGATCATGACCTCCTACAACAAGATGAACGGGATCCACACCTCGGAGAACCGCGAGCTGCTGACCGACATCCTGAGAGGCGAGTGGGGCTTCCTTGGCATGGTGACGACCGACTGGTGGACCAACGGAGAGCATTATCTCGAGGCCAGGGCCGGAAATGACCTGAAGATGGGCGCCGGCTTCCCGGAGCGGGTGAGGGAAGCATTCGATTACGGCTATATTACAGAGGATGAGATCCGGACGAATGTCAGAAGGATCCTGACTACGATGCTCAAATTTGATTGATCCCGGCAGCAGCCGGATCTGAGAGATCCCGGCAGCAGCCGGCTGTGAGTGGTCCGGACAGAAGCCGGATTTATGTGGTCCGGACAGCAAGGCGTTCCGTCACCTTGGAAGATGAAAGCGGAATGGCAAATATCTCAGTTTATTTAGTGAAAAGGTGATAGAATATGGCAGGAATGTGCGATACCTGTGCTTACTATGAGTACGATGATGATGAAGAGGCATGGTTCTGTTCGGCAGATATGGATGAAGATGATTACTATCACTTTATGATGCAGGACCGGAAGATCTGTCCATATTATCGCAGCGGGGACGAGTACAGAGTCGTAAGGCATCAGATGTGACACCTGGGAGATCCAGGCTGCGGTCCGGCTTTTTGATATACCAATGTATGCAAAAAGGCTGCCAGTGGCAGGTTTTTTGTATGACGGACCGCAGCAGGACTATCTGCAGATCTGCGCAGGCAAAAGAGGAGAGAGATGGAAAAACCGAAGACAATCGAGGAAGTGCTGAGCGAGAACGGGCTCGCATTCTCCCCGAACATGGAAGACCACTATATGACGGAGCTTGAGGGAATCTGGAACGACGCCTGCGCGGAGAGCGGAGGCGAGGTGACGGATGCCCAGGTGGATGAATATCTGGATGTCCTGAAGAAGATGGGGCTCGTGATCCCGGTCCACAAGGAAGAACTTGACCGGGAGAAGAAGAAGTACCAGACAATGGACCCGGAGATCCTGAAGCTGCGCCATGCGACTGCCGAGGCACGCAGAAGAGACGCCGAAGCAGAAAGGGCAGAGCTTGAGAAGAAGGGCGGTCCGAACCCGGAGCAGGTCTTCCGCATCTTCCCTCCGCAGAATGAAAAGGACATGAAGCACAAGGTCTTCCTGATCCTGCAGGCACCGGACGGGGGAGAGGTCCCGCACCATATCGCCGGCGGTTTTACCAACCCGGAACGCTCGCTTGCCTTTGAGTATTATGACGGCGGTCCGAAGTTCCACATGTCCAGTCTGAACATGGACAGTGCGGATATCCGTTTCCGCAAGATGTTCAGCTGGCTCGGGCTTCACCACATCTCCGTCAGGCTGTCCGGAAACCAGGATGGGGATCTCTTTTATGTATACAGGATAAAGGCGGTGGCACCGCCTCAGGACGGCGGCGGACTCACCACGATCGAGGACAACTTCCTGCAGTATATGATCGAACGCCTCCGTACCTCCATCCTTCAGGCAGCGGAGGAAGAAGTGCCGGACCAGATGGCCATGAGTGATCTTCCGGACATCATCAACTTCATGGACTGCTGTGCAGATACTCTTCCGGCCAATATCCGCCAGTGGGCCAGGAAGAACATCATCACCGCCGGTCAGGAGGGCGGGAATCCGGACGAGAAGAGGCACGCAAAGCGCGCTCTTTCCATGATGCTGAACATCCGCTGGAAGAGCTCCTACTTTGATCCGATCGACCCGGTCGGGGCGAGAAGGATCCTGGACGAGGAACTGTACGGGCTTGAGAAGGTCAAGCAGAGGGTCATCGAGACGATCATCCAGATCAACCGCACTCACACACTGCCGAGCTATGGCCTGCTCCTTGCAGGACCTGCCGGGACCGGGAAGAGCCAGATCGCCTATGCGGTCGCCCGGATCCTGAAGATCCCATCGGCAGTCTTCGATATGAGTACCGTCCGTGACCCGGAGGCGCTGACCGGGACCTCCCGCATCTATTCCAATGCAAGGCCGGGCAGGATCATGGAAGCCTTCGCGGCGACCGGGTCCTCAAACATCGTCTTCGTGATCAATGAGCTGGACAAGGCGGACAATGAAAACCAGAACGGGAATCCGGCGGATACCCTGCTGACCCTGCTTGACAATCTGGGCTTCACAGACAATTATATGGAATGCCAGATCCCGACAGGCGGCGTCTATCCGATCGCTACCGCCAACGACAAGAACAGGATCTCGGAACCGCTGATCTCCAGATTTGCGGTCATCGATATCCCGGACTATACCGGCGACGAGAAGAAGATCATCTTCAGGGACTATTCCCTTCCGAAGGTCCTCCGCCGCATGGGCATGAGAAAAGAAGAGTGCACGGTCACGCCGGATGCAGTGGACGCGATCATCGATCTGTACAAGGGACGTCCGGGCTGCCGCGACCTGGAGCAGGCTGCGGAACATCTTGCAGGCAATGCTCTGTATGAGATCGAGACCGAGCACATCAGCGAAGTCACATTTGATGCCGAGAAGGCGGTCAGGCTTCTGAGAGGCTGACCGCTGCTGCCATTCCATGAAAGGGGGAACGAGAATGACACATACCGAATTCGGAAAGATGCTGAATGAGGTCCTGGAAGGATCTCCCTATTCCAAGAATGAGATCATTCGCCGGACCGGTATCGATCGTTCCTCTTTTTTTCAGTTCCTGAAGGGAAAGAGGCTTCCGGACCCGGAGAAACTGCAGAAGATCCTGTCCTATTCTGAGATCACTCCCGAGGGCAGGACGCAGATCCTGAGAGCGCTCGATGAGGCCAGGTACAGCGATATCGCTTACAGCTACATCGAGATCGTCAGGCAGTGCCTGGGTTCCGTGAAGGAGGCAGAATTCTTCCGCACCGAGGACCCGGGGGACATGGAGATCCCCGTTCCGGAAGGCCGGGAGAAGCTGCAAAGGCCGGTCAGCGGCCGCAATGCCGTCAACTCCGCGATCGTCCGGTTCATCCGGGCATCGGGCGGACATCCTCTTGATGCATTTCTTCCGCTGGAGGCGACCCGGCTCCTTCTCAGGTACCGGACCATCTTCGGCAGGGGCGGAGATATCCGTCTGCTGTTTCATTTCCCCGATTTCGCAGGAACGGAAAGGCTGCATTCCGCATCCAAGTTCCATGACCTGATCCCGCTGGCGATTACGGTCGACTGCGATATCCGTTTCTTTTATACTTCAGAGGATCTTACCGAAGGAGCAGGTCTTCTCTATCCCTATTACATCATCAGCGGGAAAGGGGTCCTTTTCCTGAGCGCGGGTCTCGACGCAGCGTTCTTCAGCGGCGATCCTGCCCTTACGGATGCTTTCCGGGATGCTTACCGGAAGGTCCTGCCGCTGGCAGAGCGGATCTCGGACCGTGACAGTTCCATTGCAAGGAAACAGAAGATGATCGGGGACCTTCTGAAGAGCGGCGAGCCCGCGCAGAGCCTCTATCTGATCGTACCGTCTCCCTGCATGACCCTGCTTGCAACGGAAGAACTGGTGAGAGCATATGCTCCGGAAGAGATCAGAGATACGTTCTGGCAGTATGCCAGCAGTCTGCAGGCGGCTCATCCGATCGAGATCGTGTCTCCGGAGGGCATCCGCTCCATGGCGGAGACAGGAATCATGGAGGAAAATGGAATCCGCATCCACCTTCCGGGATCTGTGGTCCATCAGGCGCTTGCCGGGTACAGGAGGCGCCTCGGCCGGACATTCTTCATCGGGAATACAACCCATATCGCCATGCCAGAGGCATGGTCTTTTCTGATCGCCCCGGGAAGATCCGTATCGCTGATTCCTTATCTATCAGACGGACCGATCGTTTCGTTCTTTGAGAAAAATGTGATCGGAGCGTTCTCGGCTGCCTTTAGCCAGAACCTCGACTACTTTGTGATGGGGGAGAAAGCATCCGGGAGGATGCTTGATCACTATATCCGGGAGACATCGTGTTAAGATCCCATGTGAAAAACAGATAAAGTATCTGAAAAGTGCACCCAGGCAGTGGCGAATTCAGTATGGAAATCCCACATATTCTTGCCACTAGTAGGATTTCTCTCTTATCTTCAGTATAATTGACTACAAAGTGCAGTCTGCGGGGACTCCGACTTGTGGATATCGCGCAGATGCACAGATGCAGCGAATTGGGGGACAAGAGAGTGAAAAAATCAGAAAGAACCTGGAGAAAACTTAGGATGGCAACAGCGTGGATATTTGCCGTCCTTATTTTTGTGGGAGCGGTTTTTCCGCTTTCCGGCTATGCCGAGCAGCAGACAGACACACAGGTTCAGTCTGATGCAGAGCAGGCCGCACCTGACGCGGCACAGAATGGCCAAAGTGCTGAAGCTGAGACAAGTGATGAACAGGCCACAGAAGAGCCTGTTAACTTTGTCCTTCTGCTGGACCGTTCCGGCACTATGAAGAGCAATGACCCGAAGAAGCTTTATTTCACAGCGGCAAAGATGTTCATCGACAAGCTGCCTGCCCAGGATGCAAAGCTTACCGTGATCGGCTTCGGCAACCACTTCGGGGAGGCAGCGTATCATGACGAGGCGGGGGTGATTCCGGCAGATGATGATTCTGTGTGCGTCTTCTACGGGCCGGAAGATACGGTTACGCCGGAACAGAAGAAGGCAGCAAAGGAAGCCGTCGATGAAGCGGACTCCTATGAGGACCAGAACACCAAGACTTATATCGGCCGGGCGCTTGCAGCTTCCATGGATGTCCTTCACAAGGGCGGGGCTGCCCCGAAAAGGGCCGCGGTTATCCTTCTGACCGACGGACAGGATGAAGAAGGAAGCCTGAACGGAAAGGGCGAGCCCATGCCGCCGGGACAGGGAGACGGATGGATCTTCCCGGAGATCGTGAATGCCTGCAATGATGCGGCGGATAACAGCTGGAAAGTATATGCGCTTGAACTCAGCGCAAAGAAGCACAGTGAGTCAAACACGCCTGTCGCGAACTCTGCAAAGGCGATCATGCGCGGCAAGAGTGCAGTGCCTGGCCATGAGAACGATTCCCAGCTTGGACTGAGCATTCCTGAGATGACCGGGACCAGCCCTTATGCGCTCGACGATGCGGAGAGCGCACGTACGGTCTTTTCAAAGGTCTTCAGCGATTTCTACAAGACAAGCGATGAACAGGAAGAGGACCTTGGCTTCGACATGCAGAACGGAACCGGTTCCCGCGAGTTCAATGTCAAGGACATGGTTGCAGAGGCAACTCTGACGGTATCCGGCGACATCGCGGGACTTACCGATATCCAGCTGATGACATCGGACGGACAGACTGAGACCTACAGCATGCCGGAACCTCAGTCGACGGATACCAGATGGATCACCTATGAGCCAAGTCCGGTGGAAGGCGGCATCGGATATGTCTCAATGAAACTCATCACGCCTGCGAAGGGTACCTGGAAGATCATCTGCAACGGAAGCAAGGATGTCCATATCGATGTGGATATGGTCTATGTCAAGGATATGGGCTTCCAGCTGAGCGACAATTCGCCTGTAAGCTATGATGATGTTTATCCGATCGGAACACAGGTCCAGCTGACCGGACAGTTTGTATATCATGGAGAAGTCTACCCGCATCCGGATGTCTATCAGAACAAAGACTTTCCGGCCCAGTTTATCCTGACGGCCCCGGATGGCCAGACGCAGACAATCGATGCACAGGGAAGCGAGAACGGATATCAGCAGCCGATGTCTCTGGAGCAGTACGGAACATACAAGGCTCAGCTGATCATGCATGACAGTGACATGGACAGGGATATCCTCAGTAATGAGCTTGTCTATACGGTCGATAATATCAGGGTCCAGCCGGTGCAGGCTGCGGAACCGGTCACTCTGAGTGTCAATGAGTCCAAGGCGAATGTAGACCTCTCTGGTCTGTTTGATGCAGTGGACGGAGATCCGGTGACATACGGCATAGCTGTCAGGAATCAGGGAGCAGACTCTCTCGTTAAAGCATCTATGACAGATACGGCTCTCGGACTTGCAAGCTTCGAGGCGGGCAGTATGGCAGGAGAGATGCAGTGCATCGTCACAGCGACAGACGGCAAACAGCCGGAGCCGACTCAGCAGGAGCTGACCGTGAACGTCGTGAATCAGCCTGTTTCCTTTACATCTGCTTTCAGCGCGGATCCGGACGCTGAGGAAGCGGAAGTGGCAGGACTGAGGCTGCCTCTTGACAGAAAGAAGGTTCCGGGCTTCCTGCTGAAACTGGCGGGAGTGAGTGATGAGGATACTTATGAGCTGAAATATACGGATGTTTTTACGGATGCAGATGATCCGGAAGGCACCGGTCTTCAGGTTACCGTAGACGATACGTCTCTGGCAGGAGTCCTTTCTTCCGACGGATCGGATGCGTCCCATCTGGTCCTTGCACCGGTGAAGAAGGGAAAGGCCGATGTTGTCGTGACGGCGAAGGATGAGAATGATCCTTCCGTTACAAGGAAGCTGATCATCCATGCGCAGGTCGTCAAGGCCTGGGAAGAGGTGTGGAAGAGACTGGGAACGGCGATCATCGCAGTCATCGCGATCATCATCTTCATCATCTTCCTGTACAAATTCATCACCAGCGGCAAGAAGATCTATGGAATCTACGAGATCCATACCAGTAATGGAGATGTCAAGACAAGCGTCAACTTCTCCGGAACCAAGAAGGGGAAGAAGAGCAAGGCAAAGCTTGGAGAACTTCTGAGGGAACAGAATATCTCTGCGGATGTCGGAGGGGTCGTGGTCGAGGCAGGACTCCGTTTCGGACAGAGGATATTCCTGAGGGATCTGGGATCGCTTACAAGGCTGGAAGCCGGCAGACAGAAGCTTGACACGAAGAAGCTGAAGAAGACCAGGAGAGTAGAGATCCACAGAAACCAGAGAATCGTCCTGGAGAAGGGCGGACAGACCGTCACGATTACCAGAAAGAAGTGATCGTTTACTGGCGGAAGCATCCCCCCTCCCGGGGACGATGCTTCCGGAGTGTTATAAGAGGAACATCAATACAGATCAGCAGAATAATCTGATTGCAAAGGAGAGAGTATTATGGCACTTGAGAGACTGAGCAAGGAAAAACTCGGAACCCTCCTCGATGTCGAGAAGGTTGATTCCGGCAACGGAGAGCTGTTTGGAAGAGCCAACAAGCAGGACCCTTCCCAAAGACGTCTGATGCTGATCGTCAGTACCGGCGGCAGCGGCATGACATCCATCCGTCAGGCAGTCAGACTTGCAGGCGAGAGACTGAAGCCTGAATATGCCAAGTATGCAAAGTTCATAATGATCGATTCCGATTCCAATGCTCTGGACAGTTTTCAGCATCATACCAATGTGATCCCGCTGAACATCTCCACTCCCGGGGCCGGTGTAAGACTGCAGCCTGAGAACCGTACAACCTTCCAGAAGAGATTTATCCCTGCTGATTTCAATGCAGGAGAGCTGAACAGCGACGGCGCTGGTCAGAAGCGACTGATCGGAAAGATCAAGCTCTATGACGCTGACAGAAGCGGATCGTCCTACAACGATCTGGCTCTGGAGAAGATCGTAAGGGATCTCTTCGAAGGCGACTGGCAGCCGATGAAGGACAGTGAGATCGACCTGATCGTCCTTTCCGGACTGAGCGGCGGAAACGGAAGCGGTACCTTCATCGATATTCCGGTCCATGTAAAAAAATCCTGCCCAAATCCTTCCAGAGTCCGTACGTTCGGATTCCTCATGCTTCCGGATACAGCTGACGAGTTCGCACCGAGCCTGATCGCCAAGAGATCTCTCCGCGCCAACGGTTATGCTGCTCTGAAAGAGCTGGAAGCTTATATGAGCATCCGTATGGAGAAGGACAGAAAGGAACTGTTCTATTCCAGCGACGGAACGTCCTATACGATCGACAATGTCGATTCTCTTTACAATTATCCGATCCTCCTGAGCGGCAATTACCGCAAGGTTACCGAGATGATCGGCGAGACCCTTGTCAATATGATGGCTTCCAATGTGGACCCGGACAAAGCAAAAGATCCGTCAAAGGCAGCGGAAAGCGCATTTGACATGTTCTCCTTCTTCAGCAACATCGATCAGGCGAAGAATAATGTCTTCAACAGCATGGGTTCAAGCGGCAGACTGAAGGAAAATGAGTGCCCGGAAGATTCTCATTCCTACTGCGGGATCGGCTTCTCCACGGCATCAATTCCCGAGAAGGTCGTTATCCCGAATGCTCTCGCCAAAGTCAGCGCAAGACTGTACAGGACAGATGAAGTCCAGGCTACCGCGGCTGCAGCAGAAAGTGCTGCGGCATGGGTAAGATCCGATGCATATCTGAGCAAACGCGATTTCAATAATGCGATCAGACAGCTGCTTGCCCTGAATGATGCACAGGCTACCAGAGAAAGCCTCTGGAATGAGAAGATCCTTCCACTGATCCTGGATCAGATCCACTTTGAGGAGAATCCTTATGAAGTTTCCATCGACGACCTGGTGGATGGAAGCTTCGAGGACTTCCTTGGCGGATACAGGGTCAAGGACGTCACCGCAAAGGGCGCCGATGCAGTCGCGGCAGGAATCCGCGGACTTTATAAGTCTCTCTATGTTCAGGCCAGGAACCTGGTCGAGAAGTACGGACCGCGTGTCATCGAGTATCTGTACAACGGCAACGGCGGGGAAGATGAGACCGGACAGATCATCACATATGACAGCAGCCTGTCCAGTCAGATGAAGTTCGCGGCAGAGAAGCTTCTGGCTATGAGTCAGCATCCTGGAAGAAAACCGGATAAGATCCCGCCGCTGACCTTCGGAGAGAAACTGATCGCCAAGATCACCAAGACCAAGGTCGATACCTGGATCGCAGAAGCTGATAACTGGGCATCTGACAGTGTCCAGGCAGGAATCGCTGCTTACCTTGTCGGGACCAGCAACGATTTCGAGAAGGAGTACAGAAGCAAGGTCATCGATCTGCAGGATCGCTGCATCCGTTTTGCTGATATCCTCGAGCAGATGCAGACCTTCTACGAGGGAGCAGGAGCTACTCTGGATGCAGCCGACTTCCAGCTGTTCTCCCAGAAAGCAGGAGAAGCCAATAATATCAACCTCTGCGATGATCTTGATACCTATAAGTGGATCAAGAGCAGTGTGGATGCGAAGGTACGCAGCGTTGATCTGAATAAACTGAGGGCAGAACTTACAAACAGCTTCTTTACTTCAGAAGGCATGGCTATCTGGACGAGCGACAAGCCGGGTGAGGCAAGAGACTATTATGATTCGATCTTCAGCAAGGTCTGCCAGATCGGAGCGCACGCGACGGCAGGAACCCAGCTCAGCCTTTCCATAGAGGATTACTTTGCTGAGAAGCTGAAAGACGCCAAGTCTCCGTCGGAAGAGCAGAAGATCATCAATACAGAGACGGAAGACATCATGAAGAAGCTGCTTACAGCAAGCAAGCCGTCTCTCAGGATGCGTGAGGATTCCGGGAAGCCGGTGATCAACGTAACGGTCATGCTGCCGAGCACGCTGTATATAGCGCCGCATGGTCAGCAGATCTTCGCCGCGTTCCGCAGCAAGGTGCAGGCCATCTTCGGAACAGGCATCAACAACGTCCTGGATTCGAGTGCGGTCGATCAGATCGTCTGCTATCAGACTTCCGTTGCCAATGCCCTGTGCAACCTGGCTGACATCGACATGTGGGAGGATGCCTACAATCTTGACAGGAGCGATACCATCCACCTGAATGATGGAGAGTTCGAGAACCGTTATACCGAAGAAGATCTTCTTACCCGCCAGAAGCTTAAGAAGTTCCCTGCGGATGTGACGATCACGGCAGAGGATAACCTGCTTGCGACGACAGGGCTCTCCTGGAGACATTATCCGGCGATCAACACCAGACTGTACGGATCCGAGTTTGCTTCTTTCGAGAAATTTGCGGCAGCCGGTCATGAGGATACTGCCAAGGGCTATGAAGCCCGCTATCGCCGGGATGTATTCTCAAAGAAGATCGAGTATGCTCTTCGTGAGAAGCTGATCGAACTGAAGAGAAACGGCAATAAGTACTGCTATGTACTGAACCTGATCCCGGATGACTGGACCAACCTATCGCTTGAAGGAGCTCCGGCAGACGTTGAGAAGGGAAGCACACTCTTTCAGTACCTGAGCAGTCAGAATCCTGGATCACATAGTCAGTGGCCGAATTCGCAGGTCCCCATCGCTCTGGACGGAACGCCTTTCTTCGGAAGAGACGGCTTTGATTCCTCCACACTGCTTCGCGACGAACCGGGCAGCTGGACGGAAGAAAGCCTTGACAGGCTTTATAGATCCTACATGATGCGTATCATGAGGAAGAATGTATATCTGTACCGTGCGCTGGAAGACACGATCCAGAGATACCTGCCGGTGCGAATGGCGCTGGACGAGAGAGCATCCAGAGAAAAATACGCGAAGGCAGCTGTGAAGTTTGCTGAATATTATGTATTCGGCATCATCACCGCGGACCCGAAGAACGAGATCTGGAAAGCTACGGTCACTCCTGTCGGAGGAAATGTGACCATGCTGAAGCTTGATTTCGTCAAGAAGATGTCTCTCAGCCCTGCGGAAAGAGAGCTTGTGAAAGAGAATCTTTCCGCCATTCTTGGCGTGAGGGCATACGAGGAGATGCGTGAAGCAGGAACGGTAAGGGATGAAGCTCTTGACAGAATCAAGGACAGAATTCTTGCGAAGGCTCCGGATGATTTCCAGGAGCAGGTTGAGAAGCATGCAGCTGAACTTCAGCAGCTGCTCGAACGGTTCTCTGCCTTCACTGAGTACGACGATGAACCGGAAGAGAAGCTGATGGAAAAGCTGAAGCTGGACCCGAAACCGGACAACATCAGTTTTGTCGATATGATCAGCCAGATCATGCGCGGTCTGAAGGAAGGCATTGAGAACCTCCTTCTGTAACTGACAGGAACAGCCTTTGGAGGCGGAGGTGTTTTCCGCCTCCAAATTGTGATGCCAGGGAAAAGCCATATGAGCGGCTGATGTCTTCCGGGACATCATGATATTCGGACAGGGAGAATACAGAGACGAATGGAGCTTAGCAAGAAGGCAGTAGAGACCAAAGGCGCGCTGACCGTCCTGGTGGACGAGCCGGAGCAGGAAAACGATCAGATCAGTGGGTATCTCGGAGGAGACGAGGGAATCTTTCGCGATGATGAATTCCTTGATCTTACTTCCGGACCGGTCCGCGGCAGGGATATGAACGGGGAGCAGCTGATCAGCTGTATTAACGATGCGATCCACGATGGAAGCTGCCCGGTCCTTATGCAGGCCGGATTTACTTTCGTTGAATATCGGAAGATCAACGATGTCACCAAAGAATGGGTTGATCGGATCCTGGAGAGGGCTGCTTACATAAGCAGTGTCCAGGGAACGGAGAGCTACGAATGCGTCTTCGGTCTGTTCTACAGTGTCCAGGAGAAGATCGGGGACGGAAGAGAAGAAGCCGCAAGGCAGATCTACCGTCTCAGGACGGAGATCGGGACCCGTATGCGCTGCAGGATCTTTATCCTCTGGCAGAGCCTGTTCAAGAGTCTGGACAGGCAGAAGAGGGGCCTTGCGCTGGCGCTCCATCTTTCAGGACGGCTTCATATCAACTATCCGCTCAGCGGCTCAGTCATTCTGTCCCTGTATTATTCGGATTACTACACGAAACGTCGTGATGAGTGCAGGGCAGCCATAGAAGACTGCGAGTCCTGGATCGAAGATGATACGGACAGCGAACTTGGCGAATACGGCAGACTTGTTTCGGAACTGATCCAGAGCGGCGAGGCAGCGGAGCAGGAAATCGAACGCGACTTCGAAGAGATCGAGGAACGTTATCCGGTCAGTGTCTCGGATTTCCGCAAGAAGGGATTCGGGCCGCTCGCAAGATACGAAAGAGTCTCTTCAGGGATGGATGATCCTCGTCTGATCAGTGCGAAAGAAAGATACAAGGAAAGCAAGACGGGGGAGAAACTGAAGGGCATTCTTTTTGATTCTCTGGAAGACTATCTGAAGGAGGCGCATTATAAGGCACTCTGCAGGATGGCAGATCTCCTGAAAGACCGGAGTGTTTTCAGAGAATTCGCAATGAACAGAGGGGGCAGCAGGAAAGCAGGGCCGGTTGAGACGAAGGTGCTCGATAGGATCTGGGAACTGACCAGTGCACAGACGGCGGAGCGGGAAGCGATGCTGAATGAGAAGAAACGGCAGATCGCGAAAGCCAGGACGATGCAGGAGCTGTCAGGCGACTATACGAATATCCAGGACTTCGCGGAAAGAGATTCCCAGATGAGGCCGGATCAGGTCGGAAGTCTCAGACAGGCAGATCTGATCCATCTTACCATGGTAAACGGGGATGGAGCGGACCTTGTGCGTATGGGACAGCTCAGTGTAGGGATGGACCACTATGCATACACATATCCCAAGATCGCCCCATGTGAGATAGCGGTCCTGAAGATCTGTGATTTTATATCTGCACCGGACTGCGAGGATTTCGTCAGTACCTTTGCAAAGAATATCGGGTGAAGATCATGTCTAAGCTGAAGAACAGAGTTGTGGTAACGGAGACAGGCTTTCTGCTCAAGATGCTGACCAGTGCGGGAAGGACAGCTTCCTACTGCAGGATCGAGCTGGCGGATCCGCCCGGGATGGAAAGAAAGATGATCCCGGCTCATTACTTTACTCCTATGAGCGCGGATGACAACCGTCTTGACAGACCAGGCTGTTATGAAGTGATCGAGCAGGAAGACGGGAAGGTCGCAGACAGGTATGATTTCTACTTCTCAGGAGGAGAACAGGTTCCCGCGCTTACCATCTCAACCCAGCCGGATAAAAAGTTCGGTGAGGATGCGAACCGCATCACGATCGAGTGGGACGAAGACGGCGCTGAGACGATCAACGGCCGTTATATCTGGCTGGAAGACCAGGATGGGATGAAATATGAATTCCTGACAGATGAGTTCATCCCTGCAGAGAAAAAACACAAGTGGGTAGATGAATACATCTACTGCCTTTCGGATGATTCGAATGTGGTCTTGTCGGTCCGCGTGGATGACCTTCTGCAGCAGAGATATCAGGTGACGATAGAGTAATTGGAGCATAAGAATGATCTATAAGTATTATTGCATGGACTGCGGCGTGGAGCATGAGGGAAGGGATTTCAATATCGATCTTTCAGAGGTGCTCGGACTGAGAGATGCTTCCAGAGAGGACTCCCTGCCGATCAGGAACACGGAGATCAGCATCGACCAGCTCAGAACCCTGGCGAAGGATTCAGGGGAAGGAAAAGACCTGCGGGACGGCGAGGTCAGCGAGATCCGGATCTCCCTCTTTCAGTTCCTGGACTTCATGGCAAGAAGCAATGGAAAACTTCCGGATGCCGAGGTGGAAGCGATGGAAGAAGGCTGGAACTATGATGGCCTGTTCTCGACCGTAGAGCTTCTGTTCGGTACAACTGATACTGCCGAAGCCGCCAGAAACAAGACAGTAAACCTGGCTGATGCCCTTCAGGGACGCTTCATTCTGAGGACAGACGCTGAATATTCAGATCTTCATAACTACAGCGCTGTATTCTGGGTAAAACCTGAATTCTTTAAGGGAACGGATGAGATCTATACCATCCGTTATTCCAACGATAAGAACAGCCCAAACTTCAAGACCCTGATGTATGCGGGCGGAGAGATCCGCGGGTACTGTCCGAATAAAGCGTGCGGGGCTCCGATCCTCAAGGGAACCGGAAAATATCCTCATATCATGGTTGGCATGATCGGCGCCTCAAGTGCAGGCAAGACGACCACGATCGTTTCCATGCTTGAGGAGCTGAGAAAGAATTATGATCTTCTCGGAGTGAATCTCCCGGAGATCGATCTTGCCGACAGCAAGTATGGTCCAAGGAAAAAAAATCTGGAACTTTATCAGAAGGGCTGGTCGGTCGCCAAGACGGACGCGGAGTCGACAGAAGCATCCTTCAATGCATCTGTACTCGTGGATGATCCGGCGGGAGGCATGGAGGATGGAGAGTGCAAGGCCAAAAAGCTGCTGTCATTGGTTGATATCGCAGGAGAACTCTGCTGGGACAACATCCGCGGTATCGTCAATCCGAATGCATGGCAGAATTATCCTCTGATCAACAGCTGTGACGCATATATCCTCTGCACCTGCATGGATGCCGAGGGATACGGAAACGGGGAAGGACAGGGGCCGGAGATCTCTCCGGACGCCGTACTCCGGATCTGCAAGAGCATCTATGAAAACAGAAGACCGGAAAAGAAGGGCGATGTTCCGCCTCTCTGCATCCTCCTCACAAAGGTTGACCTCGCAGGAAGCGATGATATGGGAGCTGCGATCGACAACTATGAGATCCGGTCCTTCCAGAATATCTTTCCGTCAGATACGGACCAGTATCTGTATCTTGACCAGTTCCGGCAGCTGAAAGGTTTCTACAAGATGTACTCGGAAGATAATGTCCGTCAGCCGCTTGAGTACTGCTGCCGCACCTACAATGCGATGCGTGACCGCACCTATGTCACGATGCTTTATTGTTCCGCACAGGGAAGGAACGCAAGCCTGCATCCGACTGACAAGGGACCGATCGAGAAGTGCCCGGAGGGGCCGTTCGTAAGAAACCAGATCGATACGCTCTGGTCCTGGATCTTCCGTATGGTCGGCGTTGTAGCTGCCGGAAAACCGCTTAAGGAAGATGATGAGAAGGGAGCTTGGGACAGCTGGAGTTTCCGCTATGTTCCTTCCTATTCGGAGAGCTATATCAAGGATGGAGAGGAGCCGGACGGGAATCCGAGAAGGGTATATGAGGTCGAGGATAGCTACGACCGTATCCGGGGAGTCCAGAATCTCTTCCTGAATCTTTCGGAGACAGATCAGTGGGTCCTGGACGAATGGACCGAAGGGGACAAGCGTATCTTTTTACGTGTAACGCATCCGGAGGACAGGATCCGGAAGAAACTCTGAAACAGCTGACAATTCACAGGTCGGGAGAGAATGATGGATAAACAGTATGGTTATGTAATCTATTCGGGACTGGACCAGCAGCAGGTAAGACAGGATGATCCGGACCTGAATTCATTTCTTATCAAAAATAAGGTTCAGAAAGTCCCTCAGTTCAAGAATTCCCTTGCGGGATATTTTTCGGTGGCCGCGTCGCCTCGTGTCAGCCAGGTGTTCATGGATGTCGTGATCAACGAGTATATGACGGTCCAGGATAAGATCCGGAGAGTTCCGGTCTTCGGCGCCAAGGGAAAGATCGAGGGAATCACGAGGGCTTCCAACTATGTAGAGCTGTTTTTCACTGACAGTGATAATTTATATGGCGCGGAATTCGGCAGACACATCTTTGGGACGAAATATCTTACTTCCGCAGAGCTGACTGACCTTTCCGAAAAAGAAATTATGGAAAGGATGCAGCAGAAACCGGAGGGCGGACAGATTTCCCCCAGTATAAAGGACGTCACGAAAGCCTGGATCCTTCTCGAAAAATTATGGGAAGTACAGGAAAAGAATCCGGCGACAAGGCTGATCGTACTGATGAATGATGCTGGAACCGAGTCGGCTCCCGTACTGTCTGAAGTGTACCGTATGATTCCGAATGTGCTGCGCAGGCAGGTTGGATTCGAGACGAATATCGGTCAGGAAGATCTTGACATCATCGCAGCCAGGAATATGCCAATTTATCTGGTGACTGCGGATAGTGATGCTCTGGCACTGGATAAGAAGTATTCTTTTGGAACAGAGGTTCTGGATCTTCGCAGGAACACCGATGAGATCAGTGGAAATCTGACAGAGGATGGAAGGAGAAGGCTTCAGCTGATCTCAGCATTGCATTATGACCTTGCATCAAGTCATCTGATGGAAGAGCGCCTTTCTGCCCAGGAGTCAGCATTGCTTCGGGAAAAAAACAGCCAGGTTTCCTCTTTCCAGTATTTTGAAGAGATTATCAGCAGACTGAAGAAGCCGGTTTACTGGTGGGAGAAACCGGTTTCCTCAAGCCTCCGGCAGTTTGCTCAGGATGTCGCTGAACAGGAACCGGATCTGCTGAATCCGACGCTCAGAGCTTATTCAACCCAGGCCTTCTATACAGGAGTATTTTCACAGCAGCAGGTTCCGGTTCAGATTCTCGATGTTTACCTGGATGAAAAACAGGAGGGACGTCAGGAAATTCTGAAAGTTCTGGACGACCATCTACATATGGAGCCCGCTTTCCAGATGGTGGATGCTGCAAGGGCAGGCACAAAAGCTGAACTTGACGAAGAGTGGCAGAAGAAGACGGATACTTTGAATGCCGCTCATGAAGCAGCCCTCAGGGCCGGGGAGGAAAAGTTCAGGGCGCAGGAAGAAGAGACCCGGAAAGCCCTTGCCGGGAAGGCAGACGCGGAAAGACAGCTGGCAGCAGAAAAGGCTTCCGGCAGAGAGAAGGACAGCCAGCTTTCAAGTCTGAATGATCAGCTGAGAAAAAAGGATGAGGAGCTCAGAACATACGGCTCCAGAATTGAGGAGGCAGAGCAGGAGTCTGGCAGACTGAAAGGTCAGCTAGCCCGGAAGGATAGTGAGCTCGCCCGGAAAGATAGCGAGCTCGCCCAGAAGGATAGTGAGCTTTCAGGCAAGGATGACCAGCTTGATAAGCTTCAGGACAGATACGATCGCCTGAAGGAAGACAAAGGTTCCGGCAGCAAGGCTGTCCCGATCATTCTCGGTGTCCTGTGCGCAGCACTTGCGGCAGGCGGAGGAGCCGGCATCATGCATTTCCATCAGGAGAGCGTGAATGTGCAGGCTCAGCTGACAGATGCACAGGAGCAGAGCAGGAAGCTTCAGTCTTCCGCGGAATCCGAGGGAAGCCGTGCGGACGATCTGCAGAAGCAGCTGGATGAGGCAGAGAGCCGTGCGGCAGAGCTTGAATCCGAGAAGACGGACCTGGCAGCCCAGCTTGAGAAGGCCATGGAGACCGAAGCTGCACCAGCAGCTCCGGGACAGTCTCAGAAGCAGGGATCGGATATTGCGCTTTCGCCGGATGCGGACGGGACCGGATACACTCTTGAGAGAGATCAGAAGAGTGTTCCGCTTTACTGATCAGATAGGAGGCAGTTTATGAGTCATCTGAAAAAACAGAGCCGGGGAGGCAATGTCAGACGCAGAGGAGGACGTTCGTCTGGCCATAAAGGTGTCCTGATCGCCATCGTCCTGATCCTTGTGCTTGTCATCGGAGGAGGAGCCCTGGCAGGCCCGACCATGGGGCAGTGCAGGGAGGTCATCGGAGATTTCCAGGATGCCTGCAATGATCTGGATGCATCCGAGATGCTCGGCGTTCTGAAGCCAACGATCGCGAATCCGCTCCGCCTGGCTCTTTTTGCGGGCGGTGCAATCACCGATACGGATACATCCGAGATCCTTCCGCAGATCCTGGACGCTTTCGGCGGAGGCTTCAGCAAGATTACCGATATGACCGGTATGGCGATCGAGGAAGCGATGAAACAGATGAAGATCCGGCCTTATCTCTATGGCTTTCCGGGACCGTCCCGAAAGGTACGCTGCAAGGTTACGGTTGCCGGTATGGAGATGTACATGAAGATCACAGTAAAAAGGTACCACTTCGAACCTTACATTGCGAAAGTACAGTTTGACTGACGGGGATGAGAGAAGATATGAGAAGATCAGGAATAGCAGCTATCGTGACAGGACTTGTCCTTGCGTCAGCTTCCTGTACTGCAATGGCTGAAGAGACTCAGCCGGCGGCACAGGAAACTGCAGCGCCGGTGTCCATGGACCTTGCGGGGATCTCGCAGGCGCTTGCCGTCTGTGCGAAGGCCAGGGAGCAGGCGACGGATACGGCACTTTCGGGACTTGGCGCGGATGCAGCGGAGGATAAGGTCATCGGCGTTCTGTCGCAGAGCGCAAAGGATGAGCTTCAGAGCATACCGGCAGAGCTGACCCAGGCGGAAGAGTCCGCAGACAGTGCATATCCGGTCTGTGCGTCGGATGCCTATCTCTACGGACTGCGGCTTCAGGCGGAAGCAGACCCGTCCTCTCCGGACCAGTTCTGGGAGAAATGGACTTCCGGAGCCCGCTTGAGGGAGGAGGCTGTCGCCGGCCTCTGCAGTGCAAAGGAGCCGGAAGCCGCGCTCAGTGCATATGCAGACACGGCGCTTCTGCAGCAGGCGAAGACGGCGGTGACTGGCCCGGGCGGGGAACTACTCCTTCCGGAGACCGGGAATGGGTCTGAGCTTTATCTTGCATGGCTTCTTCAGAAGTATCTTGCAGACCAGGGAAAGATGGAAGAGGGGGCTGTTGACGGAGACTGGGGACAGTCTTCGATGGCAGTTCTTTACGGATATGAGAAGGAAAACGGGCTGATGCCCTATCTGCTTCCGAGGTGGGATGCAGCAGCACAGCTTGTGAAGAACGGCCTTACGGAGGATCAGTTCGCGACGCTTGATGTGTTCGCAAAGGAGCAGTCCGGCACGACCGGGGAAGCCGGCGGTCTTTACACCTATGCCGAACTTCAGCAGTACCAGGGCGGAGATGAGGATGTTTCCGGTGCAGCGGCGGTTTCCGAAGATATGACGGAAGCGGAACCGGATGCAGCAGCAGCGGCAGCTTCCGGAGCAGCCGGGGCCTCTCCGCGCGACGAAGGATGACATCCGGCGTTACATCCGGGAGATGTACGGGTAAGAAAGACATTCTCCGCTGCATCATGGAGGTGTACGGGTAAGAAGGACTCATGCTTTCTTTGCCCATCTCAGCTTAGTGGAGTGAGCCCGCGGATTCCTGCGGCATTCCTCGGCTGATGGACGGATCACATCATCGCTGACAGCTTCATAGAGTCCGGCCTTCTGCCCCTGGCGGAAGGCCTTTTTTACAAGTCTGTCTTCGCCGGAATGAAATGTGAGTACGACAGCCTTTCCTCCCGGCGCAAGTACACCCGGAAGTTTTTCAAGAAATTCGTAGAGTACTTCGAATTCCGAGTTGACGTCGATGCGGAGGGCCTGGAAGATTCTTGCGTCCGACTTTTTGACGGCTTCCTTCTGCCCGGCGGCAGAGAGCTTTCGGATCTCTTTTTGGGCAAGAATAGTATCCCGGATCAGATTCCGAAGTTCAAATGTCGTGGAAAGCTCCTGCTTTTTCCGGAAAGCCTGAGCAATCGCGCGGGCAATCTCTGCCGCATAAGGCTCGTCGGAATTCTCACGGAACATGTCCTCCAGTTCGTAGACGTCAAGCTCCTTCAGACGCTCCGAGGCCGGGACTCCATGTTCCGGATCGAAGCGAAGGTCGAGGGGAGCATCGTATTTCCAGGAGAATCCTCTGGACGGGGTATCGATCTGCATGGAGGAGACGCCAAGGTCGGCCATGACGAAATCGAACGGGCCGTACTGGGCTGCCACCTGGTCGATGTTTCGGAAGTTGGTATGGATAGGCGTAAAGATGTCTTCGCAGAATCCTTTCTCGCGCATCCGCTTCTCCGTCTTCACGATCTCGATCGGATCGGCATCGAGGGAGCAGAGATGTCCCCGACCTTCCAGTTTTTCCAGCATGGCGGAAGAGTGGCCTCCATAGCCGAGAGTGCAGTCAAGCCCTTTCATTCCCGGACGAATGTCCAGGATGTCAAGGGTTTCCTTCACCATGATCGGGATATGCATGCCTGCAGGGGTGTTTCCCTTCGAGATGACGTGTTCGATCTCATCCTGATACTTCTCAGGATCCTGCTCCTTGTATTTTTCCTCAAAACGCTTCGGATATCTGCCGCTGTAGTGGACACGCCGTCTGTGGGGCTGGGCGGATCCTGACTTCTTCTCTGAAGATACGGCGCCATCTGCAGCGCCGCCGGCTTTCCTGTTTTCTTCGCTCATCATACATTACTCCTGTATTCCCATCTCTGTGTTTTTTCTGATTATACAACATCCCGGACATGTGAAAGGTTGACATGGCACACAAATATGTATAGAATCTCTTTGATTTCGCTAAATATTTGTGAAAAAGAGGCATCTTCATGAAGAAACATGCAGCAATTGCCCTGAAAGCAGCCTTTCCTTTCACCATCCCGATCCTGACAGGGTACCTGTTCCTTGGGCTTACCTACGGGGTACTGATGAGCACTTCGGGATTCCCATGGTTCTATCCCATGATCACTGCTCTGGTCATCTACACCGGATCGATGGAATTCCTTCTGGTCCGGATCCTGCTTTCTTCGTTCAATCCGGTCGCAGCATTCGCGACCGCACTCATGGTCGGCGCAAGACATCTCTTCTACGGAATCTCGATGCTGCCGCGTTACCGCGGAGTGGGATGGAAGAAATTCTACCTGATCTATACGACCAGCGATGAGACATTTTCCGTGAATTATTCCGCAGAAATCCCGGATGGGGTCGATCATGGCTGGTTCTACTTCTGGGTCTCTTTCCTTGACCAGATGTACTGGGTTGCTGGCTCCACCCTGGGAGGGATCTTCGGAAGCCTGATCACTTTCAGCACGGAAGGGCTCGACTTTGTTATGACGGCTATGTTCGTCGTCATCCTGATGCAGCAGTGGACAAAGAGCAGACGCCATGTCAGCGAGCTGACCGGTCTGATCGGATCCGCACTCTGCCTGAAGGTCTTCGGACCTGACCGGTTCATCATCCCGTCCATGATCGTGATCTTTACGGTACTGACCCTGATGCGGGGAAAGCTTGAGAAAAATATGAAACAGGAAGCTGCAGTAAGTACATATCATTCCGCAGCTTTGGAGACATCCGGAGCGGAGAGCGTACAGAAAGGAGGATCAGGGTCATGACCATAGTCCAGCAGATCATCACGATCGCAGTCGCTGTCGCGGCCACGGTCCTTACCCGTTTCCTTCCCTATGTCCTGTTTCCGGAGGGAAAGAAGATCCCGGATTTCTTCCTATATCTCGGAAAAGTTCTGGCTCCCGCAGTATTCGGTCTTCTTGTCGTCTACTGCCTGAAGAATGTCGACTTTGCTGCAGGCTCCCACGGACTTCCGGAACTGCTCTCCATCCTGGCTGTTATCCTGTTATACTTATGGAAGAAAAATATGTTCGTTCCGATCGTCGGCGGGACAGTCTGCTACATGGTCCTGATCCGGCTGATGTAAGACGGGAGGCAGAAACAGCTGTAAGGAAAGGCATCCGCGATGCGGAGGGCATAGAGAAAGAGGGGATCTTTCAGAATGCAGGGGAATATTGATCTTCACATGCACAGCACGATGTCGGACGGGACAGACAGTCCGGCTGACCTGGTCCGGCATGTTCTCGAAAGCGGCATCCGAACATTCGCCCTGACGGACCATGACACGATCCGCGGAGCCATGGAGGTCCAGAGGATCCTGGATGCAGACCAGAACCTGGGGATGGACGTTCCGGAATTCTTCCGCGGGATCGAATTCTCCTGCGTATCGGAGGGGGATGCTCCGTTCAAGTGCCATCTTCTGGGCTATCAGTACGATCCTGAGGATGAGAAGTTCCGGGCAGCGCTGGAACTTGACCATGGACTCAGGATGGCAAAGACCAGAAGCAGGCTCGAATACCTGGAGGAAAGGGGGATCCGCTTCACGAAAGAAGAACTGGATTATCTTTACAGCCTGGAATCACCCGGCAAGCCGCATCTCAGGGACCTGATCCTGAGGCACGGCTATGCAAAGTCCGCGCAGGAAGCTATGGACATGATCCGCACGAAAGTGAGGATGGAGACCCGGATCCCGGTCCGGATGGCGATCTCAGGGATCCTTTCTTCAGGCGGAGTGCCGGTGTGGGCGCACCCGCTCGGAGGAGAAGGCGAGAAGCACCTCTCGAAGGAAGAGTTTGAGAGAAGGCTGAGATACCTGGTGGGAAGAGAGGCAGCAGATGGCGGATCTGAGGCGGGCAAGGCTTCCGGTGCCGAGACTGCGGAAAGAGCCGCAGGCGAAAAGCTGCCTGCCATCGTGGGAATCGAGTGCTGGTATTCCCGCTACTGCGAGGAAGAAGTGAATTTCCTCCTGGAAGAAGCGAAGAAGTTCGGTCTTCTTGTCAGCGGAGGATCGGACTACCATGGAACGGTCAAGAACATCCGGCCTGGAGAGATGAATACTTTCGGGAAACCGGTCTTTTCAGAGCAGCTGACTGTGGCAGAAGAGCTGCGGAAGAGAAGCTGAAGACAGGTGCAGATACAGGGCAGAAAGATGGGGACAGGTAACTTTTTAAAAAAGTACCTGTCCCCATGTGTCTGTTCTCATCTGTCTTACAGCCGGAAGAAGAGCCCTGCCTTCTTCAGCGGGATCCTCAGCGCCATGTAGAGCACGGTCGTGAAGACCAGGGTCGCGGCAGCATTGATCGCCGTCACAGTGAAGTTGATCGCGAAGGAAACCTCGGCTGCCGGGCGTCCCAGGACCAGAAGCTTATAGATGTATCTCAGCCCCGGGTCTGCAAATGTGTTGAACACTAGTCCGGCGGCAGAAGCGATGATGACCCATCTGGTCACTTTCTTCGGGTCCTGCCCGGTCGTGATGTGTCCTGCCCTGTGAGCGATGACTCCGACGATGACGCCCAGAAGGAACTTGACCAGGAAGGTGACTGGAGCTTCCACGATATAGACCGGGTCGATCAGGTCCGCGATGGTCAGTCCGACGGCTCCGCCAAGTCCCCCGTAGACGGATCCCAGAAGCAGGGCACCGAGTACGACGAAAGCGTTGCCCAGGGTAATCGTGACTTTGCCTCCCGGCGTAGGTACCGGAATTGAGAGAAATGTGAATACGACGTATGTCAGTGCTGCGAAGATCGCCGCGAATGCCAGTTTCTTCAGACTCTGACTTTTCTCACTGCCATACGCCTCTGAATAAGAGTTTGCCTGTACTGTTTTCATACGATTTGACCTCCTCTGTTCAATCTATCCAGAGTATAGGTACATTCTGACCATATGAAAATGACCAATTGTTAATTTTAACATAATGCCAGATGTTCTTCAGAAACCACCCCGTCTCATGATCTCCGGGCCGTGCTGTTTCAGCCAGCCGTTGACCTGATAGTAGTCCGGCATGACTTTCAGGACTTCCCGGTAGAAGAGGGCGGAATGGTTCATCTGCTTCCTGTGGCAGAGCTCATGGACGATGACAGAATCGATGACGTCGTCCGGCGCAAGCATCAGGAGGATGTTGAACTGGAGCCTTCCATCCGCCATACAGCTTCCCCACTTGGACTTGTAGATCCGGAAAGTGATCTTTCCATAGGTAACGCCGACAAGCGGAGCGAAGTAAGCGACCCTTCCTGGTATATAGTTTTCGGCCTTTCTCAGAAGTCCCTGGATCCCGACCGGCGTCAGCTTCGGGATATCTGCTGTCTTCTTCTGCCTTGCCTCGGATTCCTTCAGCTTCTGCAGCACCCAGCCGGCATGGCTTTCCACGAATGTGATGATCTCAGACTCTTTCTTTCTAAGAGGAGCGCGGACGATCACCTGACCGTTTTTGACGATCAGGGAGGTAGTCTTCCGGTCCGAGCGGATGATCTCGTATTCAAAACAGTCTTTCATATTCTGCATCTTGCCGGGCATTCTGCTGACACCTTTCTTTCCTGCCTCTTTCAGGGCGCGGGCCTCCTGTCTTTTTTCAGAAGACAGGCTTTGCGGCTTCTGCTATAATACCTGCAATGCAGAGAACCGTTCTGCGGGGAAACACGATGGATTTCATGATATACGGAAATGTGCCGCCGTACAAGCATCCGGCGGTATTTTCTGACCGGGAGGACTTTTTTGAAAATTCTTGACAGTGACAGGGGAACATGTCAGAACTGCGGAAAATGTTCCGGGGATATGTCGATCTTTGCGGGAGCTCCGGAAGAGAAGCGGAAACGGGTGACCGACCAGGGAAAACACCTCCATAAAAGGAAGGGAAGCTATCTGTTCCGGGCCGGGGAGCCGGTCAGGGATATCTGGATCATCCGGAGCGGCAAGGTGAAGCTCTGCTTCAGCGATTCGGAAGGCCGCGAGATGATCATAGGGATGTTCTCAGGCGGAGAGGCCATCTGGGAAGGGCTGTTCCTCAACGGAAGTCTGTACCCGTATTCGGCAGTGTGCCTGACGACGGTCAACGTCTGCGCGATCCCGGTCTCGGACTTCCAGACCATGCTGCAGGATACGAGCGTGGCATGGAGCATCATCACTGTCCTCAGCCGCAAGCTGCACGATGCCAACGAGAGGAACATGATCCTGGCTGCAAAGGAGCCGGCTGCAAGGATCGCGAAACTCCTGATCTATGAGATCGAACACTTCCCGAGCTCCGAGATCGACCTGAGGCTGGAGGATATCGCCGCCAGCCTGAACCTGCGTCCGGAGACGGTCAGCCGGAAGCTCCGGGAGATGGAGAAAGCCGGACTGATCGAGAGGACCGGGAAGGGAAAGCTGAAGATCGTGGACCAGGAAGCGGTCGCCCGGCTTGGCGAGTAAGATATCGGAGATGCCTGCCAGGCAGGGAATGTGAAGATGGCGGTGGAGATGCCTGCCAGGCAGGGAATGTGAAGATGGCGGCGGAGATGTCTGCCGGGCGTTGAAAAAAATTTTCAGAACGGCCGCATTTTTATCGATTCTTGATTTAAATCAAAGAACAATTCCCTTTCAGACAATATGATGTCGTCGTGACTTGAGATAATATCCTAAGAAAGGCAGATATGGTCAAAGGTTTTATCCATTCGACGGAATCTTTCGGCTCGGCAGATGGTCCGGGCGTCCGCTTCCTGATCTTTGTATCCGGCTGCGATATGCGCTGCAGATACTGCCATAATGTCGACACCTGGAAGCAGAAGAATGCCGATCCCATGACGGCAGATGAGCTGCTCGATAAGGCGGAGCGTTTCAAAAGCTACTGGGGACCCAAAGGCGGCATCACCGTATCAGGAGGCGAGCCTCTGAGGCAGATCGATTTTCTGCTCGAGCTTTTCACCAGGGCGAAAGCAAGGGGGATCAACACCTGCATAGACACGGCGCTTCAGCCATTCACCAGGGAAGAGCCCTTCTTTTCAAAGTTTCAGAAGCTCATGGAGGTAACGGATCTTCTGCTCTGCGATATCAAGCATATCGATCCGGACCGTCACAGAGAGCTGACCGGTCAGCCGAACGACAACATCCTCGACTGCCTGACTTATCTGTCGGAGATCGGAAAGCCGATCTGGATCCGCCATGTCCTTGTCCCGGGGTGGACCGATGATGACGGATACCTGCACAGGACAGCAGACTTCATCAGAAAGCTTTCGAATGTCGAGAAGATCGAAGTCCTTCCTTACCACTCTCTCGGAGAATACAAATGGGAGCAGCTCGGGATCCCTTACACACTGAAGGGAACAAAGAGCCCCACCCAGGAGAGGGTGCTTCAGGCAGAGGCGATCCTGAGAGGGGAAGCAGGGAGCCCAGGGCAAGGAAACTGAAAAAGTGGTCAGGCACCATATCAATTCCGCCTTGGCGGAATTGCGCCCGGACGCGCGGCGCGAAGCGCCGTCTGATGCGCGTCCGTGGCATCCATATCGTGCGCGGTGCGCGAGACGCTTGCGTCCGCGGTGCGTGCGCGACTCCCGCCGGAGGCTTCAAACTTTGTCGCGGGTATGAGCCCACGACGTCGTGATATTGTTATGCTGCGCTCCTCCGCAGACTTCCGTCACGGGAATCCACGCGACAAAGTTTTGAATAAGTGATCAGGCACCATCTGAACAAGCAAGCAGGTGCCTCGGAACCAACGGCAGTCAGCGTCCGGTTTATTTCGGGCGATTGCATATAACTGTTACACTTCAACCACCCAATCAATCATACACAAGGAGAAAGATCATGAGAGAAGAATGGGCAGGCTTTAAGGGAACCAAGTGGGTCTCGGACGTCAATGTCCGTCAGTTTGTTCAGGACAACTACACCCCTTACGACGGAGACGAGAGCTTCCTTGAGGGACCGACCGAGGCTACCGATAAGCTCTGGGGAAAGCTGCAGGAGCTGCAGAAGGAGGAGCGCGCAAAGGGCGGCGTCCTTGAGTGCGAGACCGAGGTTGTCACCGGGCTTACCGCTTACGGACCGGGCTACATCGATGACTCCATGAAGGACCTTGAGCAGATCGTCGGCCTTCAGACCGACAAGCCTCTGAAGAGGGCATTCATGCCTTACGGCGGGATCAAGATGGCTCAGGAAGCTGCTGAGACATACGGATATCATGTCAACCCGAAGTTCGACAAGATCTTCAACGAGTATCACAAGACTCACAACCAGGCAGTCTTTGATGCTTACACTCCGGAGATGCGCGCTGCCCGCCACTCTCATATCGTCACCGGTCTTCCGGATACCTACGGAAGAGGACGTATTGTCGGCGACTACAGAAGAGTTGCCCTCTACGGAATCGACTTCCTGATCGCTAAGAAGCAGGAAGACTTCGCGAACTGCGGCGACGGCACCATGACCGATGACGTCATCCGCCAGAGAGAAGAGATTACCGAGCAGATCCGCGCCCTCAGGGGTATGAAGGAGATGGCTAAGATCTACGGATACGATATCTCCGGCCCGGCTAAGAACGCGCATGAGGCAGTACAGTGGCTGTACTTCGGATATCTGGCAGCCATCAAGACCCAGAACGGCGCCGCTATGTCTGTCGGACGCATCTCCACCTTCCTTGACATCTACATCAGCAGAGACCTTGCCGCAGGTACCATCACCGAGAAGGAAGCTCAGGAGCTGATCGACCATCTGGTCATGAAGTTCCGCATGGTCAAGTTCGCGAGGATTCCGTCCTACAACCAGCTGTTTTCCGGCGACCCGGTATGGGCTACCCTGGAAGTTGCAGGCTTCGGCATGGACGGACGTCATATGGTCACAAAGAATGACTACCGCTTCCTGCACACCCTTGAGAACATGGGACCGGCTCCGGAGCCGAACCTGACTGTCCTCTACACCAGAAAGCTTCCGGAGAACTTCCGCCGCTACGCAGCCAAGATCTCCGTCAACACTTCTTCCATCCAGTACGAGAACGATGATGTCATGCGTCCGATCTGGGGTGATGACTACAGCATCTGCTGCTGCGTATCCGCTACCCAGACCGGCAAGGAGATGCAGTTCTTCGGAGCGCGCGCAAACCTTGCAAAGGCGATGCTGTACGCGATCAACGGCGGCAAGGATGAGAAGTTCCTTGACAAGAAGACCGGACTTCCGATGCAGGTCGGACCGGAGTACGCTCCGATCACCGGAGACTACCTTGACTACAAGGAGTTCATGCACAAGTACGATCTGATGCTTGACTGGCTGGCAGGTCTCTATGTCAATATCCTGAACCTGATCCAGTACATGCATGACAAGTACTATTATGAGGCTGCCGAGATGGCGCTGATCGACACCGACGTCAGAAGAACATTTGCAACTGGTATCGCAGGCTTCTCACATGTTGTCGACTCCATCTCCGCGATCAGGTACGCAAAGGTACGCATCATCCGTGATGAGAAGACCGGCATGGCGATCGACTACAAGCCGGAGGGAGAGTTCCCGCGCTACGGCAACGACGATGACCGCGCCGACGAGATCGCTGTATGGCTTCTGAAGGACTTCATGAAGAAGATCAGGAAGCATCACACCTATAGGAATTCCGAACCGACCACCTCGATCCTTACCATCACCTCCAACGTCGTGTATGGCAAGGCTACCGGAGCTCTGCCGGACGGAAGGCCTGCATTCACTCCGTTTGCGCCTGGCGCAAACCCGGCCTACGGCGCAGAGCAGAATGGCCTTCTTGCTTCCCTGAACTCTGTTGCAAAGGTTCCGTATGAGTACGCTCTGGACGGAATCTCCAACACTCAGACGATCAACCCGGGCGCACTTGGACACAGCGCTGAGGAGAGAGCTGAGAACCTTGTCAATGTCCTTGACGGATACTTCGAGAAGGGCGCTCATCATCTGAATGTCAACGTCTTCGGCGTTGAAAAACTGAAGGATGCCATGGAACATCCGGAGAAGCCGGAATACGCAAACTTCACCATCCGTGTTTCCGGATACGCTGTCAAGTTCATCGACCTGACCCATGAGCAGCAGCTCGACGTCATCGCAAGAACCTGCCACGACAGACTGTAATCACATGACGCAAGTGCCAAAAGTCACCATCCGTGTGCGCCCCGCCGCAATAGGCGGGGCGCTTTTTCTATCCCACAGGATGCAATAAGGCCGCCGGTGGCTGGCTTTTTGTATACCATGCCAGGAAAACCATGATTTTGAAATTTTATGCCTCAATCACTTTTCCTAT
>DLFD01000003.1:4560-16473 GCA_002482005.1 Lachnospiraceae bacterium UBA7729 | reverse complement strand
AGGGTCTATTCGACCCCAACATCTTTATATGTGCGGATGGATAGAAGCGGGGAGACGGACCGCTCCGGAAAGGAGAGTATGGGATGAGAAGGCAGACAACCAGAGAACTTCTGGCAGCGTCCTTTCAGGAGCTGGCTCAGACAAAGCAGATCAATAAGATCACGATCACACAGATCACGGATAACTGCGGAATGTCCCAGCCGACATTCTACCATCACTTCAGGGACAAGAATGATC
Organism: Lachnospiraceae bacterium UBA7729; assembly: GCA_002482005.1. Lineage (GTDB taxonomy): Bacteria > Bacillota > Clostridia > Lachnospirales > Lachnospiraceae > Porcincola. Next base: position 16,236 of record DLFD01000003.1, on the reverse strand, counting down.
TGATCGCCTGGATAGAAGCAGAAAATCTGAACAAGATCATGTCCAGGATCTCCGAAGACGGATATACCTGGAAAGATACTCTGAAAGACCTGGCGGAATATTATGAGAAGAACCGTCCCTATATGGTCAATGCGCTGAAGTATACGAATGGTCAGAATTCTTTTGCTGCAAGCCTGGTGAGGCTGAACATCGAAGCGCTTTCAGAAGTTGTAAGGAGAAGCCCTGGCAGTGATGAACTCTCCGGGATGCTGGGCTACTACATCCGGATCTACTGCTATGGGACCGGAAAACTACTTCAGGCCTGGCTTCTGGGAGATGAGAAGCTGACGAAGGAAGAATTTGCGGAGGTCCTGGAGAAAAGCGTACCGGACCCGCTGAAACAGTACCTGGGACTTTGAGGGTACTTCCTGGCGTATTATCATGATGCAGGGGATGGGAACCATTCCCCTGTATTTTTTTGCCGGGGCGCAGCAGGCTGATTGGTCCTGCGAAAAACAGGTTTACAGATTATCAAGTGTTGCAATCCTGCGGAAATGTGCTATAGTCATTGGGAAAACAAACGAAAGATTATCCTGATTTCACTCTATAACGCTAAATTACACATGAAAAATTCATGAAATGAAAAATAAATAAGACAGATCAGGGGAATCAACAGAAAGGACCTATATGCGCAGACAGACGACAAAAGAATTTCTTGTCGCGTCTTTTCTGGAACTTGCCCAGAAAAAGCCGATCGATAAGATCACGATCACGCAGATCACGGATAATTGCGGAATGTCACAGCCGACATTCTACCACCACTTCCGGGATAAATATGACTTGATCTTCTTTATCCATTCTTCGCATATCAGTGAGATCACTGCCGGAATCGGAAAGGATGGGTATGGCTGGAAGGAAGCTTTCCTTGCCAGTGCGCGATATTATAAAGCAAACAGCGCATATATCCTCAACGCGGCGAGTGCCCAGGGTATCCGGGAAGCCTACATCGACAATATGGCTTCGATCAATACGGAGCTGATCGAAGCAACGATCAGGCGCACGAGTGCAGCAGCCGATATTCCGAAGCTCGCGCATCTCTGTCTGAAAGTATATTGCTACGGGAACATTCTGTTCCTGCTCGACTGGCTTCAGGGGAAGAATGACCTTTCCGAGGAGGAGATCGCGGAGGTCTGGGAAAAAAGCCTGCCGGATCCTCTGAGACCATATTTCATAAACTGATATTGCTTTTCGACGATCCGCAGAACCTTCCGGGAAGACCAGAAGGTTCTTTTGTGTTAACATAGCTTCAGGAATACAAAGCGGGGATNNTGTGATGCCGAGTTGGTTGACTGTAAAGTGATCCTGTGCTGCGGGAGGATGGTGGGTATGCCGGTTCAGAAATCAGGCCGTAATAAAACGATCAATCTTTCGGTAGGGGAGGGAGCAGAATACCTTGACCGGTGTCTGACGCTGAAAAGGTCCGATATTCCGGTGGATCCGGACAAGGTTCTTGACCGGACGATCCATGGCGACTGCCTGAAGATCATGCCGTATCTGCCTGAGGGATTCGCGGATCTCCTGATCGCGGATCCGCCCTATAATCTGACAAAGGACTTCGGCGAAAAACATTACCGGAAAGTCTCTGATGAAGAATACATGGAATACACGGACCGGTGGCTCAGAAGAGCTCTTCCTCTTCTGAAGCCGGAAGCTACGGTATATGTCTGCTGCGACTGGCAGTGCAGCTCGGCGATCGAGACGGTCCTGAAGAGGTATCTGCATGTGCGGAACCGGATCACCTGGCAGAGAGAGAAAGGCCGCGGAGCTCTGACCAACTGGAAGAACGGGATGGAAGATATCTGGTTCGCCACGAAGAAGGGGAGCTATACATTTCATGTGGAGAATGTGATGGTCCGCAGAAAAGTGAGGGCGCCTTACAGGGAGGGCGGCAGGCCGAAGGACTGGGAGGAGACGGAGACGGGAAACTTCCGGAACACCTATCCTTCCAACTTCTGGGATGACATCACGGTCCCATACTGGTCCATGCAGGAGAATACGACTCATCCGGCGCAGAAGCCGGAGAAACTGCTCGCAAAGCTGATCCTTGCAAGCTCGGATCCCGGCGATGTCGTCTTCGATCCTTTCGTCGGATCAGGCTCCACTTCCGTCACGGCAAAGAAGCTTGGCAGGCATTACGTCGGGATCGAGAGGGATGCGCGCTACTGTATCTATACGGAGAAGCGCCTTGAGATGGCAGAGACGGACAAAACGATCCAGGGCTATTCGAACGGGATCTTCTGGGAGAGAAATGCGACTCCCCGGAGAAGTGATGTATCATTGACTTGAGGAGTAAGAACATGCCGGGTTTAGGCACATTAGCAAACGTACTTGCGATCATCTCAGGCGGTATCATCGGAGTCCTCTTCGGAAAGAAGATTCCCCAAAGAGTTCAGGAGACGATCCAGACAGGCAATGCGGTAGCGGTCCTGTTCATCGGGATCGGGGGAACTCTGCAGCACATGCTGGTGCTGAAGAACGGTACATTTGCTACAGCAGGAACGATGATGATGATCTTCTCGATGGCCATCGGAGGAGTCATCGGAGAGTGGCTGAATATCGACCGGAGAATGAAACAGTTCGGCGTATGGCTTAAAGAGAAGACAGGCAATGCGAAAGATTCACAGTTTGTCGATGGCTTTGTCGTATCTTCCCTGACGGTCTGCATCGGTGCCATGGCGATCGTCGGCTCCATCCAGGATGGGATCCACGGAGACCATTCCGTTCTGTTCGCCAAGGCGATCCTTGATATGATCATCGTCATGGTGTTTGCGACCACAAAGGGGAAAGGATGCATCTTCTCAGCGATCCCTGTCGGGATCCTGCAGGGAAGTGTTACCCTGCTCGCAAGACTTATCAGTCCTTACATTACGGATGCTGCGATGAGCAATCTTTCCTATGTCGGATCGATCCTGATCTTCTGTGTAGGGCTGAACCTGCTCTTTGACCGGAAGATCAGAGTGGCGAACATGCTGCCGGCGCTGATCGTGGCTGCTGTATGGAGATGAGAACTTTTCCGGCGTCCCTGACAACTGTGATATGGGGATGCTTCTGGTTCCCCTTTATGTCCGTTTTTCTCAGTCTGCTGTCTGCTTTCCCAGGAATCGTTCGTACACGATGACAGAGATGATCATCATGATGAAGTCACTGGCAAACTGAGTCCAGACAAGTCCGTACATACCGAAGATGCGGTCCATCAGGATCAGCATCGGGACGTAGAGAACCAGCTGTCTCAGGACGGCCAGCATGGATGCGATGCCGGCCTTGCCCATTCCCTGGAATGCATACAGGATGTGGAAGCACATGAACATGAACGGGGTCGCGATGCATCTGGCCCTCAGGAATGCGGCGCCGAGCACCTGGGTCTCCGTGTTGCGGATGAAGAGGTGCAGGATTCCGCCTGCGCACAGCTCATAGAATACGATGGCGGCGGCAGCGACGAGGAGGCCTGCAAGACGGCTCTTGCTGACAGTCTCTCTCAGTCTTTTCAGATTTCTGGCCGAATAGTTGTAAGCAACGATCGGCATCATGCCCTGGCAGATCCCAATCCCGGCATTCAGCGGGATGCGTTCTGCCTTGAGGACGATCCCGATCGCGGCAAGGGAGATGTCCCCGTGACCGGACATCAGCCGGTTGATCATGATCTGTGAGAAGTCGAAGAGCAGGTTGGAGGTACCTGCCGGGATACCTCCGAGGAAGACGGACCGTACATTCTCCTGAGACGGGAGACCTGCCTTAGGCGAGAGCGTCAGGACCGTCCGCTGCCTCAGCCGGATCACGACGACCAGGAAATAGAGGAAGGAGAACGTGTTGGAGAGCATGGTCGCGATGCCGGCGCCGATCACTTCATGGCCATCCGGAAGGATGACGAACATGAAGAGAGGGTCCAGAGCGATATTCAGAAGACCGCCCATGGAGATACCGAAGCCGGCTTCCTTCGAGCAGCCGACCGCACGGAGAAGCTGGGCAAGGGTCAGCTGCAGGATGGTCGGGATGCCTCCTACGATCGTGACCATCGTCACATACTGTTTTGCGTATGCAAATGTGTTTTCGCTTGCACCGAGCAGCAGAAGGAGCGGGTCGCAGGCCAGGAAGATCAGCAGGGAGTAGGCGGCGCTGACCAGCAGGCCGAGATAGAAGGAGAAACTACTGACCTTCCGCGCTTCCTCCTCTTTCCGGGCCCCGAGCAGGCGGGAGATCAGACTGCCGCCCCCGATCCCGACGAAGTTGCTCATGGCGTTTGAGAGGTTGAAGACCGGCAGAATCAGCGAGGTGGCCGCCACCATGTAAGGGTTGCCGGTCTGACCGATGAAGAAGGTATCCGCGAGGTTGTAGATAAGGATCACCATCTGTCCGATGATCGTCGGGACGCACATCTTCTGCAGAGCGTTCCAGACGGGCATCTTCTCGAAGATCTCCCGGTTGTCTTTGATCTTTGCTTTCGAATTCATAGGTATGCTGCACAGACTTTCCTGGTGATTTGCTGCGGAAACAGCATTGTTATTATAACACTTTGCCTGAAACTCATGCATCCGGAATGTGGGCCTTAAGACAGAACACTGCTTTTCATCTGCGGTGTGGTTGTGTAAAGTCTGTGTTTGCTATAAGATGATTATCAGACTTTATGATTATGTTTCATATTGTTTTCGCAGCCGCCATCTGCAAGATCATCTTTGCCGGCCGGTTTCCGAAGGCTCTGAAGAGAAACAGCAGCTGAATATGGAGTGAATATGAGGATATATATACTGCGTCATGGCGAGACGGAATGGAATAAGGTAAAAAGACTGCAGGGCGTCACGGACATCCCTCTTGATGAACATGGGCTTCGCCTTGCTTCTCTGGTCGGCGAAGAGATGAAAAAGGAAGGGATCGTCTTTTTAGCCTGCGTGTCGAGCCCGCTTCAGCGTGCGAAAAAGACGGCGGAGCTGGTGCTGGCGGAGACAAACCGGCCCGGAGCCGGGAAGGGCGATGGCGCCGGCGGAATTTCCTTCACGACTGATATCCGGATCCGCGAGGTGAATCTGGGTCCCTTTGAGGGCAGATGCCTGAGAGATGATCCAAGGTTTGAACCCGCGGGGCCAGAGGCCCAGGTCTTCTTCCGCAGTCCGGCGGAGTACAAGGCACCCGAAGGAGCGGAATCCTATGAGACGATCATCGGAAGGACCGGGGATTTTCTGAAGGAGACCGCTGAGAGATATGCAGACTTTGAGGGAAAAGACTTCAATCTTCTGGTCTCGACCCACGGATGCGCAAGCAGAGCGCTGCTCATGAACATCGATCCGGTGCCGCTTTCTGATTACTGGAGGGACAGGGTCCCGCCGAACTGCGCGGTCAGCATCGCGGAGCTGAAAGACGGCAGGTGGGTACTGACTGAGAAAGATCATCTGTACGCTTCACTAGATTGAATTTTGTTTCGGGGGCACAAAGGTGTGCCCGAGGTGTGACATGGCTTTGAGGAAAAAAGAGGCGTCTGAACGCGGAAGCAGGTACAACGGGATCACCGACGGCGTGATCTGGCAGCAGCTCCTCCTGTTTTTCTTTCCGCTGCTGTTCGGAACATTCTTCCAGATGCTCTACAATACGACCGATACCATCATCGTCGGCCGTTTTGTGGGAACGGTTGCTCTTTCGGCGATCGGAGGCGCGGCTTCCCAGATCGTGAATGTGGTCGTGGGAGCCTTCACGGCGCTGTCGTCCGGCGCAACGGTCATCATCGCACAGTACTTTGGGGCAAAGGATGACGGGAATGTCTCAAAGGCAGTCCATACCGCGGTCGCGATGTCCGTTCTGTTTGGGGCTGCTTTGACGGTCCTTGGAATCGCACTGGCGGGACCGATGCTCAGGGGGATGAACACGCCGGAGGAATCCTTCGCGGAATCGAAGATCTATCTGCAGGTCTACTTTGCAGGAATGCTGCCGAACCTGGTCTACAACACCGGAGCAGGTATCCTGAGGGCGATCGGCGACTCGAAGAGGCCGCTCTATTACCTGATCGTCTCAACGCTGAGCAATATCGTGCTGGACCTTCTCTTCGTCACGGTCTTCCGGATGGGAGTCGTCGGCGCGGCGCTGGCGACCATCCTCTGCCAGCTGCTTTCCGCGGTCCTGGTCATGGGATGTCTTCTGCGCAGTCAGGAGAGCTATGCGGTAAGGCTCCGCGAGGTCCGGATCGATAAAGACTTTATGGGCAGGATCCTGAAGATCGGCATCCCAGCTACCATCCAGTCGCTTTCCTACTCGATCACGAACGTGATCCTTCAGGTTGCTGTCAACGGGTTCGGAACCTCTTATGTGGCCGGCTGGGCGGCATGCAGCAAGGCGGACCAGCTTTTCTGGATGACCAGCAATTCCTTCGGGATCGCGGTCACAACTTTCATCAGCCAGAACTACGGGGCCGGAAGGATGAAGCGCGTCAGAAGATGCATCCTCCAGTCTCTGGTCATCGATACCATCCTGACCGTCGGGCTGTCACTGTTCCTATGGTATGCCTCCGACCTTGTCCTGGGCATGTTCACGACCGACAGGGAAGTGGTTCGTCTCGGCAAATACATGATGCATTTCTTTGTCCCGTGCTACGTGACATTCATCTGCATCGAGATCTTCTCGGATGTGCTTCGCGGACTGGGAGATACCCTGGCCCCGATGATCATCTGCGTGTCCGGGATCAGTGCGCTCAGGATCCTCTGGGTCATATTCGCGATGAAGATATGGCCGGGATTTGATACCGTCATGTGGAGCTATCCGGTCAGCTGGGTCCCGACTTCCATTCTGCTGGTCGTCTATTATCTGAGGACCTGGCACAGGAATGGGAAACTGGGCAGGCGATAAGAAGCATAGGTGCTGACGTCGGGAAGGCCTCATGCAGGAAAAGGAGAAGAGCTAATGTTGAGATTTCTGTTCTGGATGGGGATCCTCGATGCTGCGGCATGAGCGATCGAGGCGCTGGTCTTCTACAGGCCGAAAAGGTGACGAAAAGAAAACGCAGTGAACTGAACTACTAACGCAGTGGGGCATTGGATCATGCCGCCGGGAGACCGGCGGGAGGGAATGAAAGATGAGGATCTCCATACTGACCATCTTTCCTGAGATGTTCGATGGGTTCCTTCAGGAGCCTGTGATCAGAAGGGCGATCTCGCGCGGGATCGTGACGGTCGATATCACTGATATCAAAAAATATGCCGGGGGAAGTTTCCGACATATCGACGATGATACATATGGCGGGGGCGCCGGCATGGTCATGCGGGCAAAGCCTGTGCTGGATGCGCTGAAGGATGTTCTGGAAGGGAATCCGGAAGAGCAAAGCACTGCTTCCAGGACGGACGGGATCCACGGTGATGATACCTGCGTCTGTGTCATGACTCCTTCCGGAAGACTCTACGACCAGACGACGGCCAGAAGCCTGGCGGAGAAAGACCATCTGGTCCTGATCTGCGGGCATTATGAAGGAATCGACGAGCGGGTCATGAAACATGCTGACCTGCAGCTTTCCATCGGAGACTATGTCCTGACGGGAGGGGAGCTTCCGGCAAAAGTCGTCATGGATTCCGTGATCCGTATCCTGGACGGAGTCCTCAGGAAGAAAAGCACAGAGGAAGAATCGTTTGAGAACGGACTTCTGGAATATCCGCAGTATACGAAGCCTCTTGTCGTCGACGGGGAGGAGATCCCGGCAGAACTGAAGACGGGAGATCACGAAAGAATCCGCGTGTGGAGGCTGAAACAGTCATTGCTGAGGACACTGAGGAGACGGCCGGACCTGCTGGAGAAAAGAGGACTGACCGCAGAGGAACGGAAACTCCTGGAGGGGGAAGAGCTGACTTTGCCGGAGCAGTCTTTTCTGGGAAAGCTGAAGGAGATTCCGGTATGATCTGACCGGTCGCCAGAGAAGGGAGATTGTCATACGTCAATGGTACAGGTCAAAGAATCCGGGCTGGCAGGAAAACCGGCTGACAAGATTTCGTCTATGCTTTCTCCTGTCTTCGCCGGATGTCTTTCATCACGAAGAGGTAGGCGATGCCGGTAAAGATCCCGGCAGCTACCCATGCGCTTGGGTCGCTGGCTGCCGCAAAGGTATAAGTACGCTTGCGGATCGCAAGGACTGACATGGAGAGCCTTGCCGCCAGTTCAACGACTCCTCCGAGCATCGGCAGCATCCCGTAGCCGCATCCCTGCATCGAGTTGCGGAAGATGAAGATCATCGACAGCGGGATATAGCAGATGACACAGTAGAAGACGTACGGCATCGCCCATGGCAGAAGATCTTTCACGTCTGCTCCGTCCGTGAAGAAGAGACGGAGAGTGTAGGGAGTGAGATACCAGACGATCAGGCCTTCCGCGATGGAGAAGATCGCTGAGGAGATGACTGCAGAGCGGACGCCGCTTTCGACCCTGTCGGTTTTACCGGCGCCGAAGTTCTGTCCGCAGTAGGTTGCCATGGTCTGGCCCATGGCGATATTGCTCTGGGTCATGAGGTTCTGGAATTTGGAGGCGGCCGTAAATGCAGCAACCGCAGTCGATCCGAAGGTGTTGATCGCTGCCTGCTGGACCATGGTACCGGAGGCGGTGATCGCGAACTGCAGGGCCATAGGAAGACCAACCTGGATCTGGACCCTGGATTCGGAACGGCCGATATACCATTCTCCCTTGTGCGGGATCATGATCTTTTCTTTCTTCAGGATGTAGGCAAAGCACAGGACCGCGGAGACCGCCTGGGATATATTGGTCGCAACGGCAGCTCCCATGACGCCCATGTGGAAGACCAGGATCAGAAGCAGGTCCAATGCGACATTCAGGGAGGCAGAGAAGATCAGGGTGTAAAGCGGGACCTTACTGTTGCCAACCGCCCGCAGCAGAGAACTTCCAAGGTTGTAGGCGACGCAGCAGATGAGACCCCATGCGATCATGTGGATGTAGGAATAAGCATCCTCATAGATATCCGCCGGGGTATTCAGCAGACGCAGGATCGGATGCATGAAGATCACGAAGATCGCGGTGACGGAAGCCGCAACGATCAGGGAGAGCAGGACTGCATTGGCGAAGGAACGCCGAATACGTTTTTCACTCTTCGCTCCGAAGGCCTGGCTTGTAAGGACCGTGAAGCCTGTGGTGAGCCCGAGTGCAAAACCCTGCATCAGGAACATGATCGTTCCGGTGGACCCGACAGCAGCCAGGGCATTCTGACTGACGGTCCGCCCGACGATCATGGTGTCAGCCATGTTGTAAAGCTGCTGGAAGATGTTCCCGAGCATGAGCGGGAACATAAACCTCAGGATCCTGGAAAGAGGGTTGCCTCTTGTCATATCTGTATTCATCTGCTTCCTCCAGTCTGCTTCCTCTGTATTGCAGTTTTCGTTCGTGATGCTCAAGGCTTCTTGCACGGACGGTCATCAGGATTTCTGCTCGACATTTTCAGCAGAGGTTATATTATGAAGAAGTCGGGTCTGTGTCAATCCGGAAAATTGTACTTTTTTTACATCATCTGAATGTTTTGGGGAGGGACTCATGAGAGAAACTTCGCTTGTATATATCGTGAAAGACGGCAAGGTGCTGATGCTGCACCGGACCCGCAAGAAGAATGATGAGAACCATGGTAAGTGGATCGGTGTCGGCGGCAAGTTCGAGCAGGGTGAGTGTCCCGAGGAATGCATGCGCCGTGAGGTCCGGGAGGAGACTGGACTATACATCGACAGATATCGATACTGCGGCATCGTGACATTTCAGAATGATGATGCGGACACGGAGTTCATGCACCTGTTTCTGGCCGATGCCTTCCATGGGGAACTGAAGCAATGTGACGAGGGAGATCTTGAGTGGCTCCCTCTGGAGCAGCTGACGAAGATCCCGCACTGGAAGGGGGACCGGATCTTCCTGTCTCTGATCTTCGGACCGAAGACGTTTCCTTTCTTCTCTCTGAAACTGGTATATAAGGAAGGGATCCTGATCCATTCTTCCCTGAATGAGCACAACTGTCTGGTCACGGACCGGCTGATTCTGCGGCCGTTCCTCGAGGAGGACGCGGAAGCGCTCTACCGGCAGGCGAAAGATCCGAGAATCGGACCGGCAGCCGGCTGGCCTGCACATAAGAGTCCGGAGGAAAGCCTGAACGTCATCCGGAATGTTCTGAGAAGGCCGGAGATCTATGCGATCGTCCTCAGGGACACTCAGGCTCCGGTCGGAGCAGTAGGACTTCAGAACTTCCGGATCACCGATAAAAAAGGAAGTATGGTTTCGTATTTCGATGAGCGACGATCCGTTAACCCGACCTGCTGTACGCAGGCGGAGGATGGGCTGCAGGCGCTTCTCTGCGAGGCGGAGCTTGGCTACTGGCTTGGGGCGGAATTCTGGGGAAAGGGTCTGATGACAGAGGCGGCGCAGGCCGTTCTTCAGCATGGCTTCACGGATCTCGGGCTTAGCAGGATCTGGTGCGCTTACTTTTCCGGCAATGACCGTTCCGCCGCAACTCAGAAGCGGCTGGGGTTTCATTATCATCACACGAACAAAGATAAGAAAGTGGAACTGCTCGGTGAGACCCGCGACGAAGTCGAAAGCGTTATGACAGAAGCGGATCTCGGACGGAAAGGAGAATCAGACGACTGAGCCCGGAGAATCAGATGGCTGAGCCCGGAGAATCAGACGACTGAGCCCGGCACTTGACTAGTTTATTAAGAGTGTATAGAATAAATTTATATATGTTTGAACAATTCTTCTCAGGCAAGAGTCTAAGTTTGTGAGGGACAGCCGATGCCAAAGTCTAAATTTGAAGCAATCTACAGAGAACTGAAAGCAGATATTGAGAGCGAGAAACTTCCTTATCAGTCGCTGATGCCGTCGGAAAACCAGCTGATCATCCGGTTCGACTGCAGCAGAAACACCGTCCGCAGAGCGATCGCGATGCTGGCGGAAGAAGGATATGTCCAGCCGATGCATGGCAGAGGCGTCAGGGTCATCTATACGAAGAACGAAAACCCCGCGTCTTTTCTGATCGGCGGGATTGAGACATTTCGCGAGTCGGCGAGGAGAAACAATTTCAAGACGACAACCAAGCTTGTCCTGTTTGCCGAGATCGTGGCAGACGAGAGAGTAGCGAGAAGAACAGGCTTCCAGGTCGGCAAAGAGCTTTATTTTGTACAGCGGGTCAGACTGCTGGACGGGGATCCCTGCATCTTTGATGTCAGCGTCTTCGACAAGAGCCTTGTACCGGGACTGACGAAAGATATCTGTGTCCACTCCATCTATCACTACATCGAGAAAGACCTTGGGATGCAGATTGTCATGAGCAAGCGTCAGATCACTGTAGAGCGCGTGACACAGGTTGACGAGGAAAACCTGTCGCTGAACGGGTATGACTGTCTGGCGGTCGTGACCGGACAGACCTTCAATTCCGAGGGCGTCATGTTCGAGTACACCCAGTCCAGACACCGTCCGGATTACTTCTGCTTCCAGACGACGGCGATGCGCCACAAGGAGAAGATGGAAGACACCAGCATCATGGAAGGACACTGAAGAGATACAAAGGAAAGAGACCTATGCATAAGCCAGGCAGTGAATCTGACATCCGGTGAATGGAAGCCGGATACCAGATCCGCTGCCTGGCTTTTCTATACCAAAGTATGCAAAAAGGCTGCCAGTGGCAGGCTTTTT
>DLFD01000003.1:0-4500 GCA_002482005.1 Lachnospiraceae bacterium UBA7729 | reverse complement strand
AATTCTTCCATCTCCTTCGCCAGCATAAAGTCTCCGCCGGACCCACGAGCGAAGAAATCCGCCACCTTCTCCAATTTCCTTCGCCAGAAAATCGCCCGGTCGTCGGCTGCCGGCGAAGGAATCAAGAAATTCTTCCATCTCCTTCGCCAGAACATTCAGGCTATAAAAACAGCCACAGTGCGAAGGAGGCATTGTGGCAGACAGAAGCAGCTGTATTGGAGATAATGTTAGTCAAATTCCCTCTGACATGTCAATCAGTCAAACAGCCGCCTGCGGTCCTGGCAATCCTATTGCTGGATTTCGTCTATACCGTCTTATCCGAGGTCTTTGAAGTGGAAGCTCTTCTTCCCGGACGCATAATCGCCTACGATCTGGCCGGAGCCGTACAGGCGGTACTTATAGGTGACAAGTCCGTCCAGGCCGACCGGTCCCCTTGCGTGGAGCTTGCTGGTGGAGATGCCGACTTCAGCCCCGAAGCCATAGCGGAAACCGTCAGCGAAGCGGGTGGAACAGTTGCGGTAGACGCCTGCCGAATCGACAAGACTCATGAATCTCTCGCCAGCCTCGTCATTCTCCGTGATGATCGAGTCGGTGTGGTGGGAGCCATAGCGGTTGATGTGGGCGGCAGCCTCCTCGACGGAGCCGACAAGCTTTACTGCAAGGATCAGGTCAAGATACTCATGGCGGAAGTCGGAATCGTCTTTCAGGATATCTTCGGAGCGGATCCTGCCGTCAGGAGTCTGTGCTGTCTGATCCGCAGAAACGGAAGCAACCTGATCCGCAGAAACGGAAGCAACCTGATCCGCAGTAACGGAAGCTGCCTGATCCGCAGAAACGGAAGCTGCCTGGTCCGCAGATGTCATGGCCCTCCGGGATGGAGTCTTTCGGGCATTCTGCTCCGCGTATGCTCTCTCCAGGATCTCCGCAGCCTCTTCGGTCCCTCTGAGTCTTACGCCTGCTTTCGCGAGCTCTTTCGCTGCTTTCGGAAGGAAAGAGGGAGCGATCTTCCGGTTTACAAGAAGAGTCTCAGCCGCATTGCAGGCTGCCGTGTACTGAGTCTTGGCATCAACGATGATCGGGATCGCCTTGTCGAAGTCGGCGTACTCATCTACATAGATGCTGCAGATCCCATCGGAGTGCCCCATGACCGGGATCTTTGTGTTCTCCATGATGTAGCGCACAAAGCGGTTGGACCCTCTCGGGATCAGGAGGTCGACACAGTCATCGCACTGAAGCAGTTCGTCGATCTCGCTGTGGGCGGATGCCTGAAGGAGGCAGCCTTCCGGAAGTCCTGCGGAGACAGCAGCTTTGTGAATGAGGTCGAAAAGGGTTTTGTTCGTGGAAGCAGTTTCCCTGCCGCCTTTCAGGACCGCACAGTTGCCGCTCTTGATGCAGAGACTGCTGATCTGGACCAGGGCATCCGGCCGTGCCTCAAAGATGACTCCAATGACACCGATGGGGACGGTCACCCGCTTCAGCTCTAGCCCTTCATCCAGCTGACGGTCGAGTGTGACCCGGCCGACCGGGTCCGGAAGAGAGAGCAGACTGTCGATCCCGGCAAGCACATCTGACAGCTTATGCTCGTCAAACTTCAGACGCTTTCTGACCGCCGAAGCGATCCCTTCCTGGTCCGCGCGTGCGAGGTCTTCCTGATTGGCTGCAAAGATGCTTTCTTTATTGTATACCAGCGCTTCCCTGACCTTCCTGAGCGCAAGGTCTCTCATAGAAAGCGGGGACGCTGCCACCCTTGGACTTTGCTCTTTCATGATCTTTACATGTTCTCTGATACTCATGTGTCCGCCTTCCCTGCATATGTGCCGGCGCTGTTCGTCCCGCTTTCTGAAGCTGCGGAAATGCGACTGAAGGAACAGCCGGTTTCAGTGTTGATTCATTCTACCATAACAGATATAGAATGGAACAGACGAATGCAGAATGAACAGGATAGAAGAATGAATGGAAAGAGGAAGAGCCCGGCAGGGCTTCTGTCATAAAAGAGCTGGGACAGGATATACTGCCGGGGGGAAGATGAGGAACATCGATCAGTAGCATCGATCAGTAGACGGTTTATCTTTGCGACGGGGATATGGACATCCTGACTGGCAGCAATTCCGAAAAATGTGTGATGCCGATTGTTAAAATATTGATTTATAAGCGTCAGTTCGATATAATACAAGCGGTCAGGCACCCGGAGTGCCAGTTTTCTGGTGTCTGTAGTCACACTTCGTTAATTGTCAAAGAAAAGAGGTTCTGTAATGGCAAGTATTGATCTGTCTCAGTATGGCATTGAGAATGTCAAAGAGGTTGTTTACAATCCTTCCTATGAGCTTCTCTATGAAGAGGAGACCAAGCCGGAGCTTACCGGTTTCGAGAAGGGTGTTGTCACTGAACTTGGTGCAGTCAACGTTATGACTGGTGAGTTCACCGGCCGTTCTCCTAAGGATAAGTACATCGTTATGGATGAGAACTCCAAGGACACCGTATGGTGGAATACTCCGGAGTATCCGAACGATAACCATGAGATGAGCGAGGAGACCTGGAAGGCAGTCAAGGAGATCGCCAAGAAGGAGCTCTCCGGAAAGAGACTGTTCGTTGTCGATGGTTTCTGCGGAGCTAACAAGGATACCCGTATGGCGATCCGCTTCATCGTCGAGGTTGCATGGCAGGCTCATTTCGTAAAGAACATGTTCATCAGACCGACCGAGGAAGAGCTGAGGGACTTCAAGCCGGATTTCGTTATCTACAATGCATCCCACGCTAAGGTCGAGAACTACAAGGAGCTTGGTCTTCGCAGCGAGACCTGCGTAGCCTTCAACGTAACTTCCCGTGAGCAGGTCATCATCAACACCTGGTACGGCGGAGAGATGAAGAAGGGTATGTTCTCCATGATGAACTACTATCTGCCGCTGAAGGGCATCGCTTCCATGCACTGCTCTGCAAACACCGACCTCAACGGCGAGCACACCTGCATCTTCTTCGGACTTTCCGGGACCGGCAAGACCACCCTTTCCACCGACCCGAAGAGACTTCTGATCGGCGATGACGAGCACGGCTGGGACGACAACGGAGTATTCAACTTCGAGGGCGGCTGCTATGCTAAGGTCATCAACCTGGACAAGGATGCTGAGCCGGATATCTACGGTGCGATCAAGAAGGACGCTCTGCTTGAGAACGTTACTGTTTCCGCTGACGGCAAGATCGATTTCGCTGACAAGACTGTCACCGAGAACACCCGTGTTTCCTATCCGATCTACCACATTGAGAAGATCGTAAAGCCGATCTCCCATGGCCCGGCTGGCGACAACGTCATCTTCCTTTCCGCTGATGCATTCGGAGTACTTCCGCCGGTATCGATCCTTGATGCTGAGCAGACCAAGTACTACTTCCTGTCCGGATTCACTGCAAAGCTTGCAGGAACCGAGCGTGGAATCACCGAGCCGACCCCGACCTTCTCTGCTTGCTTCGGACAGGCATTCCTGGAACTGCATCCGACCAAGTACGCTGAAGAGCTGGTCAAGAGAATGCAGAAGTCCGGCGCTAAGGCTTACCTTGTCAACACCGGATGGAACGGAACCGGCAAGCGTATCTCCATCAAGGATACCCGTGGAATCATCACCGCTATCCAGAGCGGCGCTGCTCTGAAGGCTCCGACCAAGACGATCCCGTACTTCAACTTCGTAGTACCGACCGAGCTTCCGGGAGTTGATCCGGCGATCCTTGATCCGCGTGATACCTATGCTAACCCGGCTGACTGGGACGAGAAGGCTAAGGATCTTGCTCAGAGATTCATCAAGAACTTCCATAAGTATGAGAGCAACGAGGCAGGCAAGGCACTCGTCGCTGCAGGCCCGCAGCTGTAATCCTTATCGCTAAGATCGTATAGAGACGGCTTCGGCCGGATACCCTTCTAAGGTATCTGGCCGGGCCGTTTTTTGTAAGGCTACGAGCCACATGGCGTCGACTGTGCTTGCGGCGCGAAGCTAGACGGCTGCTGATTGAAGCCGCTCAGGGAGTTTGCAAAGGACGTACCGGATCCAAGTCTAAAAAGCTTCGCTCCAGACAAAGTGGGCAGGATGCGGAAGTTATTGCTTATGCTGATCGGGCGAATGTACGTCTTCGCAGCAAGTACTACAGGTTAATTCGGCATGGCAAGAAACAAAATGTAGCAATCGCCGCAATAGCCCGGGAACTGGCATGCTTCATCTGGGGCATGATGACTGGTAATATCAGTATCACTGCCGCGGGAGGTACATCAGCGCCGGCCGTCAGTCAAGGGTAAATAAACCGCTGACGCGGCCCTTGACTGACGGCCGTTACTGATGAAACCTGCAGCCAGGCAGCGGTCAGCAGTAAACTGCAGCCCGCTGTCCAAGTATAACAATTGAATATCTGTCAGTATCTGCAAGGAGCTGTGATCACTGTAAGGTTTGAGCTATCTGCGAAAGGGACTATGTTGGCACTTCAGCGGTTTACGCGACCAGTGATCCACGCTGCTAGATCGCA
>DLFD01000070.1 GCA_002482005.1 Lachnospiraceae bacterium UBA7729 | reverse complement strand
GAAAGATTGGGTAATATTTATGGAGGTGAGCATACATGGCGGATCAGCATTACTCCTTTGAGGATCTGAAAACTCTTGTCCTTCCCAACGAGCATATCGATGTTCAAGACAGTGAAACAGGCGAGACCAAAACAGTCAAGACTGTCAGCCGGGCAGAAGTTGCGGCGATCGTAGCCTATATGCTCGGACTTTATGATGAGCACTTGGAGGAATATTATAGCCACCACTACTCTCAGCTCCTCCAATCTCTTCGTCCTTCCCAAGTATAAGAAAAGGGATGTCCTCAAAGACGAGTATGATAAATATCGCAAAAACAAAGTGCTGTATCCCTTCCAGATGTACATGTACTGGCAGCCGACGGAATGCGGGTACCTCCTCTACTCAGATTCAAAATTCCTGGAAATGACATTGGGGTCAGGTACCAAACGATTCAGGCAATTGTGATAAATCACCTCATTGTGTGGTGTCAGGTACCAATGTCTTATCTTTTTTGGGGAGGGTGATGGATATGAATTCCACAAAGAAACAGATTTCCAGACGTGACTCTGGCTTACTACCCGCGCTGTGAAGAGCATGACCGTACATCCTCACTTTGCCGTACCTTCCTTGGAACCATTGATTTCAAGGAAGACCAGAACAATCCTCTGGGATCCCCGTACTGTATCAAGACGGGTAAGGCAAATAAGGAAAAACGGAGGCCGCCGGCGCACAGTTTATTTTCAGTACAGCTGCGGTCCGGCTTCTGACAGATGACGATGGCACTGTGATTGGTGTAATCGGCAAAAACGCGGACGAGTATTTCCATCAGGTCAATATCTCTAAAGCTGTGATTCTGACAACAGATGGCTTCTGCCAGTTTGGAGCGGGATCCGAGATCATGTATAAAGTGTATGCTCCTACTCTTTACAAGGATTATGTGGCAGTTACCGGAACTCAGCCTTCCTGGGAACCAATGTTTGCTGTCAATCCCGGACCGATCTCCGGAGATACCGGTGATGGACAGCTGATGGCTGTATGGGCAGGCGCAGCTATGAATCCTTATGGCGATGTTGCTATGGGTTCTGCTGAATCAGGTATTGGCGGTACGGTTGCTCTCTGCATCAACCAGAATGGTGGACGTTTCTGGAACGAGGATATGGGTATCTGTGAAAAACATAATCAGCTGATGTATCAGCCCGGCCATGTTTCTTACGATATCATTGACGTGAACTGGCGCGATCGTCTTCCATATCAGAAAACCAGCCATCGTAATCTCCAGGTGACTGATCAGCTGGTAGCTGTCGGCTGGACCAGCACCTACTATATTGATAACTTCCACAAAGAATTCATGTCCAGCATTGGCGTTAAGGAAGGCATTGTTCCTAGTCTGGATTCGCATGCGGGTACTGTCTATGGAGCCAATACGCTGGAAGAATTAGCAGACTGACCCCCTTCTTTCGCAGTTCAGTAACCGTTCATTCGGGCGCCGTACTCGGCCTGGGCGCTGGTGAAACCTTCGAACTTTAACTGGTCGATCAGGCCGCTGCGGGAGAATGAGGAGTAGTCGAGGTACTGTCTGGCTTTCTTCGCCGCCTGCTCATTCCAGTCAGCACCGCAGTGATCGGCTGCATAAGTTGCTTCGGAAGCCGAGTAGCCTTCAAACTCGAGCTGGTCGATCAGACCGGAGTATGAGAAGGCGGTATAGTCGAGATAATCGTGCGCTTTCTCAAGGGCATTCTGCTCCCCCATGGTCGGACCGCCGGAGGACGATGAGCCCGCGGAGGAGCCGTACGTGGAGCTCCCCGATCCGCCGCTCAGGCAATTATACTGGACGCCATCTTCATTTACCGTAGCGAGAACTTCTTCATCTGAGTAGTCATCGCCGATGTCAAGTCCGTCCACCGCCTCGATCGTGCAGGTCGGATTATATCCCCAGTTGTCGTCAAAGCTGGAGCCGGCACGCATGACCTGACAGGCAGCGTAAGCCACCTTGACATAAGAATCAAGCAGAGAACTCCATTTGTCAGAGGACAAAGACTGGAGCATTTCCCGGCTGACGCCCAGATCAAAGTACAGGGTAAGCCTATCCTTGTCCTGCTCATAGTTCATATGGTAGGGCGTGCCGAACTCATCTAGCTTTTTTCTGAGCAAATCCCAGGTCGAGGAGTTCTCAAATGTCGCTTCCGTCTCGGTTTCAGGGGGCATCTCATCTTCCGATGCCCTGTGCAGCCGGTATTCACAGGTAATCTCCTCCTCATCGGACCCCCACGCTATGTCCATGTTCTCAGCGCCGAATTTGATGTGAAAATACTCATCACCGGAGAAAAATTTCCCCCGCGGCTCGGTAATGAAAAGATAATCACCGCTGTCATCGCGCCGCACAACGCCGTCCGACACAGATCCCATGAAATTGTCGTAGTCGACCCTGCACATGGGCACGCCGCCCATCAGATAGAAATCCAGTGTCGCGTAATGGTCTTTGGAGGTCTCTCTGTCCGGATCTTTTTCCTGCATATAGACGCCGCTGCAGGCGGACAGATCATTCACAAGCTGCTGCAGATCCAGGATATCCTGATCGTCCGTCTGCAGACCGGACAGGCTGTCTGCCGCCGTCTTCAGAGAAATGTTACTGCTGTCCTTTATCTGCTGGTATATTTCCTGCGGGCTTTTGCTGAAATCCGGGTCCGCATGTGCCGGAGCCGCCGCCAGGATGCCCGCAAATGTGATCGCGATAAGCCCGCACGTCAGATTTCTTATCAGACCCATCTTCATCATGATCTTCCCCCGGTCCTTACAGTAATATGATATTTCCGCTATCCTTTACCGCCGGAAGGTCACATTGCATCTGGGTCGAAGGCGTGGGCAATGCCGAAGTCGAAGCTGCCATTGTCGCCGAAGGAATAAGGTGCGTAGATCTTCCCTCCACTGGTGCTCTCGGTCAGAATGACATAGCCATTGGTGATCTCATATGTACCGCTGGCGGTGCTGATCTGTGTGTAGAGGGTGTAAGTTCCGTCGCCGAATTCGATCTGCAGAGACAGGATGCCGGCCGTGACATTCCAGGTGCCCATGATCTCATTTTTCACGCGCGCCATGAGCTCGTCGTCTGCAGGTGCCAGCTTTTCGGAAGCGATCTCATAACCTTCCGGATCGATGACTTTGGAGATCATGCGAGGCCCATTCAGCGGAATGATATCGTCAGTGACCAGCCTGATCTGATCCGTCTCAGGGATGTAATCGTTGGAAAGGGTGATTGTGCGTCCGGGCGCCAGATCTGCCTTCGGAATACGGAAGGTCTCGAGAATTCTGACTTCATCGCCCATGTACACATCGTGTCCGTAGTTTGTGTAATAATAATTTCCGAAATAGATCCCAATATTATTGAGGCGTGTGCGGTCGTAGGTGTTGGCGCCGTTGATGGTCAGATCCGTGGAGCCGCCGAAGATCTGCAGGTTCTGGTCATTCGTGGTCACTGTGTAGAAGAGGTAAAGCACTGTAAGGCTGCTGCTCTCCTCAGCGACATAAGATTCATCTGTAAACATGCCGTCTATGTTCATGTAATCGGTCCTGGCAGTTCCGGTGACTTTGACCTCGATGTCGGACACATCCATACCGTTGAAGAGCAGGTTCTGGGTCTGCGAGTCCGCGATTCCAGTCGCCTGAAGTCCCATGCTTTCCTGAAATGCTTTTACCGATGCTGCTGTTCCGGCGCCGTATGCTCCGTCAGCCGCCCCGGTTAAGAAACCCTGGTCGATCAGGGCCTGCTGCAGGGCAACTACGCCATCGCCATTGCTGCCTTCCTGCAAGGTCTCATATTCCTTTGCCGGGGCCTCCGTCTGCTCAGCCTGAGCAGCGGTATCTGCTGCTTCCCCAGTAATATCCATAGCCTCATTTGCCTGACCCAGGGCCGCGTCAAGAGCATCCTCGGCTGATTCTGTCTCCGCCGCTGCCGGATCGGAATCAGATGGATTTTCAGCAGTTTCCATCGAAACCTGTGATGCATCGCTGATTGTAAAAGGATAAGCATCTCCGCTTACAGCATATGAGTTGGTTCCATCAATATTGGTATTGATTTCGAATGATCCCTGAACATTCTTCAGATCATCAAGTGACTTCACATCGGAATCCTCTGTATAGATCTTCATCTCAGCATTCGATTTCATCCCCGGAGACAACCGCCCTCCATCCAGGAACATGTCCGTCATAAAGCCGTCAATACTTGTGTTGGTAAGATTAACAGAAATGTAAGTATCAGATGACTTATTCTCGATCTGAACCGCATAACCGATATAATTAGAACCTTCAACTGTATCGCCCAGCGTGATTTTTGCAAGATCAGTATCCAGAAGAACCCGACCCTGACTCTGGTCTGATTGCGCGTCAGATTCCTGCGATCCGACATGACCTGTTATTTCAAATGGATAAACAGAATCATTGCCGGTGTAGGAATTTCCTCCGTCTGTATTGGAGTTATATTTAAAAGCAGCCTGTATATTCTTCAGGTCATCAAGTGACTTCACATTCGGCTGATTGTCATAATAGATCTGCATCTCAGCTTTAGACTTCATTCCAGGATTTACTTGTCCGTCATTGATGAAGATACTCGTCATGTACCCGTCAACGCTCGCATTATCTACACTTACGGATATATATTCGTCTGTCTTGTTCTCAATAATCAGAGAATACCCTGCGTAATTTGAGCCATCAACCTCGTCCTCCAAGGTGACCTTTATAGCATCACTATCGACCAGGACCTTGCCCTGTTCCGAAAAAGCCCCCGAGTTTTCAGCCGAAGCGTTCTCAGATGCCGCCACCGGATAACTGGAAATGCTGGAAGATGCTAAAACAATCAATGACAATACGATTGCAGTTCTTTTCATGAACCAAATCCTCCTTATTGATTATTACCTTTTTCCAATACGCTGTCGGTACTTTACACACCAAAAAAGACAGCTTACTATTATTATAGGTATCACAGCATATTTATACAAGTGATCAATCTGTATAATGGCTAATTAAGTTACTGTTTACAGCTGTTGTAAGCCTGAACAATATCTGAGACCTGCATACTTCCCCATTCTCGTGTTTTGCATGAGGACAATTGTCCTTGCATGTATCACAAAATATGCTATTATGAAACAAGAAAACAATGATTTGGACAACTGAATATCGTGTATCACTTTAGCGGTTCAGGGGCGTTTTTCAGGGACAGATGTCTTCTGTTATCACATTTTTCCCATTCCTGTTTTTCCGGTTTTGCTAAGAAGCTGCCCAGATGAACCACTAAGTGCCGGTCAGTTCGAGGACAATTGTCCACCTCCAAATCTGTTTCGTAACATGAAAAAAGCTTTTAATTTCAAGAAAAATTCTCATCTATTCGAATGCATGTTCGGCTGAAATGTAGTCAGAAATGAACGGTTTTGGCCATTTCAGGCGCCTCCTAAGCGGAAGGTCGTGCGTTCGAATCGCATCGGGAACGCGTTTTTGCGGGAGTGATTCACGAAAAAGTGGAAAACTCCCGCAATTTTTATGGGAAAATGGCTCAGCTACGAAATCTTAGCTGTTAGCAATCCGTTAGCAGGCCTTTGCCCATGAAAATCCCCAAAGGAATTGCGGGGAGTGCCCATGAAAGATAATGGTTCGATTTGACAGCCCATTATCAGCTGACCGGACTGAGTCTATTTCAGTCCCCACGGGCCCCGCTCTTCCACTCTTTCGCAATACACGATATTCAATTGAAGCTGACCGCAAAGTCAGCTTTCAGACAGCACAGCCGTCTGGTCCAGATCAAGTTTCTGATCCGGTTCCAGGCGGTTTTTTCTATATAAAAACTCTCTGGAACCTCCATCAACACCAAAGATAAGGAGGTCTGCATGCAGAAACACGAAGAAATCTTCTACATCGAGCCGGAAAGGCTGGTCCCTTTCCACAATCACCCCTTCCGCGTCACCATGGACGAGGACATGGAGGAGCTGATCGACAGCATCCGCAGCTACGGAATCATCACTCCCCTGATCGTCCGCCCGACCGAAAAAGGAAATTATGAAATCATTTCCGGGCACAGACGGAAATACGCTGCCACGGTTCTTGGACTCCTGAAGGTCCCGGTCATCATCCGTTACATGTCCGATGATCTGGCTATTCTTTCAATGGTTGACACCAATCTCCGCCGGGAGAAGCTGCCGCCCAGCGAGAAAGCCGCCGCCTACCGAATGAAATATGAGGCGTTATGCAATCTCCGGAAGGAATACGGTCGCCAGAAGGTCGACAAAGCCCTGTCCGGGCGGTCTGTCGATCTTCTCTCCAATAAGACAGGCGACAGTCCCAAGCAGGTTCAGCGCTATGTCCGTCTCTCTTACCTGATTCCGGACCTTTCCTATCTTCTGGACAAAGGAGAACTTGGGCTGACGCCTGGCTACGAACTGGCTTTCCTCTCCGAGGATGAGCAGAGAACCGTCGCCAGAGTCATTGCTCCGACAAAGCGCTCTCCCACCCTTGCACAGGCAACGGCAATCAAAGAAGCGAGTAAGGTCAGCCAGAAAAAGGGAGGGCTCACAGACCAGATGGTCCGTAAGATTATCTTCAGTCCGAAGAACTCGGCCGAACGACGGGTCATCCTGAGCAACGACCAGCTCCAGCCCTACTTCCCGGAGGATTGTACCCCGGAAATGATGAAGAAAGGTGTTCTGAAGATCATGCAGGAATGGGCTGAGAAGCGTGCTTCCGGAGATCCCGACCGGATAAAGAACAAGAATCAGTCAGATGATGCGTCAGAAGATTATGCAAACGCTTCAGCAGAAGCATCACAAGACAAGAAGGGAGATCAAGCGAATGTGTAAAGTTTACTGCTGCTGTAATCAGAAAGGCGGAACGAACAAGACTACTGTCGTGGCGAATCTCGGCATCGGTCTTGCCAGAGCCGGTGAGAAAGTCCTGCTGATGGACTGCGACCCGCAGGGAAGTCTCACCGCAAGCTTAGGATACCAGAATCCGGACGAGATATCCACTACGATCGCCACTATCATGACCCACATCATCAATGAAGAGGACTTCGATCCGCATGAAGGCATCCTTCACCATGAAGAAGGCGTCGACCTTCTGCCTGCCAACATTGAATTGTCCGGGCTTGAGGTCCTGCTCGGCAACACTATGAGCCGTGAAATGATCCTGAAGGAGTATATCGACCACCTGAGAAGCGAGTACACATACATCCTTATCGATTGCATGCCTTCTCTGGGCATCACTACCATCAATGCCCTCGTCGCCGCCGACCGTATCCTGATACCTGTCCAGGCCGCTTACCTGCCTGTAAAGGGCCTTCAGCAGCTTCTGAAGACCATCACCGTCGTGAAGAAAAGGCTTAACAAGACCCTGCAGATTGAAGGAATCCTGCTTACCATGGTCGATTTCCGGACGAACTACGCGAAGGACATCACCCAGATGCTCCGGGAAAGTTACGGCAAGACGATCGGAATCATGGATACCTGCATCCCCTTCTCCGTCCGGGCCCCGGAGGCAAGCGCCGCCGGTATCAGCATTTACAAATATGATCCGAACTGCAAGGTTGCAAAATGTTACGAACAGCTTACCAAGGAGGTACTTGACGATGAGAGAACGTCCAGGACAGAAGATTAAACTCAAGACCATCGATGAAATGCTCGGCGTTGTCGGCGAAGAGTCGGCGATGGAGATCGAAATCGAGAAGATCCACCCATTCCGCAATCACCCCTTCCATGTGGTGGACGACGCAAAGATGCAGGACCTGATCGACAGCATCCGGGAGAACGGTATCCTCTCCCCCACCCTCATCCGTCCGATTGGAAATGATGAGTACGAGATGGTCTCAGGCCACCGCAGGATGCATGCAGCCATGAAGCTGGGTATGGAGACCGTCCCCGCCATCATCCGCGACATGACCGACGACGAAGCCATTGTGAAAATGGTCGACTCCAACATCCAGCGGGAAGAGCTGCTGCCGAGCGAGAAGGCATTCGCCTATAAGATGAAAATGGATGCGATGAAGAGACATGGGAGCAGGTCTGACACGGTCGCTGGTGGAACTTCCACCCAAAATGGGTGGAAGTTAGAAACAGCCGAGCTTATAGGAAGAGAATCCGGAGAAAGCAAAAATCAGATTCGCAGATACATTCGCTTAACCGAATTGATTCCGGAACTTCTCGACTTTGTAGACCGCAAGCGTCTCCAGTTTACCGTTGCCGTTGAGATTTCCTACATCGACAAGGAGATCCAGGACTGGCTCTACGAGTACATCAAGGAAAACGGTCCGGTAAAGCTTAACCAGGTAAAGGAACTTCGAACTGCTCTTCAGACCGGTGCCATGACACAGGACAAGATGATCATTCTCCTAAATGGAACTCAGAAGGCATCTGCAACAGGCAGCCTAACCCTCACGGGCCGAAAGCTGCGGGAGTACTTCCCTCCCACCTATTCACACGATGACATGATGGACGTGATTGAAGCGCTCCTGAAGTCATGGAAAGCTCAGAACGGAGGCGATTCAGATGACGTTTAACTTCTATATCGGTTCTCAGGCGGAACAGTTCAGCTTCATCCGGATTCCGAAGCTACTACTCCTAAACCCAGAATTCCGGGACCTCTCCATCCAGGCAAAGATGCTCTACGCCGTCCTTCTGGACCGGATGTCATTATCCGTGAAGAACCATTGGATGGATGAACAGAACCGGGTCTACATCATCTATCAGGTTGATGAGATTGTCCAGGATCTCGGCTTTACTTCGGGTCATGCGGGACCATCTTCCAGGTGCGGAAGTCAAAGTAACCGTTCCTGAAGTTCACCCAGTGCCTGGGCTGCAGGTTGATCCCGGTCAGGGTCTGCTGCAGAGACGGCTGGTCGATCAGAAGGTCGTAGACCCTTCGTATGGCCGGTGATTTCTGAAGCTCCCGGTAGACCAGCTGGCAGATCAGGGCCCTCGTCCGGCTGCCGGACGGGTCCTGCCGGTAGACGCCTGACTGGTACAGGTAAGGCGTTCCGCTGACCACGAACATGGGATGGCGGCTGATCAGGAAATCGACGATCTCCCGGTCCTTGATCCCGTTCGGGGCTCCCCGGTCATTGAAGGTATGAAACCTGGCAATGTCGTGGGAGTCCTCCGGGTCCGGAGGCCCTTCCACCCTGAGAAAGAAATCCTGCAGGACCTGCTTCAGGTCATCGAGCCGGTCCACCCTCGACAGATAATCCTTCCCTTTGAACAGCTTCCACTCCACCAGACAGGTAAGGGTAGCCGACTCCAGATAAGCCTTGATCTTGTCGCTGTTCCATTTCTTACAGGCAAGGACATAGACATACTGGATCCGGTCGGTCCCGATTCCGTGAAGAAGCTTCTCATCGAGAGTACGCATGTACAGAATGAAACTGTCCGCTGTGAAATACTCCTCCTGCTGATTATCCAGGATGGTCTGGGCGCTGAAGCCGCAGTAAGCGATATTGACCGCCAGGTCCGGACTGTCGACAAAGAAAATGTATTTCTCCTGAGGTGTTTTGGGCGGCTCCTGCATCAGCCGTTCAAAGAATCGGATGTTCATAGCGCTTTCTCTTTTCTGCGGGACCTGGGCCCGGGCTTCTTCTCTGTCCCGATTTCATTCTCCGAAGCAGCTTCCTTCTTCAGATCCGTTTCGCACTCCAGGACAGTCTTCTTTCCCGGGCTCGTTTCGGTCTCTGAGACGATTCCTTTCTCCAGATGAGGCGCGTGCTCCGGAACAGCGTCCGGCACTCGGACCAGTTCGTACTTCTTCGTGTAGTTTGATACGATCCGGGAGGAGATCTTCTCTGCATCGCTGCAGGCGTGGAAGAACTCATTGTAGTCGTCTTTCAGTGCCCCGATCCATGACTTCAGGTAATCGGAATGGTCCTCGTAGTTCTCTTCGGTCAGCCGGATCCCCAAGTCCGCTTCCGTAAACAGAGCGCCGATCTCAGCCCGAAGTTCCTCTCTTGCGTAAGCCGGGGAACCGAAAGCCCCACCCATGGGCCGGTTCAGCCGCGTCGGATGACCGGTGCTGTGAGCCATCTCGTGGATCAATGTCTTGGCGAAGCTGACTTCGTCCTTGAAGCTGCTTCGGATCGGCAGAATGATCTCGTCCGCAGACGGTGAATAGAAGGCTCTCTCCTGTGCCAGCTCCCAGATGGGACACTCGCTGGTATCGATCACATGATCGATAACTGTCTCAAGTTCCGTCTTCGTGTAAGGCGGAGGAGGCGAGAAGGATGGGAAGTCCTCCACCTGCTGGGCGTTGAACACACGGAAGTAAGAGACCTTCGGATGGGTGAGGATCACCTTCCGTGTCGTCTCGTTGCCGTTCTCATCCTTCACCTTCTCTTCCCTGTCGAAGATCCATTTCTCACAGAGGATCCCGTGCTCGCCCTTTTTGATGTGGTAGCCCTTCATCATGTACTGGCGGCCGGTCGCCCAGCAGGGATCGACATAGCCATGTTCCAGCACGGCAAGCATCAGACGCATCCGGTTGCCGCCCTTGTAGCTGACATTGGAAAGCGGATTGTGGGGCCGGAGCGCTTCCCTGTTCCACTCCGGTCTCTGCAGGAAATACCCGCTCTCCATCATGGAGATGATCTTGTCCACAAGAGCCTTCCGGTCCTCTTTTACAATCTCCAGTGCTCCTGCCATCTTGTCTCTCCTTCAAAAAGATGGACCGCAGAGCGTCTGCCCTGCGGTCCCTGACCTGTGACTATTTCTATACCTGTTACTAAGCTACATCTCCACCGGACGAGTCATCCTCCCCTGCAGCGTCTTCTTCCCTCATCTTCTTCATGACGGCCGAATAATATTTCATCATAGCTTCCGGGTCTCCCTTGTAGGTGCAGAGCGCAAGAAGTGCGGAATCTGTAAAGCCGCTGCCGACAGCGTCCTGAAGGATGTAAGACTCCATCGTGGAGAATTCACCCTTCTTCAGTTGCTGCAGGAACAGTTCCCTTGCCGACGGCTGCGGCGGGTCCGGTTTTTCTTCCTGTGAAAATGATCCGTCTTTTCTGGCTTTGGTGCCTCCGGTCTTGCTGCCACCGGCCTTGCCACTCCCGGCATCCGCAGCCTCCTTCTCCTTTTGTCTTTCCTGAGCCCGCTCTTCCGCTTCTTTCTCAGAGATCAGGGCGTGGTGACGCGAGAGCCAGTAGGACATCTCCTCTGCGGTCATCTCCCCATCTTCTTCATCCTTCCCCAGTGAATCGGCATCAAGATTCATCAGGACTTCCGGGTCCAGATGAAGGATATAGACAGGTTCTCCGTTCGCGGCTTTCTTCCTGAAATACTGGAGATCCTTCTCCGTCAGGTATTCGATCTCATGCATTGCTGCTTTCCTCCTCTGTTTTCTTTGCTTTCTGCCCCTGTGGGACCTGCCTGCCGTACGGACCTGACGCGGGCTTTCTGGTAAAGCTCCGGTTCCCCTTGCGGAAGAAGTCTTCGCACTCCGCCTCCGTCATCTCGACCAGGCTGCCGTCATCCAGGTACCCGATCAGCGGATACTTGCGCATGATGCCGCCTCCGGCGTTGACAGTAACCGGGTGAACCATGTCAAATGCCGGAAGGACATCGCTTTCCTGTATACTCCCGTCATCGTTCTGACTCTTCCTGCGGTAAGCACCAAGTTTCTCCGTCCCCACAAGGATGCCCGGCTGCTGCGGACATTTCGCCAGACTGTCAAAGCAGGAGGATTCCGCGAAGACTCCATGATAGTTCTCGATCTGGTAGTGATAGGAGTCCGTCTTCCCCCCGGTACCCTGTCCTTCCAGATAGAAATGAAAACTGCCCTGGTCTTCCAGCTGTTCCCAATCCTTATGGCCTTTATATTCTCCGAGGGCGTTCATGACTTTGAAACCTTCGCAATGGAGCGTGTCATATTTGTCGTCGATGATCGGATTGCAGCCCCTGATGAAGACCAGGCATTTCCTCTTGTCCATCCTCCGGACCTCATCCGGAGTCATGAGCTCCCTGCCCAGAACGTCATAGTTGTGACTGCTGGACCCGTTCTTCCCGAGCGACTCCCCTTCGGACTGCTTGTTGATGGTGAACTTGCCCAGCATCTCCGTCATGTACTTGTGCGTCTCAGCTTCATTTCCGCCAAGGTAGATCATGGTATCGGCGTTGCCGATGATCGACTGCCATTCATCCTTGAACAGGGCCTGCAGCTGGGCCTTGTTCTGCAGGATGATGTTGCAGGAGATATTGCGGCTTCGCATCGTCGAAATGATCTTCGTGAAGTCATCCGGCAATGCGACATTCGCGAACTCATCCATCCAGAACGCGGTATGGATGGGGAGACTTCCGCCGTATTTGAAGTCCGCGATATAGTACAGCTCCTGGAAAATCTGGCTGTACAACACACCTACCAGAAAGTTGTAGGACTTGTCGTTGTCCGGGATGACGCAGAACAGGGCGGTCTTGCGGTCCGGGTTCTCATAGACTCCTTCCCCGATCGCCCGGATGTCCATGTCGTCGTGATCCAGGATGTTGAGGATCTTCGGGTTCTGCAGGAAGGCAAGCCTCGCGTGCGCGGAAATGATGATGGACCGTACCGTGTCCGCGGCGCCGGAGACGACCTTCTTGTAGGCGACCTTGGCCGGATGGTCATCCGGGAGGACCTCCATCAGGCGGTCCAGGCCGGACTTCTTCGTCTCGTCATCGGAGACCTTGGCCAGGTTCAGGAGGTTCAACATCTCCCGGATCGTGGCCTTCTTTCCCTGCTTGGGCGACTCATACCAGACGTAGGACATGACTGCCTGAAGATACAGGGACAGCGCGTTGTCCCAGAAGGGATCCCCGCCGTTCTGACCCTTGGGCTTCGTGTTGGACATGATGTTCGTCACCAGCTTGATGATGTCATTGTCCGAACGGATATAGTCGAAGGGGTTGTAGCCGTCCGACTTGTCCGGATCGATCAGGTTGAAGGAGATTACACGGTATCCGTGGAGCTCCAGGATCCCGCCTAGCCGATGGAGCAACTCTCCTTTCGGAGAGTTTTTGTCAAGACAAAAGACGACTAGCCTATATAGCTAATCGTCTTTTGGGTCTGACTGTTAATATTCTTCAGTTACTATAAAATCTCAATATTATGACCTTAGAACGAATCCCTTAGTGAATGATTGGAAGAGCGATTCTGGCAAAAGGTAAGTCTATTAGACGAACAAGCCTGTTCTATCACGCTTGAGTTACTATTTACGTTCATCGTGATTTCAGTTCGACTAAAAAAGAGGCGGCCATTGTAAACGATGGTCCCTCTTTCAGTGTGTTAATTTCTTTGATCTAGTTAAACAGTAAATTAGCAGCAGAAATGTATTTAATTGCTTCAGTATTGCTTTTAATACTACTCAGGATGGAATTCGTGTAAATCTGAGTTTTACGAATATCAGTTGCTACCTCAAGTGTTTGGAACGCTACATCGCTAATGCTGCTTAAAAATTCATTTGCCTTGGATAACTGTGAATAGAGCATATATTGGTTTTGCTTGATTTTCTCCAATCCGGCAGCGATTCTATCAAGCTGAGCAATAATCAAATCTTGTCTTAGTTCGGATTCATATAAATTATACGCGCCATCAGCACCCTTTAGTTGTGACACACGGCCAGTTACAAAATACTCATACATTGAGCACATGGCTACCAAGTTTCTATATTTCGGATAGATGATATCTAGGCCATAGAGCTTGTCCAATGTCTCTTGTGTACTTGCAATATTTTCATCTAATTCTTTTAAGAAGTCATTCTCTTTCTGAATTAATATAGGATATTCATGTTTATCCTTTTCATCTCGATCATTTGCTTCTTGTACTTTCTTTTTATACTCAAGCTCTTGTTGCTCAAACGCTTGATCATGTTCTTCTTTCTCCTTATTATACCGATCCAAATCTTCATAATACTGAGAAAGTCGTTGTTTATATGTTTCTTTCTCTTTTCCATTATGACTAGCATCAACGGCTCCTTGAATAATCATCCCAAATAAGGTCGGATGATTCACCCAGTTATGTTCTTTTTTAGGCTTTGGAGGTTCTATTGGCTTTATCAATGTCGCGTAAATTGGTTTTCCAATTAATCTACTACTTGGATATTTAGTAATATGGTCAATATGATATTCTAGCTGTTGTATCCTCTGCTCGGTTTTAGTCTTAACCTTTTTAAGTTGATAAAGCGAAGTTTCTGTATTAATAATCTGTTCGAGATAATCTGGCATTTTCTCAGCTGATAATTCCTGCATAAGGTAACCTCCTAATTGTACGTTTTGAAATGAGAAGAATGTTATGCTAGTAAGATTTTAGCTGTTTTACCTTCATTTGCTTCATCCAGTCTCATTCATTTGCGCCGCCTCAATAATTCGAATATTCCAACTAGATTAAATCATTCTCCAGATGTCAACAGAATGCTCAATTAAACATATTATATATACTTCCAATAGGAAAAACAATAAAACTAAAAAAGACTTTGCTATCAATACGAATTCTTCAATACTGTTCGGTCAAAAATTATCTCCTCAATAGATTTCACACACTGATCCGGATCATGAAGAATATCTTTACTCCAAAATCGAATAACTTTCCATCCCAGACCATTTAAGGAAGCATCAACTTCTCTGTCTCTCTCCATGTTCCGCGTAATTTTCTTTACCCAATAGTCTGGATTCGTGGAATGTTCGAGCTGCTCCTGCAAATTCTTATATTTTCTGCCCTTGCAATCGGACAGATACCCCTTTCCATGGAAGAATTCACTGTCTACAAAAACGCAGATGTGATACTTTGTAAGAACTATATCCGGCTTCCCCGGCAGTTCTTTCCAATTCTTCCGGTAACGATATCCCTTCTTCCACAACGCCTTTCTTAGGACAATTTCGGGTTTTGTATCTGTACTCCGAATTCTCCTCATGTTCTCCCTGCGCTGGGATGGCGTCATGTCATCCATGACTGGGAAGCTGTTCAATATCGGACAGCAAGACTTCTCGATTCACAGAGAAGATTCTTCTGATATCCTTGTGAGTGTAGCCCTTCTCGTTATAGTCTTCAGCAAAGTCTACCAGCAGATCAACAGGCATAGCAGAACCATCAATCCCAGTCTCCTCGTGCAGTTTTTTCAACTGGCTGTTGATATTTACCCCGAATGACCCTGAGATATATGAGAAGAAAGCAAGCGGATAATCGGATCCGCCATAGCTGTGAACATTTGGGATGTAAACATCCTTCATGACCCGCTCATGATCACCGGAAATGCTGTATCCATTATCATAGGCTTTATTGTCCAAGATACCGCAAAAGCCTTCTTCAGATGATTCAACATATACATCCGGAGTATTCCCAATAGATCCGACATGCTTTACTTTCATCTTGAAGATGTCTTTGAAAATTTCGCAGGTAGCTCTTTCAAAGTCTGCAGCACCTGATCGGCCAAGATGCGCCAGCTCCCTGTAATTAACAAAAAAGTCGTCAACATTACCTTTGGAGTAATTTTCAACAAGGAAGTTCTCAACCTTCTTCTGGTCAACTCCTGTTTCATCGCTAATTGTAATTACAAGGTCATGTGTGATGCCGCTGATAGGTCTAGAGAGTGCAAGCTGGACATACGCTCTACGGATCAGTGCCTCGTATAGCTCCTTTTGAGTCTTCGAGTAGTTCTTGTTGAAATCTCTCAGGTCTTTTGCCTGATTTCCTCTACCGAATGCTCTCTGATAAATCTCACTGTCCTCGGGATGTGGAATAAATTTGGGTGAAGCTTCGATAAACGCATCAATCTTCTGCTCTGCTCCCTGTCTGACCAGAAGCATTCCTACGCCTCTATCAACATACTGCGTCAATGTAATGTAGTTGAAGAAAGTGTTTGCGATGTTATCGTACGTTTTCTTCTCGTCATTGATTGGCTGAGGAAGTTCCTTGGAAGCCCTGTATTTCAGGATATAAGAGACAACCTCATCAATACAAGCTTGGCTGTCTGACTTCGCGTAATGGATAACGATATAGCGCATCTCATCCTGCATCAGCTTTCCATTCATCCGTGGATCACGGAGCAGGCGGAAAATGAACTGGAAAGGATGGACCTTGAAATCATGGCTTACACTTCCTGAACCCTTCCAGCTCGTTGCAGACGGGTACTGGTATCTCTGAAGCTGGTGTCTCATTGCATCTGCAAAAGAGATTTTGTTTTTAACAATATCTTCACCCATCAGAGTCAGCTGGCATCTGCCGTTCTCGTCTTCAAGGAATACCAAACCTAAGTCTTTGAGTTCCTTGAACAGGGTCCGTATTCCTCCACCGCCAGTGCCAACTCTTCTTGCCCTTAGCGTTCCATGCTGGGTGATATCATGGCTCTGAAGCTCATCTTCCAGCTTTAACTGAAGTTCTGTATTGCCTGACCACTCCTTACCTACACAGAGTCCACTAAACGAAATAAGGGCAGGATATACCATTGTAAGTCTGCGCTTCTGTCTCGACACGAACCAGTGATTATACATAATCCTTACTCCTGTAGATTAGGTAAGACCCAAGGATACTCAATACCAGCAAAACTGTTTAGGATTGCAGTCGTTACAATATGTGAAAGCCTGCACGGAACTGCCATACCAATCTGTTTTCTCACGGAACTGTATTTTCCAACGAACTCATAGGAATCAGGGAATGTTTGTATCCTCGCCCTTTCCCTGTTGGTGAGTTCTCTATTCGTCCAATGGTAGCCGAATGTTCCGCCACCGCCTGCGGCTGTAATCGTATAGCTTGGTCTGTCTGGATCAAGTTTACGGTAAATCTGCGAGATTTTTGTTCTCGTCTTTATTCTGAGCTCTTCAGGAAGACCGTGTTCTTCCGCTTTCCAGACATTCTCCCCAGGCTTTATGTAAGAAAGTCGCCGCACAACTTTTTCTGAAAGCTTTCTAACCTCATTATTCGGCGCATCTTCGGGGATGTTCTCAAGAGCTGTCCGGGCTGATACATCCGTCCCCTGATACGGAATCGTACTTGGCACTTTGAAATCCACATCAAGATCATCACGGATCCCCACAATGATTACCCTGTGACGCATCTGAGGGACTCCATACTCCTCCGCCTTGTATAGGTTTGTAGTCAGCTTATACCCGGACTCACGCATGTCTTGAAGGATGATCTGGAAATCATTTCCACCTGCGCTTCTGATACCAGATACATTCTCAGCTATAAACCAATCTGGCTGGTAGGTTCTGAGAACCTCTACGCCATACCAGTAGAGCTGACCGAACTTCGCATTTGCCATACCCTGGTGCTCTCCAACTTGCGAAAATGAATTGCAGGGAAATCCATACGCAAATGCATCGATTTTTCCAAGGCTCTTTATATCCAAGTCTCGTACATCACCTTCATGCACAGAGTCCGGATTTTCAGGACAGATATTTTTCCGGTACGTTAAGCATGTATCATGGTCATAATCATTTGCCCAGGCATGGTTGATAGACAGTAGGCCATCATCACTCGTTGCCGTAAGAGCCCCATACGCAAGGCCGCCCGGTCCGCAGTAAAGCTCCCCCAGCTGATATGTATGTTTCTGCATCTAACTCCTTTGGTTTATACGTCGTCCGACGTTCACAGCGGATAGCGCCGCAGCGTTGCAGTGATCTTGTCTCATGTTAATCTAGCTGTCTGAATACTTACACAGATAGATTATTATAACATCTATTCCCGATATTGCGTTAGCCCGTAAATCCATCACGTTTCCTTCAGGATGATTTCCTTGATCTTCTGTTCCAGAGTTTTCCCTTTATCCTTCCTGAAGAAAAAGCTGACCCGATACTCCTGTTTCATCGGGGCGGAGGTGACCTCCCCGCCCTTCTCATAGTCTTCCTTCCTGATTTCGTTCTGTTCCATCTGATGCCTCCATAAGAAACAGGACAGGAAGAAGGTGTCGTCCTTTCTCCTGTCCCGGCTGTTTTGTCCGTGGCGGTTATGAGGCGGTTCAGGAGGGGATGTGCCTTGTCCTGAAACGCTGTATTTTACTGGGGTTTTGCCACTTCTGAGGCGGTAGGCATTACGTTTCAAATCTTATATTGAAAAAAGATGTACCCACCCATGGAGATAAAATATATATAAGGAGTTGGAAAAGTGCCGCCTCAGCGCCTCACCGCCTCGTTCTGTTCCGTCAGAACCAACCGTCCGTATTGACCAGAACATTGATCCCGTAATAGCCCCGGACCCTCTTATTGCCGCCAATATCAATGTTTTTCGCATATTTGATGTGTAAACGCTCCTGTTCTCCGCTCAGCCATCGCGTGAATGTCCGGTCGGAAAGAGGCTTTTCAGCGTTGTCGCTGCACCATTT
>DLFD01000004.1:21002-21297 GCA_002482005.1 Lachnospiraceae bacterium UBA7729 | reverse complement strand
CCTATTACAGCTTGCTAATCTGTGTCTGGCGACGGATTCCCGGAATTTTTCGCCCTTTCCGTCGCCACCCGGCCATCCGCTTGCCTCGCGCCGGCGACGGATTCCCGGATTTTTCTTCCCTTTCCGTCGCCGACCGGCTCCCCGCTCGCCTCGCGCCGGCGACGGTTTTCAAGAATTTTCTTCCCTTTCCGTCGCCAACCGGCCATCAGCCAGCCTGGCGACGGCGACGGATTTCAAGAATTTTCTTCCCTTTCCGTCGCCAACCGGCTCCCCGCTCGCCTCGCGCCGGCGACGG
>DLFD01000004.1:0-20931 GCA_002482005.1 Lachnospiraceae bacterium UBA7729 | reverse complement strand
TCCCGGATTTTTCTTCCCTTTCCATCGCCACCTGGCTCCCCGCTCGCCTCGCGCCGGCGATGGATTTCAAGAATTTTCTTCCCTTTCCGTCGCCACCCAGCTCCCCGCTCGCCTCGCGCCGGCGATGGATTCCCGGATTTTTCTTCCCTTTCCGTCGCCAACCGGCCATCCGCTCGCCTCGCGCTGGCGACGGATTCCCGGATTTTTCTTCCCTTTCCGTCGCCACCCGGCCATCCGCCAGCCTGGCGCCGGCGACGGAAACAAAGAATTCTTCTTATTTCCGTCGCCCATAAGAAAAAAAGCGAAGGAAACAAAGTTAATCCTTGTTTCCTTCGCCCGTAATACCATTAACGCCTGTAATACTTGTGACGCCTTTAATGATTACTCAAAGCTCTCCGGATCCACCGTGATCCTGATCGGGGTCAGCTTCCAGATGTCGTTCACATACTCCTGGATGGTTCTGTCGGAGGAGAACTTTCCGGAGGATGCCATGTTCAGGATAGCGCTCTTCGCCCAGGCAGCCTGGTCCTGATATGCTTCGACTGCCCGTTTCTTTGCTGTATCGTAGGACTTGAAGTCAGCCAGGATGAAATACTGGTCTGCCGTGCCATACTTGTTTGTCAGCAGAGAATCATACAGTTCGCGGAAGAGCTGCATGTCGCCATTCGAATACCTGCCGTTGATCAGCTCCATCAGCGTAGTCCGGATATCCGGATCATTGTTGAAGAAGAAGGTCGGATCGTAATCATGATTGTTCTCGTGGTCGATGACTTCCTGTGAGGACAGGCCGAAGATGAAGGCATTCTCCTCTCCGACTTCCTTCACGATCTCCACATTCGCGCCGTCCATGGTCCCGAGGGTCAGGGCGCCGTTCAGCATGAGCTTCATGTTGGAGGTTCCGGATGCTTCCTTGGAAGCCGTGGAGATCTGCTCGGAGATATCCGCTGCCGCGAAGATCAGCTCTGCGTTGGACACACGGTAATCCTCGATGAAGACGACCTTGATCTTTCCGTTGATAGAAGCATCGTTGTTGATGACGTCCGCCACGGAGCTGATCAGCTTGATGGTCAGCTTGGCGCGTCTGTAGCCTGCGGCTGCCTTTGCACCGAAGATGAAGGTGATCGGGTAGAACGGTCTCTCCGGATGCTCCTTCAGCTCTCTGTAGATGTACATGACATCCAGGATATTCATGAGCTGTCTCTTGTACTCATGCAGTCTCTTGACCTGGACATCGAAGATGGATCTCGGATCGACGTTGATGCCGTTGTGCTCCTTGATGTACTTCGCAAGGCGGACCTTGTTCTGGTACTTGATGTTCATGAACTCATGCTGAGCCTTCGGATCATCCGCATAGAGCTTCATCTTGGCGATCTGCGGAAGGTCGGTGATCCACTCGTCTCCGATGTGGTCGGTGACCCAGTCAGCCAGCAGCTGGTTGCCGTGGAGCAGGAATCTTCTCTGGGTGATACCGTTGGTCTTGTTGTTGAACTTCTGCGGCATCATCTCGTAGAAGTCTCTCAGAGTCTGCTTCTTCAGGATCTCGGTATGAAGCTTAGCGACGCCGTTGACGGAATAGCCGGCAACGATCGCCAGGTTTGCCATGCGGACCTGTCCATCATAGATGATGGACATCTTCGCAATCTTGTCCTGGTTGCCCGGATATTCCTGCTGTACCTGAAGCAGGAATCTGCGGTTGATCTCCTCGACGATCTGGTAGATACGCGGAAGAAGTCTGGAGAACAGCTCGATCGGCCACTTCTCAAGAGCTTCTGCCATGATCGTATGGTTGGTATAAGCCACCGTCTTCGTGGTGACGTCCCATGCCTCATCCCACTCAAGACCTTCCTCGTCAAGGAGGATCCTCATGAGCTCTGCGACCGCAACGGTCGGATGGGTATCGTTCATCTGGAAGGTAGCCTTCTCATAGAACTTGCGGATATCGCTGTGTTTCTTCTTGTACTTGGCGATGGCCGCCTGCACAGACGCGGAGATGAAGAAATACTGCTGCTTCAGTCTAAGCTCCTTGCCTGCATAGTGGTTGTCGTTCGGGTACAGGACCTCGACGATATTGCGTGCCAGGTTCTCCTGCTCGACAGCCTTCTGATAGTCGCCCTTGTCAAATGAATCAAGCTGGAAGTCGTTGACCGCCTCTGCGTCCCAGACGCGGAGAGTATTGACCATGCTGTTGTTATATCCGACGATCGGGATGTCATACGGCACCGCGCGGACGGACTGGTAATTCTCCTGGATAAACCTGTTGCGGCCAGTAGCCTGATCGTACTCGACTCTTACGTAGCCGCCGAACTTGACGATCTTGGCATATTCCGGTCTCTTCAGCTCGAACGGGTTGCCGTCCTTGAGCCAGTCATCCGGTACCTCGACCTGGAATCCGTTCTCGATCTTCTGCTTGAACATTCCGTAACGGTAGCGGATGCCGCAGCCGTATGCCGGATAGCCCAGGGTAGCAAGAGAATCAAGGAAGCAGGCAGCAAGACGTCCCAGACCGCCATTTCCAAGAGCTGCATCCGGCTCCTGGTCCTCGATGGCATTCAGATCGAATCCCATCTCAGAAAGAGCTTCCTTGACCTGCTTGTAAGCAGTGAGGTTGATCAGATTGTTACCGAGTGCACGGCCCATCAGAAACTCCATGGACATATAATAGAGGATCTTCGGATCTTCCTCATCCATGGTCTGCTGGGTGGCCATCCAGTTGTCGATGATGACATCCTTGACGGCGTAGGACACTGCCTGGAAGATCTGCTGCTGCGTAGCTTCCTTCAGTGTCTTGCGGAACAGGGTCCTGACATTATCCTTGACGGTTTCCTTGAATCTTTCCTTATTGAAGTGCTTATCCATACTCTGCCTTTCTTGTACTTGTCGGAAGCTGTGAGGGAAGCCCGGGGACCGGTCCGCACAGGACAAGGTCCTGGATCCTCCTGAAGGGGACCGGTCCGTACAGGACAAGGTCCCCGGATCCTCCGGAAGGAAGCGGCCCGGCAGGGCCGTCTCCTTTATTCTCATACTTTCCTGACACCGAGCGTTACCTTCTCGCCGTTAACGCTCCACTCCTTGACATAACCATCCGTGCTTCCGTAGGTCACGCTCTCTGCGAGCACTTCCTTCTTCAGCACCTGCTCAAACTTACGCATGATGCCCTCAAGTCTCTCATTGCCTGTCTCGAACAGGTCAATGTGGTCCTGGACCTCGAATCCGGCTTCCTTGCGCATGGTCTGGATCTTGGATACCAGCTCACGCACGAAGCCTTCCTCGACAAGCTCCGGTGTCAGGTTGGTGTCAAGTACGACGGTAAGATCCCCCTGCTGCTGGCTGACAAAGCCCTCAACCTGAGCGGTCTCGATGAGAAGGTCATCCTCGGCAAGGGATACCGGGCTGCCGTTCACATCGAAGGTGATCGAACCATTCTTTTTCAGCTCGTCCATAGCAGCGTTGCCGTCCACCTCGGACAGATACTTCCGGATGCCTCCGAGAAGCTTTCCGTACTTCGGTCCGACGGTACGCAGCTGCGGCTTGAAGCTGTAGCTTGTAAAGTCTCTTACGTCTGACGTAAATGTAATCTGCTTCACATTCAGCTCATCGGTGATGATGTCGGCGTAATACTGCGGCAGAGCTTCCTCTGTCTTGACGAACATACGGCCGATCGGCTGACGGTTCTTGATGTTGGCGTCATTTCTTGCGGCGCGTCCCATTACGACGATGTTCAGGGCTTCGCCCATCTTCGACTCAAGGTCTGCGTCGATCTTCGACTCGTCCGCCTTCGGGAAGCAGCAGAGATGGATGGACTCGCATGCATCCTTCTCGACCCTGCGTACGATGTTCTGGTAGATCTCCTCGGTCATGAACGGGATCATCGGAGCCGCGCACAGGCAGAGATTCTTCAGTGCATTGTACAGAGTCATGTAGGCGGCAACCTTGTCCGGCTCCATTCCGTGCGCCCAGAAACGGTCACGGCAGCGGCGGACATACCAGTTCGACATGTCGTCGACAAAGCTTTCGAGAGCCCTTGCGGTCTCAGGGATCTTGTATGCGGCAAGATCGGAGTCGACGTCGCGGATCATGGTATTCATCCTGGAGATCAGCCAGCGGTCCATGACCGGAAGGCCTTCCTTCTCCATCTTCGCATACTCCTCGAGATGCTCTGCCGGATCGAAATTGTCAATGTTCGCGTAGAGAACATAGAAAGCATAGGTGTTCCACAGAGTTCCGAGGAACTTTCTCTGGCCTTCCTGAACTGCCTTGTCATGGAAGCGGTTCGGAAGCCACGGTGCGGAGTTGCTGTAGAAGTACCAGCGGATCGCGTCTGCGCCATGCTTCTCAAGAGCGCTGAACGGATCGACCGCATTGCCCTTCGACTTACTCATCTTCTGGCCATCCTTATCGAGGACCAGTCCGAGGACGATGACGTTCTTGTAAGGCGACTGACCGAACAGGATGGTGGACTCCGCCATCAGGGAGTAGAACCAGCCTCTGGTCTGATCGACTGCCTCGGAGATGAATGCAGCCGGGAACTGTTTCTTGAAGGTTTCCTGATTCTCGAACGGGTAGTGATGCTGAGCAAACGGCATCGCTCCGGAGTCGAACCAGCAGTCGATGACTTCCGGCACCCTCTTCATGTGCTTCTTACCGCACTTCGGGCAGGTGCATACGAAATCGTCGATATAAGGTCTGTGAAGCTCAACGGTCAGCGCATCATCACGGCCGGACAGCTCTTTCAGCTCCTGCCTGGATCCGATGACGACCCTCTCGCCGCAGTCCGGGCATTCCCAGACCGGCAGAGGAGTTCCCCAGTAACGGTTTCTTGAGATGCCCCAGTCCTGAACATTTTCCAGCCAGTCGCCGAACCTGCCCTTGCCGATCGTAGGCGGGATCCAGTTGACGGTATTGTTGTTGTCGATCAGCTGCTGCCTGACCGCGGTCATTCTGATGAACCAGGACTCTCTCGCATAGTAGATCAGCGGCGTATCGCATCTCCAGCAGTGCGGGTACTGATGCTCGAACTTGGGAGCATCATAGAGGGTGCCGTCCTTGTCGAGGTCGCGAAGGACCATCGGGTCAGCCTTCTTGACGAAGATCCCG
This sequence comes from Lachnospiraceae bacterium UBA7729, assembly GCA_002482005.1. Classification (GTDB taxonomy): domain Bacteria; phylum Bacillota; class Clostridia; order Lachnospirales; family Lachnospiraceae; genus Porcincola. The sequence continues at coordinate 15,837 of DLFD01000004.1, read as the reverse complement.
GCGTACGGAGTCTCCTCAGTCAGCTTTCCTGCTCCGTCGACAAACTGGACAAACGGAAGGTCATATTTTCTGCCGACCTTGGCATCGTCTTCACCGAATGCCGGAGCGATATGGACGATCCCGGTACCATCGGTCATAGTGACGTAGGTGTCGCAGACGATGTAGAAGCCCTTCTTGAACTGCTTCTTTGCCTTCTCTCCTGCGCATGCATAAAGCGGCTCGTACTCGCGGCGCTCAAGATCCGTTCCCCTGTAAGTCTCGAGGACTTCGTAAGCGGTTCCGGCCGGAACGCCCTGACGATCATAAGCATCCTCATCGAAATCAACCTCTACCGCATTGATCTCCTCTTCGGAAGCTCCATCTGCCTTAAGTTCTTCCTTCCTGGCATCGGCCGCACATCTTGCGTCATGATAAGCCTTGGAGACCTGGGCAGCGGTGGCCTTGTCAGCCAGCTTGCCGAGGACCTTGTCAGCCAGAGCCTGCGCGATGATGTAGTTATAGCCGTCTGCCGCCTTGACCTTGATATAGGTCTCATCCGGGTTCACGCAGAGAGCAACGTTAGACGGAAGGGTCCACGGTGTGGTCGTCCATGCCAGATAATAGAGGTTCTCCTCATCCCTGGACTTGAAGCGGACGACTGCGGATCTTTCCTTGACCAGCTTGTAGCCCTGAGCCACTTCCTGAGCGGAAAGCGGGGTACCGCAGCGCGGGCAGTAAGGGACAACCTTGAATCCCTTGTAGAGAAGGCCCTTCTTGTCCATCTCCTTCAGAGCCCACCATTCAGACTCGATATAATCATCATAATAGGTGACATAGGGGTTCTTCATATCCGCCCAGAAACCGACGGTATCGGAGAAAGATTCCCACATGCCCTTATATTTCCAGACACTTTCCTTGCAGCGCTTGATGAACGGTTCGATTCCGTACTCTTCGATCTGTTCCTTGCCGTTCAGGCCGAGGTCTTTCTCGACACCCAGCTCGACCGGAAGTCCGTGGGTATCCCAGCCAGCCTTTCTCGGAACATACTCGCCCTTCATGACATGGTAGCGCGGGATCATATCCTTGATGACACGGGTCAGGACATGACCGATGTGCGGCTTTCCGTTTGCTGTCGGCGGGCCATCGTAGAACGTGTAGTAAGGCGCTCCCTCACGGGTCTTCAGGCTCTTGCCGAAGATGTCATTCTCCTTCCAGAACTCGCTGACCGCATGTTCACGGTCCACAAAGTTAAGGTCAGTGTTTACCTTATCGTATAACATATTATTTTCCTCCCGGGGCGCCTTTCTCGTCGGCCGTCCCTATTATTATGCCTTTCCGGCCACCTTTCCCGTTGGCAGACCTTCGTTGGACATTCTGATTGATTATACACGTGTAGTGAAAATACTGTCAATCGGCTGACAGAAAGCGTTAACAGTCAAAGCGGCGCCGGCAATGTCCTTCTGATCGGGACCAGGAGACAGGATCCAGGCTGCCTGCTTCCATCTCGAGTCTTACGACTCTCGATGTTCGCTGTCGCCACATAAGCGTCTCCCCGTGCAAGCACGGCCGACGCCCATGTGGCTCGCAGCCTTACAAAAAAGAGGACCGCGTCCCTGCAGTCCTCCTGGTATGATCAGTCTTCCGTTTTTTTCGCTGAGTCAGTCTCTTCCGGCTTCCCGATCCTGGCATCCGCTGAGCCAGTTTCTTCTGTCCCGGCGTCTTCTGCTTCTCCGGTCCCGGCATCCGCTGAGCCAGCTTCTTCTGTCCCGGCGTCTTCTGCTTCTCCGGTCCCGGCCGCACTTTCCTCTTCCTTCGGCAGCGGCGTATATCCGAGCCCGCTGACATCCGCGGTCTCGTCAACCGCAAACCGATTGTCGGCAGCCGGCTCGTCTTTCTCTTCCGGCATCAGCGACAGGATGACCGGATACTGAAGCTGGGTGTTGATGAGGACTTGCACCGAGAAACCGAACATCAGCATCCACAGGATCGCGTAAGACTGCACGATCCCCGGGGCCTTCAGCACGATCAGGATCTCCGCTATGAAGATCAGGACCATTGCGACCGACCTTGGCGCCTTCGCAAATGTGATCAGCACCGCATTCTTCATCGTCTGTCCGACCGTGTTCACGAAACGTGACTGGAGGGCGAACATCCACGTCAGGATCATGTACCACAGGATCATGGCGATATAGATCATGATGCGGACAGGCTTCACGGAAGCATTGCCAGCCATCTGCACAGCCATCCGGTTCTCGATGAACAGAAGGATGCCAAGCACCAGCATGATCAGCCACATACCAGTGCCCTGTCTGAAGTTCATCCGGAAGGACTTGAAGAAATTCCTGTAGACATAGCCTTCATCCGGTTCCTTCATCTTCATGCACGCATAGTGGAGCGCCGACAGGGATGCCCCGATGGTGAAGACCGGGATGCTGCAGACGATGAAGAGAAGATTCAGGACCATCATATCGAACGTCCTCGAAAGGAAACGCATCAGGGGATTATCCATGTTGAATAAACGGTTCATAACAGTAATAACTCCTTTGATCTGTTTTATTCTGCCTCTCTGCCGGCTGCCTTCAGAAATGTCAGTACGTCGTCCCAGACTTCAGCCTTGTTCAGTTCGTTCAGGACCTCATGGCGGCACTGGGGATAGATCTTCGTCACCACATGACTGCACCCTATGCCCTGAAGCTGGGCCTGGACACGCTTCGGTCCGTCGCCGTCACTCCCCACCGGATCCTGTGCGCCGGCGATCAGCATGACCGGCAGATCTTTCGGCATATGTCTCAGGTTCTCCGCCTTCGTCAGATAACCCAGGCAGTCAAAGAGGGCATAGTAGGCGTTGCAGGTGAACCTGAACTGGGTGCGCCTGTCTGCGACATACTTGTCCACGATGCTCTCATCGCGTGTCAGCCAGTCGGCCGGAGTCCTTTCCGGCTGAAATTCCTTGTTGAGATTGCCGACGGACAGCTTGTTCAGAAGCGGGCTTCTGTAAAACCAGCCCTTTGTCTGTCCGAGGAATGTCGCGATCAGTCTGCCCACCGCAGCCTCGGCAGCCGGATGATAGGCCGTACCGGAGATGACCGCCGCCCGCAGGCTCCTGCCGTGAAGGCACAGAAACTCTCTCGCGAGGAAGGAACCCATGCTGTGGCCAAGCATATAGCAGGGAAGCCCCGGATACTGATCGATCATCATGTTCTGCAGCGTCCGGATGTCTGAGACCAGGATTCTGTGGCCGCCTGTCTTCGCATCCTGAAGCGGAGTCCCGGAATAAGCAGCGCCCGCGGTCCCGTCGCCCGGGCAGATTCCCCGGCCGAAATAGCCCCAGTACCGCTCATCGCCGTTCCGGATCGAGCCGCCATGGCCGAGCATGTCATTGCCGAAGACGATATAACCATGCTGAGTCATGAACTCTGCATATGCATCATATCTGTCTATGAATTCCTGCATCCCGTGGACGATCTGGAGAAGCCCCACAGGCTCGATCCCCTGATCGGGGACCCATCTGAGCGCGCGGATCTTCGTGATCCCGTCCGCAGAATCATAGAAAAATTCTGTTCTCGAAGACATAAGTTTGCCTCCTGTTTTCTTTCATTATTCATCATTCATCCTGCCAGGAGATCTTCCTGCGGTACAGACCGCAGCAGCCACGCACGCCTGCCAGGTCATACCCAAAGCACAGGCTTTCTGTTCACAGCCTGCCCAGCAGGTCCGTCAGCTCCGCGAACTGCTGCAGCGTCAGCTTCTCGCCTCTCACGGAAGCGGAAAGCCCCATCTTCTCCAGCGCCGCAGCGGCCTGCCCGCGGGACGCCGGGACTGAAGGCGCATTGCCCAGGGAATTCGCCAGAGTCTTGCGGCGCTGCCCGAACGCAGCCCTGACCACAGACTTCAGGAGAGGCTCATCTTTCACCTGGACAGGCTTCTCCCGATAGACGTCAAGGGAAACGACCGCGCTGTCCACTTTCGGGCTCGGCAGAAAGCTCGATGCCGGGACGATGACCTCGATCTTCGGCCTGGAATAATACTGCACAGCCAGCGAAAGGGAGCCGTAGTCGCGGCTTCCGCAGGACGCAGTCATCCGCTCGGCGACCTCCTTCTGTACCATGACCGTGATCCGGTCCGCCGGAACATGCTGCTCGAACAGCCCCATCAGGATCGGGGTCGTGATGTAATATGGAAGGTTCGCGACGACCTTCAGACTCCTTTGCGGAGCGCCATTATACCGGGATCCGTCCCCGGTCCCCGGCAGTTCCGGGGTCTTCTGGACACTCCCGTCCCCGGTCCCCGGCAGTTCCGGGGTCTTCTGGACAGTCCCGTCTTCTTCCTGCAGGCTTATCCCATACTCCCTGGCTACGGCACAGAGGTCCACCTTCAGCACGTCTCCTTCGATGACCCGGACGTTATCGTATTCTCTGAGGGTGTCCTTCAGGATCTTCACCAGGTCCCGGTCGATCTCGACCGCGGCAACCTGGCCTGCCGCCTGGCAGAGGTACTGGGTCAGAGTTCCGATCCCGGGGCCGATCTCGATGACCAGATCATCCTTCGTGACCCCGGACGCCTCGACGATCTTCTCCAGCACGGAGTCGTCGGTCAGGAAATTCTGCCCGAAACGCTTACGGAAATTGAATCCGTACTTCCGTACGGTATCTGAAGTTTTCTTATAAGTAGAGTTTGCATTCATGGGAACATCATACCACAGTTCAGCGGACCGTGACGGACCACCCGGACTCAAAAGTCTCTCCTGGCTTCAGTCTCACCAGATCTCTCTTGAAGCGAAGGTCTTCCACGACGTCCTGGCGGGACGGGAGGGAATACCAGGGCTCGATCGCCACATACGGCGCATCCGACTGGTTCCTGTGCCAGAAGCCGATATAGCGCATGTCCGGATAGTTCACCGTGACGCTCCGCCCGTCCTTCTCGGTCTTCAGGGTGACGGTATCTGCCATGTTCTGCAGGACGACCGCATCGTGATCGAAGAGATCATGATGCAGGCGCAGGATCTTTCCGGCCTCGAGCGGATAGAGCTCTTCCCGGCCGGTGACCAGGACAGAGTCGGACATGATCACGCGGTCCGGCTGGCACCTGTCTCCGAACTCAAGATAATAATCCGTGAAATCAAGTCCCTCCTTCAGCGGGACGTTGAACGCCGGATGCCCGCCGAATCCGAACGGCATGGTCTCATCCGACCTGTTCTCCACATGGAAACGGATAGACAGCGTCTGCCCGGAGACTGTATAGATGACCTTGAAGACAAAGCGGAACGGGTAATGTTTTCTCGTCTCCTCACTGTCCTTCAGGGTCAGTGTGACACTGTCTTCTCCTGTCTTCTCCGCATCAAAATCGCTGACAGAGGCAAATCCGTGGATCTTCAGGTCGCAGACCTGTTCACCCAGGCGGTACTTTCCCTCGAAGAATCTTCCGACGTATGGGAAGAGGATGGGGGATCTGCCCTTCCAGTACTTCGAATCTCCCTGCCAGAGGTATTCGGTATCATGAAACCGGATGCTCTGAAGCTCTGCGCCATGGTCCGACGCAGAGACCATCAGTCCGCTGTCGCTTGTGATCTCGTAATTCATATTGATTTTTCTCCTTCCGGATAAGGATCCCGTAGTGAACCGCTTTCCTTCGTATTACAATGACTGATATAGCTGCGCCGGCAATGCCGCACACGGCTCTTCCGAAAGCATCACCCGCAGCCCGTATGTACTCATTATATATGAAGAAAGGAAAGAGAGGCTCACAATTATGCAGGAAACACTGAACAAACTGATCGATACATGTACGTCCGCCGGGATCCGGATCGTCCTGGCAGCCGTTGTCTTCTTCATCGGGCGGTTCATCATAGGGAAGCTGGTCGCATTTCTGCAAAAGAAAGACGTGCTGAGGAAGATGGAACCAACCGTTGCATCATTTACAGGGAATTTCATCAGGATATCGCTCAATATCCTGCTGATCCTGACGGTCATCAATATCCTCGGAGTGCCGATGGCATCCGTCGTAGCAGTCGTCGGAAGCGCAGGCGTCGCGATCGGCCTGTCTCTGCAGGGAGCCCTCAGCAACTTCTGCGGAGGGCTCATGCTCATGTTCTTCCGGCCTTTCTCGGTCGGCGACTATGTATCCGCCGGAGGGGAGGAGGGCACCGTGAAGAGTATCGCCATCTTCTACACGACTCTGGTCACGGTCGACAATAAACGGATCATGATCCCGAACGGTGCCCTCATGAACGCCAACATCACCAACTACTCCAGTGAGACAGACCGGCGCGTGGATCTGGAATTCTCCTGTGCACGCGGGGAGGACGTGGAGAAGGTCCAGAGCCTGATGCTGGATATCCTGAAGAAGGACCCTAAGGTCATGGAGACCCCGGAGCCTTTCGCAAGGCTTACCGGCGGCACGGAGAATGCTCTGACCTTCTCCGTAAGGGCATGGTGCCGGAATGAAGATTACTGGGACCTCTACTATGATCTCCTGCAGAAGGTGACCGGCGCCATGACCGCGGCCGGCGTAGAGTCCCCTGCCATGCGCATCCTGCAGGACTGAACCTTACCGGCCGAGATATTGCTCAATCGTCAAACTGCAGAAAATTTTCATCGGATTCCTTGCATATTGCACAATTCTGCCAAATATTTTTCTCGTTCTTGTTTGAATATGTTATACTGGATTCATCTCTCAGAGAAATCGATCCACAGAAAAACGAGGAGGTACTTGTATGCAGAATTACGTCAAGATCCAGTCCAGACAATATCCGGATGTTATTCTCAGAGCCGTGCCGGGCCACTTTGTAACGCCCCATGCACATGTCAACTACTACCTCGACCTGTCGCCTCTGAAGTTCCGTGCAGCGGAAGCACATGCTGCGGCGAAAGCCCTGTCCAGCGTCCACTACTTCACGACACCGGTCGACACGATCGTCGCGCTCGAGGGCACAGAGATCCTGGGCGGCTATCTTGCAGACGAGCTTGTCCAGACAGGCGTCCTCTGCAAGAACGCTCACAAGTCCATCTACGTCATCCCGCCGGAACATTCCGCAGAAGGCCAGCTGATCTTCCGTGAAAGCCTGCTTCCGTGGATCAAGGAGAAGAATGTTCTTCTCCTCTTCTCTGCGATCACGACGGGGTCCAATGCCGCCCAGGCCATCGAATCGCTCCGCTACTACGGTGCAACGATCACCGGAGTGTCCGCACTCTTCTCGCTTGCGACCAGCATCGCGGGACTTCCGATCTACTCGATCTTCAGCCAGCAGGACATTCCGGATTACCGTGCGGAGAGCGCAGAACACTGCAGCCTCTGCGAGCACAAAAAACCGGTCGATGCGATCTGCAACGGATTCGGATATACTCTGCTGAAACACTGAGACGCGCTGCCGCCCCAAAAAGATTTACACACTTTTTTCTTTCTTTTTTCCAGAGGTATCGTATACTAAAAGCAGCACTTAATCGTTTTCGGAAGGGAGAATCCATATGAAAAGCAAACTGTTATCACCCGTACATGTTCTGAGAACTTTCCTGATCATGGCAGTGCTGGCATTCGCTGTATCCGCTGCGCCTCAGACCGTTATCCAGGCAGAAGCTGCCTCCGTAAAGTCCGAGGCCTATGCCCGCAGAACGCTTCAGAAGAAGCTGCGCAGCTATAAAGGAAAGCGCAACCGTTATATCAGAGTCGTCGGCAATAAAAAGCCGAAGAAGTCCGGAAGATACGTCTACTATTATCCTCAGGTACGCTACGGCAAAGGCTACTCCTATATCGGGACCTGCAGAGTAGATCTCAAAGCCGGAACTGCCAGGTTCACAAAGATCTCATCAACGAACAAAAGGACGATCAGAAAGGCAAAGATCGTCGTTCCAGGCAAGACCTTCCGTCTGTGGACTGTCAAAAAGACATCTCCTTCATCGATCCGCCTCAATGGGGTCAGTATGGATTCTCTGAAACCAGTGTACGCAAAGGCAAAGGCCATCGGAAAAGGCAAGACTGCCATCGAGTTCCCGTCGAACTCAGGCACCAGATACTCATTCATCGTCTTCACGGCTCCGGCTTCCGGAACCTATAAGATCAACTTCTCGAACGTGAAAGTTCTCTCGGCCAGCAACCAGATCGCCAACGGATTTATCGGGTTCTGGGGGGTCGACGGCTATGGATATTTTGTAAGAAAGGATGCAGCCACCAAGGGCGGCAAGTCCTCTTCCATGTATGTGTGCACCAATTATTCCTATTCTCTGGGGGGCCATCCAACCATAGAGACTTACACAAATCTTCCGTCAAGAACAGCCACTATCCGGCTTAAGAAAGGTGAAAGGCTCTATATGAACTTCTACCTTGCATCAGCCAGCGGAAACAGGGCAACGATCGACGTAACTATCCGATAAGTCCCGTCAACCAACTCGGCATCACAGATACCGAGGATCCCCGCTTTGTATTCCTGAAGGTCTCTGGTGTCCATTCGTGCAGGCACGATGGCCGCCGAGACCCTGTTGCTGCAAAAAGGTCCCCGGCCGATCGGCCGGGGACCTTTCCATATGCTTCCATATGCAGTTTTTCGCAGTATTTCCGCACAGACCTGGTTTCCCACAGTTCTCTGTGCAAGGCTCAGGTGCCTATCCCTTATGCAGCTTTGCTACCCTTCTCTTCCTTATGGAACCAGGTCTTCATTCTGCTGAAGACACTGCTGGTCTTCTTTTCAGGAATTACCTGGCTGCAGTAATCATAGCGTTCAATCTTCTGCCATTCCGGTGTATGCTGATAAAGGTCTGCATTCATATAAGGTGTAAAGATCGTCATATAAAACAGCCTCCTTCGTATTCTTGTTTTTGTGATCTCCCCTTTGCACTAACAATAGTACCACTTATTGAAACATCATCAACGTGCTCTTGTTGTAAAAATAACGGCCTTTCTTGTGCCATCAGCACAAACAGGGGTTACAATACAGATACAGCAGGAATATGCCTCTCCAGCCGAAGATCACGGCCGGTATTCTGGAGAAAGGGGATAAGATATGGGGTTCACGGTAGAAGACATGCTTCTTGTATCCAAGGCCCGCTACCGCATGAAGCTGATCGCAGGAAAAAAAGGCTGGTCGAACTCGATCAGCTGGATCCTCATGCTGGAGGATCTGACGATCGTGCAGCGTTTCTCCGGCAAGGAGCTCGCGGTGACGACCGGTTTGGGCTTTCAGACCGAAGAGAAACTGAAGCGGCTTACAGAGGAGCTGGTCCGGCAGCAGGCCAGCGGACTGATCATCAATACCGGCTACTATGTAAAGACGATCCCGGAGAGCATCATCCGCTACGCCGATGAGAATTCGCTCCCGCTCCTGACCGTTCCCTGGGACGTTGAGATCGCGGAGATGATCAAGGATCTGAGTATCCGGATCTTCCTTCAGGGTTCTACAGATGAACAGATCTCAGGCGCCTTCATAGAGGCGATCGAGTCGCCGGACCAGTATGAGCGATACGTGAAAGCGCTGCTGCCGCATTTTGATGTGAAGGGAAGCTTTCAGGTGGTCGTCCTGCATCGCCCTGACCTGGCGGAGATGGACACGGTGGAGCGTAAGCGGATATCCTACCGGCTTCAGCTCGCGCTGACCAATCTGACCCACAACGGACATTTCTTTTATTATGACTCCCACTTCGTCGTCATCATGAATGCGGTGAAAGAGGAGCAGGCGAGAGATATCATCCATGAATTCCGGACGAATATCGGAAAAAGACTCCCCGATCAGCACTTTGTGATCGGAGTGGGAAGCCGGATCTTTGGCATCCGGAACCTTCACATCTCCTACAGCAGAGCAAAGGCAGCCGCACAGATGGCGGAAGCGATGAGGGATCCTTCGCAGCCCGGCAAAGACTCCTGCCAGGGACTGGTCCTTTTTGACAAGATGGGGATCTACCGTCTCCTCTACTCGGTCTCCGACCGCCAGCTCCTGACTGAGTTTGAAAAAGAGTATCTGCAGCCCCTGATCGACTACGATGAGGAGCATCATTCCGACTATGTCAAAACCCTGGAGAACTACCTGCTCTACGACGGGAGTATCCGGCAGGTCGCCCAGGTCATGTTCATCCACCGGAACACGATCAGCTACCGGATGAACCACATCCGAAAGCTCCTCGGAAGGCCTCTCGGCAGCGAGGAAGAGAAGTTCAGCTGTCTGATCGCCTGTCTGATCCGGAAGATGCGCCTGTAAATCGAGACGACTTCGTCTCCCCTGCCCGATCCAGCTGCGCCGCCGTATAAAAAATACCTGTCCCCGCGAGGGGGACAGGTGCCATGAAGGATCTCTTAAGATCTGATGCCAAGCTCTTCCTGAAGCTTCTCACGATAGCCATCGAACTCGGCAAGCCTTTCCTTTGTGACCTCTGGATAATGGGGATCCATATCCTTCAGCGTCGCGAGGATGATCTCGCTGACGACCATGCGCATGTACCACTTGTGGTCGGCCGGAACGACGTACCATGGACAGTCCTTTGTTGCCGTTTTATTGATGGCCTCCTCAAAGGCTTTCTGATAGTCATCCCAGTACTTTCTCTCCTCAAAATCGGACGCCGAAAACTTCCAGTTCTTCTCCGGCTCCTCGATACGGGACAGGAACCGCTTTGCCTGCTCTGTCTTTGAGACATTCAGGAAGATCTTCACAGTGCGGACACTATTGTGATAGAGGTACTGTTCAAAATTGACGATATCCTGATAGCGGCACTCCATGATGCCATCTTCCTCGATCCTCTCCGCCCTCGACTGAGACTTCCAAAGCTTCTTGACCTTGTAGATCAGCACTTCCTCGTACTGGGAACGGTTGAAGATCGCGATCTCTCCCTTTCTCGGGACCTCCTTCTCGATCCTCCAGAGGAAATCATGGGCAAGCTCATCGGAGGACGGCGACTTGAAAGCCGACTCTCTCACCCCGTGCGGTGACAGACATGTCAGCACCGCAGCGATCGTCCCATCCTTGCCTGCTGCATCCATCGCCTGGAAGAGGAAGATCACTCCTTCCTTCTTGTCTGCATAAAGCTTTGCCTGGAGCCTGGAGATCTTCTCAAAATTCTCCGCCATCTTCTTCTCAGCCTTGGCTCTGTCCTTCTCCTCTGACGTCTCGCCCGTGGAGACCTTGTCGATATCGAACCTGCGGCTTCCGTCATATCTGTATTTTTTCAGCATATCCTTGCCTTCACTTTCCGATCTTTCCGACCCTGATCGTCTTCTTCTCCCTGTAGCTGATGCAGAGCTCCTTAAACTTCCAGCCCAGTATCCAGCCCACTTTTCCACTGTATTCCGGATGCCACTGGACACCCCATACAGGCAGTTTCTTATGACGGATCTCTTCGATCCGGTTATCGTCAGTATCCCAGCTTACCGCCTTCAGCCCCTTGCCAAGCTTCTTCACGCACTGATGGTGCGAATGCTTGACGGATGCCCTCTTTCCCACGTACTTATAGAGATAGCTGCCTTTCGAGATCCTGACAGGATCCATGTTGTAATGTCCGCGGATATGCTGGACAAGCGATCCTCCGAAAGCAACGTTGATGACCTGAAGCCCGCGGCAGATCCCGAGTACAGGTTTTCCTGCCTTCGCGAATGCCCGTACCGCCCTGATCTGCTGACGGTCCTTGTCGACGCTGACCCCGTAGCAGGCATAATCGCTCTCATTATAGAACCGCGGCGAGACGTCTCCCCCCCCCGGAATGATCAGCCCATCATAGGCCTTCACGCTCTTCGGGCAGGATGAGATCCACTTTGCCTTCATCCCCCGCGCTTCTGCCCAGTCCATCACTGCCCCGGGATAGTAAGTGTCAAGAACTGCCACGACGGGCGGCTTCACCTTCTTCTGTTTCTTCTTCGCAGAAGCCTCGGCTCCCTCTGACAGGCTCAGCAGCATCACCGCTGCCAGAAAGATCATGCTGAGATATCTGATGAAAATGTGACCCGGAGCTTCTGCTCTGCCTGATTTCATGGATTCGTCTTCTTTCTGTCTGCTGATATCCCGTACGTCATCACTTTGCCTGGATGACATACATGAGGTTCGTCATGTTCCCTTCGCCCCTGACCTCGTTGTTGGCCGGGTCGCCCGCCGTGACAACGACCATATCGCCCGGTTTCACAAGTCTGTCACGTCCCACGACATACATGGCATGGGACACGATGTTCTCCGTCGTATCTTCCTGATAGCCCCTGACCGGAAGAACGCCCCAGTCAAGCTGCATCTGACGCAGTGCCCGTTCGTTCGGGGAGACTGCATAGATCGGCTGCTGCGGCCGGAAATTGGAGATCAGTCTTGCCGAGAAGCCCGACATCGTCGGGATGACCAGCGCCTTCGCCTTGACATTCGCTGCCGTACGGACGGCGCCGACGCCTACTGCGCTGGAGACGCTCTGCTTTCCGTGAAGTCTGTAGAAATCCGGAATCTCATATTCCATCCCCTGTTCCGTGTACTCTGCGATCTTCGCCATCATCCGGACTGCCTCGACCGGGTATTTTCCGGCTGCCGTCTCGCCCGAGAGCATGATCGCATCCGCGGACTCCATGATGGCAGTCGAGACATCGGTCACCTCGGCCCTGGTCGGACGAGGATTGCGGATCATCGAATCCAGCATCTGGGTCGCAACGATGACCGGCTTGTAAGCCGCATTGACCTTGCGGATGATCTCCTTCTGAACCTGCGGTACCTCCCATGCCGGGATCTCCACGCCCATGTCGCCGCGTGCGACCATGACGCCGTCCGCAGCCCTGATGATAGAATCGATGTTGCGGATGCCTTCCTGACTCTCAACCTTGGCGATGATGTGGACATCGGAGGCGCCGTGTTCCTTCAGCAGCTCCCGGATCTCGCGAACGTTGTCTGCATTCCTGACAAATGAGGCAGCGATGAAGTCTATGCCCTGCCCGATCCCGAAGACGATGTCCTCTTTGTCCTTCTCGGTAATTCCAGGAAGATGGATCTCCACATTCGGCAGATTGATCCCTTTTCTCTCGCCAAGAAGACCTCCGTTCTCCACTCTGCAGACCACATCGGTATCGGTCGTCTTCATGACCGTCAGAGCGATCAGTCCGTCATCGATCAGCACCGTATCGCCGGCATTCAGGTCCTGCGGCAGACGGTCATAAGTCTGGGAGACGATCTCGTCCGTCCCCTCGACGTCTCTGGCAGTCAGCGTGAACGTCTGCCCATCCTTCAATTCAACCTTCGCCCCGCCCTTCAGCGTCTTCGTGCGGATCTCCGGTCCCTTGGTATCGAGCAGGATCGCGATCGGTTTTTTCTTCTCCTCGCGGACCTCTTTCAGAAGGTCCATACGCTTTTTATGTTCTTCGTAGCTTCCGTGTGAGAAATTGAAACGTGCGACATCCATGCCGGCATCGATCATGGCAGACAGGACTTCCCTGCTGTCGGTACTGGGTCCCATGGTACAGACGATCTTCGTTCTCTTCATATCAGCATCCCCCTCCGAAACTGACGGTTTTTTGTATATACATATTCATAGTATAACATGACGAAGAAAATATTGAGCAGAATTGAAGAAAAAGGCTACGTCGCTTCCATCTCGTGCGCTATGCGCACTCGATGTTCGCGGCCGCCATACAAGAAAGAGCAGCCGGCATGCGGCTGCTCTTAAGGGAGGGAGTATGAAAAAACATCTATGTCAACAGGTGAAGTTTTTCTTGTTTTCTTCATCTGATGACAATAGAATATCTGTCATCTGTTACCAAATTATGGAAGGATTGTGTCTGTTCTATGAACTTACGGCTCGAAGTTACGATTCAGTTACTATTCACAGTCTCGGAAAAAGGGCATAATTATACGTCTCGGCTGAATAAGGATAACACAAGATGAGTCTTTTTGAATAACAGATATGAAAACAGAAGGGCAGCCTGATCCGGCGGCGCCCTCAGGCGCCGCTCAGACCCAATAGTTCATCTACACTGTATGGGTTTCCGTTCATCAGCCGGACCATCGCATGGTGAGGACTGATCCCGTTTCTTCTGCAGGTCTCCATATAACTCTGGATCTTTGCATAGTGTCCTGCATTCTCGGTGGACCAGAACTGTCCGGAGATCTTCTGCTTCGATTTGATTCCTCTCAGTGAGCGTTCGCTGAGATTGTTCGTGACCGGAAGGCTGAAGTCCTTCACCCATGCGAAGTAGTGCTTCTCCACATGACTATAGAGATCGTTAATGAAGGATTCCAGAGCTGCGGATGCTGTCTTCTGAAGCTTGGCGATATAGCCTTCGCTTGGCTTTATCTGGCCATTGCAGAGTCCATGGATCATGTCCCTCGTCCGGCCGATGCTCACGTATCCCTGATCGGTCAGGGACAGGGCGAGAGCCTTCAGGTTCTCTCCATACTGGTTTTTCTCCTTCAGGTGAAGAGGGATCGGTGAGTGGAAAGTCTTTCCGCAGCAGAGACAGCGGTAGACATAAAAACGGTGCCGTCTTTTGATCAGTACGACTTTGCAGTCTGTCTCATCTTTGATGATGTCCTCGCCGCCCTTTTCAAGGGAGCTGCTTCCGCATTCCGGACAGATGTCTGCCGTATGCGCTTCTGTCTCCGTGATCTCGCTTTCCTCAAATCCCGCGAGGGATGCTTTCGCGTGGCCTTCCTGTCCTCCGCGCGGCCGGTCGGTCTTCTGTCTTGAGTTCGGCATCGGCTTTTTCTTCCCGATCGGCGTTCTGCTGACCGGGAGCGAGCTGTTCCGGCTGTCCGTCTCAAGCCTGGCATTCAGGCGCAGTACCTTTTCCTCCAGCGCTTTGATCTTAGCTGAGTCTTCCTCCATCTGTTCCTGGCATTGAAGTACCGCTTCCTTCCACAGGTCCTGATAATGTCTGAGAAGATGGTCTCTCTTTTCAACCTGCTTCCGGAGTTCGTTGACCTCCTTGTCCCACTTGGTATAGAACTCGATGAACTCCTCACCTGAATACCAGTACTGTTCCAAGTACTTGATTCGCTTCCTTGCTTTTTCAAGGTCCGAACTGTATTCCCTGTTCCATTTCTTCAGTTTCTCGTTCTCTCTGGTCAGCGTATGGATATGGCCTTCCAGTTCCCTGCGCATGGAAGGGCTGCAGTCACAGGCAGCAAGCGGCACCGGCATTCTCAAAGCGGTCGCTTTCGCATTCTGATCACAGGAATCTGTTCGCGGCATGATCGGCACCTTTCTGATTAACAGGCAGCGTGAAGAAAGCAGTACGGGACTTAGTCCTGAAGAGCTTTCAGCACCAGTTTCAGTCGGTCAGCGGCATCTGCCCTTTCCTTTTCCAGCTTGCGGACACGCGCTTCCAGCTCCGAGATCCGAAGATCCTTTTCCTTCAGCTGACGGAGATATTTTTCTTCCGTATCGGCAGGAGCGATGCCTGAAGCATCGTCATACTGGAGCAGGTCCGCGTAATTATCCGGCACCTTTTTCTTCCTGCCGCGTTTTCCGGTCGCTACGATCTCCCCGGTCTCGGGATCGATCTTTCCGATCAGTTTCCTTCTGGAACGGGGCTGCTGTTTTTCCTTGTCCCAGTAAGATTCCGACTCGTAAACATAAGTGACGCCGGTCCTTTTGTCTGTGTTCCTTACCAATGACATGTACCTCACCTCCTAGTGACTGTATTATATCATTAACATACCTATTTGTCAACATAAAATAGGTATGTATTTATATAAATACATACCTATAAGGTCAAAATAAATCCGGCTCCCAAGATTGGGAAGCCGGAAAATGGCTTATAATCAATAAAGTTTCAGCTCAATTTGACTGTGAATAGTAACGGCTCGAACATGCTCCGATGGAGGGAGTGACCGGCTATCTGTACCGCCGTGTCCACATGAAATATTTCCCGGGGGCAGATGTTTACTATACCCCATTTCTCTCAGTCAACCAACTCGGCATCACA
>DLFD01000075.1:4389-26843 GCA_002482005.1 Lachnospiraceae bacterium UBA7729 | reverse complement strand
TTAATCGACCCCAACATCATGATATCTGTGTCCCGGTACACCAGTGCCTTTCCGCTGTACACAAGTGAGCGGCTGTAATCGATCCGGTCATATTCCGCGGACAGATTTTTCTCGCAGTTGTAATAGACAGGGTCTGCCAGAAAGTCCGGCTCCTTCTCAGCCGAAGAAGAACAGACCTGCTGCTCAGGCATATCGCCCCCGCCTTTTCCCTGGCGGATACGCCTGATCTGTTCCGCCAGCCGCCCGCTCAGGAAAAAATCCGCGCTGTCATATCCGATCAGCAGGCGGAGATCCTGCAGAAAACGCGCCCGCATCCTGCTCGCGTCCTCTTCCAAATAGATATGATAGATCAGACTATTCAGAAACAGCCACTGATTCGCTTCCAGATCCGGCATTGATCGATACTTCCCTTCCGAACAAAACCAACTGTTGATGCGGTTCCCAAGGTCATAACCGCTTCACGTCTGCGCGACTCGGATTATGACCTTTGGACCCTGGCATCATTATATTCCACGTCTGCTCAATATCCAACATCGTGCAGCTGCGTTTGCCTGTTTTCCCAGCGCTGCCCTCTCCCCTCCTTAAGTCCGTCCTTGCCTCTGTTATCATCATAATTAGGCTTTTTCAGCAATAAAAAAGCAGCTGTCGCGCAACCTGACTTACGCAACCATGCTGCTTGTTCGACGATCAGAGCCCTTTTTCGCAGACTTTCAGATTCTGCCGCTGGTTTCCCCTTCTCAGAATGTGATCCCGAAGCGGACTTCGATATAGTTCCGGATGACATCGACGGTCCCCTGATAGCCCAGCTTGTCCGTCATCAGGCACAGGTCATAATTATCGGGGTCCTTCCACCTTCTTCCGGTATGGTAACGGTAGTAATCGCTTCTGTAGCGGTTAATGTCCCGGATCCTTCTGTTTGCTTCAAATGTGCCTGACTGCAGCCTTTCTTTCCCCCTTGCCAGACAGGCTTCAGGGCTGGCTGTCAGGTAGATCCCCACCGCGCAGCCAGTATCTGCCAGAACGTAGTCGGCCGCCCTGCCCAGGACGACAAAACTTTCCTTCTCGATCAGACCGTGAAGGATCTTAGCCTGATACTCGAACAGATTGCGATCGGAAGTGAAGTTTCCGCTCTCAGGAGGTATGGTCTGTCCCGTATAGACAGCCTTTGACACCCGGTAGAGCAAAGTCTTCTTTGTATCCATATCCGCAGCCGCGAACAGCTTCTCATTAATGCCGGAATCATCGCTTGCAAGCTGAAGAAGTTTCCGGTCGTACAGGCTGATCCCCAGCTGCTCTGACAGCATCTTTCCAATCTCGGTGCTGCCCGCTCCGCATGTTCTTGTGATACAGATCGCTACATGTTTTTCATCCATGGCCATTCTCCGTTCTTCTATGGGAAAGATATCCTGCCACATGCATCACTGTCCCAGATATGCCTTGCGGATCCTCTCATCCTGCATGAGATCGCTGGCTTTTCCGCTGATGGTGATCTTTCCCGTCTCCAGCACATAGGCTCTGTCCGCTATGGCCAGCGCCATCCTTGCGTTCTGCTCGTTCAGCATGACCGTGATCCCGGCCTTGTGGATCTCCTCGATGATGGAGAAGACTTCCTCGACCAGGATAGGCGACAGCCCCATGGAAGGCTCGTCCATAAGGATGATGGACGGCTGTCCCATCAGGGCCCGGCCGACCGCCAGCATCTGCTGTTCCCCTCCGGAAAGTGTTCCAGCAAGCTGTCTTCTTCTTTCCCTCAGCCTCGGGAACTTCTCAAAGACATCATCCCGGATCGCCTCGACAGCCTTCTTGTCCTTGCAGCTATAGGCGCCCATGTCCAGGTTCTCATCGACCGTCATCTCCGGAAATACATGCCTTCCCTCCGGCACATGGGCGATGCCTTTCTCGATCAGTTTTGAGGGCCGGATCTTCAGAAGATCTTCCCCGTTATAGGTGATCGATCCGCTCTTCGCCCTGACCAGGCCGGAGATCGTATGCATGGTCGTCGTCTTGCCGGCGCCATTCGCGCCAATCAGGGTGACGATCTCACCTTTTTCGATCGTGAAACTGATTCCCTTCAGCGCCTCGACGGCGCCGTAATTTACAACCAGATCTTTTACTTCCAGCATAGATCCGTCCTCCGTCTCAGCGATTTGGTGTTCCCGCGCCGGCTGTTTCATCCGGCTTCTCTGCTTTGTCCGGCTCTGCGTCTGCAGCTGCCGCACTGCCTTCCTCTCCTATCACATGTCCGGAAGCGTCTTTCATGTTCAGGACTTCCTTCTCTGCCTGCTTGCCAAGATATGCCTCGATGACCCTCGGATTATGGGCAATCTCCTCAGGAGTACCCTTTGCGATCGTGACTCCGTAGTCTATGACCTGGATCCTCTCGCAGACCCTCATGACCAGGGACATATCATGTTCGATCAGCAGGACAGAGATTCCGAACGTCCTCCTGATGTTGTTGATGATATCCAGAAGCTCGTCCGTCTCGACCGGGTTCATGCCGGCCGCCGGCTCGTCCAGAAGGAGCAGCCTCATGTTCGTTCCCAGCGCTCTCGCGATCTCCAGCTTTCTCTGCTGGCCGTAAGGCAGGTTCATGGCCATCGCATCCTTCTTGTCGCCGAGTCCGACGATATCAAGAAGCTCCATGGCCCGCTCATCCGTATCATGCTCTTCTCTCCAGAAACTGTTTGTCCGGAAGATGGACGCAAGCGGCGAGTAGTGCATGTCCTTGTTCATGGCGACCTTTACGTTCTCAAGGACCGTCATCTTCTTGAAGAGGCGGATGTTCTGGAAAGTCCTCGCGATCCCTTCCTCAACGACCTGATAGGTCTTTCTGCCGTTCATCTTCTTGCCGTTCAGGTAGAAAGCGCCCTCTGTAGGCTTATAGACACCTGTCAGAAGGTTGAAGACAGTCGTCTTTCCGGCCCCGTTCGGACCGATCAGGCCGACCAGTTCGGACCGGCCGATCTCCATATTGAAGTCATCGACTGCCTTCAGGCCCCCGAAACTGATTCCAAGGTGGACTGCCTTAAGAACCGGTGTCTCCTTCGGGACCTCTGCGGAAACTGCCTTTTTCTCTGTCATACGGAGGCCCCCTTTCCGGTCTTTCCTGCTTTCGCCGCATCAGCTCCCTTTCCGCCCGGAGCGGTTCCCTTCACGCGGAATATCTTCTTCAGAAGTCTTGTCAGAGAGAACTCCCAGGTCCCGAAGATTCCTCCCGGACGGAAGATCATTACGATCACCAGGACGATGGAATAAGCCAGCATGCGGTATCTGGCAAAGGTACGCATGGCTTCCGGCAGCGCCGACAGGAAGGTAGCGCCTATGATGGACCCTGTCATGGAACCGGCGCCTCCTATGATGACCTCAGTCAGAAACTCCGCGGAATAGGCGAAGTTGAAGGAGGTCGGAATCATAGCTGTCATATAGTGTGCGTAGATGGCTCCTGCCACTCCGGCGAAGAAAGCAGAGATGGTGAAAGTAGCGACCTTGTAGAAAGTCACATTTACCCCCGAAGCCTCTGCCGCGATATAGTCTTCGCGGATGGCCCTGACGGTCCGTCCGAAGCGGGACCTGATCAGCAAAAACATGAGCGTCACGCAGACGACCGTGACCCAGTAGACCCAGTAGAAGTCGGACAGCTTGGCGATACCCGACATGGTCCGCCCGCCTCCGGTGATCTTGAAATTCGTGAAGCAGACACGGATGATCTCTGCAAATGCTACCGTGACGATACACAGGTAGTCGCCCCTGAGCTTCAGGGCGGGAACACCTACCAGAAAACCGGTCAGCGCGGCAGCGGCGCCGCCGACCAGAAGCGCGAGCAGGAACATCGGAAAATCCGGGATCCCGCTATTCGCGATCGCATTCGTAAATACAGCGGAAGCATAAGCTCCCACGGACATGAATCCGGCATGGCCGAGTGAAAACTCACCCATGATACCGACAAGCAGGTTCAGCGATGTGACCATGATGATGGTATAGCAGGCAGTGGTCGCGATTCCCTTGAAGTAGTCGGTCTTTGCTCCGAATATTCCGGATTCGAAGATGGCAAGGAACAGGAAATACAGAGCGAACACTCCGATCAGATTGATCAGTGAACTGACTTTCGCACTCTTCGGCATTCTGGATCCCCCCTTCCTTTATACTTTGACGCCGGTATTCTTGCCAAGGATACCGGACGGCTTGATCAGAAGGACGACGATCAGGATCCCGTATGTGATCGCTTCATACCAGCCCGGAGCCAGGTAGATCTTGACGAAGATCTCGATCAGGCCGACGATGATGCCTCCCAGCATAGCCCCCGGGATGATCCCGATTCCGCCCAGAACGGCTGCTATGAAAGCCTTGATTCCCATCATGGACCCCATATCGGTCGTGCATCTGGGATAAGTGGATACGTACATGAGAGCCGCCACCGCAGCCAGCGCGCATCCTATGGCGAAGGTAAGTGTGATGATCCGGTCCACGTCGATCCCGACTATGGTTGCCGCTTCTTTGTCCTGGGGCACCGCTCTCATCGCTTTGCCGATCCTGGTCGCGTGGACGAATACATTCATCAGAATCATGATAGCGATCCCGATTCCCAGGGTAAGAAGGTATTTCATCTGGATCTTAGCCCCCAGTATGGTGATCATGGGGAGCTTGAAGATCTTCAGGACTGTCTTCGGGTTCGGCCCGAACAGGACCATGGCCAGATTCTCAAGGAAAAGGCTCATGGCCAGAGCCGTGATCAGCGCGGATATCGATCCGCTGCCGCGGACCGGCTTGTAAGCAATCCTCTCAACAAGGACGCCGACGATCGCGCAGACCACGACCGCGATCAGCACCGCCATCCAGGCGGGCATTCCGTAACTCACCATGATGGGCGCTGTATAGAAGATCGTGTAGGCACCGACCATGATGAAATCGCCATGTGCGAAGTTGATCATGCGCAGGATGCCATAGACCATCGTATAACCCAGGGCGATCAGAGCGTAGATGGCGCCCTGGTTCAGCCCATTGATCAATGCCTGCAGGAAGATTGACATATACAGCCTCCCATCTTGTCTTACTGCTTCAAGGCCATGTTCTTGCTGACCTTCCGGTTCTCATGCCGTACCATGCGGAGGACCGGTTTCCGGTCTGTCAATGGCTTATGTCCGAAGCTTATGTCTGAAGCGCGGCCAGACCAGATTTCCGGTCTCTTGCCGGCTTATGTCCGAAGCGCGGCCAGACCGGAGGTCTCGCCGCGCAGATCGGATCTTCTGTCTGCTGTTTACTCAGCTTCCGTAGAAGCCTCGCCGCCCTCCGGCTGAATGGTCTCCAGCCACTTGATCTTGCCGTCTTCATAGGTATTGACGACGACCGGCTTGATCGCGTCGCCGTTCTCATCCAGGTAAATGTTTCCGCCGACGCCTGAGAAGTGCATTCCGGTCATGCCCTTGACAAGGGAAGCGGTGTCGGATCCGCCGCCGTCTTCCGCAGCCTGGACCAGCATGTACATGGCATCATAGTAAAGAGCCGCGCAGGCATTCAGAGTATCGTCGCCGTAGGTATCAGTGTACTTCTTGACGAAGTCCTGAACAGCAGGAGCGGTATCCTCTGATGAGTAGTGGTTGGTGAAGTAGCAATTGGTGAAGTAGTCCTCAAGGCCCGATGTATCGGCGCCGTCCCAGCCGTCGCCTCCCATGATCGCGCCCTCGAAGCCTGCGTCACGGACCTGCTGTACCAGCAGCGGTACGGTATCAAGGAAGCAAGGATAGAATACGAAGTCAGGCTCTGCCGCAACAACTTCTGTCGCCTGGGCGGTGAAGTCGGTATCGGTCGTCGTGCACTCACCGGTGTAGACGACGTCGATTCCGGCATCCGCAGCGCTATCGATGAAGGCGTCCTTCAGTCCATTGGAATAGTCATCATCCTTTGCGTAGATGACTGCGGCTGTCTTATAGCCCTGCTCCTGTGCGAACTGGGCTGCCATCTTGCCCTGGAACGGATCGATGAAGCAGTTGCGGAAGATGGTCGGTCCGTACTGTGTGACCGCGACGTTCGTGGCTCCGGTCGCCAGAAGAAGCATGTTGTCCTTGGCCGCCAGCTGAGCCATCGGGATGGTGACTGCTGAGAAGAAGGAACCAACGACCGCCTCCGGAGCTTCCGATTTCAGAAGGTTGTAGGCGTTGACCGCCTGCTTTGCATCCTTGGCGTCATCGGCTACCTTGCCGCCGTTAACGATCTCGATCTTGTATTCGGAATCGGAATTGTTGATCTCATCGACTGCCATGTCGATCGCGTTCTGGGCGCCGGTGCCGTAGACAGCAGAACCGCCGGTCATGGCACAGACAGCGCCTACCTTGATGACATGATCTTCATCGCCTGCGCTTTCTGTCTCATCTGCGAAAGCTGCGGGAGCAAAGCATCCTGTCAGAACCATCGCGGCACTGCAGGCATAAGCTGCCATCTTCATCATTTTCATCTTAACCATAAGGAACCCTCCTCTCCTTGCAGAAACCCCTGCCGGAATAAGATCTCCGGCGGGAAACAGAACGAGCAAGGGCGCCGGTGGATTGCACCGACGCCCTTGTCTGTTGATGCCGCAAGTATATCCTTAACATTTTTGGATGTCAAGCAGAAATTCAATAATTATTTCAAGTTTCCTCGATTTTGCAAAAAATAGTTCTTTACCGAAATTCTTATCAAAATGATCTTCCGGTCCCCTCTGAGGGGCCTTCGAGAATTGACAAGGTCCTCATCTGTTTTTATAATCTTGCTAAGCAAACGGCAGAGAGGACGTGGAAAGTTGGCCACGCCTCCCTGCCGTTTCTTTTTCCGGCGCAGGCTTAGCTCTCACAGATCTCACACAGAGAAGGAAGTCCGGCGCCGGGCGGTCTTGATTCAGATAAGAAAGAATGGGGGCGGAACTTTCATGAAGACACTTGGTTATTACAACGGAACGGTCGATGAGATCGACAAGGTCATGATTCCCATGAATGACAGGGTCCACTGGTTCGGCGATGGGGTCTACGATGCCGGCCCCTGCCGGAATTATCACATCTTTGCTCTGGACGAGCACCTTGACCGGCTCTACAACAGCGCCGGCCTTCTCAGAATAAAGATCCCGCTTTCCAGGAAGGAGCTCTCTGACCTGCTTTCCGAGCTGGTCAAAAAGATGGATACCGGAAATCTCTTCGTCTACGTCCAGGTGACGCGCGGAACCCAGTCCCCGAGAAACCATCTCTTCCCGGAGCCTGATGTGCCTGCCAACCTCTGGATCACCCTCACGCCCCAGGTCATGCCGGACGGTATGACGCCGATCAGGCTGATCACCGTGGAGGATACACGTTTCTTCCACTGCAATATCAAGACCCTGAACCTGATCCCGTCGGTCATGGCCGCCCAGCAGGCAAAAGAAAAAGGCTGTCAGGAAGCCGTCTTCTACCGTCTTCCTGACCGGGTGACGGAATGTGCCCACAGCAATGTCCACATCCTCAAGGACGGGATCCTCAGAACGGCTCCGACCGACAACCTGATCCTTCCGGGAATCGCAAGGGCTCACCTGATCCGGTCCTGCAAGCGTCTTGGCATACCGGTCAGCGAGACTGCCTTCACCCTGAAAGATCTTTTCGAAGCCGATGAAGTGATCGTCACCTCATCCAGCAACCTCTGCCTCTATGCCTCAGAGATCGACAATAAGCCCGTCGGAGGCAAGGCCCAGAACCTTCTCAGCATGATCCGGGCAGATCTGTTCGATGAGTTTTTCGCGGCGACGGAAGAGGAGAACTGACAGTATGGCTGAAGATCATCCGAAAGGCAGAACAGTAATTCGTCCATGCGGCGATACCGCCCTGACGGTCATCCTCGGTAATGAGATCAGTCCTGAGATCAATGATCGGGTCTATGCCCTCT
Organism: Lachnospiraceae bacterium UBA7729; assembly: GCA_002482005.1. GTDB lineage: Bacteria > Bacillota > Clostridia > Lachnospirales > Lachnospiraceae > Porcincola. Next base: position 18,965 of record DLFD01000075.1, on the reverse strand, counting down.
ATCATGCCCTGCTGACGGAAAAGCCGGAGGGTCTGATCGACCTGGTCCCGTCTTTTGCTTCCCTCCTTGTCCAGTATGACCCGGCGGAAACCTCATTTAACCAGATGAAGGATCTGGTCCTTACCCTTGCCGGAGTCTCCGCAGAAGATCGGACGCCAAGGCGGAAAAGGATATGGAAGATTCCCTGCTGCTACAGTCCCCGCTTCGCCCCGGACCTTGACTCTGTCGCGGAGTATGCCGGTCTTAGCAGTGAGGAAGTAACAGAGCGGCACAGCCATGGGCTTTACCGGATCTATATGCTGGGGTTTCTGCCCGGCTTTGTCTATCTGGGCGGCCTTGACCCCGCCATCGCCTGCCCCAGGCTGCCTTCCCCCAGAAAGAAGATCCCTCAGGGAGCCGTCGGGATCGGAGGCAGCCAGACCGGGATCTACCCGCTTGCTTCTCCGGGAGGCTGGCGGCTGATCGGGAGCACTCCCGTCCGCATGTATGTCCCGGACAGAGCCGACCCGGTCTTCCTGAGGCCTGGGGATTATATCCGCTTTGTCCCCATCGACACCTGCACCTACTACGACATCGCGCGGGAGGTAAGCCGGGGGAATTTTCTCCCGGAGGCGGAAGAGACAAACTGAAACAGGGACCTGTCTCCCGGAGATGGAAAGGTGAAAGAGACAGGCTGAAACATATCCCACCACCGTGAAAGGAGGCCCTGATATGGGGCTTAAGGTTCTTCTCCCTGGCGCTCTGTCAACCATACAGGACAGGGGAAGGTACGGCTACCAGGCCCTCGGTGTCCCGGTCTCCGGGGCCATGGACATGGAAGCCTTCCTGGCCGCCAATTCCCTGCTTGGCAATGACAGAGATGACGCCGAGATCGAGATGACGCTTCTGGGAGGCACATTTACCTTTGACTCGCCCGCATCCATCGTCCTCACCGGGGCGGACATGACGCCCAGGAAAAACGGAGTTCCCATCCCCATGTGGGAGGCCGTCGATGTCCTGGCAGGCGATACCGTCAGCCTGGGATACGCGGTCGATGGCTGCAGGGCTTACCTGGCTGTTGCCGGAGGATTCGACGTTCCCCTTGTCATGGGCAGCCGCAGCACCAGTGTGCGCTGCCAGATCGGAGGTCTTGAAGGAAGGCAGCTTCAGGCAGGTGATCATCTTGACTTTCTGACAGCTTCTGAAAGGAAGCCGCCAGCAGGAGACGGACTCTTTGCCGACGAAGGGCTGATGAGAGCCGAAAGGTCGTCAGGCAGCGATTGCGGGCTCGGGAGGTCTGCCATGGGCATGGCAGCGCGACGATCGGAAGCAGGTCCCCGATACGGGTCTTCCTTCTCGGTCAGGGCTATGCCGGGTCCCCAGGATGACAGGTTCACCAGAGCCGGGACCGATACCTTCTTCTCCTCCGTATACACCATGCAGGAAGGAAGCGACCGCATGGGGATCCGGCTCTTTGGGGAAAAGATCGAGTCCGTCTCTGGTACGGATATCATCTCCGACGGGACCGTATTCGGGTCTGTCCAGATCACGTCGTCCGGGCAGCCCATCGTCCTGATGGCAGACCGGCAGACGACCGGAGGCTACGCCAAGATCGCGACCGTCCTGTCGGCGGATCTCCCGAAGCTGGCCCAGATGAAGCCAGGGGATACGGTCCGCTTCGTCCGGGCCTGTGTCTGAACCGGCCGGGAAGCGGGACATGACACAGTTTCCGGGAATAAGCCTGAGAAAGGAGGCAGCATGCAGAAGATGACAGAATCACTTACACCGAAAGAGGTACGGCTGAAGATCCGGAAGGGAGAGATCACAGGGCAGACCTCCGGCATGTGCCCGGGATATGCCCAGGCCAACCTGGTCGTCCTTCCGAAGGACCTGGCATATGACTTCCTTCTGTTCACCCAGAGGAATCCCAGGTCCTGCCCTCTCCTGGAGGTGACCGACCTTGGCTCGCCATACACGAAGTTCATCGCTGACGCGGACATTGCCTCCGACATCCCGAAGTACCGGGTCTACAAAGAGGGAGAGCTGACCGATGTCCTCACGGATATCCATGACATATGGCAGGATGATTTCGTCGCTTTCCTGATCGGCTGCTCTTTTTCATTTGAAGAAGCCCTGTTGGAGGACGGGATACCGGTCAGACATATCGAGGAGGGTCGAAATGTTCCTATGTACAACACTTCCATCCCGTGTACCTCCGCCGGCGTCTTCCACGGCAATATGGTCGTCAGCATGAGACCGATCCCTCATGAGATGGTCCCCAGGGCTGTCCTGATCACGGGTGAGATGCCCCGGGTCCACGGAGCTCCGGTCCACATCGGCGATCCTGAGGCGATCGGCATACGGGACCTGTCCCATCCGGACTACGGCGACATGGTCACGATAAAGGAAGGGGAAGTTCCGGTATTCTGGCCCTGCGGAGTGACGCCGCAGAATGTCATCATGAACACGAAGCCGGACATCGCCATCACCCATGCCCCGGGGCATATGCTGATAACAGACACTCTGAACACAAGGCTGAAATACTGAAATAACGAAATTCTGAAGAGCTGAAGTACAGAGAGGCAGAAATACGAAAAGGCAGAAATACGGACCTGCAAAAAGGAAGAAATGCGGATCTGCGAAGAGACAGGAGGCGGTCACATTGAAAAGTATCGATATCAATTCCGACCTTGGAGAAAGCTTCGGCCACTATAAGATCGGCTGCGACGATCAGGTCCTTGACCTGATCTCTTCGGCAAATATCGCCTGCGGCTTTCACGCGTCCGATCCGGTGACCATGGACAGGACAGTTCTTGCCGCTGCCGAAAGAGGCGTCCATATCGGAGCCCACCCCGGATTTCCTGACCTTGAAGGCTTCGGCCGGAGGAAGATGTTCCTGAGCCCTGAGGAGATCAAGTGCAGCATCATCTACCAGATCGGAGCTCTGGAAGCTTTCTGCAGCGCCCATTTTGCCATCCTGTGCCATATCAAGCCCCACGGAGCCCTCTACAATATGGCTGTTAAAGACGAAGATATGGCAGTCGCCATCGTATCCGGCATCCTCAGCGCCGATCCTTGCCTGACCCTGCTGGCTCCGTATGGAAGCTGTCTGCAGAAGGTAGCGGAGAAGGCGGGTCTCCCCTTTGCGGCGGAAGTATTCGCCGACCGGGGTTATATGGATGACGGAAGTCTGGTCCCGAGGGGACAGCCCGGCGCCATGATCACCGATCCGGGTGAGGCGGCAGACAGGGTCCTGAGGATGATAGAAGAAGGAGTGGTAAGGACGGTCACCGGGAAAGATATCCCGATCCGTGCGGATTCGGTATGCATCCACGGAGACAGCCCACAGGCGGTCGCCTTCGCGAAGACGGTCCGCGAGGCTCTGGAAAGAGACGGGGTCAGCATCCGGCCGTTCTGACATAGAAAGGAGGCCTCTGTGGCAGACAGAATCGAAGACATCGTTCTCCGCTATTCAGGACGGGGGATCTCAAAGATTCGTCCTTACCTGCCGGAGAACTATATATCCGAGACAGCGGCGGCCATCCTGGCCCTGCCGAGAAGGACAGTGCTCCTGACGACCGGCTTCTATATCCCGACAGAAAGCGGAGCGGCAGAGACGGACGGTCCGCCTGGGATCTACGCGCTTGCCAGAGCCCTCTGCCAGCTGCATTTCCGGCCGGTGATCGTGACGGACTTCTTCTGCCGGGGACTTTTCGAGCCGTCCGGGCTGGAAGTGATCTATCTGTCCGGCAGGGAAGGCCGCGGCGACTACCGCCGCCTGCTCGACTCTCTTCGGCCGGTCGCCTTTCTGTCCGTCGAGCGGTGCGGCCACAACGGACAGCAGCAGTATGCCAACATGCGGGGATACAGCATCTCGGACGAGACCCCTCCGGTCGACCGTCTCTTTGAGATGGCCCGGCTTGAGGGTGTCCTCACGGTTGGAGTCGGGGACGGTGGAAATGAGATTGGCATGGGTAATGTCGCCGGCGCCCTTGTCCACGAAAAGGTCCTGCATGACCCCTGCATCGTCCATTCCGACAAGCTGATCATAGCCACCACTTCCAACTGGGGCGCTTTCGGGCTTACTGCGGCCCTCAGCATCCTGTCCACCAGGAACCTGCTTCTGTCCTTCCGTGACTACATGGCTTTTCTGGACAGTATCGTGCGGAAGGGCTGCGTGGATGGGATCAGCAGAAAGCCTCAGATGACCGTCGACGGCTTCCCGCCCGAGACCGAGAAGGAGATCTTTGACCTTCTTCTTGTCCTTATCCGGAATATGCTCGGAGAATGGGCAGCAGGATGAGATCCGGTACACGCTGCCTTTTCCGGTGACAGATTGCTTTCTGTCCCGGCAGATAATCACATGGATTATGCTCATGAAGAAGAATAATTTTACTCTGGCACTGGCGCTTGGAGTCCTCTCCTCGTTTTTCTTTGCCTTCAATTTCATATTGATCCGCAGCATGAACCTTGGCGGAGGCTACTTTCTGTGGACAGCCTCCCTGCGGTATCTGTTCACCCTGCCTCTCATGGCGCTTGTGGTTCTCAGGTCCGGCGGCTTTTCAGCCGTCTTTGCCAGCATCCGCAGGCATCCTGCCAGGTGGCTGATCTTCAGCACGATTGGATTCGGTCTCTTCTACGCGCCGCTGTCAGCAGCCTCCGTCTACGGGGAAAGCTGGTTCACGGCATCCATCTGGCAGTTTACCATCGTCGCGGGCGTTCTTCTGACTCCCCTGTTCGGCAGAAAGATTCCGATCCGGAATCTGCTGTTTTCCCTTCTGATCGTAGCCGGCATCCTGATCATGCAATATTCCAGGATCCGCCTCGGGGTAAAAGCGGACTGGCCCATGCTGATCCTGACCATGGGCATAGCTACATTTTCCTACCCGCTGGGGAACCGCATGACCATGCGGATGACAGAAGGGGACGGCCTGTCGACAGCCCAGCGGATCTTCGGCATGACTCTCATGAGCATGCCCTTCTGGCTGGTCTGTACTGTCCTTTCCTATGCCAGGGCCGGACTGCCCTCATCTTCCCAGTGTCTTCAGGCCTTTCTGGTCGCCCTGCTTGCCGGAGTCATCGCCACCATCCTCTTCTTCCATGCGACCGATCTGGTGAAGGAGAACCCAAGGCAGCTTGCCGTCGTTGAGGCGACCCAGTCAGGCGAGGTGATCTTCACGGTCCTGCTCGGCATCCTCATCCTTCACGACAGCATTCCCGATGCTTATGCCTTTGCAGGCATCCTCATCATCCTTGCCGGGATGATAGGCAATAGTCTTCTCGCCTGACGCTTTCTTTCTGATCGTCAGCCGAAAGTTCGCGGTAAGTCCTGAAGATGATCACAGCCGCTATGATAAAGGTAAGAATATCGGATACCGGCATAGAGTAAAGAACTCCGTCCAGCCCGAAAAACCTCGGCAGAAGGAGGGCAAATCCGACCCCGAAGACGACCTCCCTGATCATGGAGATCGCCGTGGAGGCAAGCGCCTTTCCCAGAGCCTGCAGATAGATGAAGGTTCCCTTGTTCACGGTTGCGAAGACCATCATGCAGAGGTAGATCCGGAAGCTCCTGACCGCGAAATCCGTATAGTAAACACTTTCATTTCCCGCTCCGAAGATGCCGATCAGCTGCTTTGGGAACAGCTCAACGATGGCCAGAGCGATCGCCCCCAGAACCGCTTCTCCGATCAGCAGTTTGGAGAAAAGCTGCTTTGCCCGGTCTTTTCTTCCGGCGCCGATATTGTAGCCTACGATCGGAATGCAGCCTGCAGCCATACCGACCGCTATGGATATCACGATCTGGAAGAACTTCATTACAATTCCCACTACCGCCATAGGGATCTGGGCGTACTGCTCCTGTCCGAAGATGGCATCCATGGCACCGTACTTGCGGATCATATTGTTGATCGCAGCCATGGCCATGACCAGGGAGATCTGGGAAAGGAAGCTGGTAATTCCAAGCGGCAGGTATCTTTTCATCAGGCGGCTGTGCAGTCGGAAGCTTTCCCTGCCCAGCTTTACTGCTTTCATATGCATCAGATACCAGACAGACAATACTGCTGTAAGGACCTGTCCCAGTACAGTCGCAATAGCGGCTCCCTGCATACCCATATGCATGGGGAATATGAAGACCGGATCGAGTATGATATTGACGACCGCGCCCAGGACAGTCGAAACCATGGCAAATCTTGGGCTTCCGTCAGAGCGGATGATCGGGTTCATTGCCTGGCCAAACATATAGAAAGGGATTCCCAGTGTGATCCAGAAGAAATATTCCTTCGAATGCTGAAATGTTTCAGGGTTCACATTGCCGCCAAAGGCGGTCAGGATCCCATCCATGAAGATCAGGTAAACTGCGGTAAGCAGAATGCTGCTGATGATACAAAGCAGGATAGCGGAGCCGATGCTTTTATGAGCGTCTTCTTTTCTGTCTGCCCCCAGGCAGATACTGACATAGGCACATGCGCCGTCCCCGATCATGACCGCGATCGCAAGGGCAACCACTGTCATGGGAAAGACGACCGTATTTGCCGCGTTGCCGTAGGAACCAAGATAGGTTGCATTGGCTATGAAGATCTGGTCCACGATGTTGTAAAGTGCCGCCACGAGCAGCGATATGATGCAGGGAACCGCATACTTCCGCATCAGCTGTCCGATCGGCGATGTCTCAAGAAACGAGTTTGATTTCTGTTCCATTCCAATTCTCCTCCATAAAAAAAGATAGTCTGCGCTTAGCTGGATTTACACCGACTCGGCAACACACTATCTCAGAAAAAAATATAGTAAAAAAAGCAGCCGGGTCGCGTAACTGGTCTTACGCAACTTGGCTGCTCGTTCGGAATTATATTAACACTTAAAAGTTTCAAAAATCAAAGTCTTTTTTTATTTCCTGTTTCATCTTTTCCAGTTTTCTTATGATCTCCTCCGGACTGCCTCCCTCAGCAATGACACTTGCCACCGTGTCATATCCAAGGACAGGGATATACGAAGTGGCTTTCGCCAGGCTGTGTGAAAGCACTGCCCCGCAATGGCCGGGGTCCGCCTCCAGCGTATCGATACACTTCTCCCGCATGATCGCGCAGGCCCGCGTCAGCAGCTGAAGACTTTCCAGAAGGGAGTCGGCGATCAGAGGCAGGAATGCGTTCAGTTCAAATTCTCCCCGCGAAGCCGCCATCGTGATAGCCGTATCATTCGCCATCACCCGCATGCAGCACTGCATGGTCATCTCCGGAATGACAGGGTTGACCTTGCCGGGCATGATGGAACTTCCCTTCTGAAGCGGTTTCAGATGGATCTCGCCCAGCCCTCCGTAAGGCCCCGAATTCATGAGCCTGAGGTCCTCCGACAGCTTGGTGAGGCTGACCGCAAGTGCCTTGAGGAGACCCGATACTTCCACAAACACGTCGTTATTCTGCGTTACATCCATGGGATATTCCGCGGCAGCCAGGCCGATGCCGGTCTGTCTCCTGAGGACCTCTATCACGTGAAAGCGGTACCTGCGGTCGGCCGTATCACTCAGCCCGACGGCAGTTCCCCCAATATTGACCTGGCGCAGCCTTTCCTCGGACTTATAGATGCGCCAGCGGTCCCGGGCGATTGCCTGCGCCATGGCTCCGAATTCTTCCCCAAGCGTGACCGGAACAGCGTCCATAAGCTCGGTGCGGCCGATCTTTTCCACACCCTCAAACTCCGTCTCCCGCTTCTGCAGAGATTCCTGAAGTTTCGCACATTCGTCGCTCAGTATGCGGACGCATCGGATCGCCGCGATGCGGAGAGCGGTCGGGTAGACATCATTGGTTGACTGTCCCCGGTTCACATCATCGATCGGATGGACCGGGCGGCCAAGGTCCTCGGACGCCATATTGGCCAGCACCTCGTTGACATTCATATGCGTAGAGGTCCCTGCGCCGCCCTGCAGGGCCTGGGTGATGAACTGATCATCCTCCTGACCCGTCAGCACCCGGTCGCACGCCCGTACCACAGCCTGATAGGTTTCCGGATCGATCCCCAGCTCCGCATAACTGCGGGCGGCAGCCTTTTTTACTTCAACGATCGCATAGATCAGTCTGATGTCCACAAGGCGGTGCTGCAGCGGAAAGTTGTCCCGTGCCCTGAGGCTCTCCTCTCCATAGTAGGTCATTGCCGATCTCCTTTTGCACTCCTATCCATTCAGTTCATCCAGCAGATATGGAAAGATTCCCAGGCTTCTCTTCAGGATCCCCTGCATATAGGCGATCATGACGCCATAGTTTGTGAAAGGAATGCCCTGGTCCTGTGCACATTTCATCCGGTAGCGCATCTCCCGCTCCGTGAGCATACATCCTCCGCAGTGGATGATCATGGAATACCCGGACAGATCCTCCGGAAAATCTCTTCCCGAAGTACTCTCGATCTCGATCGGAACACCCGCATAGTTTCTCAGCCACCTGGGGATCTTTACCGTCCCTATGTCATCGCACTGGCGGTGATGGGTGCAGCCCTCCGATATCAGGACCTTGTCCCCTTCCTTCAGCCTTTCCGCAGCCGCGGCTCCACGGACCGCTGTATCCAGGAATCCATTGTACCTTGCCATAAGAATGGAAAATGAGGTCAGCGGTACTTCTTCCGGCGTATCTGCCGAAACCTTCGCGAAGACCTGGCTGTCCGTGATGACCAGGGCCGGTTTTTTGCGAAGCTGCTCCAGTGTCTCCCTGAGCTCGTATTCCTTCACGACTACGCATGTACCGTCTGCCTCCAGCACATCGCGGATCGTCTGCTGCTGAGGCAGGATCAGCCGCCCCTTCGGCGCAGCCTTGTCGATCGGCACCACAAGGACGACAATATCGCCCGGGCTAAGCAGGTCTCCGACGATACGCAGCTTCTCATCCCCGGTCTTTACAAGATGAGCGATCGTTTCTTTCAGCTGCCAGATGCCTTCTTTCCGTAAAGCACTTGTAAGGCAGACAGGCTCCGTTACGGAAGATGGCATGGGGGAAGGACTGTCGGCAAGGTCCGCTTTGTTCTGGGCGATAAGGAAGGGAATCTCCTTGGCGCGAAAAAGCGTAATAAGTTCCATCTCCACAGGGTTCAGCGGACGGGTGGCATCCGTCACCAGGACCGCGGCATCTGACCGGTTCAGCACCTGTCTGGCCTTGAGCACGCGTTTTTCTCCAAGTGCGCCTGTGTCATCGATGCCTGGTGTATCGATGATGACAACCGGTCCCATAGGCAGAATTTCCATGGTCTTGTAGACCGGATCCGTCGTTGTTCCTTTCACCTCCGAGACGAGTGACAGGTCCTGGCCTAACACTGCATTGACAAGGCTGGACTTGCCTGCATTCCGGCAGCCGAAGAAGCCAATATGTACCCGCTCGGAAGAGGGTGTGTCGTTCATGCCCATGTTTCAGCACCTCGATTCCTCTTAATGATGTTGAGGTCAAAGTACCTTTTGACCCTGGCATCATTGTAATTCCGGACCGCCCGGATGTCTACATGGGCCGGCTGGCATCCAGTTTCCTGTCAAGGTCTTCCAGTGCGTCCGTCAGGGTCTCGTGGAAGGTCGGATGTGGCCGGATGACGCGGAGCATCTGTGATACAGTCAGGCCATTATCTATAGCTTCCGACAGTTCGGAGATCATCTCTGTTGCATGGCTGCACATCAGTGACGCTCCAAGGATCCGGCCGTCTTCCTTGTCCGCGATTACTTTCATGAATGACCTGCCGGTGCCGCTGATCAGTGTCCTGGCATTGCTGTATAAGACGGCTTTGCCTGCGGCGGTACGAATTCCCTGCTCTTTGGCCTGCTGCTCGCTTATTCCGACGACTGCTATCTCAGGCCTGGTGAAGATACAGGCAGGGACGGAGGATCTGGTCCGCAGCAGTACCTTCATGTTAGCCTGGAAACCTACGGAATTAATCTTCTTTCTCAGAAAAGCACCCAGGAAAAGGGCAAGTACGGCCAGCGCCATAGTCTGGTACATATCCAGCTTCAAGATCAGGCCTCCATTGTCGGACCGTGCAGGTTCGTCACCTGATGACACGGTGATTCCCTCCTTCTCATAGAAGCTTTGCGCCGCTTTGGCAAAAGGAGCCTTCACGATATTCCTTTTCTTTTCATTGCCTGGTCTATGAGCTTTTTCGACTCCCTGAAGGCCTCCGGCAGATATTGCTTCTCCCACTCCCTGCCTTGATGTTCCTGAGCCTTAATCTCTTCCCAGCTTAATTGCTTTTCTCTTTCGGAATCAGCATCACCAAAGACATTCGGATGACGGCGGATCATTTATAATAGTTATGCCTGTCCATCTTTCTGATGCTTTATCAGTACTTCCGGTCTGTGCATATCCAGATATTTTGCAGCCCAGTCAGAATCCCAGTGACCGCCGAATTCAGAGATCGGGCAGCCCTTGTCAAGATCATCTGCCATCTCAAGGATCACGTCGGACAGCTCCAGATCCTTTTTCCACTTATCTTCTATCGCGGAATATCCGAGCTTGGCTCCAAGAATATTTCCCGTCACAGCCCCGGTCGAATCGCTGTCTCCCTTATGGTTGACTGCAGCGATCACGCCTGCTGAGAAATCTTCCTGATGTCTGAGTGCACAGTAAAGAGCAATTCCCAGCGTCTCCTCAGCCACCCAGCCTTCCCCGAGCTGGTGGATGTTGTCGATATCATCCGGTGAACCATATTCCGAAAGATCGATTGCCTTGTCGATGATGGATGTAAGTTCGGGTAAATGCTTTTCGCCATCGAAGATCTCTGCGACTGTGTCCCGGGCTTCCAGGATAATCTCTTTCAGGGTCATCTGATTGTCTTCCGACGGATAGACAAGCCGGCCTATGATATGGACCAGAACTGCCGCCGGCATATAGCCGAGGGAATGACCGTGAGTGATCGCAGCCAGCTGAGCTCCTTCCAGATCAAGCTCCTTCATACCTTCTATGTCGTCCATCTGATAGTTCAAAGCAAGCGGAGCCACTCTCATGATTCCGCCGCAGCCCTTACTGTCATTGAGTTTCGCCTTGATATAGTCATCGATATAGGAGCCGCTTCTTTCCTGTCTCAGGGCGCTCAGACAGGTCATGCCCGGAGCCCTTCTTGCATACAATTCCGGCACATCCAGAAGCCATGAGTGGCCGCCCTCCTTTGAGAACCGTTCATGACGGTCAACTTCCTCTCTTGAAGAATTCTGAGTCAGCAGCCAGTCCTGATATGCCACCTCGACATAGCCTCTTGGAGCTCCCTGGACTCCCCGCATATTTCCCCGGGTGTCCCCGACAAGCAGGCCATTGGCCGTGAAAAGAGACATCTGAGTATCATCGGAAATCTCCGCTTTCCCACTGCGAGGGTTTTTCTCATATTCCGTGATCCCATTTGGACCATATTTTCCGAATATGGTCCTCTCCCCGTCGAACTCAACCGGATAACCAAGCGCATCTCCTACTGCCCCACCAAACAGACAACCTCGGATCTTATCTGACTTATCAGGCATATCGTTCTAACTCCCTTCCATTCATCTTTTATCTGTTTCTGTATCTATGATCATTCTACTCTGGGTGTCCCTCCGGAAGGTCGCCCGCCGGGCGACGTATTAATTACTGTCAGCTGTAAGAGAAGAAGCAAGCATATCTTTCCCAGGCGCGAGAAAGCCTCCAGGTGAATAATCCACTCGGAGGCCCCTCCTTGTCTGTTCCTTTCAATTCCAGCTATGGTTCATCCCGTATATTCACTGGTACACAGATGTGCTTCCTTACCCGAAGAGGATCTCATATTCCAGCTTGTCCACAATCGTCGGCCAGTAATTTATGTCTGTCTGTCCGTTGAGGAAGAGTTCTGTTTCCCGGATCGTCGAATAACCGGTGTATATCAGAACAAGAGAATAGCACCTGTCATAATCGAAATTGGCATAAACAATCCCTCCTACTGCCATAATGGGTCCATACACATTATTGTAACACTCCATACCGTTCTTTTTTACGGCACTTTCCATCTCGCTGGCCGTCATTCCCACTTTTAGTCCGTGGATTGAATATCCCTTCGCGTTGTCTCTCACACCCACGACCTGCACACGGTCTGAATCGTAGTTAACATCGAACCAGAGCGATCCGTCCGAAAGAGTATATTGCCTGGAGTCTGTACGATCCGTATAAGTCAGTCCACTGATTTTATTTGTGAGTACAGAAGACTTTTTCCCACAGAGGTAAGAAATGTCCTTCGTGCTTCTGCTCTTCTTTTTTTTAACGCTAATCCTGCAGCTCGCACTTACTCCGTTCGCCGATGCGGTAATCTTTGCACTTCCCGTTTTATGAGCAGTAACCTTACCGCTGCTGCTCACAGAGGCCACGCTGCGGTTAGATGACTTCCATGTGACCTTTTTGCTGGATCCTGACACCGCTGCCCTCAGCTGCACCGTAGTCATTCCTCTGGTATACAAAGTCACGCTGCTCTTGTTCAGCCGGATGGAATTCCTCGGCTTTACGATAACCTTGCAGGTTGCCTTTTTCCCATTCACCGTCTTTGCGGTTATGGTTGCCGCACCCGCCGATTTTCCTGTGACGACTCCTTTTTTCGATACCGAGGCGACGGACGGTCTGCTGCTGGTCCATATGACGGTCTTCTTTGTTGCGTTGGAAGGCTTTACAGATGCCTTGAGCGTAAGCTTGCTTCCCACTTTAATGGTCGCTTTACTTTTGCTCAGTTTAATTCTCTTGGGGCTGACATCCTTCGCCCCCTTTTTGATGGGGTACTTTTTCTGATAGTTCCGGCTCGCCTTATCGATGCTGTTCATCAGGGTCTGTCTGCTGGCGATCTGCGAATTGCACAGGCTGATCAGATCGTTCGCTGTCTGGATCTTCTTCTTTGCAAAAAGATTCCTGACAGCAGAAGTCACGGCCCCATCCTTGATGTAGGAAGTGAACCATTTTTTCGCATAGCTGTTTCCGTACATCTGGAAGGAAAGATATCCTTCGAATGCATAGATAAACTTCTGCCCATTGCTGCTTGTCTTGGACGCCTGGAAATCAGAAGACGCGGTATACAATGCCGTGTTCATATAATTATCCATCGTTCCCAGCAGGACCGACTTCAGATTGTTAGCAGCGGTATTCGTTGTGTCAAACAGGATATCCGCGCTCAGCTTGCCGATGCTCATGCTTTCCAGGATAGGATTATCCTTTGACAGTTTATCGTATGCCTTGCCGAGCAATGTATCCCAGGATACCTTCAGCGTTCTCTTTTTGATATATTCACTCTTTGACAGCTTAAGTGCGCTGCAGACGCTGTTTACCGCATTCTGAAATGACTTGTCCTTCCCTGCCGCGCTCTTAGCCTGCTTAAGGAACGCGATCTGGAAATCGCACGCATTCATTACCGCAAGATATCTTGCGACCTCATCGGAAAAAGTCTCGATACTTGTCTTCGCGGTACCGACATAGCCCATCGCAGTGGAGATATTGGAAGCCACCTTTGCGTTTTTCCATATCTTCATGGCCTTGTCCATACTCATGTGGCTGTCGATATAGTCGATCGTATTATTGCTGAGATCATCCGCCAGCGCGCCGTAAAGCTTCTGGAGACCGGAAAAGTATGCTTCATTCAGAAGCTCCGGTTCGGCATCCTGCTTATCCACGTTGTATTTCAGATAATCTACCAGCAGCGTTTCATAGATGTCCTGCTGTATCCTGCTGGATGAGATATGCCTGTATTTCGGATTCAGGAATACTGACCAGCTGGTGCTCAGTGCCAGATTAAATTTCTGGTTCAGTGTGTTGTCACTGAGATCCTGATATACCGGTCTTGATAAAGACCGGAATGTCTTATATGCGGTCGCTGACAGATTTGCGAGCCACACATAGTAATCCGGATGGTCTGTGTTTACGGTCTGCGCCGCTTCTGCGATCTGCGGCATCGGCGTGATCACCAGCAGCACTGCAAGAAGAATGGTTGATAGAAGCCTGCTTTTCTTTCTGTTCATAATCAGTTCCCTCCCTGCCAAAAAACGAACCAAAGGATTTACCTGATGTCCAATGACATGATGCTAGGTCACCTATGAATAGAATAATCAAAATCGGAATGGATGTCCATAGCACAAACTACACTCTCTGTGCGATGGAACCAGTACTCGGAGCCGATGATCGAGTATTTGGAGAGATTCAGGTAGAACCCGACTACAAGGAGGTTGTGGCATTTATCGCTTCTCTGAAACTCAAGCTCGGAATGGACAATGATTATTCTATTGAATGCGGTTATGAGGCGGGATGCCCAGCTGATTGCCAAATGCCTTTGTTACGGTGGTTATCACGCAGTTTATATCCCTTCAGGTGAAGATGATGCCGTTAAGGAATATCTCCGCATGAGGGATGACCACAAGCTGACGCTGAAAAAGCTGAAGCAGCAGATCAATGCTTTTGCCCTCCGCCATGGCCACAAGTACGAGGGAATCAAATGGACCCAGAAACACCTTGCTCTCTCTCTTCATTCTCTCCCTCCTGATACACTATCGATCATCGGATTTGCAGAATATCCAATGATAATTCCTTTTAAGGCATCATAGCATCCAGAATTTTTTGGGTCAATCATATGTGGGGTGAACACATGGGTGCTCTCCCCGGTTAACAGTTTCA
>DLFD01000075.1:0-4363 GCA_002482005.1 Lachnospiraceae bacterium UBA7729 | reverse complement strand
ATGCCGACGGCGAAGAACTCAGGACAGGCGGGGCGCTGCCGGAACCAAAAACAGGCCCGGATTGCTCCGAACCTGTCAGCTTACCTGGTCAATATTGCATCGATTTTCCACTGGTGCTTGTATTCAGCAGCGCATGCATTAAGATCTCGCCTTCTTCAAAGCCGACTTCCGGATCATCATCCATACTGATCCGATTGCCAGGAGCACATAACCTGCCCAGCCAAGCCAGAATCCGATTCCACGCCTATATTCCTTCAGAAACATGATGTTCCAGTCACCGGAGCTGTGCATCAGGTAATAATACAGAGCAGCTGACAGCAATGAAAGCACCAGTGTTCCTGCAGGTTTCCATGCGAGTGCAAGGATCAAAGCGAGGATTACAAATCCTGCCAGCAGTCCATAGAAACCGAAGAATACAAGCCGGTAGGTCAGCTGATCCATAGTGACCTGAGCCCCGCCATGGTTAAAAGTGATTTCATCCTTCTGGCTCTCTTTGGCATGCTCCTGGATAAGGTCAAACACGGAAATGTTTTTCTCATTCCCGCCCCAGAAATCTGTCTGACCGGAATCGATCTCTTTGGCATGTTCCTCTGTAGCACTGATATATGGCAAAAACAGTGATGCAAGCAGCATCAGTGTGCCTGCCAAAACAAGAATAATCGACAGTCCCTTCTTCGAACGATTCATAGCCGCTGGTCTCCTATTCACATTCCAGATACAATCAATTTGCTTCCGTCGATTCCGATGAAGGTGTTTCGCCTGTAGGAATATCTATATCGATCGTGCCAATATCATTGTAACTATCATCCTGAAGCTGATACTGAAGTTTTACGGACGAGATCTGCGAAGGGTCTGAAAGCCCGGAAGCAGAGAGTGAATCCTCCTGCAGCTCTACAGAAACCGGTTCCATGCAGCCGGCATTGATCGTTTCAGAGAAAAAACTTCCGTCGATCGTCATGCTGCCATTTACCACAACATTTTCCTGGTCCATCGACAGACGCATTGCATGCTGGTTATGGTTTTCCACGACGAATGTCACATCGAAATCATCATACCGTGTCTTGGAGATTCCTTTGAAAACCACCCTGACATCATTGCTGTTGTAGACTTCCGCGCCTTCATTTTCATAGACGATGCTTCCGGCATCCAGGACCTTGGGGAAGTCATCAGCTAAGCTGATATCCAGGCTCTGCTCTCCGAATGTGTTGCTGTCATCATCCCAGAGAAGGATCTTAAATCCCAGATCAGCAGCATCCTTGAGACCCAGCAGATCCGGGTCGACATAATAAAACATATGTGATCTGGTCAGGGTTATGATTGCCTTATAGCCGGGGAGAACATCCTTTCCATCCCAAAGTCCGTTCGAAATCTGCAGCCCTTTCATAGAAATATCATGGATGCCAAAGTAGACTGGTTTTTCTGAAGTGTTCTCTACCTCCAGGCAGACGCCTAGATCAGAATCACTGTTGTTTCTGAGGAGGGCTTCCGATGTTACAACGATACCGGCATTGTTATAAAGTTCCGTTTCAGCGTAGGCTTCTACTGTGACATCACCGATTGCCGCCAGTGCCGCAGGGTCCTGTATGGTATTCCGATAGGTATCCTCGCCAGGATCATAAGTGTCCCTCAATGAAGTATCGATTACGAGAGGACCGGTCTGGCAGTAAGCGTTGTTGTCTTCGTCTTCAACCTCAAAGTCGATCGTGATCTGTCCGATGTCATCGATCCCATAGAGTGAAAGCTCTGTGGAACTGAACTTGAGTTCCTGATTCATCGAGGTACCCGGTGCGATGTCCTCGTTCATAAAACCGCCGCCGACCATGTATCCGTTGATAGCATTTCTCGCAAAACCAGCTGCTCCGGATGTGAATTCCAGTGTCTTATCAGAATTGTTCTCCAACTTTACCGTCAGGATAGGATTATTGTACTGGTACTTCAGGTCCGTCGCAGTAACCTTGATGCTGTTCTCATCATACAATAGTGTCTCCTCGATCGTTGCCGGATCAGCCGGGTCCGCCAAGCAGACGCTGCCCATCAGCAAAGTCCCTCCAAGGCCGGCAAGAATCCCTAAGTACAGTTTCTTCATACGCTTCCTCCTTATCATGATGCAAAGCGCCCTGCGCTTTCAGCATTCATCTTCCTGTTTTTTCTTTTCCATCCGGATCTCCCGGATGATCTGTCTCACCCGGCGCTCTGTGAGACCGGTCCTTCTGGCAAGACTTGCTGGTTTCTCCTTTCTCATCGCTTCCTCAATCAGTTTCCTGGTATATTCCCGCGAATAGAGACTTTTAGGAAATGTTACCGACACGCCGCCGTAATGCTCCCACATCGCATATACCTGGCGTTCGTTTTTGAGGACTCCCGCCAGTTCCTGATAAACCCGGTTATACCCCTTTGGTATTTCCTTCACATCCTGCACCTCTCTGTCCAGATCCGTCCGCTGATCTGATTGTACAGAATCCTGAAAGAAACAACCATTTGCTGATTTCACTGCTTCTTTCATATGGCATCACCAATGGAAATTTTCATGGCAGATTTCCACCTTCCTTTCCGCCAGAATGCCCTTATTTCAAGGCATTTTCAGACACTCCGCGTCACACATATTTCAGCCGCCTTCTCTGCGCTTTTCCGGAAAATTCGCACTGCAGGTTTCCCTGATGAGTACAGATTACAGCTCCCGCCTCCGCGAAAAAATGCCCAAAATGTTTCCAAAATCCGTATTGATGGTAAACTTGGGATGGAGATGCGGACCTGGTTTCGCAGGCCGGCAACTGAGGTGTTCTCAAGGAATAGCAACACGAAGCAGGATGGGAAGGGATTTTGAAGATGGGCGGACAAGCTTATGACCGATGTGATCTGCGCTTTGGCAATATCTGCAGTCTTTTTTATCGCGATATTCGAGGAATGAACTCTGTTCCGAAGCAGATTGAAAGGCCGGCTTCACCTGAACATATGGACTTATACGAAGCTCTGATGGAAAAGTCTAAGGAGAATCATTCCTGGTGGGTCGCCAATACTGCGGAATTCCGGACAAATGAAAGGCTCCCACCGGCAGAAGGAGAAAAGTTTACACCTCGTTAACTGGTACACAGGCAGAATGACCGTACTAGTAGTGCGTAAATTAATTGGCTATACCAACTGACTGACCGAACTCATCCATCTTATACTTCCAGTGATAGACCACCGGAGTTTCATTGACTTCATCGAAGTACTTATAAATCCGGTCCACAAGTTCCTGCTTCGTAGATACTCGTATACCTCTTAGCATCTGACGAGTCATCTTGCCAAAGAAGCCTTCAATCATATTGAGCCATGAACCGTGCTTAGGCGTAAAGATAAAAACAAACCGCCCAGGCATTGTAGCGAGAAACTGTTGAACCTTCTTGCATGTATGCACCGTATGATTATCAAGGATTACCTGAATGGTATCGCCTTGCGGATATCTTTCGTTAAGAATCTTCAGGAAGTCGATGAAGTCATCACTTTTATGAGTATCACGCACAAGCGGGATTGCCTCTCCAGTCAGAAGATCAATGGCTGCCAGAAGGGAGATGGTGCCGAGTCGCTTGTACTCATAATCGCGCTTGATTGTTTCATGATTTTTATCTGGCGGCAGGTCTGGTGCAGTAGGAGCAATGGCCTGAATTCCGGGCTTTTCATCATATGAAACCGTGTGTATATCCTGCTCACCAGCTGGAATGTACAGCTCTCCGTTTTCATCAAAGAGCATTTCAATCTGCTTGTAGACATACAGGACCTGATGCATCTTTGACTCGAATTCCGGATCACGGTTTTCGCAATAATACTGTATACGGAAAGGCTTGATCTTTGCAGCGTCCAGGATGTTTTTGATGCTTGTTTTTGTGATGGTGGAAAGCCTTGTATACCCGGCATTCTCAGCAGTTTTGTTGATGTGCTCAGTCAGCTTCGCATAGGTCCAGGTCTCCGCTGCGTAACCATACTCCTTTGGTTTCTGGCAGGCAACATTGATGATCCAGGCTTTTTCATCATCGGTAATCTGCGCGTTACGTCCTCTTCCTGGCGCATCGTAGATGGCGTTCTCGACACCGCCAGCTTTATATTTCTTAAGGCAAAGGAGTACACTGTTGCGGTTCAGATCGACTTTCTCAGCAATGACGTCGACAGAGTCGCCAGCTTCCTTCAGAAGCAGGATTCTTGCACGTGTAACAACCTGCGCTTGAAGAGTTCTGGTTCTGACTATGGTCTCGAGCCATTCATGATCCTTGGAAGAAAGTTCTAAAGGTTTTGCTTTTGCCATTACTGAATACCTCCTGAATTTTGGATGTATTCAGTATAGCATAGCTCGGTTAATTGGTATAGATATTTTATTTACGTTCTACTA
>DLFD01000033.1:265-2641 GCA_002482005.1 Lachnospiraceae bacterium UBA7729 | reverse complement strand
GGCGATCTAAATTTATCTGGGGATGCCTCGAAAACGAAGTAAAAAAACTTGGGGTGTCGGGGTACCCCAAGAAGGTTTATCCCACCACGAAACCGTCTGGTAAAACAGGCGGTTTTTGAATGGAAAGGAAAAGGAGACCGCCTGTTACGGCTGCGTCTCCTGAAGTTCTTCGTATTCGTCCAGAAACATCTCGCAATAGATGGCGATGCGGGCAAGCATCTCGTCTGTGTTTATGGCATACAGAGTCATATTGCTCGTTTGGTTACGCTGCTTCAGCTCACATTCAATGCCGCGCATTAATCGCTGTGCTGAGCGGCATATTCGGTTCATGGAACGAATGCTGGCCTGCAGATATTGTTCTGCATCTTTGCCATACAAACGGGCTCCTTCTGCAGTGATCCATGCCTGTTCGGGGCTCAGGGGCTGAAAGCTGGTTGAAGTCATTGCTTAATCTTCTTTGGCGGAATGACAGGATTCAACATTGGCTTGGAGCTCTTTCTGAGCACATAGAGGCAGCGGTTGCGGAACCTGTCCCAGTTGGTATATCCGTTGGCTGCTTTCTTGATCGTCTTGATGATTGAGTTCCGGTTCTCCATCAATCCGTTATTCAGTTTTATGTCGGACACTACCACCTGGCCTGTGTCCTTATCGACTGTATGACGCTGCTTTACGACAATGAAGGAGTTGATAATCTCCTCTCTCCAGCTGATCAGGGTGCGGGAGAACTCTTTCATTTCCGGAATACCACTGGCTGCGAAGGACTGAATCAGTTTGTTCAGCTCCTGGGGAGCAGTATCGTAAGTGCAGTTGTCATAGAAGTCCACAACGTCATCCTTGAGGTCCCATGCCTTTTTCAAATCGGGATGAACGGCTTCGATCATGGCTTTAATTTCGTAATAATTGAGGAACCGGTTCAGCTTGCGGTTCATTTTCCTTGGATGGCCGGGATCGAACAGCTTTTTACCATCTTTGTCTCTGGCGTCCAGCCGCTTGAATATCATCCAGTTGAATGTCTTCAGCAGATAATACTCGTTGGTTTGTGTTTTTGTGCCTTCAATATATTTTGGAGTCTGCTTCATTACTCTGATCCGGACGCTGTCAGCCTTTCTGGAGAGCTCCTGGCTGACATGATAATGGTCAACGGAATGATAGGCCTTAGGAAACAGCTGACGTATGATGGCGCGGTATTCACTATACATGTCCGTGGCAATCATTTTGACGCGCTTTCGCTCTTCCACTGGGATTTTGAGAAAGTAGCTGAGCAGATAATCTTTTCTTCTGCTTGGCAGGATATCCACCGGCTCCTGTGACTCAAAGTCGAGAATAACGAACACATATTTTGAGTTCTCTCCCGGATGATAAAATGCGTAGTTCTCATCCCAGCACATCAATGTGGGCAGAGGTCTTCGCGCCTCCTTTACGTGGGCATCGAAGACGGAGGCAGCGGTTGTGGGAGAGATGTGATACCGCTTAGCGACGGAAGCGAAGGTCTCGGTCTGAATCTTCAAATCGTTCAGAATGTTTTCAACCGTGAGGGCGGAGATGTGCTGCTTCCTGAAACAGAATGGATTGTTCTCATAGTACGTTCGATGACAGACAGGGCAGATGTACCTGCGGGCATGATAGAAGATGGTGCACTCACGATCAGTAAAGACGCCGTGGCTTATCTTCTTGTCAATGTAGTCCTTAACCCTTGGCAGGGTACAGCCGCAATCGGGACAAGGCGGATGATCCGGCCGCAGTAAAACATGGACAGACGCACTGCCATTGTCATTATGGAAGATGACATTCTCCACACTGCCTGTATCGAGGTTAAAGAATTCAAGAATGGCCTGTTTATCAGATTGTTCGGACATAGATCTTCTCCTTTGAGCCCAGCATAGGGGAAGATCAGGAAAGCCCCAAGTCAAAGTCATTTGGCCTATTCAGGCAGAGATTGATTCCGGCCACCCAGCCACTGGAAGAATCATATTCTGGAGCCCGGCGGACATCACGCCGGAATAAAACACGAAGCTGTTGAAGCAGCGAATCAGGCGGATCAACCAGCTTCAGGAAAATCCGGAGCTGCACAATGAGCTTATCGAGCCATTTGTTCCAACGGTAAACGGAAGAATCGGAAGGAAGAGAATAACGATCAAGATCCAGATCATTGTCCAGAGCCGATTCGATGGTCTGCACCGAGTAGTGCTTGTAAGGGACAAGGAAATCAGGGAGAACACGGTGATGTCTTCCGTTGGAAGAGACGGCGACAGGAATCCAGATCCAGTAAGAACCTTTTGGCGTTTTAACGCACCTTCTGGCAGTTCCGCAGAATCTCATTGGCAGGCCTGTTTCAGGATCCAAAACAGGTTCGCTGCATTTCATCAAAAATCATTC
>DLFD01000033.1:0-177 GCA_002482005.1 Lachnospiraceae bacterium UBA7729 | reverse complement strand
GTCTCTGAACCTTTTCCTTTCTATTGATGTCTCTAACCGCATGATAATCGGTAAATACGAAAAGGAGAAGGCCGTTGTGCCTCCCCATGAGGGTTTACAGCTCTTTAACTCCTCCCGGATCATCAATCCCAGTATTTCTTAGAGGCACCCCCAAACCCCATCTATTTTTAGATAGTC
>DLFD01000043.1 GCA_002482005.1 Lachnospiraceae bacterium UBA7729 | reverse complement strand
ATGATGCAAGGGTCAAAAGGTCATAATCCGCGTCGTGCTTGCACGTAAGCGGTTATGACCTTGGGACCCGCATAACACTGAGCACGCAGGAATTTGCATTTGCAAATTCCGAGAGTGCGAAGTGTTATAGGATTGCGAGAGCAGCGAAGCTGCGAAGCAATCCGCATCATCAATTGGGGGCAAAAGGGACTTTTGACCCCAACATCATCATATGCCGGCATCAGCCTACCTCTACGCCCTGCTTTTTCAGCTCAAGAAGGCTGCGATAGGCGGCTTCCTGCTCGGCCGCTTTCTTGGTACTGCCGGTCCCTTCCCCATACTTCACTCCGTCGATCTGCACGGCTACAGAGAAATGTTTGTCGTGGTCGGGTCCTTCCTCGCCTGTAAGCTCATATGAAAGTTCACTGCACGGCTTCCGCTGGACAACCTCCTGAAGGATCGTCTTGCTGTCCACGAACAGCTTCTTATGCTCGGCATCTGACATGATGAACCGGTCGATGAATACTTTCGCAGGAACAAATCCTCCGTCAAGGTAGATTGCCCCGATCAGCGCCTCCAGCGCATCCGAGACGATCGAATTCCTTCTCCTGCCGCCCGTATGCTCTTCTCCCTTTCCAAGCAGAAGGTACTGCGGCAGCCCGATCTCCCTTGCGCACAGAGCAAGCGTCGGCTCGCAGACGATACTCGCGCGGAACTTGGTCAGATCGCCCTCAGGCAGCTCAGGATACTTTCTGTAAAGGAAGTCTGAACTGCAGACCTCGAGAACACTGTCTCCGAGAAACTCCAGTCTCTCGTTATCGTGCGCTCCCTCTGCCTTATGCTCATTCGCATAGGAACTGTGGGACAGGGCCTGGATGAGGAGCTTCTTGTCCTTGAATGTGTATCCGGCTGCTTCCTGAAGCGCCCGGAGTCTTGCGTCTTCTGTCTCTTTCTCAGTCTCTGACAACTTCTCTGCCTCACTGGATGGCATTGGCAATCGCCTCAGCAGCATCACCGACTGTCTTCAGCTTCTCTGCTTCCTCCGTCGGGATCTGGATATTGAACTCTTCCTCACAGCCCATGATGATCTGGAATACATCAAGGCTGTCTGCCCCAAGATCTTCCTTGAAGGTGGTCTCAGGCTTGATCTCATCGACATCTACGCTCAGAACATCCGCAATGATCTGCTGAAGTTTCTGGAATTCGACACTATTGTTCTCCATCTTATTCTCCTTCTGCTGACTTTGCAGCCTTCGCGGCAGCCCTCTCAGCATCCTGTTTTTTCTTCTCTGCCTGTGCGTACTCATTGATCCGGTCCGCGATCTTCAGGTTATAGAACTCAACGCACTGCTGCATCGCACGCTCTGCCTCTTTGGCCCTCGCGCTTCCATGCATCTTCACGACCAGACCGGACAGCCCCAGGATCGGAGCCCCGCCGTACTGGCTGCTGTCAAACTTCTTCAGCGTTTTCTTCAGCGCAGGCTTTATCAGCAGGCCGCCGATCTTAGACCTCGTGCTGGAATAGATTCCTTCTTTCACTACGGAAAGCAGCACCTTCGCCGTACCCTCATACATCTTCAGAAGGACATTGCCTGCAAAACCGTCACAGACAAGGACATCAACCGTTCCTTCCGGAACTTCCCTCGCCTCGGTACTTCCGACGAAATTGATCTCGCCGTCCTCGTTCATCTTCTTCAGAAGCGGGAATGTATCCTTGACAAGCTGATTGCCCTTTTCCTCCTCGGCGCCGACATTCAGGATACCGACCTTAGGTTTCCTGATCCCGAGCGCATTCTCCACATAGATGCTGCCCATCTTCGCCCACTGAGCAAGGAACTGGGGTCTCGCATCCACATTAGCGCCTGAATCCACCAGAAGGAGCGCGCCTCTCTTCGTCGGGATCAGCGTTCCGAACGGAGGTCTCTGCACTCCGCGGATCCTGCCGACGATTCCCTGGCCGCCCACCATAAGGGCACCCGAATTGCCTGCGGAGACCATCGCGTCTGCCTCCCCCTTCTTCACCATCGTAAGGGCAGTGACCATAGAAGAATCTCTCTTATGCATGATCGCTTCCACCGGATGTTCAGCGGTCCCGATCACTTCCGAAGCATTCCGGATACTGATCCTCTCTTCCCAGTCGCCGAAGACTTTAACGGACGGATCTTTGCTCTTGCCTGATCCAGCGGCTGCTGTTTTCTTCGCATCTTCGAAAGCTTTCGATACGTCATCCTGCTTTCCTACGAGGATGATCCTCATCCCCTGATTATGCATGACTGCGTTCACGGCGCCATTGACGATCTCGCCCGGAGCATTGTCGCCGCCCATAGCGTCAAGCGCGATCCTGATCTCTTCAGCCACTTTTCTCCTCCTGTAAGCAACGGTCTTAACGAATCAATCATACTAAATACGATAATCATTTGCAAGAAAAACGAAACCTGCAGGGGAATGTCATCCCTCCGGCAGGATTGAGCAGGCAGGACTCCGTCCGCCTACCCGATCTTCGCACCTGTAAGCAGCTCGAAGCAAAGCTTCTCGTTGCTTTCAGAATCTAAGGTGTCCATTCGTGCAGGCACGATGGACGCCTTATACCCTGCTGCTACAAAAAAGAGCTGCGGGCCGACGATCTTCGTCTTCCTGCAGCTCTTTCAGCTTTCCGGGATCCCAGGCTCAGGCGGTAGCGCCAACCTTGATGATCTCTCTCTTGTTGTAGCATCCGCAAGCCTTGCAGACCTGATGCGGCTTCATAAGAGCGCCGCACTTGCTGCACTTTACAAGAGTCGGAGCAGCCATCTTCCACTGGGCATGCTTCATATCTCTTCTAGACTTAGAATGTTTATTCTTCGGGCAGATCGACATGGATTACACCTCCTTATCAGCACTTTTGAAAACATCCAGGACAGTTGCCATTCTGGGATCAAGCGTTCGGCGGTCGCAGCCGCAGTCACCTTCATTCAGGTTATGGCCGCAGACCGGGCACAGTCCCCTGCAGTCCGGTTTACACAGAACTCGGGACGGCCAGCTCAGCAATGCCTCACCGGAAATGAGCTTATCCACGTCCAGGTTGTATCCTTGAATCAGGTAGTCCTTATCGAATGAACTCTCCTCGGAGTCAGTTTCCTCGGTTTCTTCCTTCTCAGGACTGTCTGCATTCAGATTCACTCTCTCATCGAACTTCAGGTCCATCGGAACCTCAACCGGTTCCAGACACCTGTCGCACGGAATGACCACGATAAGATGAGCTTCTCCGTGGAGATTCAGAACCTTCTTCTCATCCTGAAAGACTGTGATCTTCGCAGCGCTCTTCTCCTTCACAGGGAATGTGCCGAACGAATAACTCAGAGAATCAAGATCTACTGGCACTTCTGCATCAAGCTTACTGCCTTCTTCAAGAAGTACTTCGGTAAGATTCAGGTCCATAGACAGAATTCCTCCAAAACGCACTTTGTTATTATAAGGGCCTGCCTGACGGATGTCAAGCAGGTCCTAAGTATTTCGTACTTATTTTTTAAGGACTTTCTCAAGCCTTTGCTGCATTCACCAGACGGACGGTGTCGCGGCAGATCGCAAGCTCTTCGTTGGTCGGAAGGACGATAACCTTGACCTTGGAATCCGGAGTGGAAAGGACGAAGGTCTTTCCTCTCTGCTTGTTTGCCTCTTCATCCATCGTGATCCCGAGGTATCCGAGATGTGCCAGGACCTTCTTGCGGACGATTCCGGCGTTCTCTCCGATCCCGCCGGTAAATGTGATCGCGTCCACGCCGTTCATCGCCGCGGTGTAAGCGCCGATGTACTTGGCGACTCTGTAGCAGAATGCATCGATCGCAAGTCCTGCTGCCTTGTTGCCCTCGTTCATAGCGTTCTCAAGATCACGGAAGTCAGAGGAAAGGCCGTTGGACAGAGCCATGACACCGGACTTCTTGTTGAGGACGGTCAGCATCTCGTTGATATCCATGTGCTCATGGTTGCACAGATACTGAAGGATCGCCGGGTCAAGGTCGCCGGAACGGGTTCCCATGACCAGTCCTTCCAGAGGGGTAAGTCCCATGGAAGTATCGACAGCCTTGCTGTTCTGAACTGCGGATACAGAAGCGCCGTTGCCCAGGTGGCAGACGATGACCTTCGAGTTATCCGGATCAAGGTTCAGGTACTTGATGGTCTCATGAGATACGAAGCTGTGGGAAGTTCCGTGGAATCCATAGCGGCGTACGTGATACTTTTCATAGTACTCGGTCGGGATCGCATAACGATATGCATATTCCGGAAGAGTCATGCCGAAGGAAGTATCGAAGACTGCAACATTCGGCTTGCCAGGCATCAGCTTCTGGCAGGTCTTGATGCCGATCAGGTTTGCCGGATTGTGAAGCGGGCCAAGGTCGGATGCCTCATCGATCGCAGCGATGACATCATCGTCGACGATGCAGGACTGGGTCAGCTTTGCGCCCCCGTGCAGAACACGATGGCCGATCGCTTCGATCTCGTCAAGGCTCTTCAGGACTCCGGTCTTCGGATTGGTCAGTGCCTGAAGGACCAGGGCGATCGCTTCGTTATGGGTCGGCATCGGTGCATCGGTGACTTCCTTCTCTCCCCCTGCCGGCTGATAGGTCAGTCTTCCGTCGATCCCGATCCTCTCGCAGAGACCCTTTGCAGCGACCTGCTCGGTGTCGGAGTCGATGACCTGATACTTAAGGGATGAACTTCCGCAGTTGACAACTAATACTTTCATTAGACTACCTCATATATTGTATGATGTTGGGGTCAAAAGTAC
>DLFD01000019.1:36563-42648 GCA_002482005.1 Lachnospiraceae bacterium UBA7729 | reverse complement strand
TGTTGACAACTTTTTCCGAAGGGCTTATAGTTGGCAACGAATCAAACAAAAGCAGAGACGGGAAAGAGTAGTAACTGAGGAGTGCTTCAGAGAGCCGCCGGATGGTGTGAGACGGTGCATGAACTTTTACGAAAATCATCCCCGAGCCTCGTGCTGAAAGAGCTTTCAGGGCTTTATTAGGCATCGACGGATTGGTCTCCGTGATCAGGACCGGACATTATCACTGATGTCGCTAAGGGCCGCACAAGGTGCGGAAGAAGAGTGGTACCGCAGAAGCACGTGTTTCAGGCTTTTGTCTCTTCATTGCTAAGAGGCAGGAGCCTTTTCTTTTACCCTGAAAGCTCCTGACGGAAGTCCTGGACCTGAAGAAGGGACGGGACGAAAACTTTTCTAAGAGCCCATGAGGCGCAACAAGGAGGAGAAACATTATGAGAAGAGCAGGATTTGTTGCCATGATGGCTGCAGCAGCGATGACGATGAGCTTCGCCGGAGCCGCATTCGCAGGCGAGACCGAGGCGCCTGCCGAGGCTGCTGAGGCTTCCACAGAGGCAGAGGCTTCCGGAAGCAATGCTGGTTTCGGAAAGTACACCCCTGAGGAAGTCAAGGATGCGTCGAACGTACAGCCGGAGATTCCGGAAGGCGCTACCGTCCTGAAGCTTGGAACTACCGTCAACGAAAACGATTCCTTCCAGATCGCGGCGGTCAAGTTCGCTGAGCTGATTTCGGAGAAGACCAACGGAAAGTACGCGATCGAGATCCATCCGAACGGAGACCTGGGCGGAGAGAGAGACATGCTTGAGTCCATGCAGATGGATACCCTGGACATGGGCATCGTCACTTCCGGACCGTTCGTGAACTTCTCACAGGACATGGGTGTCCTGGATATGCCGTTCCTGTTTGCCAACGGTGAGCAGGCGTACGCAGTATTCGACGGCGAGGTAGGACGTGAGCTTCTTGATACCCTGGAAGCTTCCAACCTGAAGGGTCTTGCTTATGCCGAGAGAGGATTCCGCAACCTGACCAACTCCAAGAAGCCGGTCCACTCCGCAGACGACGTCAAGGGACTTAAGATCCGTGTCATGGAGAACGATGTCTACACCGCAGCATTCAAGGCGCTTGGCGCGGACGCTGTTCCGATGAACTGGAACGATACCCTTACCGCTCTTCAGCAGGGAACCGTCGACGGCGAGGAGAACCCGATCAACGTCATCAATTCCTACAAGCTGTGGGAGTCCCAGAAGTATGCAACCCTTGACCGCCATTCTTATTCTTCAGCGATCATCACCATGAGCCTTGACAAGTTCAACGAGCTCGAGGCTGACACCCAGCAGATCTTCCTGGATTCCGCGCTTGAGGCAGCTCAGTTTGAGAGAGCATGGACCGCAGCTCAGGAAACAGACCAGCTTCAGGCTATGAAGGACAACGGCATGGAAGTTGATGAGAATCCGGATATGGATTCCTTCAAGGCTGCTGTTCAGTCCGTATACGATGCGTATCCGCAGTATGCTGACTATGTACAGAAGATCAACGACGTGATCGCTGACGTACAGTAAGGCAGGAAATGAATCATTGCTTCGTCTTTCCTGCGCCGGATCTTCCGGGGCAGGACGGAAGAAGAAAGAGGAGATGTCCCTTCGCATCGAAGCTTCCGGGCAGAGACGGAGGGACATTTTTCATAAGAACAGAATTCGTAAGTTTTTGTCAATCGGAGGAAGTTGTTATGGGTTTTGTCCGGGGAGTCCACAAGGTTTCAGATGTTCTCGACAAGGTCATGGAAGCAGTGATCGTATTCATGCTTCTTGCCATGGTCGCCGTGACCGGAGCACAGGTCGTCTGCCGCCTTCTGAATCATGCCCTTGCCTGGAGTGAGGAACTTACAAGATATCTTCTGATCTGGAGCTCGATGCTCGGAGCAGGATGTGTGTACAAGCATAGCGGCCACATCTCCATCGAAGTGCTTCAGAATGCCATGCCGAAGCCGGTGAAGAAAGCCATGAAGATCATCGTACAGGCGCTCTGCATGATCCTCTTTGCCGCGATCGTCGTCTACGGCGTCCAGTATTACCAGAGACAGGGAACGCAGGTATCCGCAGCCATGAAGGTCCCGATGAGGTTCGTCTATCTGGCGATCCCGATCGGATGCGGAAGTATGTTCGTCCACGCGCTCGACCAGTTCCTCGGGCTTGTGACCGGAAGGGATGGCAGCCCGGCGGCCCCGGAGAAGGCGGATGTCTCTGCGGATGATACGGCTAAGAAGGAGGTGCAGGCATAATGGCAGCTTTACTTTTCATCACATTCGCGGTCCTGCTCCTTCTGGGAATGCCGGTCGCTTTCTCTATCGCCCTGTCTGCCCTGACCGTTCTTCTGGCCGGCGGCGTCAAGCCGCTCATGGTAGTGCAGAGAATGTTCACGGCGCAGGATTCCTTTTCCCTGATCGCGGTCCCGTTCTTCATTCTGGCCGGCGACCTGATGAGCAAGGGAACCGTCTCCAGGGTACTGGTCGAGTTTGCGGAGTCCCTGGTCGGCTGGATCAAGGGCGGTCTGAATATCGTTGCGGTCATTGCAGGCATGTTCTTTGCTGCAATCTCCGGTTCCGGTGCGGCTACGACGGCAGCAGTCGGAGCAACCCTGATCCCGGAGATGGAAAAACGCGGCTACCATAGTGACAAGGCTGCAGCGCTGATCGCTTCAGCTGGAACCATCGGCGTCGTCATTCCGCCTTCGGTCCCTATGGTGCTGTATGCAGTCATAGCGGAGCAGTCGGTCTCCACCATGTTCCGGAACGGCTTTGTCCCGGGCATCCTGATGGGCCTGGTCCTGATCGTGATCGCGCTTGTCGAGGCAAAGAACCTTGGCTACCCGAAGGGAACTCCGCTGTCCGCAAAGACGATCGGAAAAACATTTGTAAAAGCGATCTGGGGGATCCTGATGCCGCTCATTATTCTGGGCGGGATCTTCTCCGGATACTTTACCTCTTCGGAGGCAGCCGACATCGCCGTCATCTATGCGATCATTATCGGATTCTTCGTATATCGCGATCTTGGCCCGAAGAAACTATATGACATCGTCAAAGGCTCTGCCAAGACCTCCGCAGTCATCATGATCATCATCGCATGCTCCGGTGCATTCGGCTGGGTCCTTGCAAACTGGAACATTCCGCAGACGATCGCGAACGCGGTCCTGTCCGTGTCTCAGAACAAGTACATCATCATGTTCATCATCGGCGTCATCATCCTGATCGCTGGAGTCTTTATGGAAACTTCCTCCGCGATCATTCTGCTGACCCCGGTCTTCCTGCCGCTGGTGAATGCGATGGGAGTGAACCTGGTCCACTTCGGAATTGTCTTCGTCGTCGGTCTTGCGATCGGCATGATCACACCGCCTGTCGCCATCAACCTCTTCGTCGCATCCTCCATCACCGGCCTTCCGATGATGAAGATCGGCAAGGCGATCTGGCCATATCTGATCGGCCTGATCGTGGTATTCTTCCTGGTCATGTACGTACCGATGTTTCTGCCGGGACTGGTCGTAGGGTGAAAGGAAGAATCCTATCCTGATGGTGAGGACCCGTTCCTATTCATGATGCATGAATCGTATGGCAATTGCATAGATGAGCCTGCCTGGTCTGCCGTATTCCGTTATGGATGCTGACAAGCCAGACAGGCTTTTTCTGTACAGGTTGACAATTGTAAGAACTGGCTAATGGTGGGATAATCTAAAAGAACGTATCAGCAGCGAGGCAAGCTTTTTGCCGAACATGTTATTAAGTAAAAAGGGAGACTGGGATGAAGAAAAGAAAGATGTATGCTCTGCTTCTTTCTGCAGTTATGGCGTTCACTCCTGCTGCAGGGACTGTCCCCGTGACTGCATATGCAGAAGCGGCTTCGGGAGATCTTGAACAGCAGCTTGCTGACGCGCAGGCGGCGGCAGAAACAACGGCTTCCGAACTGAAGGATGCGGAAGCTGCGAAAAAGCGCGCTTCCGATCAGATGGAAGCAGATAAGAAAGTTCTGGAGAGCGAACAGGCTGAACAGACGGCAATTGGTCAGAAGAAGCAGGATGATGAGAGACGTCAGCACGAGGCAGAAGACAGTCTTCAGCAGCATGAATCCGAGAGCGAGTCTCTTCAGGAACAGTTAAGCACAGCAAGTTCGGAACAGGCTGATGCTCAGGCAGAAGAAGCCGAAAAACAGGCCGATTATGAATCAAAGACTGCTGCAGAAGAGAAGGCTCAGACAGAACTCGATGCTTCTCTTCAGAAAGAGTCGGAAGCAAAATCTGTCTATGACCAGGCAGATTCAGATTATCAGGCTGCGGAGACAGCTGTCAGTGAAGCACAGCAGGAATATGATCAGAAGGCTGCAGCAAAGAAAGATGCGGACAGCAAAGCCGCGGCGGCAGCTGAAAACCTGACGAATGCAGAGACGGCTCAGTCTGAGAAGGACGCAGCTTACAGGGATGCTGAGAAAAAGGCAGAGTCTGCAAAGAGCGATGAAGCAGCAAAGAAGGAGGCACATGATCAGGCGGAAGCGTCCTATCGATACGGAAGCTATGGATTCTTCAAGTCGATGAATTCCCAGACTGCGATGGATGCCCTGACAAAGTGTACCTATGCCGGATATATAAAGATCGAAGGGCTCGGTGCGAGTGCTGAAGAAGCAGCTGTAGATGCCGCATCCCTTGATAACATGGAGGCGTCTTTCCAGTGGATGAGGAAACTTAACTCCATGAGGTCTGATCTTGGCCTTGGTGAGCTTTCCGTGACGGATACCATGATGGCTTATGCCTAGGCAGACGCGGACTATTCAGATACAGTAGTGGCACATGCACAGCAGTTTCGCATCGGCGAGAACGTAGCATGGAACTACGGAAGCAATCCTTACGACCAGTGGTACGACGAAGAGAAGGCAATCTTTGACCAGATCGCCAAGGACAAATTCGGCAAGACGGGTCTGCTGGGGAAGGAAGCTTTTGATTTTTACAGTGCCAATGAAGAAACCTTTGATAATGAGGCATCCAGCAAGGGCGAGAGTGTAGGCCACTATACCAACGATATCGATCCTGGTTATCAGGTTACCGGTCTTGCAGTCTGCAGGCGGGGCTCGATGAATGGATGGACTACATATGCTCAGACATTTAAGAACTCATCTCCTGCATCCGGTGAAAAAACTTACACTGTGGATGAGTACGAAGCCCGGTTCAAAGAGTATAAGGATGCGCTTGACAGCGATATCAAAGCTTATGATGATGCGGTAAAAGCAAGAGAAGATGCGGAGACTGCTCTGAAAGATGCAGAAACAGCGAAGACAAAGGCTGAGGAAGATTACAGCAAGGCGGCCGCAGACAAGAAGGATGCAGATACAGCTGCTGCGTCAGCTCAGACAGATTATGAATCAGCTCAGACAAAACTTCAGAAGGCCAGGGATAACAGTGACAGCAGTCTGAAGGACCTTCAGGCTGCAGATCTTGATTATGCGAATGCCAGAAAGCAGACAGCTGCGGACCAGCAGAAACATGACCAGGCTGCAACGGATAAAGAGAGTGCGTATAAAGCTTATAAGGCCGCTCAGGGAGCACTGGATGATGCAGGCAGGAAGGTCAGTGATCTGAATGATAAGATCGCTGCCAATACGAATGCGATCAGTAAAGACCGGCAGGATATCGAAAGCGCGAAAAAAGCTGTCGCTGACGATGAGACAAAACTTGCCGATGCTGATGTACGTGTTGAGAATGCCCAGACTGATTATCAGAATTCCAGCAGTGCTTATGCGGATGCGGAAACTGCCTATAACGGGAAAAAGGCAGCAGATGATGAAGCTCAGGCAAAGGTAGCTTCCCTTACACAGCAGATCGAGGAGAAGAAGGCAGCAGAACTGCAAAAAGAAAAGGATGCCGCGATCAAGGCGATCCAGGATTCGGCCGCGGGTGATTCTTCAGCGAATGTGAAGACTGCGGCGGAACAGGCGATCGAAGCGATCAGGAACGCTTCCAGTGTGGAGGATGTGCAGAAGGCACAGTATGAGGGACAAAGAAGTGTAAACTCGGTCAAGGAAGAGAATGCTCAGGCGGAAAGCGAGAGGATCGC
>DLFD01000019.1:0-36474 GCA_002482005.1 Lachnospiraceae bacterium UBA7729 | reverse complement strand
AGCGAGAGGATCGCGGAATCCGAAAAGCAGGCTGAGACGAAACCGGCTGATAGCGTTGCTCCTGCCGGCAAGATCCTGACCGCTTCCAACGGTGATAAGTACATCTCCAAGGGCAAGGGAACTGTCTGGTTCTACCGGATCAGCGGGAAACGCAAGGCAAAGGTGACGAAAGTCTCGATCGGAAGCAAGGTGAAACTGAAAGGCGGAAGCTATAAGATCACTGGCATCCAGTCCAAGGCATATGCGGGATGCAAGCATCTGAAGACGGTCACGATCGGCAATTATGTGAAATCGATCGGAAACAAAGCGTTCTACGGCTGCAGCAGGCTGAGGAAGGTTGTTTTCGGCAAGAGTGTTGCTTCCATCGGTTCCAGCTCTTTCCAGGGCTGCACAAGCCTGAAGAAAGCTGCGCTCGGATCCGGTGTGAAGACGATTGGATCACGTGCTTTTTACGGAGACAGCCGTCTTGCAGCGGTTACTGTGGGAAAGAACCTGAAGTCGGTCGGCGACTCTGCATTCTACGGATGCAGGAATCTGAAGACCCTTGTGATCAGCGGCATCAAGATGACCAGGGTCGGCAGGAAGGCATTCGGCAAAACCTATGCAAAGATGAAGGTCAAGGTACCGCGCTCGAGAAGAGCAAAGTATAAGAAGCTGCTGATCAAGGCAGGGCTTTCACGGAAAGCTTCCGTAAAGTAATCGATTATGGTATAGTTAGTTTGGCTTTTGAAACAGTGTTTATCAATCTTTCATTCAGGAGAGGAACAATATGTATCAGGAAGACTATAGGAGATGGCTTGCTGCAGACCTTGTTGATTTTGACCTGAAGAAGGAGCTTCAGGACATCGAAGGCGATGATGACGCGATCAAGGAGCGTTTCGCTGTTGCTCTGAAGTTCGGGACAGCAGGTCTCCGCGGGACCCTTGGAGCCGGCACCAACCGCATGAACATCTGGGTTGTCCGCCAGGCTACGCAGGGCGTTGCTGACTGGGTCAGAACACAGGGCGGCACACAGACAGTTGCGATCAGCTATGACAGCAGGCTGAAGGGATGGACATTCGCAAGAGATGCAGCAGGTGTCCTGGCTGCCAATGGCATCAACGTCCGCATCTATGATGAGCTGATGCCCGTTCCGGCGCTTTCGTTTGCTACAAGATATTATCACTGCAATGCAGGGATCATGATCACCGCATCCCACAACCCGGCTAAGTACAATGGCTACAAGGCTTACGGACCGGACGGATGCCAGATGACCGATGACGCAGCAGCAGTTGTGTACGCACAGATCCAGAAGACGGATGTGCTCACAGGCGCAAAGTACATGTCATTTGCAGAAGGTGTCGAGAAGGGACTGATCAGGTTCGTCGGCGATGACTGCAAGAAGGCTCTCTATGATGCCATCGAGTCCAGACAGGTCAGACCGGGTCTCTGCAAGACTGCAGGACTGAAGCTGGTCTATTCCCCGCTGAACGGAACCGGACTGGTACCGGTCACCCATGTTCTGAATGATATCGGGATCACCGACATCACGATCGTACCGGAGCAGGAGTATCCGAATGGCTACTTCACCACCTGCTCATATCCGAACCCGGAGATCTATGCTGCACTTGAGAAGGGCGTTGAGCTGGCAAAGAAGACCGGCGCTGACCTGATGCTTGCGACCGATCCGGATGCTGACCGTGTCGGAATCGCCATGAAGTGCCCGGACGGCTCCTATGAGCTGGTTTCCGGCAATGAGATGGGCGTTCTTCTTCTTGACTACATCGCAGCTGGCCGCATTGAGAAGGGCACCATGCCGAAGAATCCGGTTGCCGTCAAGTCCATCGTCTCCACTCCGCTGGCTGACCTGGTCGCAAAGCATTACGGCGTCGAGCTTCGTCACACTCTGACCGGATTCAAGTGGATCGGCGATCAGATCGCGAAGCTGGAAGCATCAGGAGAAGTTGATCGCTTCATCTTCGGATTCGAGGAATCCTATGGATATCTTGCTGGACCGTATGTACGCGATAAGGACGCTATCGTTGCGTCCATGCTGATCTGTGAGATGGCTTCTTACTACAGAAGCATCGGATCCTCCATCAAGCAGAGACTGGAAGAGATCTACAAGGAATATGGCCGTTACCTGAACAAGGTCGATTCCTATGAGTTCCCGGGGCTTTCCGGAATGGACAAGATGGCCGGAATCATGAGCGGACTCCGTCAGGATCCGCCGAAGGATTTCGCAGGAGACAAGGTTGTCAGCGTTACTGACTATCAGAAGCCGGAAGAAACTGGACTCCCGAAGGCGAATGTCCTGATCTATGGACTTGAGGACGGCGCTTCCGTCGTCGTCAGACCTTCCGGAACTGAGCCGAAGATCAAGGCCTATTACACTACAAAGGGCAAGGATCTTGCCGAGGCAGAAGCCGAGAAGGAAAAGCTGGCAGGAGTCATCGCACCGCTGTTTGCGTGATCTATGGGGCCGATCATAGAGATAGATCTTCATGGGCTTTATTCGGATGAGGCAAAGATCCGGATAGACCGGGCTCTGTGGAAAGCAGATAAAAGCGTCTATGTGATCCGGCTGATCCATGGATACCGGAGAGGCAGTGCGCTGAAGGATATGATCCGGCTGGAATACGGAAACGGAAGAAATCCCAGGGTCGTGAAGGTAAGAGAAGGCAGCAATGCCGGGATCACGGAGCTGCTGCTGAGAGAGATGTAACGGAAGAGTCAGATTTGCAGGAAAGGGGGCTGCCAGTGGCAGTCTCCTTTCTTTTGGCACCCTGCGCTGCGATAGAGGATGCGTTCTGGTGAATTTCCGAACCCGGGGAGGGGCTTACTTCTTTCCATGGTTTCCCTTATACTTGTGTAAGGTTCCGCCTGGCTGAAGATGCTGCCAGGCGGGAGCGAATAAACCATCGGAAGAGAGGTATCCATATGCACATTCCTGAAAATTATCTGAGCCCGCAGACCTGCGGAGTCCTGGCAGCGGCCATGGTCCCTGTCTGGGGGATCTGCATCAAGAAGGTCAAGGAAGAACTGCCGAGGCAGAAGGTCGCCATGATGGGGGCTTTCGGTGCCTTTTCCTTTATCGGCATGATGTTCAATATCCCGATCCCGGGAGGGACAACAGGGCATGCGGTGGGAGGAACATTGATCGCGACTCTGCTCGGACCTTATGCAGCATGCCTGTCAGTATCCGTTGCCCTGCTTCTGCAGGCGCTGATCTTCGGCGACGGAGGGATCTTTTCCTTCGGGGCAAACTGTTTCAATATGGCATTTGTTCTGCCTTTTGTCGGGTATGCTGTCTATAGCTTCCTGAGGAAGCACATCCGGAGTAAGAACGGAGACCTGATCGGAGCCGCGGTCGGATCATATGCAGGGATCAATGCGGCAGCGCTGTGTGCGGCAATTGAATTCGGGATCCAGCCGATGCTGTTCCGGGACGCTTCCGGGAACGCTCTGTATTGTCCATATGGACTGAATGTCTCGATCCCGGCTATGATGGCCGGTCATCTGACGATCTTCGGAATCGCTGAAGTCGTGTTCACGGTGGCAATCCTGGCGTTCGTGAAAAAGACTTCGCCAGATCTTCTTGAAAGCAGAATCCTTTCAGGAGATGTTCAGGATGCAGGAAAAAAGAAGAAGTCTGGAAAGGCTCTTGGAGCCCTCCTTGGTGCGCTGATCGTAGCGACGCCGCTTGGCCTTCTGGCGGAAGGAACTGCCTGGGGCGAGTGGGGAGTCGATGAGATCGCAGCTACAGGAGCCGGCTACACGCCGAAGGGAATGGCAGAAGGATTCAGCCTGCAGTCCCTGATCCCGGATTATGCGATGGCGGGGCTTCCGGACTGGTTCGGATATATCCTGTCGGCAGTCATCGGAGCGGCGATCCTGATCATCGTCTTCCGGCTGATCGCAGGCACGGGCAGGGAAGCCGGTTCAGAAGCCTGAAGAGGAAGGCTGACACGTTGACCTTGAAAGCCGGAGCATGAAAGATGTGCTTCGGATATTGATCTATGAGATGAACTGGAATAAAGCGATCATGAAAGCGCTGTCCCGTCTGAGGGAAAGCGACAGAATGGGAGGCGGAGCTGCAGGCTCCGGCCTCCCTGTTATCTATCTGGCTTCTGCCGCTCTGTGCATCCTGCTGTGTGCGCTGTCCGGCAATGCAGTTTTTACGGTGACGGTGCTTGCGGTGCTGCTTATCCGTGCAGCTATGCTTCCGCTAGGGCAGCTGAGGCTGATCATAAGGACATTGATCATGCCTGTGATCTTTACCCTGATCATCATGCTGCCGGCAGTCTTTCTGGGAAGCCCGGGCACAATGCTGACGGTGACGATGAAGGTGGCGGAGGCGGTTCTCGTCCTTTCCCTGATGGGGACAAAAGTCAGCTTCCAGCGGATGACGGAAGCATTCCGGCAGATGCATTGCCCGGGTATCTTTGTGCTTGTGCTGGATCTTACCCTCCGCTTTCTGGTGATCCTGGGACGGTATTCGGGAGCTCTTCTCGAAGCAGTAACCATGCGCAGCGTCGGGAAAGTAAACTGGAGAGACTCCGGCGCAGGAGGGATCCTTGGTACCACATTCCTGAAATCGACCCAGATGGCCAGGGGGACCGAGG
Source organism: Lachnospiraceae bacterium UBA7729 (assembly GCA_002482005.1). Classification (GTDB taxonomy): domain Bacteria; phylum Bacillota; class Clostridia; order Lachnospirales; family Lachnospiraceae; genus Porcincola. Next base: position 31,870 of record DLFD01000019.1, on the reverse strand, counting down.
AAGCCATGAGGATGAGAGGATTTGACGGAGAGTATCCAGGGCTGTCGAAGGAAAGGTTCTCGCTCAAAGACGGAGCGGTCCTGTCGGCAGATGCGGTCCTGGTCTTCTTCTTTGTCTATACGCAGACGGCGGGCTAACAGATCAGAAAGAGAAGTTTGAGAGATGACAGACAGGCGGAGGAACATCAGACCAGACGTTGATGACAGCCAGGCGTGGATCAGGCTGCAGGATGTGACATATTCATATGGACAAGAAGGAGGAGCCGGGAAGAAGAGGCAGTCGCTGTCGCATGTCAGCCTGAATCTCTATCCCGGACATACTTATGTGGTTACCGGGCCGAACGGGTGCGGCAAGTCGACGCTGTTCCGGCTTATGGCTGGACTAAGTTTTCCGACTTCCGGCAGTTACTTTTTCCGCGGAGAGCAGATCACGGAAAGGCAGATGAATGACCGGGACTTCTCGAGGAAGTTTTTCAGGAAACTTGGTTTCCTCTTTCAGGATTCCGAGACTCAGCTTTTCTGCAAGACGGTCAGGGAGGAAGTCGCCTTCGGGCTCTTCCAGCTTGGACTTGAGAAAAGTGAGGTCGAGCGGCGGACACAGCAGTACCTGGAGATGCTGGAGATCTCAGATCTGGCAGAACGGGCGCCGTTTCACTTGTCGGGCGGAGAGAAGAAGCGGACCGCGCTCGCGGCGGTTCTGGCGATGCAGCCTCAGGTCCTGATCCTGGATGAACCGGAGGCAGGCCTTGATGAAGATGGAGAAAACTGGGTGATAAAGTTTCTGGACGGCCTTCGGAGCGAAGAACGGCTGATCGTGATCGCGACCCATAGCAGGCTTCTGGCAGAAGAAGTGCATGGGGAAGAGATACGGATGACGAAGGAACATACGATAGCGGACAGGAAAACACGGGAGGGTCTGCAAGTCTGACTGCAGCGCTATTACTATGATGCGGGGTGGATATCATGGACGAAAAGGGAAGGATCAGGATCCGAAAGGCAACGCCGGATGATGCGGAGCAGCTGCGGGAGATCTACCGGCCTTATGTAGAGAAGACGGCGATCACATTTGAATATGAAGTGCCGACTGTGGAGAACTTCCGAAGCCGGATCGGGCGGACGCTGGAAAGGTATCCGTATCTGGCGGCAGTAAGAGACTCAGAAGAAGAGCAGATCGTCGGCTATGCCTATACCGGCCCATTCAAGGAGAGAGCAGCTTACGACTGGGCGGCTGAGACTTCCGTGTATGTCGCCTGGGGCTGTCAGAAGATGGGCATCGGGAAGCTGCTCTACCAGGCGCTGGAGGTAGCGTCGGCAAAGCAGCATATCATCAACCTCAACGCCTGCATCGGCGTGCCAGGGGAGGCTGCCGGCGGAGATGAATACCTGACCGATAACAGCGAGCAGTTCCATGCTCATATGGGGTACCGGCTGGTCGGCCGTTTTCATGAATGCGGGTATAAGTTCGGCAGATGGTACGATATGGTCTGGATGGAGAAGTTCCTGGGGGAGCATCCGGACAGGCCGCAGCCGGTGGTCCCGTTTCCGGAGATCTGAAGCGGAATCTGAAACAGGGTACCTGACCCTTTTCTGAATCCTGCCGGAATTGCACAAGGCACCTGTGCCCTGGTCGATTCCGGTCATATATTGTGCAATATCAACTCTTTACAAATCCTTTCCTTGAAACTTTTCCCACCAGATGTTAGTCTAAACAAGATAGGTATCTGAACAAATATTCCGGGAGGAAATCGAATATGTATGATGCTGTGATCATCGGCGCCGGCGTTACCGGAGCCGCTGCCGCCCGCGAGCTCTCACGCCTTCAGGCGAAGGTCTGCGTGCTTGAGAAGGGCGAGGATGTCTGTGTTGGCACTTCCAAGGCTAACAGCGCCATCATTCATGCCGGCTATGATCCGGTTCCGGGAACTCTGATGGCAAAGCTGAATATCGAGGGCAATGAGATGATGGACAAGCTTTGTGCAGACCTCGACATCCCGTTTCAGAGAAATGGAGCGCTGATCGTCTGCACCGATCCGGCGGAAGAGGGAAAGCTTGACACATTGCTTCAGCGCGGCATTGAGAATGGCGTGAAGGGACTCCGGATCGTGAAAGGGGAGGAACTTAGGGAGATGGAGCCAAACCTGTCGGATGATGTGACTGCGGCGCTCTATGCTCCGACCAGCGGGATCATCTGTCCTTTCGAGCTGACCTGCGGCATGGCGGAAAATGCATGTGAGAACGGGGTGCAGTTCTTCTTTGATCAGAAAGTGAGTGGGATCATCCATGATCAGGACGGCCTCTATCATGTGAAGGCCGGAGACAAAGAATATGTGACCAGAGCTGTGATCAATGCCGCTGGTGTCTATGCGGATGAGATCCATAACATGGTCTCTTCTGAGAAGATCACCATCCGTCCGAGACGCGGAGAGTACTGCCTGTACGACAAGGAGCTCGGAGATCATGTGACTCACACCATCTTCCAGCTTCCGACCGACAAGGGCAAGGGCGTTCTGGTGACGCCGACCGTCCATGGCAATATGCTTGCCGGACCGACTTCCGACTTCATCACGGACAAGGACGATACGTCGACGACCGCCGAAGGCATCGCGGAAGTACTGAGCAAGGAATGCATCTCCGTAAAGCCTCTGAGCGGAAGAAAGATCATCACCTCCTTTGCTGGACTGCGCGCTCACGGGGACAAAGGCGACTTCATCATCGGCGAGGCAGAGGATGCCCCGCTGTTCTATGACCTTGCCGGTATCGAGTCTCCGGGACTGACATCCAGCCCGGCGATCGGAAAGATGGCGGCAGAGTGGGCAGAGAAAGCTCTGGGACTTAAGAGAAAGGAAGATTTCAGGGAAAAAAGAAAAGGGATCCCGCATTTTGCGGAACTTTCCTTCGAAGAACGTCAGAAACTGATCCGGGAAGATCCGCTCTACGGGCAGATCGTATGCCGCTGCGAGACTGTGACGGAAGGCGAGATCGTGAACGCGATCAGAAGACCGCTCGGGGCAAGATCGCTCGACGGAGTCAAGCGAAGGACAAGAGCCGGCATGGGAAGATGCCAGGCAGGATTCTGCAGCCCGAAGGTCATCGATATCATCCACAGGGAGACCGGACTGCCTTATGAGAAGATCACGAAGTGCGGAGGAGATTCCGTGATCGTGCTGCAGCATACCAAGGAGCAGGCAGAAGACGCCGGGGAGGAGAAGGCATGAACAGCGTAGATGTCGTGATCATCGGCGGGGGGCCGGCAGGGCTTGCAGCGGCTGTGTCCGCAAAGGAAGCCGGATCGGGGAAAGTCCTCGTGATCGAGAGGAACAATGAGCTGGGCGGCATCCTGGTCCAGTGCATTCATAACGGATTCGGGCTGCACACATTCGGCGAAGAACTGACCGGACCTGAATATGCGGACCGCTATATCAAAAAGGCGACCGAAGCAGGAGCAGAGTTCCTGCTGAACACGATGGTGCTGGACATCTCCGGCGACCGGGTCGTTACGGCTATGAACGAGAAGGATGGATTATTCCAGATCAAGGCCGGAGCAGTCATTCTTGCGATGGGCTGCCGCGAGAGACCGAGGGGAGCCCTGAATATCCCTGGCAGCAGACCTGCCGGGATCTACACTGCAGGAACCGCCCAGAGACTGATCAATATCGAGGGACTTATGCCAGGCAAAGAGGTCGTTATCCTCGGGTCCGGTGATATCGGCCTGATCATGGCGAGAAGGATGACGCTCGAAGGCGCGCATGTGAATGCGGTCGTCGAGCTGATGCCATACTCCACAGGCCTTCGCAGGAATATCGTGCAGTGCCTGGATGATTTCAATATCCCGCTGCTCCTGTCCCATACTGTGATCAGGACGGAAGGCAAAGAGCATCTGACCGGAGTTGTCGTGGCAGAGGTCGGACCGGACAGAAAACCGGTCCCGGGGACCGAGATTCATTACGACTGCGACTGCCTGCTGCTTTCCTGCGGGCTGATTCCTGAAAATGAGCTTTCCCGCCAGACTGGTGTCGCCATCAGTCCTGTCACGAACGGACCTGTTGTCGATGACACCTTCGAGACCAGCATTCCGGGAGTCTTCTCCTGCGGCAATGTGCTCCACGTCCACGATCTTGTCGACTATGTATCGGAAGAAGCCGGCAAGGCAGGAAGATACGCAGCAGTCTATGCCCGGAAGCATGGAGCAGAGGAGCGCGGAAGCCACAGGATAGAAGTCTGTGCAGAAGGCGGACGCGGAGTGAGATACACGGTGCCGTCTTCGATCTATGAGGATTCGATGGATGAGAAGGTCACGGTCCGCTTCCGGGTCGGCTCCGTCTTCAAGTGGGCGTATATCAGTGTCTATGCCGATGACGAGCGGATCCTGCACCAGAAAAAGAAGATCCTTACTCCGGGCGAGATGTGCCAGGTCCAGATCACGAAAGAGCAGCTTCAGTCGATCAGCGGGCTGAAGAAGCTGACCGTAAAGATCGAGGAAGAGTAAACAGCAGGAAAGAAACAGAAAGCGCATAGGCTGTGCCGCAGTCTGACGGCCTGTGCGGGAAAAATTCAGAGGTTATCAGATCATGGAAAAAAGAGAACTTACCTGCATCGGATGTCCGATGGGGTGCTCGATCACGGTGGAGATGGAAGGAAAAGACATCCTCAGCGTTGCCGGGAATTCCTGCAGGATCGGCGACCGCTATGCAAGAACTGAAGTCATCAATCCGGTCAGGACTCTGACGACGACGGCAGTCGTGGAAGGCGGTGACCTGCCGAGAGTATCCGTCCGGACGGCGGCAAATGTACCGAAGGGCAAGCTTGCCGAGTGCATGAAGGCGATCAATGCCCTCAGACTGAAGGCACCGGTAGCCATCGGTGACATCGTGCTTCACGATATCGCCGGGACCGGAGTGGATGTCGTGGCAACGAAGAATATCAGGAGAGTTTCCTGAGAAAACGGACCAGAAGCAGGCCCTGTGCTTCAGAGATAAACAGATATGCAAAAAAGACGCAGACAGCAGCCTCATTGTATCAGCGGATAAACTGGTCGATCGCCTTATTTACTTTCTCTATGGAATCCTGATCTTTTTCCTCGACAGCCTCCACAATGCAGTGTTCGAGGTGTTCCTTCAGGAGGGCTTTGCCGGCATTGTTGATCTCTGCCCTCACAGCGGCCAGCTGGATCAGGACATCGGAGCAGTCCTGGCCATTCTCGATCATCCGCTTCACGGATTCCAGGTGGCCGATGGAGCGGGAGAGACGATTGATGATCTTCTTCATCTCAGCCGGGTCGTGTGTATGCGTATGGGAATGCACGTGCCCTTCCGCATCAGTATGGGTATGCATATGGACTTCCGCATCAGTGTGCGTATGGGTATGCACATGCCCTTCGGCATCAGTATGGGTATGCATGTGGCCTTCCGTATCTGTGTGCGTATGGGTGATCACGTGTTCTTCAGCGTCCGCGTGAGTGTGCGTGTTCAAGAATGGTCCCCCCTTCTTTACGACAGTTTTAGAATTACTATACCATTCTCCGGACTTTTTTCCAAGAATAATAATTGTATGCAATTCCTTCCGAAAACTCCTTTTGCATGTATAATGAACTTCATATGGCACAGGGTACATGGAAAGGAACGGACTTTATATGTCAGATAACGCAAAGATGGATGTGCTCCATCAGAAATATCAGAAACTCAGAAATATCCTCCTGTCCTGCGGAAGCGTCGCGGTCGCCTTTTCTTCCGGTGTTGATTCCACCTTCCTCCTCGATACTGCGGTGGACGTCCTCGGGGACAAGGCAGTGGCGGTGACAGCGGTGAGCTGCTCATTTCCGGTAAGGGAGAGAAATGAGGCAAAGGATTATTGTGAGAAGCGGGGAATCCGCCATCTCATGCTGGAATCGGAGGAACTGGACATCGAAGGGTTCCGCCACAATCCGGTCAATCGCTGCTATATCTGCAAGAAGGAGCTGTTTACAAAGATCCGGAAGCTTGCTGAAAGCCAGGGGATCCGCGAGGTGGCGGAAGGTTCCAACATGGATGATAACGGAGACTACAGGCCGGGGCTGACGGCTGTCGCGGAGCTGGGGATCCGCAGTCCCCTTCGCGAAGCGGGACTCTGCAAGGAGGAGATCCGCGAGCTTTCGAAAGAACGGGGACTTTCCACCTGGGATAAGCCATCTTACGCCTGCCTGTCGTCCCGCTTTGTCTACGGTGAGGAGATCACGGAAGAGAAGCTGAAGATGGTCGATCAGGCCGAACAGCTTCTGATCGATCTTGGCTTCCGGCAGGTGCGGGTCAGGATCCATGGAAATCTTGCCCGCATCGAGGTACTCCCGGACGAGATCAGCCGCTTTGCGGACGAAAAGCTTCGCGGCGAGGTGTACACAAAGCTGAAGGGATACGGCTTTTCCTATGTAACCCTGGACCTTCGGGGTTATCGTACGGGCAGTATGAATGAGGTGCTGGAGAAGAAGCAGAAGGACTCCGGGACCGTCAATGCAAAGAAGGAAACAGATGGCTGACCGGTCCCTCCGTATCGGAAACGCTTCCAGGAGGAACCGTGGGTGCAGAAAGCCGCTGAAGGGAAGAGTCGCCAGAATATCATAAAACCGGGAGAGACAGTGATGGATGAAAAACAGCTGAGGGAACTTCTTTACTCTGTCCGGTCGGGTGACACGGACGTGGAGGAGGCGCTCCTCAGGATACGGAAAAAACCGATCGATGACCTTGGCTTTGCCCAGGTAGATCTCCAGCGGGGAGTCCGGACAGGCGCGTCCGAGGTGATCTTCGGTCAGGGAAAGACGGCGGAGCAGATTGCGGGGATCGCGGAGTCAATGCTGAAGAATGACCAGAAGATGATCCTGGTGACGAGGCTTGACGCCGAAAAAGCAGAGATGGTAAAGCAGCTTTTGGATGAGAGAGGGCTGTCTGCCGGGAAGAAGGAGATCGCAGGACAGGACCGTCACATGGCAGAGGAAGCGAAAAATCTCTGGCAATACCATGAACAGGCAAGGATCGCGGTCATAGGAGAGATGCCGAAGACGGATGGGATCGGAAAGATCCTTGTCATCACGGCAGGTACTTCCGACATCCCGGTCGCGGAGGAAGCCGCGGTCACTGCCGAAGCTCTCGGCAATGAGGTCAGTCGGGTCTACGATGCCGGGGTAGCAGGTCTTCACAGACTGCTTGTCCACATGGATGATATCTGCGAGGCAACGGTCATCATCGCGATCGCCGGGATGGAGGGAGCCCTTCCGGCAGTCGTCACCGGTCTTGCGGACTGTCCGGTCATCGCTGTGCCGACAAGCGTCGGATACGGAACTTCCTTTCACGGGATGAGTGCCCTTCTGTCTATGCTGAACTGCTGTGCGAGCGGGATGTGCATCGAGAACATCGACAATGGATTCGGTGCAGCCTACTTTGCAAGCATGATCAATCACCTGAAGGGCTGCCGTAAGGAATAGAGCCGAGAGGATAATGGTCTGGCGGAGGGATGTCCGCCTGCCTTTTCGGGAGGGTAATATGGACGTTTTATACCTGGACCTTGGAATGGGCGCTGCGGGAGATATGCTATCGGCCGCCCTTTATGAGCTCCTGACGGAGGAACAGAAGAAAGATTATCTGGAGAAGGTCAATCATCTTGGCCTTGCCGGAGTTACGGTCAGAGCCGATCCCTGCGAGAAGTGCGGGATCGCAGGCACCCATATGACGGTGCTGGTCGATGGCGGGGAGGAGATGGACGCTGACCACGAACATGAGGACCACGGCCATGCGGAGCATCACCTTGATGAACGCCATCATGAGAACCACGGCCATGCGGAGCATCGCCTTGATGACCGCCATCATGAGGACCACGGCCATGCGGAGCATCACCTTGCTGACCACGAACATGAGGACCACGGCCATGTGCATCATCACAGCTCCCCTGCCCACATCAACGCGGCAATCGCCGGCATGGACCTTCCGGATCCTGTGAAGAAGGATGCCCTTGGCGTCTACGATCTTCTGGCGCGTGCTGAGAGCCACGCCCACCATACGGCAGTGGATGAGATCCATTTTCATGAAGTTGGCGAGAAGGATGCGATCGTCGATATCGTCTCAGTCTGCCTGCTGATGGATATGCTGAAGCCAGGCAGGGTCATTGCGTCTCCGGCGGCCACCGGAAGCGGAACAGTCCGCTGCGCCCATGGGAGCCTGCCGGTCCCCGCGCCTGCAACGGCTTTCATCCTGCAGGAGAAGAAGATCCCCTGCACTTCCGGAGATGAGGATTGCGAACTTCTCACGCCGACAGGGGCTGCACTGACCGGATACTTTGCGGACTCCTTCGGAAAGATGCCTGCCATGACGATCCTCCGTACGGGATACGGTATGGGGAAGAGGGATTTCGCAAGAGCAAACTGCGTCAGGGCGATCCTTGGGGAGAGTACGGACTCCTCGGAGGAAAGCCATGGCAAGGATCCGGCGGACGCCGGAGCGGCTTCTGAAGATCCGGACCGCCTGCGCGATACCGTCCTTGAGCTTTCCTGCAACCTTGACGATATGACGCCGGAGGATATCGGCTTTGCCCAGCAGAAGCTTTTCGAAACCGGAGCGCTCGATGTCTTCACATGCCCGATCGGGATGAAGAAGAATCGGCCGGGTATCCTGCTGACGGTGCTCTGCCATAATGACAGGAAGAAGGCTGTGACTGATGCCATCTTCCGCTTTACCACGACGATCGGGATACGGGAGAAAATCTGCGGGAGATATATCATGCGGTCAGAATCGAAAGATGTCGATCTGTATGGGGACGGGAAGACTTTCGTGAAGGTCAAGGTCTCGACAGGATACGGGCAGAGAAGGGTCAAGCCGGAATTCGACCAGATCGCGGAGATCGCGGACAAAGAAGGCGCAGCGACGGCAGAGATCCGAAGGCAGGTCCTGAAGGCGGGAGAGAATCTCATCCCGTGAACAATATAACGAACTTTTTATCGAAAAGAGGGTTTCCGGTGGCGGGAGCCCTTTTTTCATGGTAAAATACCCGGGGCTATCTGAATGCATAACGGACAGAAGTCAAAAAGGGAGAAGAATATCGTATGTGTGCTGTAATCGCTGAGAAGAAGGAATACTTCGGCAAGAACCACATCATGATCCCCTGGCATGAGAGCGTCAGGGATGAGAATGTGAAGATCAAGGAAGCAAGCATCAAGGACAGGGCGACTCTGATCGGACGGGCGGGAATGATCGAGCTTTCCTGCGGAACGGGAGCATGGCGAGTCAGAGATACCATGAACATCCTGGCACGCGTCATCGGGGTCAATGTGACTGCGGACATCGGTCTGACTTCGATCACCTTCTCCGTATCCGATGATGACCAGATGTTCACGGAGAGCTTCACTCTGACAGGGACGGGCGTCAACACGGAAAAACTGATGCAGATGGAAAACTTCATGGATGACTTCGTCCTCCATGACGGTGAATATACCCTCGGGGAAGCTCACAGAAAGCTGGACAAGATCGACCACGCGCCTCAGCACTGGAACAACATCCAGGCAGGACTCGCGTCGGGACTGGCCTGCGGAGCTTTCACATTTCTCCTCGGAGGCGGGCCGACCGAGATGGCAGGGGCCTTTGTCGGGGCAGCGATCGGACACTATGTCCGCAGGAAGATGCTGGGCAAAAAACTGCAGCTGGTGCTGGCAATCTGTGTCAGTGTCGCGGCGGCGTGCATCTCTTATGAAGCAGTTTATCTGATCCTGAGAAAACTGTTCGGGATCGGCGATTACCATGAAGTCGGCTATATCGGATCTATGCTGTTCATCATCCCGGGCTTCCCGCTGATCACCAGCGGCCTTGACATCGCCAAGCAGGATATGCGTTCCGGTCTCGAGCGTCTCGGACATGCCCTGCTGATCATCATCACCGGAACGATGACCGGGTGGCTGGTCGCATATTCCATGCAGATGCATCCGGGCGATTTCGCTCCTCTGGGCATCGATCCCCTGCCCCTGCTTTTCCTGAGACTGGCCGCTTCCTTCTGCGGAGTGTACGGCTTTTCCACGATGTATAACAGCAGCAGACAGATGTGCGTGACGGCCGGCCTGATCGGCATGGTCACCAATACCCTGAGGCTGGAGCTGGTCGACCTGTTCGGACTTCCCGGGGCAGCGGCATGCTTTATCGACGCCTTTCTTTCCGGACTGATCGCGGCTTCTGTCCATCATAAGCTGGGCTATCCGCGCATTGCGCTGACCGTTCCGTCGATCGTCATCATGGTCCCGGGCATGTTCATGTACAAGGGCGTGTTCTATCTTGGGACCGGAGCCTTTGCAGGCGGGACGGGGTGGCTGTACAAGGCCATCCTCATGGTCATCAGCATGCCGCTCGGACTTCTGTTCGCGAGAGTGCTCACGGACAGGAGATGGAGATACGACAACTGACGGAATTCTCCGCCGTATGCTTTTTCTGAAGGACAATAGATGTTAAAGATGGAGCAGGGAATCTTCCCTGCTTCTTTTTGATCCCATAGGATGCAAAAAGGCCGCCGGTGGCGGGCTTTTTGTATCAATCTATGCAGAGAGGCTGCCTGCGGCGGGACCGTATGCTGATGGATACAATCTTCCCAAAGGAAAGCAGATGTGATACAATAAATCGACTTGTACATACAAATAATCGAAGGACGCGAGGCACATCTCCGGATGGGAGATCCTGCGGGGCTTCGATCAAAGCAGCCAGCGTGTACGTCGGAGGGCATCTATGGCAGATAAAAAAGAACGCATATGCATCATCGGCGGAGGACCTGCGGGAATCTCTGCCGCTATGTATCTTCAGAAAAGAGGGTACCGGGACTATGAGATCTACGAAAGACAGAACAAGGTCGGAGGAAAGTGCTTCTCCCCGGAGATCGAAGTGAACGGAGAAAAGCGCAGCTACGAGACCGGTGCGATCATGGGTGCCAAGACTTATTATGCGGTCCATGAGCTCGAGCAGTTTGCGGGAATCACCCATGACGGGCCCGAGATGCGGCGTATGTACCGCAACAGCGACGGCCAGGAGATCTTCCCCTTTGATCCGCAGAAGGAATTCACTGTCCAGAAGCTGGCGGGACTTGTCCGGATCAAGAGTCAGATGAAGAAGCTTGTCCGGATCATGAACACCAAATACAAGGGATATGACCTGTATGGTCATGTCGGTGTCGCACAGGGCAGGTATTCGGGACTGTCCAAGGAAGAGCACAGAGCTCTTCACCGCGTCAGCGGCGTCAATCAGAACCTGAAGGACCTGGCGCTGCCGTTTGACGAGTTCTGCAGGAAGAATGGCGTCGAGGACGTCATGAAGATCTGGCTCGCTCCGTATACATCCTTCGGATACGGCTACTTCGATGAGATCCCGGCAGCCTATGTCATGAAGTATCTCGATACCACGACCGCGATCGAGTTCATCGCCATGCGGCTGTGGACCTGGAAGAACGGAACCCAGAGCATCTATGAGTCGGTCAATCAGAAGCTGGCTCACCCGGCGCATCTGAATACCGAAGTTGTTAAGATAGAGCGTCCGGCGGACGGAAAGATCTACGTCACCGTCCGTGAATACAGGCTGGATGAGAACGGAAAGGAAACCGGCATGTCGGTCGAGCATACAGAGGAGTTCGATAAGCTGATCGTCACAACGCCGCTTGACCGCTTCCTGAAGTATGCCGATGCGGACGAGACTGAGAATGAGCTGTTCTCGAAGATCCGCCATGAGAAATATGTGGACTTCATCGCGAAGTTCCGCGAGAATGACGGACCGACCATCTCCGGCTACATCTTTGACAACATGACTCCGGAAAAGCGCGGTCATGCCATGGTCTACTATCACAGATGGAAGGACCTGGGAGACAGCTGCCCGTGCTCCGTCTATGCTCTTCGCAACCACAAGGGCGATGAGGACGTACCTTACGACTGGACGATCAGGACCATGTCCGACGATATGGCGATCTGCGGCTTCCCGGTCAAAGAGCGCCTCTATGAGCAGGAGACTTATTACTGCCCGCATGTCACGCCGGACGATTACGCAGCAGGCTGGTACGACAGGCTTGACGCCCATCAGGGAACCCGGGGAACCTATTACGCGGGCGAGATCCTGTCCTTCGGCGATATGGAAGACACCTGCGCATCATCGCGCGATATCGTGGGCCGCTTCTTCTGATCTGAATGCTTATGAGTATTATCCTTCCCAAGGGCAATCTTTTCAGGCTGAGAATATCAGATCAGGGAAGGAAGTTTAACTGAATGCAAAGATAAGAAACCTGGAGAATAAGACATGGAATATATCAGTAATGATCCGGACAACAAGGCCCGCATGGCCAAGTGGAAGCCGGGCGATCCTATGATTAATGAACATGATTTCTGGCAGCCGGAGGATTACAAGCCGGCAGATCCGGAAAAAGCGAAGATGGTCCTGAAACTTGCGACCATGATCACTGACCGTTACGTCAAGAAGTACACCCACACCCTGAACATGCGGGATCCGGAGTACTGGTGCCTTGACCACGTCCTGACCAGGCAGGAAGTCGCCTTCTTGCTTTCTTTCAAGAAGACAAGGGTCCCATACTCTCCGTCCCAGCTGGCGAAGAAGAACCGCATGTCAACCGGTGAGGCAAAGGAGATGTGTATCCATCTCGCTGAATACGGCTTCCTGGAGTCTACCCGCGAGAACCCAGCCCATGAAAAGTGGTACGATGTCCCGATCTTCGTTCCGGGTATCGCAGAGTTCATGATGATGAGCGACAAGCTGACGGATGACTATCCGGAGATCGCGACCTTCTTTAACCTGATGACCCAGCTGCCGCTTGGCGGCATCACCCAGATGGTACCTCCGGGAGGAGGCGGCATCGGCATGCATGTCATTCCGGTGGAAACTGCCATCGAGACCAACAATCAGGCAGTTTCCGTGGAATTCATTTCCCACTGGCTGAAGAAGTATGACAAGCTGTCCGTCGGTATCTGCACCTGCAGAAAGCAGCAGAGGATGCGCGGCGAGGGCTCCGGGGAGATCGAGGGCGAGTACTGTATCGGCCTGGGTGACCTTGCAGAATACTGTGTCGATCGCCATACCGGCCGCTACATCACCTATGACGAGGCTATGGAGATCGTGAAGCGCGCGGAGCGCAAGGGCTATGTCCACCAGATCACCAATATCGACGGCGAAGACAAGATCGTCGGCCTGTGCAACTGTGCACCTGGCGTCTGCAATGCCCTGAGGACCTCTCAGCTCTACAATACTCCGAACATGTCGGCTTCCTCCTATCGGGCCCATGTCGACAGGACGAAATGTGTTGCCTGCGGCAAATGTGTCGAGGTATGTCCTGTCGGGGCGGCAAAACTTGGCCAGAAGCTCTGCACGAAGCATGGCGAGGTCACGTATCCGAAGACGGAGCTGCCGGATGCAAAGAGCTGGGGACCGGAGCACTGGAACTATGACTATCGTGAGAGCATGAGGGTCAATTGCTATGATTCGGGAACCTCCCCATGCAAGACGGCATGCCCGGTCCATCTGTCCATCCAGGGCTATATCAGGATGGCGGCAGAAGGAAGATATCTGGATGCCCTGGAGCTGATCAAGCAGGACAACCCGTTCCCGGCAGTCTGCGGATCCGTCTGCAACCGCCGCTGCGAGGACCGCTGCACGAGAGGCACCATCGATCAGCCGCTTGCGATCGATGAGATCAAGAAGTTCATCGCGGCACAGGAACTTCACGCAGACAAGCGCTATGTACCTCTCTGCGAGAACGGCGAAGGCAAACTCTTCCCGCAGAAGGTAGCTGTCATCGGCGCCGGTCCTGCCGGAATGTCCGCTGCGTATTTCCTGCGAAGAGAAGGATATCCGGTCACCATCTTCGAGAAAGAGAAGAATCCGGGCGGCATGCTGATGAACGGGATCCCGAGCTTCCGCCTTGAGAAGGATGTTCTGGATGCCGAGATCGATGTCCTGAGACAGATGGGGATCGAATTTCAGTGCGGCGTTGAGGTCGGAAAGGACGTTACCATCCAGCAGCTTCGCGACGAAGGATACAAGGCGTTCTTCGTGGCAATCGGCATGCAGGGAGGCAGAAAGACCGGTGTTCCGGGCGAGGATGCGGAAGGTGTTGAGACCGGAGTCGATTTTCTGAGAAAGATCAACCAGGATCATACGATCCGCCTGGAAGGGCGTACGGTCGTCATCGGAGGCGGCAATGTCGCAGTCGATGTCGCGAGGACAGCCGTCCGGGCAGGTTCTTCCAAGGTTACCATGCTCTGCCTCGAGGCCCCGGATGAGATGAGAGCTTCGAAAGAAGAGGTCAGGGAAGCAGAAGAGGAAGGCATCGATGTGAAGAACAGCTGGGGACCGAAGGAGATCCTGACGAAGGATGGAAAGGTGACTGGCATCGTCTTCAAGAAGTGCACGTCCGTCTTCGATGATCAGAAGAGATTCAATCCGTCCTATGACGAGAACGATACGATCACGATCGAGTGCGAGAACATCCTGCTTTCCATCGGACAGTCGGTAGAGTGGGGCGACCTGCTCAAGGGAACCAAGGTCGTCATCAACCGCAATGGAACTGCACAGGCAGACAAGGTTACCCTCCAGACGGCAGAGCCGGATATCTTCGTAGGCGGCGACGTTTATCACGGAGCAAGATTCGCAATCGACGCGATCGCGGACGGCCGTGAGGGAATGGTCTCCATCAACCGTTTCGTCCATCCGGGACAGAGTCTGACCATCCATCGCGATCTTCGTCAGTTCATCGAGCTTGACCGGGATGATATCCTTGTGGAAGGGTTCGACAATGCGAAGAGGCAGATCCCGGGACACAAGGCAGGCGTCGCGACGGCAACCTTCGATGACCTGAGGGTGCCGCTGACCGAAGAGCAGGTGAAGGTCGAGGCAGGAAGATGTCTTGGCTGCGGTGCGACCACCGTCGATGAGAACCGCTGCATCGGCTGCGGCCTCTGCACCACCAAGTGCAACTTCGACGCAATCCATCTCGAGAGAGACATGCCGCACGGATCCGATATGTATAAGGCAGAAGAGAAGTTCGGCCCGATCGGAAGGTATGCGCTGTCAAGAGGTGTGAAGATCGTGAGAGGAAAAGCCAGGAAGTAAAGAGGAATAAAGCCAGGAAATAAAAAAGCCAGGAAACAAAAAAGCTAGGAAACAAAAAAGCCAGTCCGCGGCCAGGCATCGCGAAAGGGATGCTGTCAGCCACAGACTGGCTTTCTTATTCGTTTTCTGTGTTTTCGTGAGTCCGTCTTTTTTCTTCCGGCGGAAGATGGTGCGGAAGATCAGTCTTTCTGGTTTCTGGGGGGCATCGGAGGAATCTTCACATTCCTGCCATCTGCTTCCTCAGCCAGCCGGTCCACTGCTCAAATCCTTCTCCGGTCCTGGCGGAGAGGAAGAAGACTTCTGCTTTCGGATTGAGCGCGTGGATACGCTCCACGACCGCCTTTTCATCGAAGGGGAAGAATTTCCTTGTATCGATCTTGTTGATCAGGACTGCCTGGCAGACCTGGAACATAAGCGGATACTTGAGAGGCTTGTCATCGCCCTCCGGAACGGACAGGATCTCTACGTTGACGGAGGAACCTGTGTCATTCTCTGCCGGACAGACAAGATTGCCGACGTTCTCAAGGAAGATCAGATCGAGATCCTTCGAAGGAATCTCCTTCAGGCCTTCCTTTGTCATGGCTGCATCCATCGCACACTCGCCGCCGGTGTGAACCTGGACGGTCGTGACGCCTGCTTCCTGCATCTTCTCGGCGTCGATCGAGTAGTCGATATCAGCTTCCATGACACCGATCCTGTATTCGTTCTTCAGTTCCCTGATGGTCCGGAGAAGGGTAGTGGTCTTGCCTGCTCCCGGA
Source organism: Lachnospiraceae bacterium UBA7729 (assembly GCA_002482005.1). Classification (GTDB taxonomy): domain Bacteria; phylum Bacillota; class Clostridia; order Lachnospirales; family Lachnospiraceae; genus Porcincola. Next base: position 16,021 of record DLFD01000019.1, on the reverse strand, counting down.
GATGCCATGATGTTCACCAGAAATGTGCGGTTTTCCTGATTCTGTCTGCGGATCTCATCCGCGATCCGGTTGTTTTCATCGAAGATGCCTGTATGGACATCGATCACTTTTACTTTTCCCATATGATATATTCGTCCTTTCTGACGGTCATATCCGCGACGGCATGATTACGGAAAGCCTGAATGCTCAGAGACTGATCCGCTCCTTCAGCCATCCGCAGAATTCATGAAATCCTTCTCCTGTCGCAGCGCTGACCGGGAAGACCGGGATGCCGCTATTCCTGAGATGGATATTGTCTTCGACCTTCTTCATATCGAAGTCAAACACTTCCATGGCATCGATCTTATTGACAAGAACAACATCCGCTTTCTCGAACATGAGCGGATACTTGAGCGGCTTGTCGTCGCCTTCCGGTACGGAGAGGATGACAAGGTTCAGGTCAGATCCTGTGTCGAACTCCGCCGGGCAGACCAGATTGCCGACATTCTCAAGAAAGACCACATCGAGATCCTTCGATCCGATGGCACGAAGACCCTGACGGGACATATCCGCATCGAGATGGCACATGCCGCCGGTATGGATCTGGATCGACGGGATCCCGAGCTCTGCTATGGTCTTTGCATCGACATCACTGTCGATGTCGGCTTCCATGACGCCGAGCCGGAAGCTGTCTCTCAGCCTGCTGATGATCTGCTTCAGGCTTGAAGTCTTTCCAGAGCCGGGCGAGGACATGATGTTGATATAGAAGGTCTTATCTGCTTTCAGTTCTTCGCGGAGCCTGTCCGCGTCCTTGCTGTTGTCTGCAAGGAGGCTTTCCTTTGCCTCGATGATCTTTACTTTCTCCATTCTCTGTATCCTTTCTCAGCTGGTTGCCTGCTGCCGGATGCCTGCTCTGACGGAAGAGGAGCATCTTTTTCATCCTCCTCAGAGAAGTCATCGTCATCGGTCTCGATTTCCTTGATGATATATTCATTGCCCTGGACCAGGAAGGTGCGCCAGCTTCCGCAGTATGGGCACTGGCGGCCCTGAGGGACCGTGTCATAGAGCTGACCGCAGTCCTCGCATCTGGTGACGGCATGGATCTCTTCGTAACCAAGGACACTCCCGCGGAGTACATCGCTCTTGTCTGCGACCCAGGTCCAGAGATCCGCCATATAATCGAAGAGGACTCCGGTCACCTGTCCGATCTGAAGGGTTACTCTGCGGACATGATGAATTCCGTTCTCGGCTGCTACCCTCTCAACTTCGTCTGCAACATGGTAGACGATTCCCATCTCATGCATATTGTTTTCTCCTGAGTAATATCCTGATACCCTGGAGATGTCAATTGCCAGGATCCTGTCAGTACTTTTCCAGAGCATACTTTTAGCATTGTAACACAGGTTTGTACAGCCTGTCACATATACAAGGGCTGAGAATCTGTGTAATCTGCAGCGAATTTTCTGTTGCAATGGAAAACAGGAGAGAGTATTATAAATCTGAAGAACATATGAACAATCGTTCATATGAGCAAACGTTCATATATTATCACCTGAATATCTGTATGTGGAGGGAGAGTTATGTTTCGGAATCTGGAAGAGGAACAGAGAGAGAATCTGAAGAAGATCATCATCTCAGCGCTTCTGCTGCTGGCGCTTGAGATCTGTATCCATACCGGAGTCTTCCGCGGGAACAGGTGGATCCCGCTGCTTCTGGCGGTCATCCCCTATCTGATCGTAGGCTGGGATGTGCTGAAGGAAGCCTGGGAGAACATTACGGAAGGACATCCTTTCGAGGAAGAGTTCCTGATGGCAGTTGCGACGATCGGAGCATTCGCGATCGGAGAGTACCCGGAGGCTATCGCAGTCATGCTTCTGTTCCAGACAGGAGAGCTGTTCGAGGATTACGCATCCGACAGGAGCCGTGATTCCATCAGGGACCTGATGAGCATCGCTCCGGAATATGCGAATGTGCAGAAGAATGGTGCGCTTGCAAAGGCTGATCCTTCATCAGTGGAGGTCGGCGATATCATCGTCGTGAAGCCGGGAGAGAAGATCCCGCTTGACGGAGTGGTCGAAGAAGGCGAATCGCTTGTGGATACCGCAGCTCTGACCGGCGAACCGGTCCCGAGGACAGCCAGAAAAGGTGAGGAAGTCATCTCCGGCTGCGTCAACGGAGAAGGCACCCTCAAGGTCAGAGTCACGAAGACATATCAGAACTCGACGGTCAGCCGGATCCTGGAGCTGGTGGAACATGCGACGGATAAGAAGACGCGCACGGAACATTTCGTGACCAGGTTCTCCAGAGTCTATACGCCGATCGTCACGTTCAGCGCCATCGCGCTTGCGGTGGTCCCGCCGCTGGCGCTGGGGGGAGGAAAGGCTGTCTGGTTTGACTGGATCACCAGAGCATGTATCTTCCTGGTAGTGTCCTGCCCGTGCGCGCTTGTCATCTCCGTCCCGCTTGGCTTCTTCGGAGGGCTCGGGGCTGCGTCCAGGATCGGTGTCCTGGTCAAGGGGAGCAACTATCTGGAAGCGCTTGCCGATGTGAAGACGATGGTCTTCGATAAGACCGGGACCCTGACGAAGGGAGAGTTCAAGGTAGCAGGCGTCTATCCGGAAGCCGGCTATACGAAGGAAAAACTGCTGGGACTTGCGGCATATGCCGAGAATGAATCCAATCATCCGATCGCCCAGTCGATCCGCGCATCTTACGGAAGGCCGGTCGACGGATCGAGGGTCAGCGGTACAAAGGAGATCTCCGGACACGGAGTATCGACGAATATCGATGGGAAAAAGATCCTTTGCGGCAACGCGGCTCTGATGCAGAGAAGCGGAGTCTCCTTCAGGGAGAATGAGGAGAGCGGAACGGTCGTGTACCTTGCCGAGGAAGGAAAGTTTGCAGGCTCTATCCTGATCTCCGATACCGTCAGGGAAGGAGTAAAGGAAGCAATCGAGTCCATGAAGAGCAATGGGGTACGCACGACCGTCATGCTCACAGGAGACCGGAAGGAGACTGCTGAGTGCGTGGCAAAGGAAGTCGGGATCGATGAAGTACACGCCCAGCTGCTTCCTGCAGACAAGGTCGCCGAGGTAGAGGGTCTTCTGAAGAAGGAACAGGGAACGGACAGACTTGCATTCGTCGGAGACGGCATCAATGACGCTCCGGTCCTGATGCGTTCGGATGTCGGCATCGCGATGGGCTCGATGGGAAGCGATGCGGCGATCGAGGCAGCTGACATCGTCCTGATGGAAGACAATATCGGAAAGATCTCCGAGACGGTGAAGATCGCCAGAAAGACCAGGTCCATCGTAAGGACCAACATCACTTTCGCAATCGCGGTCAAGCTGATCATCCTGGCTCTCGGAGCGTTCGGGATCGCCAACATGTGGATGGCTTCCTTCGGAGATGTCGGGGTGCTGATCCTCTGTGTGCTGAACTCCATGCGGACCCTCAGGATGACGAAGCAGCAGGCAGGGGCATGAGGCAAGTCAGCGCCGATTGGTCTGCGCGGAAGCGTGGCCGGTCTATAGAGACGGGCAGGAGCGTCCGGCTGGGAGATACATGGCTTTGACACCGGATGACGGGATGTGTTAAGATAACAAAGTATTCTGTGCAAAAGGGAGGTCTTGGCCATGAGTAAGATGGGTAAAAAGAACAAGGACAGCAAAGAAGCAGAAGCTAAGAAAGTAAAGCAGCAGCTTGCAGCCCTTAAGAGACGCCAGGCGGCGAAGAAAAATAAGTGATGAGTTCGCGCAGGAGCTGTGAATCGCTCCTGCGTATTTTTATCCCATAGGATGCAAAAGGCCGCCGGTGGCGGGCTTTTTGCATATCATCCTGCCCGGAAGACTGCCGGCTGCAGGTTTCTGCATACAGAAGGACCGGCGGGAGAGTATGTCCTTTCACGGGATGACATCGGAGAGATCATGAATATTCTTAATCTTCAGCATATAACGAAAAACTATGGGACACGGTCCCTGTTCACAGACCTTTCCCTTGGAGTCAATTCCGGGGACAAGATTGGTGTGATCGGTGTCAACGGCACCGGCAAATCGACTCTTCTCAAGATCGCTGCAGGAATCGTCCATCCGGATGAAGGAACCGTCATTAAGGGACGGGATGTCAGGATCGCTTACCTGGCCCAGACACCGGACTTCGGGGAAGACCGTTTCCCTTATGAAGCAGTCATGCACGGGCGTACTCCCGGGACCGAAGCGGAAGCGGAAGCCAGATCGATGCTGAACCGGCTCGGGATCGTGGACCATTCTCAGAATCTTGACAGGATGTCCGGCGGTCAGAGAAAGAGGGTGGCACTGGCACAGACCCTTCTTTCCCCGGCAGAGGTCCTGATCCTCGACGAGCCCACCAACCACCTCGACCAGGAGATGATCCTCTATCTCGAGGATGCGATCAGGCGTTTCAAGGGAGAGCTTCTGCTCGTGACCCATGACCGCTATTTCCTGGATAACGTGACCAATAAGATCGCTGAACTTGACCGCGGCGGTCTGTATGTCAGTGAGGGCGGTTATGAGACTTACCTGAAGCTGAAGGAAGAGCGCGCCGAGATGGAAGCGGCGACCGAGGACAAGCGGGAGAACCTGATCCGGACGGAGCTTGCCTGGATCTCGCGCGGAGCCCGGGCAAGGTCAACGAAGCAGCAGGCAAGGATCGGCCGTTTCGAGGATCTGAGAGAAGCTTCCCGCGAGGCAAGACAGAAGATGGAGAAGAGCACTCTTCAGGTCAGTTCCATCTCGACGCGTCTTGGCAAAAAGACGGTTGAACTCCTCGACATCTCCAGGGCTTATGGAGACAGGACGCTTTTTTCCCATTTCACTTACCGCTTCCTCAGGGATGACAGAATCGGATTTATCGGACCAAACGGGTGCGGTAAATCGACGCTTATGAATGTGATAGCGGGTTCGGTCACACCTGATACGGGACACGTGGAGTATGGCGAGACGGTAAAGATCGGCTACTTCCGCCAGGAAGCCGGAGAACTTGATCCGGACGAGACCGTCATAGGCTGTGTGAAGGGGATCGGGGAATATGTCAGGACCACGGACGGACTGATCACCGCGTCCCAGATGTGCGAGAAGTTTCTCTTCGACAAGAAGATGCAGTGGGCGAAGATCGGAAACCTCTCGGGCGGAGAGCGGAGGAGGCTGCAGCTGCTCCTGGTCCTGATGAGCCAGCCGAACGTATTGATGCTGGACGAACCGACCAACGACCTCGACATCGAGACACTGGAGATCTTTGAAGACTATCTGGACCATTTCCTGGGAATCATCATCGTTGTCTCCCATGACCGCTACTTTCTTGACCGTGTCGTGAACAGGATCTTTTCTTTCGAAGATGGAGAGCTGGTCCAGTATGAGGGCGGGTTCACCGACTATTATGAGAAGAGACTGCTGAGAGGTCAGGAAAACAGTACAGGAAAAGAGGCGTCCTCCTCAGCAGGTACATCCGCCGGAACTGTTTCGTATGCGGGAAGCGCAGAAGCAGGGCTATCCGGGGCGGAGGCCTATGCGGCACTTAAGAGCCAGAGCCGGAAGAAGAAGATGACTTACCGGGAGCAGCAGGAATACGAACATATCGATGAGGAGATCGCTGCCCTGGAAAAGAAGGTCAGGGACCTTGACTCACAGATCGAGGAATGTGCGACCCAGTACACAAAACTTGAGGAGCTCTCGAAGGAACGACAGGAGGCGGAGGAGCAGCTGTCGGCCAAAGAAGACCGCTGGCTGGAGCTTCAGGAACTGGCGGAAGAGATCGCATCACAGAACAGGTCCGCGGAGGGCTGATATAAGCCAGGAAGCGGCGGCCTTTTCAGTTTTCTGCCTCGGCAGAGGTATGCTCCGGCAGTCAGGACTTTATATGAGAATCGAGGATCATCGATATGGAAAATCTGATATTCAGCATCAATGCTACCCTTCCCATCTTTCTTCTGATGGTGCTGGGGTATGTGCTGTATCTCCTGAAGATCGTCAGCAGGAGCTTCGCAAAACAGCTGAATTCCTTCGTATTCAGGATCGCCCTTCCTTTCAAGCTTTTTGCCGATATGGCCGGGCAGGATTTCACATCCGCCTGGGACGGGAAGTTCGTTCTCTTCTGCTTCGCTGTGACACTTCTGTCCATCGGGATCGCCGCACTCGCAGCCAGGATGATACTGAGGAAAGACAGATCTGAGAGGGGAGAGTTCATCCAGGTGGCTTACCGCTCAAGCGCAGCTATCCTCGGGATCGCCTTCATCCAGAACATCTACGGGGAAGGCAATACTGAGATGGCAGCCCTGATGATGATCGGTTCTGTCCCGCTCTACAATATCTTTGCAGTCATTGTCCTGATGACGACGGCCGGACAGGAGACGGAAGCCGGAAGAGCAGCGAGCGGGGGCGGTCAGGACAGCAGGGCAGCAGGCGGAAAGTCCCTTATGAAAAAAACACTGGTCGGGATCGTTACAAATCCGATCCTTCTCGGCATCTTCATCGGTTTTCTCTGGTCGCTCCTCAGGCTGCCGCTTCCGGGGATCCCGAAGCAGATGATATCGGATGTCGGAAAGATGGCTACTCCGCTTGGACTGATCGCGATGGGAGCCATGTTCGACCCGGAGGCTGCAAAAAAGAATGTCGGTCCGGCGCTCCTTGCAGCTGCCATGAAACTCCTTCTTCTGGAAGCGATCTTCCTGCCGCTGGCAGTCCTTTTCGGTTTCCGGGGACAGCAGCTTGTGGCGCTGACTGTCATGCTCGGCTCTGCATCGACGGTCGCGTGCTACGTGATGGCGACCGGGATGGGGCATAAGGGAACCCTGACATCCTCCACCGTCATGATCACGACTGCCGGATGCTCATTCACACTTGCCATGTGGCTGTATATCCTGAAGAGTCTGTCCCTTATATAAATGTGTGCTGCCGTGTCTTCCGAATACTCCGTGTCCGGATCCATCCATGGTGATCAATATGCAGAAATAGAAATTTGACTTTTCTTTAAAGATATTGTAACATATCGAAAGGAATCGATCACGCTATTGATCATTGGAGGATGAGTTCTGTGAAAAGTGCGAATCTGTTCAGAAGGACCAGGGGTCTTATCGTTTGTTTTCTGGCGCTTTTTTTTGCCTTGACGACGGTCTGTGAGAGCCGGGCAGCTACTGCTGCGGCGAAGACCGGGAAGGCAGCCCTTCCTGCATCCGGAGAATCGACGAATGACAATCAGATCAGCCGTCTGGCAGGGGAATCCGTTGCGGCCGGACTTGTCGCCACGAAGAAAACAAGAACAGACTATCTGAAGGCGCATACCGGCTTTGTGAAGAAGAACGGCAGGGTCTACTATTATGGGAAAGACCATAAGAAAAAGACTGGCTGGATCATCGTGAACGGGAAGCGGTATTTCGGAAAGAAGAGAAAGCCTTATAAGGGAAGCCTGTTAACAGGCTGGCATACGTTCGGAGGAAAGGAATATTACTTCCGGGAGAGCGGAAAGCCTGGAAAGTACGGACTTGCCTATGCGGGAAAGGTCCAGGAAGTCAACGGGATCGCCTGCAGGTTCGACAAAAGCGGTGTCTTCCTCGGCTGCAGATATGCAGGAAGCCGCAGCGGCTTTATCGGCCAGGTCGGAGAGATGGCAAGGGACAATCAGAGGAAAAACGATATCCTTGCAACTGTGGTAGTTGCGCAGGCATGTCTTGAGACCGGGTATGGTGAACATATCTACCATAACAATCTGTTCGGACTGTACGGCAAGCGCTTCGGGTCCTGGCAGAGCAGCATCGAAGGATACAATACTTATATCAGGACGTATTTTCCGAGCCTCATCGGAGTCCACAGCTATTCCTATTATGTCAATCGGATCGGGAACGGCGGCTACGCTGCAGCGCCTAACTACGGCAGCATCCTTATGTCCATCATCAGAGAGAAGAACCTGACCCGTTTTTCAAGATGAATGGGATCTTTCTCACTCCATATGCCCCGGCAAAGGGCATATGGAGTTTTTTCATACCAAAGGCTGCCAGCGGCAGGCTTTTTGTATTCAGACCTGGTCCCTGGCTGACGCAGGGACTGATCGATTGCGGGATCAGGCATCTGACCTCGCGTAGGAATTCTTCATGAGGCTGCTGACTTCAAATAGCACATTGGAAAGCGCTTTGGAAGCCTCTCTCTCTGCCATGACGGCGATCTGCTCATTGGCTTCTGCCTGGATCTTCGAACGCTTCTGAGGATCCGTCTCAGCGGAAAGGCGGTCATCCGTGACATTCAGGATGTGATTGGCTTTCGACTGGACGCTCAGCTCATAGCGCTCGATATGGTTCAGGTTCTTTTTATACCCGGCATCGGCAAGCGCCGCGATCAGACGGGAAGTCCAGTAGAAATTATCGGTCGAGACTTTGCCGGTCGTATTCGCCAGATAGTCAGGATACAAGTCGACCTGAGGGTAGAGCGGGACCATCGCATTGAATGCATTGGATGCAAATGCTATCCACTCGACCGCACGGCTGCCTTTCGGCATATAAGGCCGGATCTGGATGAAACCGAGGAAATCATTCCGGTTGATGCCGATGGAGCGGTATGCACCAGCCCTGGACTTGTCTCCGTAGTTCTTGTAGGGATCGTAAGGGGTTCCCTGATAATGGGAGCTCAGCACATATTTTACATCTTCCGGAGTGATCTTCTTCTCCGGGACCATGCACCAGGGCAGATCGTCCGATTCCGGAGTGTAGTCTGCATCAGGTCCGTCCCAGACATAGTCGGTCGGATTGAAATACCGGAGCATGAACCAGGCTCTCGGAGTGTTGTAGACATGATCGGAATCATCGTGGCTTCCGAAGGCAGCCCTGGGACTGAATTCTGCAGTCCCGCTGAGATCATCCTCATCATCCTCGTCATCTTCATCCTGACCGGAAGCGAAGGTCAGTCTGCTGAACAGATCATCGTCATCTGCGCCTTCATCATCCTCTTGAAGCAATAGAGTCGGGTCTTCCCGGTCGTACTGGGTAAGGTCCAGATGATAGCGGTTCACGAACTCCCTCAGATCCTTGGAGCACATGAACTCTTCCTGGTCACTGTAGGCGTCATCGAAGTCGAATTCGTCGATCCCAAGCTGGTTCGGCATCACGACATAGCTGTCATCCGGAACACGGCGTGCCATCCAGTGGTGTCCGCCGATGGTCTCAAGCCACCAGATCTCGTCCTTGTCTGAGAAAGCGATCCCGTTCATCTCATAGGTTCCATACTGCTCGAGAAGGGAACCGAGTCTCTGGACTCCCTCACGGGCGGAAGAGATGTAGGGGAGAGTGAGGACAACAAGGTCTTCCTCACCGATCCCGCCTGGCACTTCCTCATGCTCATCATCGGCCGGCTGGTATTCGACAAGCGGGTCGGCTCCCAGAACACGGGGATTCGATGTGATCGTCTCGGTCGCAGTCATGCCGACTTCCTTTTCGTTCACGCCGCAGGCACCCCAGATCCCTTCCCCCTTCACGGCATTGGGCATAAGGGAGCAGCGGAAAGCCGTATCCGGAAGCTTCACCCTCACGTGGGAGAGGACGGAAGTGTATTCTGCCGGGCCTTTTCTGGCCGGCAGGACCGCCATCTTCTTTGCAGTAAAATGTCCGGAGCCTGAGTCATCGTTCCGGGCGATCATGGTGCTCCCGTCGTAGGAAGCGTCTTTTCCGACCAGTATCGTCGTACAGGACATATGAAAAAACCTCCTTATTTGAAATCTATTCATATAGAATGAATACTGCCTGATATCCGGCGCAAGGCCGGATGGGCGTAAATTGTGTGATTCTGTTTCAATTTTATCACAAGACGGTGAAATAATTTGGAAAAAATGAAATCTGTGCGGAAATATTGCGTTGACTACAATTTTCCACATAGCTATAATTAGCGGTATTGGCAGATTTTTTCAGAGGGGGATAGGTTCAAACATGTTTAAGTACATCGTGAAACGAATTCTTCTTGCCTTTGTGACGATCTTCATCGTATGTCTGATCACATTCTTTACCATGAATGCGATCCCGGGAGGACCGTTCGCGGGTGAGAAAGCAAAGTCTCCGGAAGTCCAGGCGGCTCTTGAGAGGAGGTTCAATCTGGATAAACCGGTAGGAACACAGTTTCTTCTTTATATGAAGAACCTTGCACATGGGGATTTCGGTATCTCGGCAAAGACCGGGCGTGAGATCTCGGCAACCATCGGGACCAAGTTCAAGGTCTCTGCCAGGATGGGGATCTTTGCGGTCATCCTTGCAGTCATCCAGGGAGTCTTCTTCGGAAGCATCGCGGCGCTGCAGCGGAACAAGTGGCCGGACCGGGTGATCATCTTCGTGTCCACACTGTTTACTTCGCTGCCCAGCTTCGTTCTGGGCTCCTTCCTGCTGGTCATCTTCTCCGTGAAGCTCGGCTGGGTCCAGGCATGGAGTCCGCAGCATCAGAGTCTGATCCTTCCGGTCCTGTCTCTGGCTGCTTATCCGGCGGCTTATATCACGCGACTGACCAAGACTTCCATGCTCGATGTCCTGGGCCAGGATTATGTCCGTACGGCAAGAGCAAAGGGCGTCCGCAGCAGCAAGGTCCTGTTTGTCCACACGCTGAGGAATGCGCTGATCCCGGTCGTCACATACGTGGGGCCGATGATCGCAAGCATCCTGACCGGATCGCTTGTTGTCGAGCAGATCTTCACAGTCGGCGGCCTCGGCAACGAATTCGTACAGAGTATTACGAACCGTGATTATCCGATGATCATGGGAGTAACGATCTTCCTGGCCGTCTTCATGGTCACGATGAACCTGCTTACAGATATCGTCTATAAGCTGATCGATCCCAGGATCACACTTGAGTAAAAGAGGGGAGAAGAATATGGGTATCGAAAAAGAATCATATAACCCGGACCAGACTCCGAAAAAACATGCTCTCTCACTCCAGCTTGACGTATCCAAATTTGAGAAGGCTACAGATGAAGAGAAGAAACAGGCGGACGTCATGAGTGAGTCTTCCTCCTTCTTCCGTGACGGAATGAAGAAACTCAGGAAGAACCCGCTGGCGGTCTTCAGCATTATCGTTCTGATCATCATCCTTGCGACCATCATCATCGCGCCGCATGTGGTCCCGTACAGCTATTCCCAGATCATCACGGTCGATGGAAGACGAGACAAGAGTGCAACGAATATGGCCCCGTTCACCTACTCCAAGATGGAGCAGGCTTACATGGCGAAAGGCGGTAAGGTATTTCCGCATATCATGGGAACCGATGAGCTCGGAAGAGACTATTTCATCCGTGTCGTATACGGAACCAGGATCTCTCTTTCCGTCGGTGTCTTTGCAGCCCTGATCGTCCTGATCATCGGTATCCTGTATGGATCTGTCTCCGGATACTACGGAGGCAAGGTCGACCTGATCATGATGCGGATCGTCGATGTCATCTATTCGCTTCCTGACCTGCTGATGATCATACTGCTTTCCGTTGTCCTGAACGAAGTCATCAAGCCGAGCGGCAATGGCTTTCTGGCAAAGCTCGGAACGAACATGATCTCGCTCTTCATCGTCTTCGGTCTGCTCTACTGGGTCGGAATGGCGAGGCTGGTAAGAGGACAGATCCTGACGATCAAGCAGAATGATTATATTCTTGCGGCAAAGGTCTCCGGTGCAAAGGGAAGCCACATCATCCGCAGGCACATTCTTCCGAACTCCATCAGTGTTATCATTATATCCGCAGCGCTGCAGATCCCGTCCGCAATCTTTACGGAATCTTTCCTGAGCTTCATCGGACTTGGCGTCAAGGCTCCGATGCCGTCCCTCGGCAGTCTCGCTTCAGCAGCCCGCTCCGGTATCACAACGTATACTTATAAACTGATCTTCCCGTCAATCATGATCGGTCTGATCACACTGGCATTCAACCTGCTCGGTGATGGTCTCCGCGACGCGTTTGACCCGAAGCTGCGGAGGTGAGGAGATGGCTGAGAATAACGTTATTCTGTCCGTACAGGACCTGCACACTTCCTTTACGACCGATCACGGCGAAGTGATGGCAGTCAACGGTGTAACATTTAATCTGAATGAGGGCATGACCCTTGGGATCGTCGGAGAGTCCGGGTCCGGAAAGTCCGTCACGGCATATTCCATCATGCAGATCCTGGAAAAGAACGGTTCCATCAAATCCGGGAAGATCCTTTTCAAAGGCGAGGATATTACCAGATGGCCTGAGGCAAAGATGAGGGATTTCCGCGGCAAGAAGTGTTCCATCATCTTCCAGGACCCGATGACCTCCCTGAACCCGGTCTTCACGATCGGATGGCAGCTGAAGGAAGCAATCGAGCTTCATACGGACCGCAAGGGTAAAGCAGCGGAAGACCGCGCGATCGAGATGCTGAAGCTGGTCGGTGTCAATGAACCGGAAAAGCGTATCCATCAGTATCCGTTCGAATTCTCAGGCGGTATGAGACAGCGTGTTATGATCGCGATGGCACTGGCCTGCGAGCCGGACATCCTGATCGCGGACGAGCCGACCACCGCTCTGGACGTTACCATCCAGGCGCAGATCCTGGAACTGATGCAGGATCTTCAGAAGAAGATGAAGATGGCGATCATCATCGTCACGCACGATCTGGGCGTTATCGCACAGATGGCAGATGAGATCATCGTCATGTACGGCGGCCGTGTCTGTGAAAGAGGAACTGCGGAGGATATCTTCTATCGCCCGGCCCATGAGTATACAAAAGGCCTGCTGCGCAGTATTCCGAGTGTCGACAAGATCGGTCAGAGACTGGTCCCGATCTCCGGAACTCCGATCAATCTGCTGAACCTGCCGAAGGGATGCGCGTTCTGTCCGAGGTGCGACCAGGCTATGAAGATCTGCCTGGAGCAGCAGCCGCCGGAGACGAGGACGATCGACGGACATCTTTCGTCCTGCTGGAAAGCGATCGAAGAGGAGGCGGCAGCCGGCCTGATCGATCTGACCGGACCTGACGGAAAGCCGGAAGATACCTCGAAGCTTGCGGAAGTTTCGGAGAAAGACTGAGGAGGCGCTGAGAATGGCAGATAAGTTTACGCCGGACAGTCAGTATCTTGTCCAGGCACATGACATGAAGATGTACTTCCCGGTCAAGACGGGATGGTTTCATACGACGCCGCTGAAGGCGGTGGACGGAGTCTCATTTGACATAAAGCCGGGTGAGACCCTGGGACTGGTAGGAGAGTCCGGCTGCGGCAAGACCACGGTAGGACGTACCCTTCTTCGCCTGTACAAACCGACGGGCGGAGATATGTATTTTGGCGGAAAGAGAATCGATGAAAAGTCGATCGGAGGACTTCGCAAGGATATGCAGATGGTCTTCCAGGACCCGTATTCTTCCCTGAATCCCCGTATGACGGTAGAAGATATCATCGGGGAGCCTCTGGACGTACATAAACTCTATTCCGGCAAGAAGGAGAGAAGGGAAAAGATACTCTATCTGATGGAGCTGGTCGGACTGAACGCCGAGCATGCAACCAGATATGCTCATGAGTTCTCCGGCGGACAGCGTCAGAGGATCGGTATCGCGAGAGCGCTTGCAACGAATCCGAGTTTCATCGTCTGCGATGAGGCTGTTTCCGCACTGGATGTTTCCATTCAGGCACAGGTCATCAACATGTTTGAAGACCTGCAGAAGAAACTGGGTGTTGCTTATCTGTTCATCGCCCATGACCTTCTGGTCGTCCATCACATCTCGAACAGGATCGCGGTCATGTATCTTGGCCGTATGGTTGAGACGGCAGAGTCGAATGAGCTGAACAACAATCCAATCCATCCATATACGCAGTCGCTGCTTTCCGCGGTCCCTTATCCGGATCCGAAGGAAGCAAAGGCGAGAAAGAGGATCATCCTTGAGGGTGATGTTCCGTCACCCCTGCATATGCCTTCCGGATGCCCGTTCCGCACCCGCTGCAGGTATGCGACTGACCAGTGCAAGGCAGAGATGCCACCGCTCACTGACAAAGGCGGCGGACACAAGGTTGCCTGCTGGAACAGATGATAAACCGGCCCGGCTTTGCCGGGCCTTTTGTAATGTTTGGGACGATTATTCGGAATGTCCGGCGAAATTCTGTAAAAAGCTCTTTCTTTTTGCAAAACTTTGCGGTATACTAAACCCGATGTTTTTATATTACGCCGGTACACCGGCAGAATAACGAGGAGGAAGTTTATATGAAGAATCGAATGATCACCGCTCTTCTTGTCAGCGGAATGGTTCTTTCTTCTGTGGCACCTGCATATGCAGGCGAGACAGAGGCAGCTACGGAACCGGCAGCTGCTGCATCTGCAGAAGCGGAGACCGAAGCTGCGGCACAGAAGTCAAGTGCGGCTGCTCCTGACTGGGCAGATTATGATGCATTGATCAATGAAATCTATCAGGAGACAGATCTGAAAAAGCGTGAAGCTCTGATGCATCAGGCTGAAGATAAGCTCATGGATACCTGGGCTATCATCCCGATCTATTACTACAATGATATCTATATGCTGAACAATGATTGCAGCGGACTTTACTCCAATCTGTTCGGCTTCAAGTATTTCGCTTTCATGCAGGCACCGAACAATGAACTGTCTGCAAACCTTGCTTCTGAACCGGACCATCTGGACCCGGCTCTGAACTCTTCCGTTGATGGTGCATGCCTTGCGATCATGAACTTCTCCGGCCTGTTTGCATATGACAAGGACGGAAAGCTTATTCCGGAACTTGCAGCAGATATGCCTGAGGAGTCCGAGGACGGCCTGACCTATACCTTCACTCTGAGAGATGGCCTGAAGTGGTCTGACGGCGATGATCTGAATGCTGACGATCTGGTATACAGCTGGAACCGTCTTGCTGATCCGAACACCGCAGCTGACTACAGCTATCTGTGTGATTCCATGAACCTTGCAAGAAAGGATGACGGAACTCTTGATATCGAGTCATCTGATGATGGAAAGACCTTCACCGTTCATCTGACCAAGCCTTGTGCATACTTCCTTGACCTCTGCGCATTCCCGGCATTCTTCCCGGTTCCGCAGCAGGCTGTTGAAGCAGCTGATCCGGATGGAGCAAACCCGGGTGCATGGGCACTTGAGGCTGGTTTCGTCGGATCCGGCCCGTTCGTCCTGAAGGAATGGAAGCACAACGAGTCCATGGTCTACGAGAAGAACCCGAACTACTGGAACGCTGATGCTGTTACTCTTGATAAGATCAACTTCATGCTGAGCGCTGATGATACCGCTATCTACAACGCATATAAGGATGGATCTCTTCAGTTCATCGATACCATCCCGAACGATGAAGTACCGAATGTGATCAACAACGATGACTTCTACATCGTACCGAACCTTGGAACCTACTATGCTTGCTTCAACGTCAACAGTTCTCTGTTCGACGGAAAGACTCCGGAGCAGGCAGCAGAGATGAGACATGCATTCTCCCTGCTGATCGACCGTCAGTACATTGTTGACGCAGTCGGCCAGACCGGTCAGGAGCCTGCAGGCACCTTCATTCCGGATGGAATGGCTGATGGCCAGGGCGGTGTTTTCAACACCAACGATGACGATTACACTTATCCGGTTACCTGGAAGTTCGGCGACAAGGATGCTGTCGGATATTATGATCCGACCGCTACCGGCGCTACCGATGACAACATCGCACAGGCAGTTGAGCTGCTGAAGGATGCTGGATATGAGTTCGATGACAACAACATGCTGTCTGCTGATACTCCGATCAACATCACCTATCTTACCAACGATGGAACCGAACATATCGCAGTTGCTCAGTCCATGCAGCAGGATTTCGCATCCATCGGAATCAACATGCAGATCAACTCCGAGGAGTGGAACGTCTTCCTGAACGACAGAAAGAACGGCAACTACGACTTCGCACGTGAGGGCTGGCTGGCTGATTACAACGACCCGATCAACATGCTTGAGATGTGGCTGACTGATTCCGGAAACAACGATGCTCAGTTCGGCAGATAAGCAGAACGGATCTGTAAGGATCTCACATATTCTGTGAGAAGGCGCATATAAGGAGAACCCCGTATGCAGGGATGCATAC
>DLFD01000092.1 GCA_002482005.1 Lachnospiraceae bacterium UBA7729 | reverse complement strand
CACATCAAAAATGATTGACCCTTATTTTTGAAAAAAATAAGGCGCACTTATACGCACACTTCGTATGCATAAGTGCGGAAGGGTTTCACCCTTCACCCAGCAAAGGCCCTGCCGCTGCACTCCGACGGGCACCGCCAGACGCGCCGGGCAAAGGCTCCGCATCTGCACATTGTTTCATTTCCACTGCGAAAGGAGGGCCATGGCAATCTATCATCTCAGCATTAAGATCGGCAGCCGGCACGGAACGAAGTCTTCCATTGCAGCTGCGGCATACCGGGCCGGGCAGAAGCTGAAGGACGAACGGTCCGGCAAAACATACGACTACACGAACAAGAAGGAAGTCACGTATTCGGAGATCATTCTTCCGGAGAATGCGCCTTCCTTTTTTTCTGACCGGGCGGCCTTGTGGAACAGCGTTGAGAGAGCCGAGAAACAGGACAACGCCCAGCTCTACCGAGAATTCGAAATTGCACTGCCGAAGGAATTATCAAGGGAACACCAGCTTCAGGCAGCGCATGAGTTTTTCCAAAGAAGAGCAGCGGAGGGGATGATCGTGGACTGGTCCTTCCACGACAAACCGGGCAATCCTCACGTCCATGGCATTGCGCCGACCAGGGGCGTAAAGAAGGACGGCAGTTGGGCACAGAAGAGAAAGCAGGTCTATGCCCTCGATGAAAGCGGCGAGCGGATCCCAGTCATCGACAAAAGGACTGGCCAGCAGAAGATCGGCGCAAAAGGAAGGAAGATGTGGAAGCGCGAAACAGTCGAGGCAAATGACTGGAACAGCAGGGACCGGGCAAGGCAGTGGCGGGCGGAATGGACTGTCATCTGCAACCGTTACCTGACCCTGGAAAGACAGCCGGAGCGGATCGATGACAGGTCATACGAAGAACAGGGCATCGACAGAGTCGCGACAAAACACGAGGGATATGCCGCAAGACAGATCGAGGTGAGAGGAGGCGTCTCGGAGATAGCAGAGCAGAACAGGCAGATCCGGCTTTTGAACAGACTGCTTGAAAAAGCGAAGGAGATGGGCGTGCAGCTGATCCGGCAGTTCGCACAGTTAAAGGAATCATTCAGGAAGGAGATCGGGAGCATCGATGAAGTCAGAACAGGGAATCGCATTTCTTCACTTGTTAGACGAGATGGAGAAGGTCATGACAGAACAGCAGGAACTGATCAAAAGGGCGGAGGCGGAACTGAAAGTGATGACGGAGGAATACGGCCAGTGCCTGGAGAAGATCCTGGAACTGGAAGAGGAGAACCAGAAACTCAGATACCAGCTTCGGAGATACCGGAAGCAATCCTCCGGCGGCTGAACGAAATGAAGGCGCAGTCGGAAGCACAGAACAGGGAGATCGGGGAGACCCTGAAGAAAGGAGGATCACTCAGTGAACGGTTCAGCAGGTGGATACAGCGCAGAGCAGCTTATGAGTCTGCTCGAGCAGATGCAGAGCGAGACAGAAGAAAAGGATCGGACCATACAAAAACTGGAGAGACAGTGCGAGCTGGAAGAGAGGGAGATCAAATCCGTGAAGAGGGAAAAAGAGGCAGAGTCATCAAGGGCATGGAACCTTTCGATGAACCTCGAGATCAAGGGGAAGAATCTTCGGAGCGCGGAGTACGAGCTGCAGAACCTGAGGAGACGCGTGAGAGACCTCGAGGAAGAAGTCTCTGAGCTGCGGCGCAGGAAGAGATTCGGTCTGTTCAGGTGACAGGGACAGGAGGGGATGTCAATGAAGAGAATTACGGAACTGACAAACGAGGAACTGATAAACAGACTGGTAAGCGGGAGCAGATATTACGGTCACAAAGAACTTGCCCGCGAGATCATAGAGCGCTTCAGGCTTTATGTCGATCATGGCGATCTCTCCGAAATTGATGACAGGAAGAGCATCGAGGGAGGATGGATGGAAGACCGCGAGGAGAGAGGACCATGCCTCTGAGAAGAAAGGGATGAAAACATGAATCTTTTTGAAGCGGTTAAGGATCAGGTCACGGCCCGGGCAGCTGCGGAGCGTTACGGAATCAGGGTCAACCGTTATGGCATGGCAGTCTGTCCGTTTCATCCGGATAGGAACCCGAGCATGAAGCTGGACAGAAGGTTTCACTGTTTCGCCTGCGGTGCTGACGGCGATGTGATCAACTTTGTGGCAAGGTTGTTCGGCATGAAGAATGGAGAGGCAGCCAGGAAGATCGCGGCGGACTTCGGAGTAGCTTACAGCCGGAGCCGCGCCTCTCCGGCGCAAATGTATCAGGCGAGGAAACAGAAAAACCGGGAGAAGATCCAGCAGGAACGTTTCAATAGTGCACAGAGAAGGTTCTTCCAGATCTTCTGTGACTATCGGCAGACGCTTGATGAATGGGAAAGACGGTATGCGCCGACGGACCCTGATGGATGGGACCATATAGATCCCCGGTTTGAAGAAGCATTACAGAACAAGTCCAGGATCGACTACATCCTGGACTCTTTTATTGGCGGCAGCACAGAAGATATCGCCGGACTGATCGCCCAGTATGGAAAGGAGGCGGCAAGCCTTGACAGACGTTTTAGAGAAGATGACAGACGAAGACAGGAAAAAACTGGAAGAGGTAATGACGGACATGGGTTTCCCGGACGAAGCAGGTAACATATCCTGTCCGCCATGGATCGGAGAGAAGGGAAAGCTCATAGAGACGGCATTCTGCGAATGCTTTCTGAAGAACCATCCAATGAAGTGCATCAACAGCAGACTCTACGACACGGAAGGGGAGGTAACGGACGAAGCCCTGAAAAAGGAAATCTACGATACCCTCAGGCCTTATTACAGCACAAACATGGTCCGGAGAATCACCCAGCTAACGCAGCTGATGAAGATGGTTGCGGATTCCGAAGAACCTCCCAGGCTGCTTGACAGGCTGAACATGAAGAATGGGACACTTTTTCTTGACGGCAGTTTTTCCTCGGAGAAGGAGATCTGCATGAACCGTTT
>DLFD01000053.1 GCA_002482005.1 Lachnospiraceae bacterium UBA7729 | reverse complement strand
TACTTTTGACCCCAACATCATAATATGTAAGTTCAGGAGCACAATTCATGACAGACAACCGTAAGATCCTTTTCACAGACATCGATGAAACCCTTGTCACGACCGATAAGAAACTCACAGACGAGAACAAAGCAGCGATCCTGCAGTTTCTGAAAGACGGCAACATCCTGACGATCTCGACTGGCAGGGCGCTTGCCGGTGCGATCCGTCTGATGAAATCCCTTGGCCTCTATGGTCTTCCGAATACCTATATCAGTGCCTTCAACGGAGGACAGATCTTCGATACCCAGAAGGAAGAAACCTTATACAAGAAAGCGCTTGACCAGGATCAGATCCGTCTGGTAGACCAATGTGCACGCAGGTACGGGATCCACCTGCAGGCTTATTCGGATACCGCTGTTCTGGCAGAATCCGATAACAGGAACCTGCGAAAATACTGTGACATCCAGAATCTTCCTTTCGAGATCGTTCCAGACCTTGCTGAAGCCGTATCCTCTTCCTGCAAACTTCTTGGCGTGGATTTCTTTGATCCGGACAACGTCACCGGCTTCCGCTCGTATCTGAAGGAGCGTGCAGGAGAGTCCATGGACATCTTCCTCTCCAATGAATGGCTGCTTGAGATCGTTGCCAAAGGAGTAAACAAGGGGGCCGCCCTGAGATTTCTGGCCGCCCGACTGAATATCCCGATTGAAAACACGATCAGCGCCGGTGACCAGGAGAACGATGTTCCCATGATCCACGATGCGGGTGTCGGCTGTGCCATGAGCAATGCAGTTCCGATGCTGAAGGAAGTCGCTGACTATATCACAGAGAACGACAACAATCACAGTGGTGTCGCTGAGATCATCCGAAGATTCGGATGACAGATAACCGGCTGCGCAGGAAGCCGCGATTTCATCATCCGCTGCCGACAAGGCTGCGCCGCTGTCTGTCATCTCCCACATAGATAAAAGCAGCCCTGCTCCCGGCTTTGTTCCTTATCAGGAATGGCCCGGAGCAGGGCTTTCTGTTCTCTCACGCTCTGCTTCCCTGCTTTTCAGCAGGAGACCTTATCTTCTGTTTCTGCGTCTGAGCACAAGGACCAGGATGATAATCACCACAAGAGCTGCCCCCGCAAGAAGCACCAGCGGAAGGATCGGGCTGCTGTCCCCGGTCTTAACCGACAGCGTATTGACGATATGCAGAAGGATGGACTTTTCATCCGTAGTTCCATCTGCTACCCAGGCAGATCCGTCAAAGAATTCCTTTGCAAAGGTGACGGTAAGCGTATAGTCCCCTACCTGATTGATCGCCATCGATGTGGTATAAGGAGCCTTATTCCAGCTGCCGGTCACGGAGCCAATCTTATATCCGGCTGGCCTGTAGCGGTAATCTCCCGGGTTTGGGTCCTGATTATCCATACCTGCTCCGACCGCATTGAACGTCAGTGTGGAACTCTTCAGATATTCCATATCATTCTGAAGGCCTGTGATCTGATTGCCATCCGTGCTCGGTCCGTTCTTGTAGAGCGCTGTGATCGTAGCATCGCTTGCCCTCACAGTTGCTTCCGTATAGTAGGAAGACTTGTCATCAATATCGATCTTGCCGCTTGTGACCGTCCACTTATCGAATTCCTTGCCGGAAGCAGGATAAGCTGCCTCCAGGGAAACCTTCTGTCCCATCGTATAAGTTCCGGAAGTCTCTCCGTTCTTTACCGTGATCTTATACGGGATCAGTTCATAATTCGCACGGACCTCTGCATCAGAACCGATCGAAAACGTCGTAGATGCCGAGTTCTTATCAGCAAAGCTCCCTTTTCCGCTTACCAGCGACCATCCAGCGAAACGGTACCCCGCCTTCGCAGCTTCTGCCTTGATCTGTACGCTGCTGCCTGCGGTATGTCTGCCGCTCCCGCTTCCGGAATCTACGGTCAGGTTATAAGTAACATCCTTATAGACTGCCGTAAGGATGACATCCGTCCCTGCCGTCAGGGTCCCGTCGATCACAAGGACCGTCGAGGCAGCGGAAGGATCCTTCAGAGCAGCCTTTGCTCCATCAGACAATGTCCATCCGTTGAATACCTTCCCGGAGGGAGCATCGTTCGCCCTCACGTTCAGTTCTGTTCCTGACAGATAAGAACCATTCGTGACGGTCCTGCCGCCTCCAAGATCGATCACGCCGCTGCTTACTGTGACATTCGCCAGGAAGGTGTTTGCTTCATCTGCAGAATAGGTGAGCGCTACATTGAACGCCGGCATGGTGAAGGAGAATCGACCGCTTCCCTGGGCCGTAACATCAACCCCTGTATTCGGATCATCGGCCTTTGAAGCGGTGAGATTCTCGCTGGCACTTGTATTGGTCAGCGTTACATTCAGGACTGTCCCGGCTGCGATCTGATCAGGATCGACTCCATTCCCTGACTGGTCGGTTATGGAGATCTTCGTGTACTGATCCGCCTTGCCGGACCCAGGTCCGTAAGTAACCGAATAAAGAGCTTTTCTGTAATTGGCTGTCAGCTTTACATTGGCTGAAGGCATCCGGAAACTGATCTGCTTCTGTGTCAGGTCGATTCCTGCCGCCTGCGCATCAAAGCCTTCCACGCTCCACTTGACGAATTCCTGGCCCGGCTGGTCCGCAGCTGCCGCTGTCACCGGAGTGCCTGCAGGTACCGCGGAGGCATCTGCCACGCCCTGAAGAGTGGTGGTGTTCCCGTCAGTAGCGATCTGATAAGTCACTGCCGCGTAATTTGCTGTCAGCGTCACATTCCCGGCAGGCATCTGGAAACTGATCTGCTTCTGCGTCAGGTCGATTCCTGCCGCCTGCGCATCGAAGCCCTCCACGCTCCAGCCCGTAAAGTTTTTTCCTGCCTGATCGGCTGCTGCTGCCGTCACTGCCGTTCCCTCCGGAACTGCAGATGCGTCTGCCACGCCCTGAAGAGTGACGATGTTTCCATCATAAGTGATCCGATAGACTGCCGGCGGCTGCGGCTCCTCCCCTGCATTGTCCTTGGACTGCTCCTTCGCGGGCTCCGGTGCCTGAGGGACTTCCGCCTGCGGAGCTTCCGTCTGCGGAACTTCTGTCTGCGGGACTTCTGTCTGCGGGACTTCCGTCTGCGGAACTTCCGTCTGAGGGACTTCTGTCTGCGGAGCTTCCGTCTGCGGAACTTCCGCCTGCGGAGCTTCCGTCTGCGGAACTTCTGCCTGCGGAGCTTCCGTCTGCGGAACTTCTGCAGGCGCATCCGCGTATACGGCAGTGATTGAAACATCCCCTGCAGGTGTTTCTGCAAAGCTGATGACTGTATCTGCCGCGTATGGATCTTCCAATATTACATTCTCGTCTCCGCCTGCGTCCCAGTGATCGAATACCTGACCCGAGCCGTTCTGAGCAGCGGTCGTGATCGGCATGACCAGATCCTGCATATAGGCTGCTGTGATCGTATTGTCCGTAAGGTCGCTTCCTACGAATGTGACATAGATATTCGGCACATATCCCGATTCTTCCGGAGCAGCCTGCTGATCTGCGGTGTCTTCCGGTATTCCATCTTCCGGCACTTCTTCCGAAGTTCCGTCTTCAGGGTTCACAGCGATGATATCCTGCTGCCCGTCCTGAGCCGGCTCTTCTGAAGGAGCCTCTTCCACAGGGTTCTCCTCACCAGAAACATCTTCCTCAGAGCCCTGGTCAGCAGCTGCCTCTGTCTGTGGCACTGCCTCTGTCTGTGGCACTGCCTCTGTCTGTGGCACTGCCTGCGCATACTGTGCCGAGAAGATGAGGACATGTCCCGGTCTGCCCATGGTGAATGTCAGCTGGTCCGTCAGGATGCTGTCAGAGCTGATCCCCGGGAAGTTCAGGGCATTCACATCATCAACAGGCTGAATACTGCCATCATCTCCTAGCCTGGAGACAGTCCATCCCGAAAACTGCTGTCCGTCCGGAGCCGGACCTGCATACAGTGTTACCGTACTGCCCTCCGGATAATACATGGCATCCGGCGTCACTTCATAAGTACTTCCGTCTGCAGCTGTCACTGTCAGACTGGAAACAGACGGGTCCTCCATCCCGTAATCACCGGATGAAGTTCCTCCGATCACCTCTACCGTATATCCCACAGGGTCCATCAGGAAGATTCTTCCGGCTTCCGTTCCGGTGTCCTCTCCGCCTGTCTCCTCAGGGACCATGACCGGATTCCCGGCCTCATCATAGACCGGGTTTCCGGCCTCATCAACCTGCTGGACCATCTCCGTCTGAGGCTCTGCCGCTTCCGCCTGAGGCGTCGCATCTGTTACCTCATAGACAGCAGCTGAGTTGTTCACCCAGTAGGTAGTACCTGCATCATCCGTGCCGAGAGCCTCCGCCTGCCCGGCTTCCGCATTCTCTGCTCCGAGATAGACCGTAATGGGACCGAATATCGCATCTCCCGGGTAGATCATCGGAGTCCCCGCATCAAAGTTCAGTGCCTGGCCTCCATAGTATGCATCCGCTGTCTCATCATACAGCACAGGCGCAGCGTATCCAGAAATATTACCGGCTGCCGCAAACACAAGCGCTGCAGCCAGACCGAGCATCTGCCTTCTTCTTCTCATAGCTCCAACCTCTACTTTCTTTTCTGAAGCAGGGCGCCGCCCCATCCGTCTATTGACAGCGATCCGGAAAAACAGGAAGCTTCACGGATGTCACGCGGGCGGAAACCCCTTCTGATATCAGTATCATAGCACGGACGGATTTTTGAATAATGTGGAATCGCAGTAGGAAATTATGAAGAATTCCTTAAGAACTTTCCTGAAGATAACAGAACGATTTTAGATGTAAGCAGGACGATAAGCCGGGTTATGTCGTGGACGGCCATCTATCCAGATTCACCGTTGCCGGTGAACTCAAGCGGCCTACCTGAAGCTGACGGGCAGCCATATGCTTCGTTACGGCCTTGCTTCGGATGGGGTTTGCATGTGCCCCGTCTGTTGCCAGACGGGCGGTAGTCTCTTACACTGCCCTTCCAACCTTACCGGGAAGACCCGGCGGTATATTTCTGTTGCACTTTCCTGGGAGTCGCCTCCACCGGACGTTATCCGGCATCCTGCCCTGTGAAGCCCGGACTTTCCTCTCCCGGCACCTTTCGGCCTGCCGGCAGCGACCGTCTGTCCTGCTTACATGAGCACTCTAACACAGACAGCGGTCTTTTTGCAAGCGTATCATATACTCCAAGCCCACGCATGCAGAAAGATATGCCCGCATATACGGATAGAACTGATCGCATACGTATGCAGAGCTGACCGCATACGTATGCAGAACTGACCGCATACGTATGCAAAGCTGCCCGCATACGTATGCAGGAAAGGCACTGCCGGTCTCTTGTGCCCAGGTTTCGCGCATCCGGTATGCTCACCCCAGGATCAGGCCAGGAATGTTCCCCCGCCTATGAATTCTCTTACCAGAGAGTTCTTCGGAATGTCATCGGCCGGGATGGGAAGGAAATAGTCCAGAAATTTCAGAAGTCTCTTTGCTTCCGTATACTCAGGATCATCCTCCCCGACGGCGAACAGCATCGGTTCCGCATAGATCTTCAGGACTGCAAGTTCGTAGATCAGGGCGGAGTTGAACATGACATCCGCACTCTCCTGGAACGGAAAGATGTAATTTTCTTCACCTCTCCTCACGCTGTCCCACATGGCTATGGTGTTCTTCGCGCTTGTCCCCCTTGTCCTCTGGTCGCGGATGATGCGGCGGATCAGTCTGCCATCCGTGGTCGGGATCCTGTTGTGCTCGTCGATGTTCAGCTGTGTGAGCGCCGAGATATAGATCCGGAACATACTCTCCTTCGGCAGGCTGACGGTCAGGCGGTCATCCAGTCCGTGGATACCTTCGATGACCAGGATGTCCCGGTCCCCGAGCTGAAGGTGATCGCCCTTATATTCCCTCTGCCCTGTCTTGAAGTTGAAGGAAGGCAGCTGAACATCCTCTCCCTCCAGAAGTCCGGTCATATCTTTGTTGAAAAGATCAACATCGATCGCCTCGAGGCACTCGAAGTCGTAGTTCCCTTTCTCATCCCTAGGGGTATCCTCACGGTTTTTGAAGTAATCGTCCATCGGGACCGGATGCGGCGTCAGTCCGTGGACGGACAGCTGAATGGAGAGCCTGTGGCTGAATGTCGTCTTGCTGGAGGATGACGGTCCCGCGACCATCACAAGACGTTTTCCTGGCTGGTCCGCGATCATCTGGGCGATCTCTGCGATCCTCTTCTCCTGATATGCTTCCTGGGCCAGGATGAGTTCCTTGGTCTTTCCCTGCGCTACCAGATCATTCAGGTCTCCGACAGTATCGATATGCATCATCTCGCCCCATCGCCTGGAATCATTCTGCACCTCAAAGAGCTTTTCCACTGGTGAAAACTCCGGAAGCCTGTCCGGTTCCTGCATGGTCGGCATCATCAGCACGAATCCATCCTTGTAGAGCCTCAGGTCAAAGATCCTGAGATATGACGAATCTTTCACCATGTAGCCGTAGTTATAGTCCGTATAGCCGGCAAAGCTGTATACATTCGTCCGCGAAGTAATCCGGTAGCGGAAGAGCTTGGCCTTGTCATACATGCGGCTCTTCTGGAAGAGTTTTCTGGCATACGACGTACTGACCGACCGCTTCTCGAACGGGATCTTCATGTCGACCAGACGTCCCATCTCCGCTTTCACCTGGTCCAGGAGCTCCTGGGAAAGCTGCATCTGCTCGCCGCTGAAGGTACAGAAAAGCCCCTGACTCACGGCAAAACGGACCCAGATATGGATCTCTTCCTCCCCCCTGATCACGTTGGTGAATGCCTTCAGCATCATCAGGACCAGCGAACGGGCATAGGTATCATGTCCTGCCTTGTCCCTCATGGTCAGAAATGTGACATCCGAATCATCCCTGAGGCTTCTCCCCAGTTCTCTCAGCCTGCTGCCTGTACGGGCAAGCAGGATCGGATACTGCTCATATTCCTGAAACTGCCGTGCGATCTCGCCCAGGGAAGCGCCCCTGTCGAACTGTTTTGCCGTTCCATATGCCCTGACTGTGATCTTTCCGTCAGAATCCTTCATCCTGCACCGCCTTTCCGGCCTCAGCCGGTCACAGAAAAACCTGCTGTGCCTTACCATTCAGACTCAGCCTTGTCTTTACCTCCAGAAGTCTCGCCTTCTGTCTCTCGGTCTCCGCTTTCCCCAGCCCTTCCGCGACATGGAGGAGTGTCTGCTCTTCACGCCTGAGGAAAGCATACAGGACCTCATCTTTCTCCTCAAGGAGCCTCGGACCGTATGCAAGCTGAAGCTCTGTCAGGTCCTCCTGTCCCCTTTCCGCCTCCATCATAGGATAGAACTTGCCATCCTCGAGCACCATATCCTCCCGGCAGATCTTCCAGCCTTGCCCGGAGATATAGCTTCTCACGTCTCCGATCTCTGACTGAGGCTGCAGCACCAGGTACTTCACACAATTGTCTGCCCCGTCCTCATTCTCCAGGATCCCCCGTCCCATCTTCAGGATACGGACCGTGAGCGGTCCTCCCATCCCGGCGATCAGAACCACATCGGCCTCCCCAGGCTTCAGGGCTGTCAGCCCGTCCGAGAGCCGCACCCCGATCCTGTCGCCAAGACCAGCTTCCCCGATATGGGCAGACGCGCGGAGAAGAGGACCTTCATTCACGTCCATGGCGACCGCCCTTCTCACACGTCCCTGCTGCACCAGGCTGATCGGGAGGTAGGCATGGTCCGTCCCGACATCCGCAAGACATTCCGCCTGGGGGACCAGCGCGGCAACCGCTCTCATTCTCTCAGACAGCATCATGACAGATGCACCTGCATCCGCCGGATCTCCTCCAGCTTCTTCTTCCTCTCGATCGTCTTCATCATCTCACTCCTCTTATCATCCTCCGGGAATGGCGATGCCTCGTAGACCTTGCGGACGATCTCCCGGATCGCCTTGACGCGCTCGGCATCTCCGGCCGCCATGTCCATCGTGTGGAAGATCTCCGTCACATTCGCCTGCTGCTCCGGATCCTCGAACCTTGTCACGGCAGCCGCCTCGTCCACCCTGCCGGTTTCCTCCATCTGAGAGTAGATGATCTTTGCCACGTCTCCCGCCAGTCCGTTTCCGTATCCGTCCACCCGGACATATCTCTTCACATCGTCGAATATCGATGGATACCTTGCGATATAGGAAAGAAGGAGCCGTCTCGACATCTCGATTCCCTGCTCGCTCACGGATCCTTCTTTTCCGCGTCTTGTAACCGTCTTCGGAATCTGATAGAGATCTCCGGTGGCAGGATCTTCATAGAAATCCGTTCTCGGCTCCTCGTAGTAACCGGAATAATCATCTCCTGATACCGGTCCGGGATACCCTTCCTCCGGGTCATACTGCTCCTGACCGAGGTACGCCTGAAGAGAAGCCTCATCCGCCTCATCCGCTGCCAGGCCGGCCTGACCGGTTTCCGCAGAGCCTCCGGAAATTTCCTGGCCTGCCCCCCTGCCTGCTCCGCCTGCATAGGAAGCGCCGCCTCCTCTTTGTGACACGTCAGGTCTTCCCTGGGATCTGCTCCCGTAGCCGCCAGATCGTCCAGCGCCCTGGCTGCCGGCATAAGAGTTCCTGCGGTAGCCGGCAGTCCCCATGGCCGCCGCATACCGCTCATCCATCTGGCCTGCCTCCAGCTTCTTCACGACGCGGTCCGAAAGGTCCCTCTCATCGATCCCGTACTGCCCGGCGGCCATCTTCATATAGCCCTTGCGCTTAAAGACATCATCGATGGAAGCGATCAGCAGTGCGACCGCATCAAAGAAATCCGCGGCTTCGTCCGGATCGTCCATACGGAAATTCCTCTGGATGATGCCAGTCTCGAACAGAAAAGCATTTTCCGCCTTGTCGAGACGGTCCTGAAAGGCTTCTTTTCCCTCAGCCTTGATGAACTCGTCCGGATCCTTATGCGGCTCCAGATGAAGGATGACGGGAGTGATCCCGACCCTGCGGAGCATAGGGATCGCACGCATCTTGGCGTTGGTGCCTGCCTGGTCGGAATCGTAGCTCAGGATGACATCCTTCGTGAAACGGCGGATGATCTCGCAGTGCTGCCGGGTCAGCGCCGTTCCGAGGGAGGCAACCGCATAGGTGAAGCCCGCCTGGTGCATGGCGATGACATCCATATACCCTTCGCAGAGGATCAGTTTTCCGGCATGGGTCCGTCTCGCAACATTATAACCGTAAAGGTTCCTGCTCTTATCGAAGATCACCGATTCAGGGCTGTTCAGGTACTTGGGTCTGGCATCCGTCATGACGCGCCCGCCGAAACCGATGACCCGGTTCTGCACATCGAGGATCGGGAAGATCACGCGGCCTCGGAAACGGTCGTACATCCGCCCTCTCATCTCATCCACATTCATGAGGCCGGACTTCCGGATCAGCTCGTCGGAGTATCCCCGGCTCTTCAGGTAGCTCAGAAGAGATGTGGAATCCGCCGGTGCAAAGCCCAGCCCGAAACTGCGGATCGTTGCGTCGGTAAGTTCCCTCTTTCTGAGATAGTCGAGTCCCTCCCTGCCCGCAGGTTTCTGAAGCTGCATGAAGAACCAGGTAGCAGCGACCTTGTTCAGATCAAGAAGCTGCATCTTCTCGTCCCTGGCCTTCTTCTCACCCGGGCGGTACTGCTTCTCCGGAAGCTTTATCCCGGCTCTGTCGGCCAGAGTCTGCACAGCTTCCGGGAAAGTCATGTTATCGTGTTCCTGAAGATACGTAAAGACATTGCCGCCCTTGTGACAGCCGAAGCAGTAATACATCTGCCGCTCCGGGTCGACGCTGAAAGACGGGGTCTTCTCATTATGGAACGGGCAGAGTCCGACATATCTCCTGCCGGCTTTCTTCAGCCGGACGCTCTGTCCGATCACGCTCACGATATCCGTGGCATCCCGGACCTGATCGATGATCTCATCCGAATAGTACAAACTTCAAACCTCCTTGCACATCGCCCTTTCCGGTGCTAGAGTTATTTCTGTCAGATTGACAGCACTTCGTCACTTTTTCTGCCATGCCTGCGGTACGAACAGCTCCCTGAACTTCGAGATCGAATACTGGTCGGTCATCCCCGATATGTAGTCGCAGATGACCCTCGGCTCCGGCTCTCCTCTCTTCCCGATCAGCTCGATATATTCCTGAGGCATCTCATCCACATGCTCTTCATAGTACTTGTAGAGCATCGTGATCATCCTCTCGACCTTTCCTTCCTCCTGCTTTGCTATGGAATTCAGGTAGACATGGTCGAACATGAACTGCCTGAGTTCCATCATCGTCGTCTCGACCGGACGGGACATGGAGATATGATCACGGCCTTCGCTGCTGTAGATCACGTCATGGATCAGGTTATTCAGACGGTCCCTGGTCGTGCTGCCCAGAACATCCCTGTATTCCTTCGGGATATCATCCTCCGTCAGGATCCCCGCCCTCTCGGCGTCGTCGATATCATGATTGATATAGGCGATCTTATCGCAGAAGCGGACGATCTGTCCTTCCAGTGTCGACGGATGACCGGACGTCCTGTGGTTCAGGATCCCATCCCTCACCTCCCAGGTCAGGTTCAGACCTTCTCCGTTCTTCTCAAGGACCTCCACCACCCGGATACTCTGTCTGTAATGGGCAAAGCCAAGCGGACAGAGCTCGTTCAGCACCCGCTCCCCGGTATGTCCGAACGGCGTATGTCCCAGATCATGCCCAAGGGCGATGGCATCACAGAGATCATCGTTCAGCCTGAGCGCCTTGGCGATCGTCCTTGACAGCTGAGAGACTTCCAGAGTGTGAGTCAGACGCGTCCGGTAGTGGTCCCCCATCGGCGCGATGAAGACCTGGGTCTTGTGAGCAAGCCTGCGGAAGGACTTGCTGTGCAGGATCCTGTCTCTGTCTCTCTGATAGACCGTGCGGATATCGCACTGCGGCTCGTCCCGCTCTCTTCCCTTCGTATCCCTCGCATGGGCTGCATAAGGGCTGAAGAACTCATATTCCTGTTCTTCTCTCATCTCCCGGATCGATTCTTTCTCCATGACAGTACCTCCGGACAACTGACCGTGAACAGCTGTTCTTATTGTAGCACGCATCGCCGTTCCATGCATTATCAGGAGTTTCCAATGAAGCTGAATAAGATAAAAACATATCCATCCTTTCAGAAGCCGCGCTTTTTCATCAGGCGGCCGCTTGCCCTGTTCTGTCTGATGGCGATCACTCTGATCACCCTCTGTCATCGTAATGCCCCGGAAGGAGGGGCTTTTCTTCAGGATGCAGACGGGCGCTTTCTCACCGTGACCGGTCAGATCGTGTCAAGGGAGACCACAGCTTCCGGCTACCGTCTGCTCCTTCAGCAAGTCACATTTCCGGAGAAAGAAGGCCAGGGAAGCAAGGCTTATAACAGGGTCAGGGACAGGATCGCTGAAAGCTGGCCTCCTTCCGGAAGGATCACGGTCTTCCTGAATGGTCCGGGCGGCAGGTCAGCAGTCTCCTCCTACGGAGAAGGGAAAGAGAAGCAGCTCTGGGTCAGCAGGGAGAAAATGGTCGACCAGTCGGACTTCTATGAGAAAGCCAGGATCGGACTGCGCCTCACTTTCTACGGAAAGTGTTCCATACCTGCCCCCGCCACCAATCCGGGTCAGTTCGATGCCCGGCGATATAACAGATCAAGAGATATCTATATGATGTTCTCGGACGTAAGACTGCGGAGGATCGCCCCTGGAAAAGGCCCGCTCTCACTCCCGCCTGTCTCCGCTTATCTGAACGGGCTTGCAGACCTGAGGTACGGGCTGAAGAGATCTTCCCTGAAGGTCTTCGGGGACAGATACTCTTCCCTCATCGATGCGATCGTCCTCGGCGACCGCTCGGGTCTCGATCCGGAGACAAGGTCACTTTTCGAGGACGGCGGGATCCTGCATATCCTGGCTGTCTCGTCCCTGCATGTCACGCTGCTCGGGATGGCTCTCTACAGACTGCTCAGGAAACTGCGACGAAGCTTTGCGTTCTCGGCCCTCTTCTCCGGACTTCTTGTAGTCAGCTACTGCCTCATGACCGGAAACAGCTTCTCCGCCGTCAGGGCAGCCGTCATGTTCCTCTTCTGGCTGCTTTCCCAGATCTTCGGGCGGACTTCGGACCGGCTGACCTCCCTGGCGGCTGCAGCCCTGCTCATCCTGGCCAGACATCCTTATGCGATATCGGATACCGGCTTTCTTCTCTCCTTCGGCTGCATCCTGTCAATAGAACTGCTCAGTCCCGTCTTCTCCACTGTCTTCCGTCCGAAGGAAGGGATCCTGAAAAACCTGACCGGATCTGCCGCCCTTCAGGCAGGCATCCTTCCGCTCTCCCTGTGGTTTTTCTATCAGATGACACCCTGGGCCATCCTGCTCAATCTGATCGTCATCCCTTCCATGAGTCTCTTCATGGCATTCGGCGTGATCGGATGTCTGGCGGGACTTCCCGCCCTTTTAACTGCCTCTGCGCCGGCTCTTTCAGGTCTTCTTCTGACATGTGCCAGGCTGCTCTCAGGTCCCTGCGGCCGTCTGCTGGACCTCTTCTGCTTCCTGTGCAGGGCAGCCCGCATGCTTCCCGGCGACGTCATCGTGACAGGCCGCCCGGCCGTCTGGAAACTGGTCATCTATTACGCTGTACTAGGGGGCTTCTGTATCTATGTCAGTCTGCTCGACAGACATTCCCTGAAGATGCAGAGAAGATATCTTCCGGCTGCAGCAGCGGTCCTGCTCCTCCTTCTGATCATACTGCTCACGGTGCACCGCCCGGTGCATTTCCGCTATACCTGTCTCGACATCGGCCAGGGATCCTGCAATCTGGTTGAAACAGACGGATCCACCATTCTCTTCGATGGCGGGTCCAGCTCCGTCACCGACGTCTGGCAGTACCGGATCGAGAGTACGGTAAAATATTACGGGATCTCAAAGATCGATCTGGTCTTTCTATCCCACGGTGACATCGACCACATAGACGGGATCGGGCAGATGCTCGAAGGATACCATGCAGCGCTCGGGGCCGATAATTCGGGCGGGGTCTCGATCGGGAGGATCCTGATACCGGATCTCAGACAAAACCCGGAGGAAATGTCCGGCCTTACAGATATCATCTCTTCCGCAGCAGCGGCCGGGATCCCGGTCACTGCAGTTTCCGAAGGTACAGAAGTCCGGACAGACAGCCTTACCCTTCAGGTCCTGTCTCCCTCAGAAGACCGGATGACCGGGGAATCCAACCAGGACTGCATCGTCCTGTTTCTCACCTGCGGCAGGATCCGCATCCTGTTTACGGGGGATCTCGAAAAAGAAGGCGAGGAGAAGTTCCTTGCCTTCTGCCGGAAGGCCCGGATCTTCTCCTCACCTGAAGATACCCAGAATATTCTGATCGCAGGACATCACGGGAGCAGATACGCTACTTCCGATGACCTGCTCCGGCTGTACCGGCCCGACCTGGTACTCATCTCCTGCGGAAAGAACAACCGCTATGGTCACCCGGCCCCATCGATGCTGAAGAGACTCGCCATAAGGCACGTGCCTTATGTGCGGACCGACCAGACCGGAGCCTTTATCCTGAACACCGGATGAACCGCAGATTCACGGAAGGTCTGTTCCGCCTTCCGTCGCCTCCTGCTCCCCAGCATTGGCCCCGTTTCCGTCCACAAGCACTCCTGCCCCGCCGGCGCCGGCCTTCTCTTCGACAACGATATCATTGTCAGGGTAGAATGTCTGGTCCAGATTCACCTGCCCGCGGAAGCGTTCATCCGAGCTTCCCTCGATCGTAAACCTTACCCCTGTCACACCGTCATCCCGGCAGGCCTCGCAGATCGAGTTCACGAAAGCATAAAGAGCTGCCTCAGGTTTGACCGGGCTGTCTGCCGCAGGCAGGTCGCCTACCGTCTTGCTGAAGTCGATCAGGCAGGTATCTCCCCTGACCCTTGCCCCAAGGATGATAACGGAAGTCCCGGTGACCGGAAGCAGGCTGTCTTCATTCGGTCCCTTCACGATCTGTTCGGCGCAGACCCGCTCTGTGTTGAGATTGCTGGAGTAATAGATCTTACGGTATTCCCGGACCAGATGATCTCCTGACAGATCACTGAAATACAGCGGGATCTCCATCGTGCGGTAGGAATTGATCGCATCCTGGTCCGGTACGATGAAGGAATCCTTGTTCATAACGCCGATCTCCTGATCATCGATGGTGAGCGGCTGCCCTTCCACGGTAAAACGCACCTTGTCGACTCCCGGGAGCTGAACGAGCGTCTCTACCAGAGCTGACCTGAGAAGCAGCTCCTGTACCTTGGACAGAGAAAGATAGCCGGAGCTGAAAT
The DNA here is from genome assembly GCA_002482005.1 of Lachnospiraceae bacterium UBA7729. Taxonomy (GTDB): domain Bacteria; phylum Bacillota; class Clostridia; order Lachnospirales; family Lachnospiraceae; genus Porcincola. The sequence goes on along the minus strand of DLFD01000053.1, from coordinate 24,245 downwards.
CCACATCGATCTCCGAGATCCCGATCGTCGAGGAATTGATCTTCACGCCTTCCGGCACGGTACTGAGAAGCCCTTCCTTCGGAGACAGGCTGAACCTGGTAAGCACTTCCTTCAGGATTCCCTCGAAATTTTCGCTCGCAGGTTTGTAGGTTTCATGAAGCAGCCGGTCGCCCTCGGCATCCGTATAGTAGATCTCGTACTGCCCTGCCTTCGCAGATACCTCACCGCCTCCATCCGTGTTCTTTGTGCACCCGGAAGCCGAAAAGAGCACCAGAAGGCCCACTGCTGCTGCCAGGATCCGGACCAGCACAGGCTTTGTCTTTCCATATCCTGCCTTATCCATCATTCTTCGTCTTCCCCTTCTTCCTTTTCCGTCTTCGTGTACTTCAGCGGGATCCTTACGGTAAATGTGGTTCCCTCTCCCTCTCTCGAGAACACCCGGACCGCGCCATGATGCATAAGGACCGCCGACCTCGTGATGGCCAGGCCGAGCCCTGTACCGCCGATCTCACGGCTGTGGGACTTGTCAACACGATAGAATCTCTCGAAGATATGCTCCTGGTCTTCCTTCGGGATCCCGATGCCGGAATCTTCAACCTTGATGTAGAAATAGGCATTGTCCACGTTGAGAGAGACATGGACCCAGCCCTTCTCCTTGTTGTACTTTATCCCATTTTCAACAAGATTGGTGATCGCAAGGGTAAGTTTCGTCCGATCGACCTGGGCGATGATCGGCTTGTAGCTCTCAAGGCTGATACTGATCCCCTGCTTCTCGGCGATCGGACGGAGACGCTTCAGGATAAGATTGATCAGGTCATTGATGTTCGTATCCTCGATATGGATGATCGTCGACTTGCGGTCCATCTTCACAAGCTCCAGGAGGTCCGTGATGATCTTGTTCTCGCGATCGATCTCATGGCTGATGTCGATCATGAAATCCTTATACATGGCATTCGGGACTTCTCCCACCTGAGCCTGCTGGATCAGGGAATCCGACAGGACTTTCATGGAAGTCATCGGGGTCTTCAGCTCATGAGAGACGTTCGACACAAACTGCTGTCTTGATTCCTCCTGCTCCTTGAGGTGATGTCTCATCTGGTTGTAAGCCCGCGCAAGCATCTCCGTCTCTGTGTAATCCGGAAGGCTGAGGTCCTCATCCAGGAAATCAGCACCGTTATTCAGGTAACTGGTGACCTTGCGGAACGGACGGACGAGGATGCCGGTCGCATAAAAAGCGGCAGCGATGATGATCAGGGTGAGTACGACCTGCAGAAGGAACACCGTTCCGGAAAGAGACCGCTCCCCTTCAGTGATATCAGCAGTCGGGACAGAGATCAGGAAAGCCCCCCTGATCTCCTTCGTCGCATCGTCCTGGATCGGTGTGATCACCTCGATGAAATCCTTCGTCTGGGTATAGTACTTCTTCGCCTTGTCGGAAAAGCAGTCGATCAGTTCCTTGGCAACGACCGTCTTCTGTTCATCGAGTCCATAGGTATCCCGGATGATCATGAAATCCGAATCGATCACCATCACCCTTCCCTGATACAGATCGGCAAGCTGGCTCATCCTCGATTCCAGAGTCTCCGAAGGACTGCCGTCCAGATAGCCCTGTTCGATGAAATCAGGCGCCATAAGCGAACACTGGCTCCGGATCATGGCAGCTCTCTGCTCGGATGCCTGCCTCTCATAATTTCTGAGGATACCGGATTTAATCAGACCGATCGGTACCAGTCCTGTCAGAAGGAGGATGATCAGCACCCTGAAATACATGCTCTTTGCTACTCGTCTCAGTTTCTCTTTCATATAAGCCTTCCCTGCACAGAAAAAACTCTCCGAATCTCTCCGGAGAGCCTGTTCCCTGCTGCTTTGCACATTCACCTGTATGTGAACTTCCTGAAACACGATGGAGCATATGGGATTCGAACCCATGGCCTCCACAATGCCATTGTGGCGCGCTCCCAGCTGCGCTAATGCCCCGGACTGCCTCTAGTATACCGGATGCAGGAGCAGATTACAATCCTGTTCATCTGATTCTTCCGGCATCTTTGTCCGACTGCAGGGAGCTTATCCTCTGGTACAGATCCTCCACTGTCTCTGTATCGCGGAACAGTTCCGGATCAAGCTCCCGGCCAAGTTTCTCCTCAAGTTCGGCGGAAAGCAGCATGAAGGAAAATGAGGTCATCAGCAGATCTTCCTTCAGCGAAGATCCGGGCAGGACCTCATGCTCTTTCCCGTCGCCTTCATCATCTGTCTCAGTCGTCATATTCAGGACTCTGCGGATCACTTCGATCAGTTCCTTGCGTGTCATCTTCTGCGCACCACCTTTCCCATGGCATTCCGCCTGAGTCTTTCTTCTGATATCGTCAGAATATACGGATACAGCTCCTCTTTCTTCATGAGCTCGGACACCTGCCTCCTCATCTCTTCCGTAAATCTGTCCGAGACCAGAGTCAGGTGCGGGACAAGGCTTCCTGGTCCGGAGTCACCTGAAAGAAGTGCTTCCCTGATCCCGGGGATGCTGCTGACCAGTTTCTCGACCTTCTCGGGAATACATTTTCTGCCGCTCGCAAAGACCAGCAGATTATCCTTTCTTCCGACCACGGCGAGTCTGCCCTCTGCGTCGAAGTATCCTGTATCACCCGTATAGATCCTTCCGTCTTTCAGGACCTTCCGCGTCAGTTCGTCATCACCGAAATAACCTTTCATCACGGTCGTTCCGGAGACTGTGATCTCCCCGTCCTTTATCCGGACATCCACACATCCGATCGGATATCCGACCGTACCTTCTGCCTCCTTCGCTTCCCCGTCCGGAGTCACCGCAACACAGGGAGAACACTCCGTAAGTCCGTAAGCGGTACACGGCTCGATCCCGTACTTCATAAGTCCATCCGCAGTCTTATCGCTGAGGGCTGCTCCTGCACAGAGGATCTTCTTCAGGCAGCCGCCTGAAACTTCGGCTGGATCACTGCAAACAGCAAGGCGCATGTACAAAGTGTCCGCAAGCGCCGGAGGCATGTTGACACTGTCAGGGTGGAAATCACGGAGCGCCCGGAAGAAGCGGACCTTGTCCAGAGGATCGAACAGACAGCCGCCGTAATGGAGCGGACCGATCAGATCGGCGATCAGACCGAAAAGATGCCAGAAGGGAAGGATGTGGACCAGTCTTTCTCCCTTCCAGTAATGGTAAAGCTGCATCGTATATTCCGCGTCATGCAGGAGATTTTTCTGACTGAGCAGGCAGCCCTTGTCCCTGGCGGATGTTCCGGAACTGAAGGCAACCGTACATGATGTATCCGGATCAGGCTCCGGGAATCCGGAAAAAGGAATGTCTTCCACATCCGCAGCGTCATCTTCTTTCAGCAGTCCCGCAGAATCCTCTTCGTCGAGGACCCTTGCCCCTTTCAGTCCTTCGGGGACCGGATGTCCGCCCGGCAGAAGACAGACGGTATATCCCGCAAGCACAGCGGCAAAGTAACAGACTGCAAAGCGGTACTGGTCCTTTACAGACAGTACCACATACCGGTCCCCTTCCCGCCGTTTTCCGGCCGGCAGAACATTTCCTCCTGTCATCCGCATAGCAGCTTTCCGGATATCCCGGCAGAACTCACCGTAAAGCCTTCTGTTTCCGGCTGCATCCGCAAAGAAGAGCAGGTCTGGAAAGTCCTGCTCTGCTGCGGAGAGCATATCACGGAAACATCTGTAAAAAGGTACGTTATACATATCCTTCGCCTTCTTCGAAGAGTTTTCCATAGCGGTTCATGAAAAAGCTCCGCGACATGGTCAGCAGCTCAAGGTCAAAGTAGGAACCGTTCAGATACCGGTACTCCTTCAGGACTCCGGTTTTTTCAAAACCGCACTGAAGAAGACTGTCCAGACTTGCCTTGTTGTAAGAGTAGACATCGCAGTTGATCCTGCGGAAAGGATACTGGCGGAACAGGTAATCCATGAGCTGAAGCCCGGCCCTCGCCCCCATTCCTCCCACACGGAAGGAAGGCGCGATATAGACCCCGATCTTGCAGTGACCGTCCCTGAGATGATTCTCATAGCTGTAGACCATTCCCGCAAACTGGTCGTCCTTCTCGATCACAAATAATTCCTGATAATAATTGCTGAGCAGACTGTCAAACCAGTTCTCAAAGTCCCTGTCGCTGTTCGTCTGGGTATAAGTGATGAACTGGTTCTGCTCCTGCGCATCCGTCATGTAATGCATCACTGCCGCAAAGTGCCTGTGGCCGTTATACCGCACAAAGTTCAGTTTTCTCACCTGTAGCGTACCTCCGGGTAATAACAGTTCAATCCCTGATAACAGATACTGTCGTAATGTCTCGGCATCCTCATCTTTTCCAGATATTCCTGACGGCTGCCGCATCGTCCGGCGATCTTCAGATCATAGAACAGATCACTGAGATCGGAAAGAAGGCTTCTTCCTCCGTCTGCCCTTCCGACGACCTTGCCGGCAGTGACCCCGAGACTTTGAAGGTCCCACAGCGCACACATCCCGCATGCCGCTTTCTGATAAGCCGATGCAAACAGATGATGGTTATAGAGAGACGCATCATGTTCCGTGAATGACTCCGCTGCTTTGCCGCAGAGAGAATACTGGGACCGGTCCAGATAAGTGCAGATCGCACCATACTGGCTGCTGTGCCTGGCCAGGCAGTTGGAATCGGAATAGCGGCATCCGTTTCTCATGAGGAAGCACTCATATTCCGCTTCCGGCACAGCTTCCATGATCTCTTTGATCTCTTCCAGAGTGAGATCTCTCGGCAGGATCAGCCGCTGAAACCCCATATCCACACACAGTCTCGCCATGTCCTTGTTATAGATGCCTGTCATCGTGGAGGCGACCGGCTTCAGTCCATGCCTGATCGCTGTTTCTGCCAGAAAAAGATCGCCCAGGATCACTCCAAAGGCGCCTGCATCTGCAAGCTGTGCCATCACCTCATCGAGGAATTCCTCCTCTTCTGGTGTATAGTCCGCACCGTTCAGAGTGATGTAGACATCGATGCCGGATGCAGCCCTGATCAGTTCAGAGACCTGCTCTATCCCTGACAGGTTCGCCTCTTTCCTGAAAGCCGACATACGGTTCAGGTCCTCATCCGGTCCGAATCTCTCGTACCATTCCGGAAGATCAAAGCCCATATAAAGCTCTGTTGTCTCTCTCAGATCCCCGGCTTCCTTCAGTTTCTTCAGGATCTTCAGATCCTCACCGGAGTTTACCGGTACCAGCAGCCGCATGCGCTCTCCTCCTTCCCTGACGCTGTCTGTCAGATGTCTTCCCGGACCAGGTCTGCGATTCCATCGTATATCACTCTGTCTGCGGATCCTGCATCTTCTCCATGCTTCTGAAGAGCATAGACCGCACGTCCGAACTTCAGGAATGTCACGCCGCCGTTTCTGTACACATTCCAGTTTTCACGGCATGGCCGGCTGCATCCATCCCAGAGTCGGAACTTCTCCGTTACCGTTCTCCGGATCGACCCGATCTCACAGTGTCTCCCCATGCTGATATAGGAAAGCGGGACATGAACGGCGGCAGACACACTCCCTCTCCCGTCTGAGTACATCTCCTTCTCATATCCCGCGACCTTTGTTCCAAGCAGTGTGCCGTCCTCAGAGATATGGCCGGATATCCTGTCGTTCTGACGGAAATGCGGATATCTGGGATCTCTGATCTCCTTTGAGAACAGTCTTCCGCACCACACATCTCTCCCGCCGCCCCATTCCCCGGACGAAAGAAGAAACGCAGGATCGTTCACGACCAGCTCTGCGATCAGCTCCGGCCAGGACTTCAGGAGATGTCTGACCTTTTCCTTTACCGCATCCAGATTTCTCTGCGAAGGGACCGGGACCACAAGGACCGCGTTCTTATTCTGTCCTGAGATCTCCTCAAGGACAGCCTCCCACACCTTCTCCGGAACGGAGAGAAAGTAGAGGTCACAGAAATAGGAACCTATGTAGATAAGACCGGCTTTCCTGAACTCCTCCTGTACGGATGCAGGTCCGATCCTGTCCATCATGTCACAGATACTGTACGCATACTGCCTTGTCATATCCCGCTCTCCATGATCTCACGCCCCTGTTTCAGGCTTCTCCTGAGCTTTCTGAGTTCCGCTGCCCTGTATGCATAACAGCCGCAGCTGCACAGGCCTGCCCGGTATTCTCTGCAGGAAGCGCACGCTGCATCCGGAAGGATCTGGTAAGCCGGAGCATCCAGCTCCAGCATAAAATATCTCTTCAGCTCTTCCGTATTCCTGAAATCAGACAGGTCTGCCTTGCAGATCTCACTCATCCCGAAACAGCGTACCACCTGCAGGTTCGGAAGGATGTCGATCGACGGGACACAGATAGGATTCTGCTGCAGATTGCTCCTGCAAAGGACATCCTTATGCTCCTCATAATACTTCCGGTCTTCTTCCGTGAAAAGACATGACGGCAGGTAATTGCAGTCGAAGTTCGGAGCCGCCCCCAGCGAAACAAGATCTTTCACGAGATTCCGGACAAGTCCCTCCATCTCATGAAAATACCGCAGAGGTTCGATCTTCCTCTCTTCTTCCATGTTAGGGACCGAGACGGAGACCCTTACCCGCGTCAGATGAAATCTCCTGACTGCATCCAGAAGGTAGGAATAATCCATGTCAGGACGATGCAGGTTGATCCCGACCCCGACCTGTCTTTTCATATAGCTGTGGTCGATCATGAGATCGAGATTATCAATGATCTTATCATAGACAGGCTGTCCGACCTTGTCCGGAGCGTTCAGATTGACCAGGATCTGAAAGCGGGAATCCCTGAGTTCATTGATAAAGCGGTCTACCAGGATTCCGTTCGTAAAAAGGCAGGCTGACCGGAAAGGACTGTCGATGATCGTCTCCAGCATCCTGTGAAGCTCTGGATGAAGAGTGGGTTCTCCTCCGATCAGTCCGATCCGTTCCGTCGGATCATGGGACAGGAACTTCAGACAGGTCATAAAGTTCTCAAACGACATGATGTCGCGGTCCTTGTTGACAAATTCGTTGGCAAAGCAGTAGCTGCAGTGAAGATTGCACTGCTTCGTGATCATCAGGTTAGCCATACATCCCCTCTTTTCAGGATCTGTCTCTGCTTAACGGAAGCCAGCAGAAGAAACCGGCTGCGCCGCGTCCATCTCACATGCTTCGCATGTCAGGTGAGCTGTCGCCGCATTGGGGTTTTTCCATGCTGGCATGGCCGCCCACGCGGCTCGCAGCCTTCACAATCGGGCAGGAGACGACTTCGTCTCCCCATGCGGCTTGCAGCCTTCATATAAGAACAGGCGGATGAAATTGCTTTCATCTGCCTGTCAGGAATCGGTCTTTCCTTCTCTCATTACTTGCCGCCGGAGTAGTTGTTCCAGCCGCCGTCCGACCAGCTTCCGGAATAGTTGTTCCAGCCGCTGTCTACCCAGCCTCCGGAATAGTTGTTCCAGCCACTGTCTGTCCAGCCGTCAGAATAGTTATTCCAGCCGTTATCCAGCCAGCTGCCGGAGTAGTTGTTCCAGCCGCCGTCTGACCAGCTTGCAGCTTCCATGCGGAATGCACCTGTGGAGATTCCCCCGCCGACCATACCGTCTGTCACTGCAATGGGCCTGCCGATTTTCTCTGAAAAAACACTCAGTCTATCCATCCATTTCTCCTCCTTTTCTCAGAATTTATGAAAAGCCTTAACGGCTGTTTCACCAAAATGCTCGAAAGCGCTGCGCCATGTTCCCGGACACTGGTCTTTCACGCAGCATTCCCGGCACTGCTGAAAATAGATATCGCAGTCATTCCATACTTCCTCACTGCTCCGGATCTCGTCTTTTCCGGTCTCCGCCGCACTGTATGGAGCGCTGTACCTTTTCAGTCTGCCTCTTGATACCATGGCAAAATACTTCCAGTAATAAGGATCCACGGTGCAGAGCGGAAGATCTGCAACCGTTACCAGCGGGAATCCACCCCTGGTCTCCCGGTTTTCCTCGATATAATCAAGCGCCTTCTCAAGGTTTGGCCGTATCTCGCTGTAGGAAACCGCCACCTCCCTGGTATCCGCTTCATTCATCCCGCAGAAATCCATCCCGCAGAGGGTAAGAGCACTGTAAGGACCAAATTCCCGGTATACGAACCGGACAAACTCCGGGAGGTCCCGGAAATTCCACCTGCTGATCACCTGCTTCACGGTAAACGGGATATGACAGGCGATCAGATTCTTCAGTCCCTGGATCGTCCGCTCCTGACTTCCTGCCGACCCTGTAACATGGTCGTGAAGACCAGGGTACGGACTGTGGATAGCGGAGACGACCGATATCCTGGAATGATCGAGACTCTCAAACAGATCGTGCGTGAACTGCCTGTCGTGAAAACGATCTCCGTTCGTCAGAATCGTAGCACGAAGTCCATTCTCCGTACAGTGAGCAAGGATATCATGCAGCCCTGGGTGGAGGGTCGGCTCTCCCCCGGATATCGTGATATGGTCGATGTGATCATCCCTGATCCCGCGGTCAACCACTTCGATCAGGTCCTCTGTCGATGCAGCTTTTGCTTTCCTGCTCTTATCGCCGATCGGGCAGAAAAAACAGTGATGATTGCAGCTGTAGCCAACCGCAAGATACATTGAATTCATTCTACATCTCCGCTTTGCAGATATTCAGCAAATCCTCTGTCCTGAAGCAGAATAGCGACCAGCCTCGGGTACAGTGCTTTGTTGAATGCACATTCCGTGGTGTCCAGACGCGACGGATCTCCGCAGGCAAACTTGGCGGCAGACCTGCAGCCGCCCCGGCAGAAGTACCGCCACGGACAGTCTTTGCATTCTGACTGGTCCTTGGGTCTGAAATACTCATGCCCGGACTCGATTGCTTTTTCTACCATTCCTCTGAGGTCATGGTCCTTCACACTCCCGATGCAGTAATCCGGAAAATCACTGAGTTCACATGGAAAGATCTTTCCGAGTGAATCAAAGGAAAGCATCCGGTATCCCCCATGACAGCCATGGGCATTGCAGATATTGTTATCCGGCCTGTGGACAAGATTCAGCAGCCGCTGGGCAATATTCTGTTCCACGATTGGTACATGACGCTGATACAGACGATACAGATATCCAAGAAGGCTGTCCAGATAACCTCCGAACTCCTTCGGGTCCGGAGCAAGTCCAAGATTCCGGCTGTTTCTTCGCATCATGTTTAATTTTATGCTTCTTACATGAAGATTTGCAAAATATTCAAGTACTTCCGATAGATGCCTTATCGTATTTTCGGTAACAACGGTAATCGTTCCAAAACCACTATAACCGGCTTTCCGAAGATTATCAACCCCTTGCTCTACAAATCTGAGAGAGCCTCCTCCCGCCGCAAGCGGTCTCTGCAGGTCATGCACGACAGCATTGCCATCGATGCTGATACCGATATCGATCCGGTCTTCCTTCAGCGCTGCTGCTGTCTCCTCCGTGATCAGGGTTCCGTTCGTCTCGATCATGATCTTCGGGAAAAGACCTGCGCGATCAAAATTCCTGCGAAGCCGGCGGATCAGAGGCAGACAGATAAGCGGTTCTCCGCCCCATGGCTGCAGACTCAGCTTCAGATATGGATGCTCCCTCCAGTAAGCGATCAGGCAGCTTGAGATCTCGTCGATCATCTCTTCCGTCATGACCGGATAGTTTTTTTCAAACTCCCTGAAGCAGTAACGGCAGGACAGATTGCATGTCTTTGTCAGATCGATCAGAAAAAACTCCGGCCTTACGTCCTCATGCCAGGCAGAAAGATCCCTGCTTCTGTCATAGGAGGCAAGTCCGCGCTGGACCATCGTGAACGCAAGATCATCCTGGATCTCCTGTTTCCGGAGCGCAGATAGCGATGCAAGATCCATGGCAAGGCCGGTACCTGTCTCCGGTCTGATCACATAAGCCGAAGATTCTCCGATCAGTGCAACGGTCCCGAAGACTGTCAGCTTGCCTTTCCGATACCCGGAGACCCTTTCTTCCGTAATCATTCCAACACCCCCGCCCTGATCCAGTCTCTCAGGACTTCTTCACTTTCCAGATCATCGGCAGTGGAGATACCGCTGATCAGCTTCAGGAGATCTTCATCCCTGATTCCGTCCTGAAGGCTTCTGACAAGCTTCTTCCCATCCTCCCTGCTGCAGGGAAAAGTCAGTGTCTGGTTAAAGATCATCTGCCGGACAGAAAGAAGCTCTTCCGAGATATGAACGTCAGCATAGGGAGACAGATAGAGTTTCCCGCTTTGATCTTTCGAATAGATTCTGAACATAAGCCAATTTCCTCGTCCCGCCGCGTTCTCTCGCTGCCGTAAGCGGCTCTGGCAATGCGATCACCGCATGGCAATGCAGACAGGCTGATATTATCCTACACTTCTCTTCGGGGCATGCACAATACTGAAATATATGCGTTTTTTCAGTTCCGATTTCTGCCCAGTTCCCAGAACGCAACAGCGCTTGCTGCTGCCACATTGAGCGAATCCACACCTTCCCGCATGGGAATACGGATTGTATAATCACTCTGAAGAATTGTCTGATGCGTCAGGCCAGTGCCTTCATTTCCAAGAATAACAGCAATCTTTTCCTTCTCCCTCAGAAGCGGATCGTCGATGGCGATGGTATCATCCCTCAGCGCCATGGAGATGACTGTGAAACCGAGCGTGCGAAGAAGACGGATGCCCTGATCCGGCCAGGCAGGTTCAGCCTCTCTCCTTTGTTTTTCATCCGCAAAACGTGTCCATGGAATCTGAAAAACAGTTCCCATGCTGACCCGGCTGGACCTTCTGGACAGAGGATCTGCGCAGCCATCTGTCAGAATGACAGCCTCCATGCTGAGAGCTGCTGCCGAGCGGAAGATGGCGCCGACGTTGGTGGGATTTTCCACGTCTTCCAGAATAACGACACGGCTCGCGTCTGCACAGAGGGCACTCACACTGACATATGGCTTTCTTCGGAATGCAGCCAGAATCCCCCTTGTCAGATGATATCCAGTCATTCTGGACAGAACATCCAGAGAAGCGGAATATATTGGTATCTCCCTTCCTTCCCCTTCCCCGATCTGCGAAATCCGCCTGATCAGTTCTCCTGCTCCTGTTTCCACATATCTGTCTTCAACCAGCAGTGACAGCGGCTCATACCCTGCGTCAAGTGCCCGCTCCACAACATTTTCGCTCTCCGCAATAAATGCACCTGTCTTATCCGGCTCAAAATAGTGACGCAGCTGGTTTTCATTCAGCCGCGCATATATATCCATGGCGGAATCTTCTATGTGCTGAACTATGATCATCTATGTTCTCCAAAGTTCCCGGCTGCTCAGTATCTCAGCTTCAGTCTGGACAGCTGTACCGGGACATCATATCCAAGCTGCTCCAGGTACTGGATCATACCTTTTTTCGCCAGATCCACATGGTTCTTTGGAGCAACTGTGACCTTGCTGACCGGCATCATGCCTCCGAAGCCGATCTCAATGTAGGGAAGAAGAAAACCGTCCTTCTCCCGGAACTGGACCGCACTCTTATCCGGATCCCGGAAAACCAGCCGGTACTCCCGCTCCGGAGCGAACTCTTCCTGCTTGAAAAACATCGCATAGACGCTGAGAATCTTCTTTATCCGGCGGCACAGTTCCGAAAACTGTTCTCTGTTTTTCCCGGAAACGGCATTCTCCATAATATCTTCAAATGAAGCGCCGATCTTCTTTGGTATGGTGTCCGTAAGCAGATTCCGGATCAGAGACCGCTGCCTTTTCTCGGAATAGATCACATAGCCATGACAGTAGATCTCCTGATTTTTCTCTATCTGGCTGAGCAGCCTCATTCCATCGAATGCGATGCTGTATCCGGTCCGGTCGCCGAACTCTGCCCACAGTGTAATGCTGTCCCCATCTGTCGAGAATGAAAGAACAAAGCTGTCATGGCGTTTGAAATTCTCCAGGCTGTTCATGATCTGCATTCTCAGCAGCTCCTGCCATGCTGGTTTCTGTATTTCTCTGATCACATCATCGATCACATGGAGAATATAGCCCATCTCATTAGAGTCATTCAGGAAACTGCTTCTGGTCGCAAAAATTGCCTGCGTCTTCAGAATGTTCATCAGGCTGGTTCCCTTCGTGTAATGATAGAGACAGTCACCGTCTTCCAGCTGATCCAGATTCAGATATTTGTTAGCCATTAAGACACCCCCATCAAATCCTCTTTTCGTTCCCTGTCGCCATCGTTTCTTCTCAATCGGGTCAAGTGTAATCGCTGTCGGTTCCCTGCTGCCATAATGTCCCTCACAGTACTTGTCTCCAAAAGCCTTGTTTTGGCCAGACAGCCTTAAACTGGGTGCAGTTCTGCAGAATCATACAGTTTGTCTCCTGAAATCAGATCATATTCGTCGGATTCAAAATCAAACCCTGCCGAACATATAAATCCGATCTTTCGAACTACAGCACCAGGCACCTCATAAATCTGCCTTGCCTCTTTTCTGCACTCTGCCTCTGTCATGGGATCCTGATAATATCTGCATTTATAAAAGTCAAAGCCATCCTGCCGACGCAGTACGCAGTCAAATTCTCCATTCCTTCTATTCTCCGGGTCATCATACCATAGAGACCCGAAATCAAGAACACCTGTCATCTCACCGGAGCGGGCTTTGCGGCGGAAATACTGTATGGCGATATTTTCAAATCTGCGGCTTATAAATTCCTGTATAGATGGCGCTATATAGGCATCAAAATACGCCTCTTCTCCCAAATTGGATATGGCAGCCGTATTTCCAAATATATAAGTAAAATAAAAACGGATCAGATTGTCGCTGATCTCGTAAAACTGTTTTCTCCGATCTGTTCTTCTGTTAATCGGAGCTACCTTACGGATCGCTTCCATATCCATCAGATTTTTTAGTTGTTTATCAAGCAGCCCGCTGCTTCCATTCTCGAGCCTCGCAGAGAGCTCGGAATATTTCTTTTTTCCGTTACCGATTGCCTCGAAGATCCGGATGTCATAAGCTTTCTGGATTTCCTTCAGCATGACATTCTCGATGTAAGTACGCAATATGCCTGTTGATGGAATAAGCAGGCGAATAATATCATCCCTCACCCTGCTTTCCGGTTTCAAAACGCTCTGCACATATGGCGATCCCCCAAAAACAGCATACCTCGAGATCTTGTCTCTGTTCTGTGCATGCAGGGCAAACCCGGCAGCATCCAGATAGTCCATCTCCTCCAGGTGGATGATTAGGCTAAAGCGTCCAAATAGCGGATTATCTTCCTTCAGAAGTTCTTTCATGACTGTAATATAGGAACCACATAGTATGAGGCGTACGTTAGAAGGCAGTCTGTCTATGACGCCCTGCATCAGAGAGTCCATCTCACCTTCTCGCAGGGATTGTTTCAGATACTGGTATTCATCCAGTACGAGCAGAATTTTTTGTGGCATGGAACCCAGCAGGGAAAAAACATCAGAAATCTGTGAAAAATGTATCTCCGGCAGATGCATTGTAAGTGCAATGCTTCGCGACAGTAAATCCAGATTGCCCTGGTAACTGCTCCGAACGCACAAATGGTTGATGACTGTACCTTCGTAATCTCTGGAAGCTTCCTGAATCAGGGTTGATTTTCCAATCCTTCTTTTGCCATAGATCATAATCGACGTTTTGTGACTGCTGTTCAGTTCCTGATGCAACTCTGTAAGCTCTTTTTTTCTCCCAATAAACATATAGGCCTCCAATACAGGCTGCTGAATTTTTCTCACTGAATATTTTTTCACTGAATTTTTTTTCAGTATAGACCATTCAGCAATGAACCGCAAATATTTAGTCCTCCCTCCAGCCTGCGATAGAGGAAACCGCTGCACGGGAACTCACTTATATTGCTTAACTGCACAACTCTCAGATACTGCAAAAAAAGACGGAGCAGACCTCATTGCGAGTAACTGACTCCGTCTTTGATTCTCTTCAGGGAATAATATGGTGTATTAATGGCTGAAGTAGTACCCGACTCCCCACTTTGTATGCACATACTTCGGATCGGAAGGATTCTCCTCAATCTTCTCGCGCAGCCTTCTGATATGGACATCGACAGTACGGACATCTCCCGGATACTCATATCCCCATACCAGATTCAGAAGGTTCTCACGACTGTAGACCTTATTCGGATTCAGAACCAGAAGCTCAAGCACATCAAATTCCTTGGCAGTCAGATTGATCTCCCTGCCCTTAATGGATACTCTTCTTGCATCACAGTCCATCACAAGGTCTCCGACTTCCACAAGCTTATCCTTCTGTTCGCCTGAAGCCTTTCCCTGCGTTCTCCTCATGATCGCCTTGATCCTTGCCTTGACCTCGAGGATATTGAAAGGCTTGGTGATATAATCATCTGCCCCATACTCCAGCCCCAGGATCTTGTCCATGTCTTCGCCTTTGGCAGTCAGCATGATGATCGGGACATCAGAAAACTCCCGGATCTGCTGGCATACCTGCATTCCATCGAGCTTCGGGAGCATCAGATCAAGAAGGATGATGTCATATTGGTTCTCCTTCGCTTTCTGAACTGCTTCCTCTCCATCGTAAGCGCAGTCGACCTCCATGTCGTCCTGCTCCAGACTGAAGCGGATGCCCTTCACGATCAGCTTTTCATCATCTACTACAAGAACCTTCCTTGCCATACTTTCCTTCCTGTCTCTCTAAACTGTAATACGGTCTTTGATCTTGGAATAAACGGAATCCTTGATCCCGCTTATGTTCATGACATCTTCCGTCGAAGAAAACGGACCATTCTCTTCCCGGTAGCGAATGATGGCATCTGCCTTGGCTTCGCCGATCCCCGGCAAGGTCATAAGCTGATCCTTTGTTGCCGAGTTCAGGTTCACGATACCGCTGCCGGATGTTTCAGAAGCCGGATCGCCAGCTCCTGAAGTCTTCCCGGAAGCTCCCGTTCCCGCAGCTGTTTCCTGCAGCTGGCCACCCCCTGCTTCCTTCAGCTTCAGGGTTTCCTCCAGAGTGCATACGGTGAGCATCTCCCCATCCGTCAGAAGCTCAGCCTGATTCAGCCATTCCCTGTCCGCACCGGAGTCAAAGCCGCCTGCTGCATCGATTGCCTCATAGACACGCGAACCATCCGGCAGTTTGTAGACACCTGGTTTCCTGACCGCACCTCGTACATATACAACGATCATGGGATCTGTCTTTTCTGCTTCCTGCTTCTGGTCATATGGTTCGACAGTCTCCTCCGTCTTTTCGACTTCCGGAAAGCCTGTCACCTCTATGCTCTCTTCCCTTCCGCAGCCTGATAGCATCAGAGCGGAAGCCAAAACAGCACATGCTGCAGTCTTACAGAATCTGTCATGCCAGTATTTTTTCACTTACACAGCCTCCGGGACCAGTTCCCGGTTAAATTCCCCCGCCATGCCTTTTAATATTAACAAAACCGCAATATATTTTCAATATTTGTATGACGGAGGAATCAAAGATCACCGGAGATTCAGCCCTTATCATCAGCCCAGGCAAGTGCTGCAGACACCGCTCTCTTCCATCCACGCAGAAGTTCGCTCCGTCGTCCATCTTCCATCTCCGGCCGGAAGACATTACCCTTTACCCAGTTATCGCGAAGCTCTGACTTATCCTGCCAGTAGCCGGAAGCAAGTCCTGCAAGATAAGCGGCGCCCATGGCGGTCGTCTCCACACACCTCGGCCGGACCACATCCGAATTCAGGATATCCGCCTGGAATTGCATCAGAAAGTCATTGGCGGAAGCTCCTCCGTCTACCTTCAGGTCTTTGATCAGAAGGCCTGAATCTTTCTGCATAGCTCCAAGGACATCGTAAGTCTGGTACGCCAGCGACTCTACCGTAGCCCGAATCAGATGATTTCTGTTCGCTCCCCTTGTAAGTCCGACGATCATACCTCTCGCTTCCGGATTCCAATAAGGCGCGCCAAGCCCGGTAAACGCCGGGACCACGTAGCAGCCATCCGTATCCGGGACTTTTCTGCAGTATTTTTCTGATTCCGGTGCGGAAGAGATGATCTTCAGCTCGTCTCTCAGCCACTGGATGGACGCTCCTGCAACAAACACGGAGCCTTCCAGAGCATACTGAACTTCTCCCTGCTTCAGCGACACGGCTATGGTGGAAAGAAGTCCATGATTCGATCTGATAACCTGTTCCCCGGTATTCATCAGCATAAAACAGCCGGTTCCATATGTATTCTTGACTTCTCCCGGTTCAAAGCAGCACTGACCGAACAGTGCGCTCTGCTGATCACCTGCAGCTCCGCAGATCGGGATCCCATCCCCGATCAGACAGTCCTTGGTCCTTCCGTACGGATAACTGGACGGAAGCACCTCAGGCAGCATCTTTTCCGGGATCCCAAGTCTGTCCAGGATCTCCTTGTCCCAGCAGAGCCTGTGGATATCATACAGCATCGTCCGGGATGCATTCGTGTAATCCGTCACATGGACATCGCCCGCTGTCAGGTTCCAGATCAGCCAGGTATCGACCGTTCCGAAAAGAAGATCACCTTTCTCGGCTTTCTCCCTTGCTCCCGGCACATTGTCGAGGATCCACTTCAGCTTTGTCGCAGAGAAATACGGGTCCGGGATCAGGCCGGTCTTTTCACGGATCCTGTCGCCGCAGCCATCCTTCACAAGTTCTTCCACGATCGGAGCCGTTCTCCGGCACTGCCATACGATTGCATTATAGACAGGCTTTCCTGTATATCTGTCCCAGATGATCGTCGTCTCACGCTGATTTGTGATCCCGATGGCAGCGATGTTCTCCGGACCTGCTCCCAGTTTTCCCATTGCTTCTGCCGCCACTCCGATCTGTGTCGACCAGATTTCCATCGGATTCTGTTCCACCCATCCCGGATGAGGATAGATCTGTTCAAACTCCCTCTGCACGACCGAACAGATATTGCCCTTCCGGTCGAACAGGATGCAGCGGTTCGATGTTGTGCCGGCGTCAAGCGCCATAATATACTGATTCTGTTCCATCTTTTTCACCCCTGAGGTCTGTTTTTTCTTAGTATAACATGTTTAGAGCAGTTGTCCCACTATGCCGCGGATATCCGCTCATCTCTCCTTGGCAGCATGGATCCGATTCCCTGGGCTGCCGCACAGCTGCCTTTCCATGCAGCATTGACGCTTTGCAGCCCGTAGTCTTAATTCGAGGCAGGGCTCCGTCCGCCTACTCGATCTTCGCACCTGAAAGCAGCTCGAAGCAAAGCTTCTCGCTGTTCCCCAGGGTCTCTGGTGTCCATTCGTGCAAGCACGATGGCAAACGAGACCCTGTTGCTGCAAAGAGGCAAACCGCCCATAACAGGGCAGTCTGCCTCTTTGGGGAATCTTAAGATCAGAATGATAGTTCAGACACGTTCTCTTCTTTTCCTCAGTAGGATGAACGCAAAGACAAGAGCTGCAAGAGCTGCTGCTGAAAAGATCCCGGTATTCATATCGATGCCAGTCGGGATGATCGTATCATACCGGTTTGTATAGATGATCCCGACACTTTTCACAAGGTCTCCGGCTTGCTCTCCCTTCACTTTTGTATAGTAGCCGTCACTGTCTGCTTCCTTCTCTGTCAGCTCATAGTGGGTTCCGTACGGGATATCTGTGAAAGTGATCTCCTCGCCATGGCGAAGTGTGAATGTGCAGATCCCGTCCCTGACTGCAAGGCTCATCTCTTTTCCATTCTTCGTGCATGTCAGGTTTTCGGCAGGATCTTTGCCGGTCAGCTTCAGAGTAAAGTGAAAGTCCTTCGTCTTGTTTCCCATGTTGCCGGTTACTTTCTTCTTCACGGTGATCGTGACAGGTTCTTCCTTCACGGTAACCGTCCTGACTGAAGCGTCCTTCATATCATGGCCTGTTCCGTCTACCTGTATCTCATCTGCAGTCTGGTATCCGGCAGGCGTCAGAGATTCCACGACTCTGTACCTGCCATAAGGAAGTCTTCCGTGCGGATAAGCGGGATCTTTGGTTGTCGCATATCCATTCTCATCTGTAGTGACCGTCACATACGGTTTGTCTCCACCCGATATCAGATAGATATCAAAAGCCGCTCCTGCTATTGCTTTCCCTGTCTTCTTGTCAGTCTTGCGGATCTCAATATCGAACCGGATGAGGTCGTCCTCAGCTGAGATCCCGGTAAGATCCTTTACCTTTCCGGCATCTCCCTCGCCGATAGAAAATGTCTCATCAAGGTGCTTTCCTCTTAGCTGGAACCCTTCCGGCGGTACTGTCTCTCTGATCTCATATGTCCCGACGGGCAGAAGATCCGCTGAAGACTGAAAAACTCCGTTTTCATCGGTCTTGAAAGACATGATCGTCTGCCCCGGCTTATATACTTTTCCATTCACCGTCAGGTCCGATGATGACTTGCTGATCAGGATAAACTCCGCTCCTTTCAGAGATGCATCCCCCTGGATCCCATTGCCGTCAGGAGTTGTCCTGCTGACTGAAAAGACTGCGCCTGGCGAAGTTGGCTTTCCGGATACACTGCAGTTTTTTTCCTTCAGCTCGAGGTCTGTCTTGCGGATCCGGAATCCGGCCCTTACTGGTATCTCCGAAACATTGATCAGGACCGCCTTCTGCTTCGCGTCCACATTTTTTCCGCTGACCGTGACTGTCTTTACCTCCGTATTCCGAAGATACCCGACAGGAGCTTTTGTCTCGACCAGGGTATAGCTTCCGATCGGGATTCCTTTCATGATTCCGCTTCCGCTTTCATCCGTGACACAGGCTGCGATCGTTCTGTTTCCGCTTCTAAGGACAAACTCCGCGCCTTTCAGGCTGTATGTCCTGCTGCCATCCGAAGATATCTTCTGCACCTTCACCGGATAGGTGACCGGAGGCTCTTTCACAGAAGCGGAATACTGAAGGCTTCTGCCATCCACCACGACTGTGCTGTCCGAAGCGACGGCAAAACCGGACGAAGGAGAGACTTCATGGATGACATAGGTATCCGCAAGAACAGGGCTGATCACTGCACTTCCCTGACTGTTCGTTGTGACGCTGTAAACTTTCTTCGTGTTCTTCCCTGTCAGGGTGAACTTTGCGCCGGCAAGGGAATAATGGCTGTTATCCTTCGTGATATTTTCATCTGCAGATTTTTTGGCAAGCGTCAGTCTGAGCGGCTGATAGTCGGCATAGATCACGACATCTGACGAACTGTTGTGAAGCCATTCTCCCTTCGATGTCCCGAACGCTCTGCTGCCCGTCTTGTCCGTGTACCAGCCGGAAGCAAGATATCCGGGTACATTCGGAACACCACTGATATAAGCATAGCCGTAATTCAGGATGTTGGTGTCTCCCGGCCAGCCGCCGACATCCGTATACTTCAGTGCGGATCTCGTCGTAGTCCGGTAGGAAAGTCCGGAGATATCTCCTCCGATCTGTGACTCAAAACCGCCCTGGGAATCGTATACCATGTAAACTCTGCCCGCAGAATCCGTCTGGAATGCGAATACTCCGCTCTGCCACGGGAAATAGTTCGGTGCTCCCGAATACCAGCTGCTTCTCATTGTATAGTATCCATTGATATGACTGGTGATCACACTGACTGGTGTTCCCGTGATCGTCTGCCCTGCCTTCAGGGCTTTCTGCTTTCCGTATGCTGCCTGGTCTGCTTTTACCGTGAAAGGCCTGTATGCCGATGTCGGGATATACCACCCTTTGAAATATTCAGATTTCAGGTTCCAGCATTCATAATAATCGTGATCAGGAGACGCTTTATCGAGATCATGCAGGGCTATGATCCCTTTCAGGCCTTTTCCCTTTACCTTATGATCGCTGTGTTTCAGAAAGGTAAGCTCCAGCTTGATCTCCTCACCGTGTGTCCCTCTTCTTGCCGGCTCTCCGAGGTGTCCGAAGGATGCCAGGCCGGATGAATGAAGCCCTACCGCGTATCCATCGCCTGTAACCATCTTCGTGCGTATCTTCACATCATAGAATTCCCCATTGAACATGGCGCCCTTGGAAAGATACATGTAGATCTTGTCACTGAAATCCGTGTTGCTTGCCTTCCCATAAGATGTCCCGCTGATCGGCTGATAGCCATGAAGCTCGAACTGGGATGGAGATACTCTCAGCATAGTCCCGTTGAATCCTTTCGGAAGTGTCCCGGAGTAGTTTCCTACCGCAGGTCCGTAATATCCGGAAGCAGGAACTGTTGCTGCAGCCTTTGCCTGCCGGATCCCATAGAGGATCACCGGGCTCAGTGAATCAACCGTTACCTCTGCAGAGTAGCCGTCATCCGTGTCCACAACTGCATCCGTGAACTCATCCGTCCTGACCTCTCCGTTCCGGATTCTATCTGGTACTTCGTAAAGAGCATCCTCATCGATCCGTCCGCTCTGGTCCAGAATATTCTCCCTGATATGAAGCACC
This sequence comes from Lachnospiraceae bacterium UBA7729, assembly GCA_002482005.1. Taxonomy (GTDB): domain Bacteria; phylum Bacillota; class Clostridia; order Lachnospirales; family Lachnospiraceae; genus Porcincola. The sequence continues at coordinate 3,899 of DLFD01000053.1, read as the reverse complement.
GAGAGATCTTCATCCTCGGAGACATCCCCCGGAACATGCTCGATAGACAGACGTACATTCTTAAGTCCCAGGTCCTTCGGCTGCACGATCTGACCGTCCATCTCGATGGCGATATCCAGTGCGGCATATACCGAGATCTCCGGTTCCTCATCGAGCGGCTCATCCGGGCCTGCCTCATCGATGCTCTTCTCCCTTACGATCTCTTCTGCTGCATCTGCCGGGATCTGCTGAACGGATAGCTCTGCCCCTTCCGGAAATGTTCCTTCGGCAGTCAGTCTGATCCTCATCTCCTGAAAGACCGTCTCCAGGCTGTCCGGGCATGGCAGTTCGGTTTCAGTCTCATCATAATATGCTTCCGTATCAGATTCTGTTTCGGAAAGTACCTCCTCAAGATAAAGATCGGTCTCCCGTGGAATATCCTCCTTTCCGGACTCAGGCTTCTGCACCTCTGTCACATGCTCAGACTGCTGAAGCTCTGTTCCATCCTCAGTATCTGATTCGTCCGCATTATCCCTATCCGGGGAAATCACTGATGCCGTTTCTTCCATCGTCAGTGCACCTTCCGTCATCAGTGCACCTTCCGTCATCATGGCACCTTCCGTCGTCATGGCACCTTCCGTCGTCATGGCACCTTCCGTCGTCATCCCAGTTTCTTCTGTCGATGGTACTGTCCCTTCTGCAGGATGCACTCCTTCCTCCGATGATACGATATCTCCCGTCTCCGGCACTGTTTCTCCCGCCGATGACGTGGTATCTTCGGCAGGTCCAGGTATCTTTTCCGTCGTCTGAGCGGTATCTGTCATCTCTCCCGCAGGTGATGTCATTCTCTCCTCTTCCGCAGGAATGTTTTCTGTATCCAGGCAGCCGGTCTCCTGTTCCGTCTCTGACGCCGGAGCAGGATATGCTGCTGAGAAAACCACCGCTGCAGCCAGGAGAATGCCGGTCATCTGTCTGATACGTCTGATATGTCTGTTAACCATGTTTTTTCCTTTCCGCATATATTCTGATGCTTACAGCGATCACTGCCGATGCGATCAGCAGCAGGACCGTATAAGTCCCGATGGGACTGGAGTCACCCGTACGGACTTCCCCCTGGGGAGCCGGAACTGTCTGATCGTGGACCGGTGTCTCAGTGACAGTTTCCTCTTCATGAGGCGGCTTCTTCTCCTCATGGGGTTTTGGCTTCTCTGTCTCTTTCTCCTTTGTTTTATTGAGGAATTCAGCCGAATTTTCTTTTCCTGTGCCGCCCTTTTTGGAGAGACAAACCTGGGTGCTCATAACGCCTTCTTCGTCTTCCGTGACGATGATCTCCCCCTCGTACACCGTCCTGTCCCAGCAGGGATCGTCCTTTTCCCCGTCCTGACGCACAAGGAATCTGTAGTTTCCGGGATAATCTGCTTTGACCGTGAAGTTCCCTCCCTGCCCATTCTTCAGGGAAAGTTTCTTCTTCTGGGAAGACAGGTGGGAAGGATCCGGCAGTTCCAGAAGGATCATATGGTCCTGCCCTGTGTCCTCTCCGCTGCATCTTACCGGAATCTGTGCGGAGGCCTCAGCCATCCTGGCACAGGCCGGATCTGCCAGAAACAGCATGGAGGCCAGACACAGAATGACCATGGTAAATCCGGAGGATTTCATAGATCTGACTGTATTCTTCATTGTCCGTCTCCCTTCTGACTGTGCCCGGATAATCTGCGGAGCTTCAGTATGAAGGCGGCAAGTCCTCCTGTACCAACTGCCGTAAGCAGGGCAAACGGGAATAACGCCATCATGATGCCTGTCGGGATGATTCCCTGCCGGTTATTCGTGAATCCTGTCTGTATATCCGTCTTCAGGTATCCGGATATTTTGTCCGCATACGCTTTCCCGCTGCCTGAATCATCCTGAGAGATACCGTCTTTCCTTTGATAATCCTCCGCATCTTCCGTGAGTGTATAGAATGCATTATCCGGAAGCCCGCGGATGCTGATCTCCTGACCGTCTTTCAGATAAAAGTCATAACCCGCGGTAAGCTGTGCTCCGGTTAAAAACTCACCTGCCGTCTTCTCATCCGGCGAGTCCGCGCTGTTTGCTTTCTTCATCACATCGGCAGCGTAAACAGTTGCAGCATTGCCGGACGGGGCAGTCTCGGCACCGGACAGATCGACAAGGAAACGGTCAGAAGCGCCTGCAGTCGCGCCTTCTTCCTTTCCGACCGCGACATGTACCTTAAAATATTTATCCTTTGACCCCTGGTTGCCCGTAACCTCCTTCCGGAAAGTCAAGTCATGAGTGGAATAGAGATTCGTGAAGCCGGAACTCTTATCGTCTTCCTTGGCAACAGCATCCCCCTTATGAAGAACGTAGGAGGACACCTTGAGCACTCCCTCCTGGTCCGTCACATACACATCCAGTGTTCTCTGCTGAGGGTCCGGTGTGATTCCCTGCTTCTTAGGATCTGTTTCACTGATGATCCAGCGAAAGACTCCCGGCTCCGAAAAAGAGACACCGGAGAAGTCCACTGTCAGCTCCTTGCTGGCAAATTTCTCATCCGACTTGTCTTCTGTCGCAAATCCGATCGTCTTTCCCTTGCCTGCATTCTTTTCCGCAGCCGTCGGATCTCCAGGCATAAAGACAGCAGACGCGCCTTTCCCGTTGCCGGTAATGACAGGCGTCCCTTTCGTATTGGGGATCCCATCCACGCTTGTTCCGTCAGGCGCCAGGATTTCCGGGCTTCCTTTCGCAGGCTTTACCGCCTTCCCTGGTGCGATCGTGAAAAAGCAGGTAAGCTGCGGAACCTCCGCATCGCTCTTCATCACGAGATACTTGTCAAAACGGCAGGATGTGCCATATACAGGAGAATAGCCCTGAAGTGTCTCTGCATAAGCACCGGTTGAGGACACAAGAGCAGCTGCCATAGCCGCTCCTGCAATTGAGAATATTTTCTGTCTGTTCATGATCAGCCTCCTTGTTTCTGATGACATGTTTCAAGTGTTCTATATTCATCCGCCCTTATGCGGGCGGGGAATACCGTCTTGTCAGAGGTATCCGAAGATGATCACCCTGCTGAGTGAAGCCGGATATCTGCACGTAGAAAGTCCGACGATCCGCCGGCCTTCCTGAAGGCGCAGTCCATCCTCATCCAGGATCCCCTCCTTGTTCCGGATACAGGCAATCAGCTCCCCGGCTGAGGTTTCCGATGGCGAAAAGATGACAGGATCCGTCGCCGGGGCTGCTATCGCAGCAAAAAATGTGACTTGCAGCGCTTTGCCGTCAACGGTCAGGACCGCAGTTTTATGGGTATGGAAAAAATCTTTCTTCAGATAGCTCGTGAGGGGACCGAACATACGGTTTCCCTCCATGTGATGGCCATAGATAAGAGAATAATCATCCGAAAAGTCAGAAGAGTTCCGGCTGTCGAGAAAGATCGAGCCGGAAAGAGAATAATCCCCGTAGGGATCTTTGTTGAGATATTCCTCATTCGTGCTGCCTTGCATGACCGGATAGTCAATGGATGTCCCGTCGATCGTCAGCCAGGCAGTTATTCTGCCGGAGATCTCCCGGTCCGGGGGATCTTCTCCCGAGCCTGGTTTATATCTCAGGATACTGCTGTCAGATGCATGTCCGTAGACCAGGCAGGTATCGACAAGGGCATAGCCCCCTACCAGAAACAGAAACAGAAAGAGTACCAGAAGGAACAGGTCCTCCAGAACATCAAAAAACCTGATAACTTTGACCATATTCGCCTGTGGGTGATAGGATCAGAAAAAAGAGATGAGATCAGATCCTGCAGATAATGAAAGAAAAAAAGAATCAGAAGTGCTGTTTCCTGTATATTACTATAAAGAGAAAAACCACGCAATGCCTTTTTCCGGATTTTTCAATATTTTTCAATGTTTTTGGGTCAATCATTTTTGATGTGG